>JBMNUU010000001.1:0-144856 GCA_050946435.1 Prevotella sp.
ACCTATCAACCACCATATTTGCGGCTTTCGCTATAAACCTCGCCTGTTCCATAAAATCCACGCTTTGCGCAAACTCCCCGGCAAGCGTAAAGATGTCGCCACCCTTGCCCAAACCGAAGTCGTACCATAGCTGTTTTGCCACGTTCACACGGAAAGAGGGCGTGCGTTCGCCCCTGTACGGGGCGATATACCACAGCTCGTTTCCGCTCCTCCTGACAGGCTCATGTCCCAGCCGTGCAAGGAAGTCCGCCAACGGAATCCGCCTTATCATGTCGATGTCCGTCTGTTCCATGTGGCGCGCGTCAGTTGATGATTATCTTGATGCCCGCCCCGAACTGGCAATGGAACTTTCTCGTGTCGCCACCCCACAGGCAACGCTCCCGGAGGTTGGCGAGCAGGGCAATACGGTCAGCCACGTAGAACTCCACGTCCAGCGTCAGCGCACCGCCGTAGATGAAGGCGTCACGGTCATGGAGCGTGGAGCCGTCATGCAGCACCTTCTCGCCCCAGTTTACCGATTCATACCCGGCAAGAGCCGAAGCACCCGCATAGACGAACACGATTTTACGCGCATCGGACAGTATCTTGAAGTAGTAGCCGCCCTCTGCCGTGAACTGTGCCACGGGTATCTTTGCGTCCTTGTACGGGTTGTTCTTCAGCAGGTACTCGCCGCCGAACACCCATTTGTTCCCTTTCTTCGTGTAGGTGGAGAGAGCCGCCCCGAAGCTGTACCCGCCGTCGTTGCCGCCGGGATTGAAGCCGTCCGCCATGTTCACCCTGACCTCGATACCCTGCATTTTCGGCAGGCATCGTTGGGCGTTCGCCCGCCCTGTGAACAGGGCAAGCGACGCGATAATCATAAAAAGGTACTTCTTCATAGTCAGCGCACCTGAAGTTCGTTGATGGTATTTGCGCGTACCAAGTCCTCGTTCTCAATTACGAAAGACTGGTGGCGACCTCCGTTCTTCTCGTTCAGCTCCACCACGAGGCACTTGCCGTCGGGGATGGTGAACTTTGCCATCGTGAATACCGTGCGCTCGCTCTTCCTGCCCGGCACGAGCGTGGCGTAGTTCTGCGCGCGGAGCGGCAGGACGATCTGCTCCTGCACGGCGGTACGCTTCGCTACCTTCTTGTCCACGATTTTCCACGTGATGTAGTCCACATCGAAAGGAATGTTGCTCTGGTTCTTGATTTCCGTGTGGAAATACAGAAGCCCGTTGTGCGTGTAGATGCCTTTCAGCAGGTACTGGATGCCGAAACGCTTGCAGCCGATGTGCTTCACCTCGCGCTTGTTCTGCCTGTGGATGGACTTCATGATAAGGCGCACCAGCATCGGGCTTTCGCTTCCCAGCTCCTTCAGATAGATTTCCTGCGCGTTGTTCGGGCGGTTCACCGCCGAGCCGTCATGGATGAAGTCGCACATCTCCACGTTGAGCAGCAGCGGTTCGGCGGCGTACTTCACGTTGAAGGTATAGAAACTCCCGTCTTCCGTGATTACGGACATGTTGGTTTCGTTCGGGAAGTTCCGCACGGTAGCCTTCACGCGGATGACGTTCTCCGCTCCGTCGGCTTTGCCCGCAATCAGGTCGGGCGAGCCTAAATCGACGTAGCGCACTTCCGAGGGGAAAATGACGTGGACGGTCTTGTCGTAGGTCACTTCCAAGCCGTGCGGAGGAACCATGCGGTCGAAGGTCAGCTTCTTTGTCAGCCCGTGATACAGGTCGCCGTCCGACTCCTTCTGCGGATAGACCTCCTTTGTCAAGGTCGGCTGTTCTGTCGTCGGCTGTTCTACACTGCCGTTGTCCGTTCCAACGGTCATGTTCTCCTGCGCGTTGGCAGTAGCGATGCCCATAGCGAGGGCAAACATGATGATTACTTTTCTCATATTACTTTGGATTTTAGTGGTAAATTAAACATTGGTTATTGTTACTTTTTCTGTATTCTGTTTTCAGTCTATCTCCTGATAGAGCATGACCCTGTACCCGGCTTTCAGATGCACTTTCACCGTGCGCATCTTCTTGGCGATATACTGGCTCGTGCCTTGTATCAGCCCCTTGCCCAAGTCGGAGGCGAGCTGCGCCCCTGCGTTGGTGGAGATATTGATGCTGCTGCCCAGCGAGCCGCCCATGTTTGCGGCAACCTCACGGACGGCGTTCATTTCCATCGAGTTGGGGATGAAGATGCCGGGTTGCCCGTCCGTGTCATACACCGCCAGTTCCACCGGGATAACCGTGCCCTCGTATTCCAGCGACGTGATCCCGATGCCGAGCCGCTCGCCCTGAATCTTTGCCGTGCCGACCACCACCGCGTTGCGGGGAATGATTTTTTCCGCTACCGCCATCGGCTCCAGCAATCGTAATCTTACCGTCTGCCCGTCCGTCACACTTTGCGCCCCATAGACGCACGCCGATATGGTGTTCCTGTCCGATACGGTCGTGACGCCCACCGCCGTGTTGAAACTGCGGTTGCGCTCCTGCGAGAAGGAGGCGACAAATTCAGCGTTGCTCATCGGTTGTCCGAGAGAGGATACCACCTGATGCGCCACCTGCCTGACAGGTGCAGCCGTGTTCTTCCCGGCTTTCTGCACAGGGTAAGGCTCTGCCGTCTGCACCGGTTCCGGCTTGCCGCCGTTCTGACCGCCCATGTACTTTGCCGCCAGCTCGTAGGATTTTTCCATGAGTGCCACCTGCTCATCCATAGCGGACGCCTTGCCTTTCTCGCTTTCCAGTTCCGATTCCAGCGAGGCGATGCGCTCCAGCAGTTCGTCCATCTCCGCGTTGTCGTTCTCCGGCTGCTCGTAGAAGTTGCCGAGCGTGGCATTGAGGTCGCGGTAGGCGGCTGCGGAGGACTGGATGGTCTTCGGGGCGGGTTTCACCGCCTCTTCCGTTCCACCGGGATTGGCAAGGTCGAAGTCGCTGCCATTGTCCGCTTCCACCGTTTCGCGGTCGAACAGGTCGCCTAATTGCCGCATGGCACGGTCGCGGTTCTCCTGCCGTTCCTCCCTCGCCCCCTGTTCGTAGGCTTTCGCCTTGTCGCCGATAATCCGGCGGTTCGCCTTGTCCGCGTCGGGCATTTCGATGTTGTAACCTCCCGTTCCCGGCTCCTGCTCCTTGCCGGAGGACGGTGCGAATATCAGCCACATCGCACCGAGGAATACCAGCACCATAGCGGGCAGCACTATCATCTTCTGACGTTTCAGCCTTTGGGCTTCGGTCAGCGGCTTGCGCTCCTTCTTCGGTTTCCCGTTGTCGGGAGCCGCCTTGTTCTCGTTTTTAGGTTCATTCTTCGTCTGTTCCATACATATTATTATAATAAGGTGTAAAATTGTCGCTCACTTCAGGCTTCACGGACAGTTCCACCTGTACGGCATGGTCTGTTACTATCCGGCTGCCGTCATTCCTGCCGATGTCATGGACGGCTTTGCCGAAGGTGTAGAGGGCAAGCGCGGCGAATGCGGCGAGCATTGCCAGCACGACACGCCTGCGTGTCTTCGGCGGCAAGCCATCCAGATACCCTTTGAGCCTTGCCACCAGCATTTTCTTTTTGTCGTGGAGTTTCCAATATGCGCCCCAAAATGATTTCTTGATTTTCTTCATGTCCGTTTACCGTTTGATGGTTTGTAAATCCTTGTTCTCGATGATGGTGAACCCCTCGATGGTGAAGCCGTTGGGGTTGTCGTCCGAACGGGACGAGTTCAAGAGGCGGCACGTTGTCACGAGGCTGCGCTCGGTGACGTTGCTTTGCCGGATGATTTTCTGCGTGGCGTAGGTAGTCGCGCGGTACGGATAGCCGTTGAAGTCGCACACCACGCTGTCCACCTTCAGTACTTGGTTGATGTTCCCGGCGATGATGCGGTTGTAGTACCCCTTCTCGGCGAAATCCGAATAGTAGTTGTACACGCTCTTGTCCGCTAATAGTAGGGCACGCTTCACGTTGTGTTCTATCGCGCTCTTTTCGGGCGAGAGCGTGAAGAAAAGCTCATGGAAGCGGCGCACGTGTTCCCTCGCTTCTGCCGGACGGTTCTGCGACAGGTCCTGCGAGAGAGCCAGCATCAGCGACTTGCCGTTGTCCAGCACGTAGATCTTCTCCCGCTGCCGCTCCGCGAAGCGGTAGGAACTCCACACGCTCCATACCGTTATCACGGCGCACAGCGAGAGGAAGACGATACCGAACAGGCGTATCTGCCTGAACGATGATTCGATGTTTTTGAGTGACTTGAATTCCATTGTTGTTTATTCGTTTTTAATTGTCAGTTGATTATTTCAGCAGCTTGCCGATGCGTCCCACGGCGTTGCCTGCGGTGGCGCCCGCCACGCTGCCCGCCATTCCTCCGGCGCGTCCCGCCATCTGGTTCACGTTGCGCCCGTAGCCGCCCATGCCCCCGGCTTGGATGATCCAGCCCGCCACGGTGGGTATCGTGAAGTAGCCGATGATGCCGATTATCATGAACACGATGTACACCCCGTCGCTGGAATCCAGCGAGAAGTTGGGGTCGGTCTGCATACGCTCGATGTCGCTCTGGAGCATCAACACCTGAATCTTGGCGAGTATCGTGCTGAATATGTCCGACACGGGAAGCCACAGATAGACCTGTATGTAGCGGCAGAACCACTGCGTGAGCGTGCTTTGGAAGCCGTCCCACACCGAGATGGCGAAGGCTATCGGACCGAGTATCGCCAGCACCACGAGGAAGAAGGTGCGGATGGTGTCTATCACGAGGGCGGCGGCTTGGAACATCAGTTCCAGTATCTCGCGGAAGAAGTCGCGGATGCCTTTCTTTATTTCGTACATCTTACGGTCGAGGTACATTTTCGCCATCGTCACCATGTCGGCGGGCGACCAGCCCAGTTCCTCCAGCTGCTTGTCGTACTCCTCGTTTGACACGAGGTAGGCGGTTTCGGGGTTGCGCACCATCGCCTCGTATTCCAGCCTGTCCTTCTGCTCACGGTACCGGTTCATGTCCAGCGTCTGCGTTTCCAGCAGTTTCGCCGTGCCCTGCACCACGGGCGAGAGGACGCTGTTCACCGTGCCAAGCACCACCGTGGGGAAGAACATGATACACAGACCGATGGCGAACGGGCGGAGCATGGGGAACACGTCTATCGGTTCGGCTCTCGCCAGTGATTGCCATACACGATATGCCACGTAGAACAGCGCGCCCAGCCCGGCTATCCCTTTCGCCACGCCCGCCATGTCACCGCACAGGGGCATCATCTGCCCGTAGAGCGAGCGCAGGATCTGATGAAGGTTGTCGAACTCCATAGGCTACCAGTATCTTTCGTCCATACTGCCGTACAGCCCCATGATGCGGTCGAGGTCGTTCCTCTTCTTTGCCCGCAGGTAGCTCACGCCGATGTTCTTGTTGGTGTAATAGCTCACGAGGTTGCGGTAACGCTTCATCTTGGAATGGCAGCGTTCCACCACGTCCATACGCTCCTTGTCGGTCATGGAGAGCGTGGTGATGTTCACCACATTTTTCAACTCCGTCAGCACGTCGTTACTCTCCTCCAAGAGCTTCGTGTAGCCGAAGGCGATGGCTCCCAGCTCCTCCACCGTGAAGCTGTCGTCGCGCAGCATCTTCTGGAAGCTGGTCACGTAGATGTCGGTGATGTCGCCTACCATCAGGATGGTCTGCTGCACCTTGCGGGCATCTTTCACCAGGTTGTTCACGGATTTGAGGGCGTCGTAATACTTCTTGCCCTGTTCATAGATTTTCACCGTTTCCTGAAAGTTCTTCACCATATTCTGGGCGGTGGTCGAGGTATGCACCACGTTCTTCGAGGTGTTCACGATGCTCTGCGCGATGTTGGACGGGTCTATCACCGCCCACTGTGCGCTTGCCCTGCCGGCTGCAAACAGGCACAGGCAGATAATAAGTGTCATTCTTGTTCTCATGTTACTTTGGATTTTAGTGGGTTTCATTATTTATTCTCCGCTTGCCGGATGGTCCGGTTTCGGGGTCACACGCACGTAGTCCCCGTTCGGCGAGAAGGTCAGGACGTCCGTCGCCTCGTTGTAGGACACGTCGATGCGGAAGCCGGTGTTCATGAAAAGGTTGCCGTTCTCCTCCTGCAAGAGGTAGGTTTCCGGCTTCAGTCTGCGGCGGATGCCGCTCCGCTTGAACACCGTCACCTTGTAGGCTTCACCCTCCTTGTAGATAAGCACGTCGGGCTTCCCCTCCACGCTCTCCCAGTTCCCGCAAAGCAGGTCGCGGCGGTTGTCCACGGTTTCGCAGGATTGCAGCACCATGACCGCCAGCCCGATCAGACACTTGCTGACTTGCAGCATTTTCGTTCTTGATATACTCATACGCATTTTCTGTTTTTAGTTGATGAATCTGTTTTACTTATTGCCTATTCCTTGTTTCTCCGTCTTTCGGCAAGCTGCCGGATGGCGGCTTCGATGTCGCCGCCCAGCTGCTCTGCCAAACGGTACACCTCTACTTTTTCCGTTTCCTCGGTGGTGTACGCCAGATACTCCTCCGCGCTCACTTCGGTGGCATAGACCGCCGACTGCGTGCCGCCCAGCCCGATCCAGACTTCCTTGTAGAGCCTTGACGGGTTGTTCGCCATGTTGATGGAGAGTATCTGCGACTTCTCCTTCTCCGTCAGACCTAAAAGGGACTGTATGGCATCAAACTTGTTCATATATTTCCTTTGGTCGAGGAGTATCTTGCAGTCGGAGTTGTTGATGATGCTCTCCTTGACGACGGGCGAGGAAATGATGTCGTCCACCTCCTGCGTCACCACGATCGCCTCGCCGAAATACTTGCGCACGGTCTTGTACATATAGCGCAGGTACTCAGCCATGTTCGCCGAAGAGAGAGCCTTCCAAGCCTCTTCCACTATCAGTTGCTTGCGCACGCCTTTCAGACGGCGCATCTTGTTAATGAAGGCTTCCATGATGATGATGGTCACCACAGGGAAAAGCTCGCGATTTTCCTTAATACTGTCAATCTCGAAGACGATGAACCGCTTGCCGAGCAGGTCGATGTTCTCCGTGGAGTTGAGCAGGAAGTCGTAGCGTCCGCCCCGGTAATACTGCCGCATGGTGGTGAGCATGTTGTCGATGTTGAAGTCGGACTTCTCCACCTTGATGTCACGCTGTGCCAGCTCGCGGCGGTAGTCGTCGCGCATGTACTCGTAGAAGGTGTTGAACGAGGGGACGATGCTCCGGTCAGCCCTGATGCGTTCGATGTAGGCGTTCACCGCGCTGCCCAGCTCGCCGCTCTCGGTCTTCGTCACCTTGTCGTCCTCCGACTTCCAGAGCGTCAGCAGCAGCGTCTTGATGCTGTCCTTCTTCTCCACGTCGTACACGTAGTCGTCGGTGTAGAACGGGTTGAACGAAATCGGTTTCTCCTCCGTATAGGTGAAATACACGCCGTCCGCCCCGTTTGTCTTGCGCCGGATCATTTCGCACAAGCCCTGATAGGAGTTTCCCGTGTCCACCAGCACCACGTGCGCGCCCTGTTCCCAATACTGCCTCACGAGGTGGTTCATGAAGAACGACTTGCCGCTGCCCGAAGGACCCAATACGAACTTGTTGCGGTTGGTGGTGATGCCGCGCTTCATCGGCAGGTCGCTGATGTCGAGGTGCAGGGGCTTCCCCGTGAGCCTGTCCACCATCTTGATGCCGAAGGGCGAGAGCGAGCTGCGGTAGTTGGTTTCCTCCGTGAACAGGCACACCGCCTGCTCGATGAACGTATGGAAACTTTCCTCGGCAGGAAAGTCCGCCGCGTTGCCGGGCATCGCCGCCCAGTAGAGCGTCGGGCAGTCGATGGTGTTGTGGCGCGGCACGCACTCCATGCTTGCCAGCTGGCTGCCCACGTCGTTCTTGATATGCTTCAGTTCCTCCGCGTCGTCGCTCCACGCCATGACGTTGAAGTGCGCCCGTACCGAGGTCAGCCCGTAGGAATGGGCTTCGTTCAGGTACTGGTCTATCCATTCGCGGTTGATGCTGTTGCTCCGGCTGTATCGGGATAGCGACTGCATATTTCTCGCGGACTTCTCGAACTTCTGCAAATTTTCCTCGCTGTTGTCGATAATCACATACTGGTTGTAGATGTGGTTGCAGGAGAGCAGCAGCCCCACCGGGGAAGCAAAGGAGAGGCGGCAGTCGCTTCTGTCCGTGGAGAGTTTCTCGTAGCGGATGTCGGTAGCCACCTTTCCGGGCATGTCCTCCGCGTCGGAGAGGGTGTGCAGGCACAGGCGGTTGTCGCCGATGCGCATTTCCCTTGCCGAGAGGTCGATGTCCTGCAAGGTCGCATTCCCTTCGGGCATAAGCGAGAAGTAACGCTCTATCAGCCCGGCGGACTTCTCCGTGCCGACAATCTCGTCAGTGGAGAGCCGGCGCAGCCTGATAAATCCGCTGTCGTTCATGATGCGCTCGAACTGTTCGGCGGCTTCCATAAACTTTCCGGCGGTTTCCTTGTCCAGCTCCTTCGGGATGATATGCCCCCGGCACAGCGTGCTGAAATTGCTCTGCATCCGGTTACGCTCCTTTGTCGTCTTGGTCAGGTAGAGGTAGCACGTGTGCTTCAGGTACGGACGCTCGTTGAAGTGACGCTCGAAAGAGCGGCTCAGGAAGCTCATGTCCTCCTTTTGCAGTTCCGGCTTGTAGCGTTCCTTGATGAACCAGTCCTGCTTGTGGACGACGCAGAAGTCCGGCAGCACCTTGATAGCCTTGCACCAGCAGCCGTGTATCGCCTCGTACTCCGCGCCCGTCACGGTGTAAAGCTCCGGCAGCTCCACCTCGAAAGCCACCGTGATGTCGGCGTCTTTGGAGATGATGCAGCCATGCTCCACCGCCAATAGCGGGAACCTGTTTTCCAGTGTCGTCATTTTGGATGTATTTCTCATGTCGTTTCTTCCTTTCGTTGCCTTTTGAATAATCGGGTGATCCGCCGCCGGTTGATAAGGTATCGGGGATGGCTCCTTGCCGCTCCCAGCTTCATAAGCCCGTGTTCGCCGTACCGTGCGTTCAGCGCGAAGGTCTGCCATACGAGGACGGAGGACGATGCCGCGCCGAAGCCGATACATACCCACTGGTCGATGCCGACCATGTAGAGGATGACGAACAGGATGAAGAGTGCCAGCAGACCTCCGCAGAAAATGAAGAGGTATTGTGCCTTCAGACCCTTGAACTCGACCGGACGGCCGATACCCTTGTTTATCGGGTATTCAGCCATACATTGTTTATTAAAGGAAGAATGAACGCAGGATAGTCGCGGCGACAATCAGGAAAATGCACGCTCCGAACCAGCTTGCGGCGGTCTTCGAGGTGTCGGGGTCGCCGGACGAGAATTTTCCGTACACTTTTACGCCTCCGATAAGACCGATTACAGCACCGACGGCGTAAATCAGTTTCACTCCCGGATCGAAATAGGAACTCACCATAGAGGTGGCTTCGTTGATGCCCGCCATGCCGTTTCCCTGCGCGAAGGCGGAGGCGGTTGCGGCAACCAGAAGTGCCGCAGAGATGATGAACTTTTGTCTGATGTTCTTGTTCATAAACTGTTCTTGTTTTGTGCCGTCCAAAGGGTGGATGGTCCTTTTTCGGGCGGTTGATACTTGATTACTTTACTTTGGTTTAGTGGATTCTCCCTTTGTTTCCACGGACTTGGGAGGGTCCGTTGCGGACGGGCCGTACCTTGTACCGCCGTGCCGCGTGGTGTGATGTTGTCTTACGTTTTCATTTTTTCTATCGTCTTTCGTTACACATACTTCCGGATGTCGAACTCCTCGATATTGTCGGGGACGGTAAATTCCTTGTCCGGTTTCTTCAGCCGGATTTCAATAAGCCCCTTGATGCGGATGCTCAGTTCTGTCGAGCCTGCCATCAGTTTCTCGTACAGTTCCGTCCCTTCCATGTCGGTGAAGACCTTTGCTGCCCGGTCCTGTTCCGCCGTTGTCGCCTGCGGATTCTTGGCGGTCTTGACGGCATCGTCTATCTCGTCGAAGCTGTTGCCTGAAGCCCGTGGCAGATCCGGACCATTCTCTTCCGGTTCGTCCTCTCCGAACTCCAGTTCCGAAGGCTGCATGCTCGTGAAGGTTTCGTCGAGCTTCTCTTCCGGGACTTGTGCCGGACGGTACACGGCTTCCGCGTTTCCGTCGTCAAAAGTAGCGTCTTCTTCCGCCAGCCCAATGCCTTTTTCCGAAGTGGCAGCTTCTTGCGCCGGTATGGCAGCGGTTGTCCGGGTCGATGCCATCCTGAAACGGCTCTTGCCGATGATGTCCGGTTTTTCTGCGGGTGGTGTTTCCCGTACTGTTTCCTGCTTTACCGTCGTGCCGCCCAACGACCTCCACAGTCCGGCAATGCCTCTAAGGAAGCGGACGAGCTTCGTTTCCATGATGCGGTCGTAGAGCAGCAGGAACAGGAACCACAGGTTACAGCCCACCGATACAGTCAGGAGAATCATCGTCATGCTCATAGCTCTACTTTGGGGACTGAGTCCAACATACGGTTGATTTCGGCACGGTGTGTCTGGAAATGTTCGTTAAGCACATTGTCCAGATAGTCGGCGATGGTCAGATTTCCTTTACCTAATAAATAGGTGATTTCGGTTATCACGCTGTGGTTTGCCAAACTGATGTACACTTGCTTTCCCTCTCTCGCCTTGATGCCTGATTTTTTCAGGAAGGCGCGATAGTCATTCTTTTTTCTTTTCATGTCTGTTTCTTTTTGACGGTTAAAATACTGAATTGTAATTCCGGGCGTAAAGGCTCTTTATCGCCTCCTCGCACTGATTGAAGTGGTGCGTAAGCACATGGTCGATGTAGGCGGACAGCGACAGCCGGTCATGCCCGATCACTCGGGTGATGCGCATGATGCGGTCGTGGTATTCCGGGCGCACATACGCCATCTTCCCCTCCCGCGCCTTCACTTCGGGTTCACGGATGAAAAGCCGTTCATAGTCCTTCTCGCCGCATTTGCCGCCTACCGGCACGGGCGACAGGATTTCCACACTCGCCTGCACTTGGGCAAGCATACTTCCGCCGTCATGATGCGGATTTCTGTTTTTTTGGTTCTTTTCCTGATTCATATCCATATTCATATTAAGTCTTCACGTTGTTTCCTGTACAGTTCGTTTATTTTCTCCTTGTGCTGCTCCAGATGTTGGCGCAGCACGGTGTCCACGTAGCCGCCTACCGAAATTTCCCGTCCGGCAATGTCGTTCACGATTTTAAGAATCTTGCTGTGTACGTCGCGGCTGATATAGACGCACTGGCGTGTCTTTATCTCGTTGCGGCGCAGGAACAGTCCGGTGTAGTCGTCCTCCTGCCGCTTGCGGCGTCCGCTGTCTTTCGGCGGTTTCTCCTTTGCCGGTGACGGTGCGGACGGCTGTTCCGATTCGGGAACGCTTTCTTCTTCGGGGGGCGGCGCGGGCGGCTCCTGCGCGCGGTACAGGGTCCCGTCCTGCTTGCGCCTGCCGATGGAGGCTATCAACAGTTCCTCGTCGATGCCTTCGGTGTTCACTTTCCTGCTGCCCATGTTCATCGCGGTTTGATGATGCTGACGATCTCTTCCGAGAACTCACGGATGCCGCTCCCTTTCAGCAGGGACGTGTCCATCGGGAAGATGGTCGAGCGGAAAACGCCCTTGCGTTCTTCCGAGAGGTCGCGCCGGAACTTCTTGCTGTCGGGCAGGCGTGTGGACAATACCGACAGTCCCATTTCGGCAATCACATCTTCATACAGGTCGTAAAGCCCGTTCTTCTCCCTGCCGTCCACCATCGTCCAGAACAGGTGAAGACCTTTTGTTTTCGCCTGTCCCGTCGTCATTAGGTTGTCACGGAACATCGCGGCGAATTGCAGGGTGCTTTCCACGACGAAGCGGTCGGCACTCATGGGCGTGAAGATGTAGTCCATCTGGGAGAGCGTCTTGACAACGCCGTCGCTACGGAGCGTGCCCGGCATGTCGAAGAACACGATGTCGGGCTTCACCTCCTCGCTGACGAGCATCCTGTCGGCATCGTCGAGGGCGTCCAGTGAGTTGCTCTTGATGACCGGGTAGGCGTTCTTCCTGACCTTGCGGAAGTGGTCGCACGCGAGTGCCTTGAAATAGAGGCTCTCGTCGATAAGTTTCGTTTCACGTTCACGCAGACCGTGGATGCTGTGTTGCGGGTCGTCGCAGTCTATGACGGCGACATTGTAGCCTTTCACGTTGTGGAGGTAGTTGGCGGCAAGAGCCGTGACGGTGGATTTGCCGATGCCTCCCTTTTGTGTTGCGAATGCAACGAAGATTTCATTACTCATGGTTCTATTGCTTTTAATGGTTGATGAATTGTTTTCCTGTTCCTGTATTGAATCGGTGACGTATATATCCGCGTCCGCGAATCATTATCCGGGCGGTCCGTCACGTATCCGTTTCAACGGTGAAGCCGGGATTCGGATAACCGGTGAATGACGGCATTGCGTCATGAAGTCATTGAATCCGTGAATCACCGCGTTGTTGTAAAACCGGGTATCCGACGGTTCGGCTATTCGGTTTGGCAAATGTCCGCCTAAGCGGTTTGCCGGGTATCTGAAAGTTCCTTTTTCCATATCTTCAAATCGTTCGTTTCTTGAATCATGCTGCAAATAAACAAGTATATTCCGGAACTTGTATCACTTCTCCGGCAAGTGGCAGCATGTTGCGCCGGTTGGCACTGATTGTCTGGGTCAAGCCTCTGTCCGATACCGCTTTAAGGGCGTAACTTTGCCCCCGAACGGCAGGGTTCGCCGCAGGTGGCGCAGCCCGGAGTTTGAAAGGCATTCCCCCAATCCGTCCCCGACGGATTTTTATGTTCACCTGAACATAGCAAGGTATGTTTTCAGCCGCTCAAAACATTTTGAGCAGCCACGAAAACGCCTTGCCCTTGCAGGGGGCGGGCTTACCCTCCGAAGTCGGGAAGCCTCTCAAACCTGCGGTGTCTGTGACCCAGAGCGGCGGCTTATGCCGCCAATCCGCTAAATCCAAAGTAATATGAGTGAAAAAAGAAGAAACAAAGGCGGGAGAAATCCCAAACTCGATCCGGCGGTGTTCCGCTACACCGTCCGTTTCAACGAGGAGGAACACAACCGTTTCCTCTCCATGTTCGAGAAGTCAGGTGTTTACGCCAAGTCGGTTTTCCTGAAGGCGCACTTCTTCGGGCAGCCGTTCAAGGTGCTGAAAGTGGACAGGACGCTGGTGGACTACTACACCAAACTGTCCGATTTTCACGCGCAGTTCCGCGCGGTAGGCACGAACTACAACCAAGTTGTGAAGGAACTGAGGTCGCATTTTTCCGAGAAAAAGGCAATGGCGTTGCTCTACAAGCTGGAGCAACAGACCGTAGAACTCGTGAAACTGAGCCGTGTGATTGTGGAACTTTCAAGAGAATTGGAGGCAAAATGGTCGCAAAAATCAGTGTAGGCAGCTCGTTGTACGGCGCAATTGCCTACAACGGAGAGAAGATCAACGAGGCGCAAGGGCGGCTGCTCACTACCAACCGTATCTATAATGACGGTTCGGGAATGGTGGACATCAACAAGGCAATGGAGGGCTTCCACACCTTTCTGCCGCCACAGATGAAAGTGGAGAAGCCGGTGGTGCATATCTCGCTCAACCCGCACCCGGAAGATGTACTGACCGATGCGGAATTGCAGGATATAGCCCGCGAGTATCTGGAAAAACTCGGTTTCGGCAACCAGCCTTATCTTATTTTCAAGCACGAGGACATTGACCGCCACCACCTGCACATCGTGACCGTGCGGGTGGACGAGAATGGGAAATGTATCAGTGACAAGAACAACTACTATCGTAGCAAGCAGATTACCCGTGAGTTGGAGAAGAAATACGGACTGCACGATGCGGAGCGCAGGACCCGCCGTCTTGACACGCCGCTGTGCAAGGTGGACGTCTCTGCGGGCGACGTGAAGAAGCAGGCAGGGAATATTGTCAAGGTTCTGAACGGGCAGTACCGTTTCCAGACGATGGGCGAATACCGCGCACTCCTTTCCTTATATAATATGACGGTGGAGGAAACGCACGGTAATGTGCGCGGACGCGAGTATCACGGGCTGGTCTATTCCGTCACGGATGACATGGGCAACAAAGTCGGTAATCCGTTCAAATCCTCGCTCTTCGGGAAATCCGTCGGCTATGAAGCCGTGCAGAGGAAGTTTGCCCGTTCCAAGCAGGAGATTAAGGACAGGAAAACCGCCGGAATGACGAAACGCACTGTCCTTTCCGTGCTGGAAGGCACGTATGACAAGGATAAGTTTGTAGCCGCGCTCAAAGGGAAAGGTATCGAAACCGTGCTGCGCTACACGGAGGAAGGGCGCATCTACGGAGCCACGTTCATCGACCACCGCACGGGTTGCGTGCTGAACGGCTCACGCATGGGCAAGGAGCTTTCTGCCAACGCCTTGCAGGAACACTTCACGCTGCCTTACGCCGGACAGCCGCCTATTCCGCTTTCCGTTCCGGTGGAGGAACCGGAGAACAGGCAAGGATATTCCAAAGGGGAATACGAGAGCCATTCCGGTGGCATGAACCTGTTTGCCCCCGAAGGTCCGGCAGTGGATGCCGAAGAAGAAGCCTTCATCCGGGCGATGCAACGCAAGAAGAAAAAGAAGAAGCGCAAGGGGTTGGGAATGTAATCAAGAGTATCAACAATCAAAAAAATCAATGTATGTCACAACAAGAAGACGATTTGAGGGCATTGGCGAAAATCATGGATTTTCTGCGTGCCGTGAGTATTATTTTAGTGGTCATGAACGTGTACTGGTTCTGCTATGAAGCCATACGGCTCTGGGGCGTGGACATCGGCGTAGTGGACAGAATCCTGATGAACTTCAACCGCACGGCGGGGCTGTTCCGCTCCATCCTATACACGAAACTGTTTGCCGTCCTCCTGCTTGCCCTGTCCTGTCTGGGGACGAAGGGCGTGAAGGGTGAGAAAATCACTTGGGGAAGAATTTGGACGGCACTTGCCGCAGGCTTCGTGCTGTTCTTCCTCAACTGGTGGATACTGGCATTGCCGCTGCCGGTGGAAGCGGTGACGGGGCTTTACGTGCTGACCGTCGGCACGGGCTATGTATGCCTGCTGATGGGCGGTCTGTGGATGAGCCGCCTGTTGAAGCACAACCTCATGGATGACGTGTTCAACAACGAGAACGAGAGTTTCATGCAGGAAACAAGGCTTATCGAAAGCGAGTATTCGGTCAATCTTCCGACACGGTTCTACTACAAAAAGCGTTGGAACAACGGCTGGATCAATGTCGTGAACCCGTTCCGTGCCTCCATCGTTTTGGGTACGCCGGGCAGTGGAAAATCATACGCAGTGGTAAATAATTTCATCAAGCAGCAGATTGAAAAGGGCTTCTCGATGTATGTGTACGACTTCAAATTCAGTGACTTGTCCACGATAGCCTACAACCACCTGCTGAACCACCCGGAGGGCTACAAGGTGAAGCCGAAGTTCTATGTGATAAACTTCGACGACCCGCGACGCTCGCACCGTTGTAATCCCATTCACCCGGACTTCATGGAGGATATCACGGACGCTTACGAGAGTGCGTACACCATCATGCTCAACTTAAATAAAAGTTGGGTGCAAAAGCAGGGCGACTTCTTTGTGGAATCACCTATTATTCTGTTTGCCAGTATTATATGGTATTTGAAAATTTATCAGAACGGCAAGTATTGCACGTTCCCCCATGCCATCGAGTTCCTGAACCGCCGTTACGAGGATATTTTCCCTATTCTGACCTCTTATCCCGAACTGGAAAACTACCTCTCGCCATTCATGGACGCATGGCTCGGAGGGGCTGCGGAGCAGTTGATGGGGCAGATAGCATCGGCGAAAATACCGCTTTCAAGGATGATTTCCCCGCAGCTCTACTGGGTGATGTCGGACAGCGAGTTCACTCTGGACATCAACAATCCCGAAGAGCCGAAAATCCTCTGCGTTGGCAACAACCCCGACCGTCAGAATATCTACGGTGCGGCTCTCGGTCTGTATAACTCCCGTATCGTGAAGCTCATTAACAAGAAGGGGATGCTGAAGTCGTCGGTCATTATAGATGAACTACCGACCATATATTTCAAGGGGCTGGACAACCTTATCGCCACCGCGCGAAGCAACAAGGTTGCCGTGTGTCTGGGCTTTCAGGATTTCAGCCAGTTGGTACGCGACTATGGCGATAAGGAAGCCAAAGTCGTGATGAATACTGTCGGAAATATCTTCTCCGGTCAGGTGGTGGGCGAAACCGCCAAGACGCTCTCGGAAAGGTTCGGAAAGGTGTTGCAGAAGCGGCAGTCCATTTCCATCAACAGGCAGGACGTTTCCACCTCCATCAACACGCAGATGGACGCGCTTATCCCGCCGAGCAAGATTTCCGGCTTGACGCAGGGCATGTTTGTCGGTTCTGTGTCCGACAACTTCAACGAGCGTATCGAGCAGAAGATTTTCCACTGTGAGATTGTCGTGGATGCCGAGAAGGTGAAGCGCGAGGAGAAAGCCTACAAGAAGATACCCGTCATTACCGACTTCATGGACGAAAACGGTAACGAC
This sequence comes from Prevotella sp., assembly GCA_050946435.1. Classification (GTDB taxonomy): domain Bacteria; phylum Bacteroidota; class Bacteroidia; order Bacteroidales; family Bacteroidaceae; genus Prevotella. The sequence goes on from JBMNUU010000001.1 coordinate 16,538, forward strand.
CGCATGAAGGAAACGGTGCAGGAGAATTACAGGCGTATCAAGGAAGAAGTCAAGCATATTGTTCAGGAGGAACTGGAGCGGATTGCCAACGACGAAAACCTGAAACATCTGTTGCAGCAGAAATAACCGGGCTGACGTGAGGCAATGAAAGCGGGCGGAACAAAGTATCAAACTTGCTCCGCCCGTTATTCTTTAGGGATTCTTAGTCTATCTTCTCATACGCTCCATCTCTTCGTCACGGAGCATCTTCTCGTTCAGTTTTTCCTGCATTTTGTCAAGGAAATAGGTGCGGCTCTCGTTCTTCCGACGTTTGATGTCGATGTAGAAACGGTAACAGTCCTTTGATTCCACGCCGAATATCTTGTACAGGAGTGGGGCAAGCTGTTTGAGCGGCATATTGCCGTTGTTGATACAACCCATTTCGTTGATGCCGTAGATAAGTTCCACAAGGTCGATGGCGTTGCCCGTCCATTGCAGGGGCGATGCCGGGTTTTCGGTTGTTTTGTTGTCGGATGTATGGATGGCGGATAGTGGTGGCACTTGGATGTGGCTTGAGGCAGCGTGTTTCCGCATCTTCCGTATGAAAGAGAGGGCTTTGCGGACAAACATACTCTTCCTGTCTTTTGAATCGTCATACAGGGAATGATGGTGCTGCAATTCGTTTTCTGCGTAAGCCAATGCGATTGCTGCATCTGCGTGGTTGCCTTTTCCGTAGCACAGCGATATGACCGATTCCACAAAGCCGTTGTAGGCTGTTCCCATGTCGCCGTTTCCGGCTCCGTTTATCAAGGCGAAAAACTCGGTTTCCACCAATATGAGGTAGTTCATTTTCTTTTCTGTTTGAGAGTTTTACACTTGTTTTCAGTGTGCGCACATATACTGATAGTGCAAAGTGTTCACCAACAGACAGAAAAAAGCCGGCGTGATTTTGTATCGCGCTGTCTTACAGTTATATAAGATTGAAAATATTTTTAGTCCGGATTTCTGCTTATAAAAAATGTGTCCAGACTTTGGGCATCTGTGTATTTTTCAGACACGCATATATTAAAAAATGTGTCCACAGTCTGGACACATTGGTATATCAACGGCATTTCCTGTTTCTCCGGTATGTCAGGCGCATTACGTCGTCACCGTATTTCCGGTTCTCCGCCAATGTCCATTCGGTCGGAAACAGACCGGACTTGAAAAAGTGGTCGCCGGTTCCTATGATGCACGGCGTGATATAGATGATGATTTCGTCCACCGCGTTCATCCGTATCAGCCCGTTGGCATATTCCACGGTCTTTGCATCCGCTTCCAGCAGATAGCAGGTGTCATCCTCTTTTTCCCGCCAGTCTTGCAGTATGGAAATTGTGTAGTCGGATGTCAGCTTATACAGGGCTTTGCCCCGTATCTCCTCCATGCCGTAGTCTTCGGGGCTTCTGAACAACCGTTTTTTAGGATTCAGTCCCGAAAGGCATCCGTCCATCGAAAGTATGGCAAGTATCTGTACTTTTCCCATTATGGTTCCTTTTTATCGTTTACGGCGAGGCAAAAAAGTAGCGTGCAGTTCACACTACTTCTAATGGAGGCTCTGGTAAAGCCTTAACGGGAGTACGTGAATGCACGCTATGCGTAGGCATAGCATAAGCATCACGCAATCGCTCCCGTTAATGTCCATTTACCAGATTTCCATTAGAAACGCCTTGCGGTCTTATGTCTATATTTCATCGGCGAATGACTTTCCAAACGCCGGTCTATTCCTTGAATATGCTGCAAAGATAGCGAATTATCTTCATTTGCAGGCATATCCGGTCAGTTTTCTTCATTTAATCCATATTCGTCTAGCTTGTTGTACAGCGTCGATCTGCCAATTCCGAGCATCTTGGCGGCGAGTTTCTTGTTCCCTTTCGCCTGCTTCAAGGCACGCAGGATGCGCTCTTTCTCCTCTTTCTCGTTCCTCAATGTAAAACCGGCGGGAGAGGACGTTTGTTCTCCGACAAGCTCCAAATCCTCTGCTGTTATTGTGTCGTCCTCCGTTTGCAGTACCGCTGCCAATATCACCTGTTTCAACTCCCGCACGTTGCCCGGCCACGGATAGGTGAGCAGGGCGTTACGGGCGGAGGCATTGAAACCTTTGATGTCCCTCTCCAATTCTTGGTTAGCCGTTTCACGGAAGAACTCCGCCAACGGCATGATGTCCTCCTGACAATCACGGAGCGGTGGCACGGTTATCACAAACTCTCTCAGACGGTAGAGCAAATCCTGCCGGAAGCGTTTCTCGGATACTGCTTTCTGTAAATCTTCGTTGGTTGCCGCCACTATCCGTACGTTGGCGGTCTTGTCTTCTTTTGCCCCGATGGGGCGGTAACGCCGTTCCTGTATGGCACGGAGCAACATCTGCTGTGTTTCCAATGAAAGGTTGCCCACCTCATCAAGAAAGAGCGTGCCGTCGTCGGCTTCCTCAAAGTAGCCTGTCTTGTCGCTGTCCGCTCCCGTGAAAGCACCTTTCCTGTGACCGAAGAAGGCGGATTGAGCCAACGTTGGCGACAATGAACCGCAATCCACGGGGACAAACGGCTTGTCCGTAAGTTTGCTTTGGGTGTGAATGTGCTGTGCGATATGCTCCTTGCCCGTGCCGTTCTCGCCTAATATCAGCACGCTCATCCGTGTGGGTGCGACAAGGCGTATGCGCCGCTTGATTTCCTGATATGCCGCCCCTTGCCGGGTGAATATTGGCACGTGCCGTTGTTTGCGTTTCTCCTGTTCTTTCCGTATGGCATGGACAAGGGGCACGAGTTTGTCTTCTATAAGCGGTTTCTGGATGTAGTCCTTCGAGCCGAGTCTCATGCTCTCCACCGCCGTGTGTATCTCCCCGTAGTTGGTCATGACGATGAACGGCTGCATCTTTCCATCCTTGCGCATCCACCGCAACAGGTCGATGCCCTCGCCGTCGGACAGGCGCAGGTCGGCAAGCACGATGTCGTCCTTACCGATTTTCGCCAGCAGTTTCCTAGCGGTCGATAGGTGGTATGCCTGTTCCGTGTTGAAGCCCTCCTTTTTCAGCAGGTTGCAGACATAATCGTTATAGACGGGGTTGTCCTCAATCACATATATTTTCATCCGCCAGCCTCCTTTCCTTCTCTTTCGCAAGTTCCGTTATCAATGTACCCATGCGCAGCACCCCGTCCACGGCATATCTCAGTTCCTCTCCGGTGCATTCCTTTTCTCCGTGCAAAGCCTCGTAAAGCTCCCACAACGGCCTGTCCGCACGGATTACCGCCCACGAGCTGCGCAGGCGGTGTACCTGTCCGTCCAAAGCCTTGCGGTCGTTTTTCTCTTCGGCGTACCGTATAATTTGCATGTCCTTTTCCGTCTCGGTTATCAGCTGTTGCAGCATAGCCGCCTTGTCACCGTAGGCGAGCAGGGAGGAGAAGTCGGGCAGGTTGTCCGTAATACGATCCTGTTTGACACATTTCTCCGAAACAGCCATCAGTTCCGCCATGTCGAAAGGCTTGAACAGGCAGGCGGAGAAGCCCTGCACCGTAAGTTCCTCCTCCGTGCAACTGCCGGATGCGGTCACCACAATGACGGGAATGGTCTTGGAGTTGCCGATGTCCGATGAGCGCAGCAGTTCCAGCACTTCATAGCCGTTTGTTTCGGGCATCTTCATGTCGGTGATGAGAAGGTCGTATCGGCGTGTGCGCATCGCCTCCATCACGTCGCTGATGTTGCCGAACGTGTCGCAGTGTACGCCTTCGCCGGCATACATCTCCTTTATCATGGACAGCACGATTTCATTGTCGTCCAATGCTATAACGGAGTATGATTTCTCCACGTCCGGCTTCATTGCCTCATGGTTGTTATCTTCACTCTCGACATCAGCGACATATACGGGAATTTCCACCGTGAAACGGCTGCCCCTGCCTTTCTCGCTCTCTATACGGATTATGCCGCCCAGCATATCCACTATATGTTTCACTATTGACAGCCCCAGTCCGAATCCGTCCTGCGTGACGGCGTTTGAGAGTCGTTCAAATGCACCGAACACCCGCTGCTGTTCTTCCGCACTCATACCGCTGCCCGTATCCTCTACGATAAGAGTAAGCGTCTTTCCGTCATAACCGGAACGGAAAGAAACGTTTCCAGCTTGCGTGTACTTGATGGCGTTTGACAGGAGGTTGTCGCCTATCTGCATGATGCGCTCCTTGTCCCCCATGAGGATAACGTCCGCATCATTTCCCACAATAAGTTTCAAATCCTTGTTTTCCGCCATAGGTCGGAACTCCGCTTCCATAGTATCGCATATGTCTTGCAGACGGAACGGATTGCAGATAGGTTTTTCCTTTCCGCTGTCCAGACGGAAAAAGTCAAGCAGTGAGTTGAGCATGGCTATCATCCGTTTGGATGCTTGCAGGATCCTTTCTGCATGGCGTTTGTTTTCCGCAATGCCGTTACATTGTATCAGTTCTGTATAACCGTGTATGGCGGTCAGCGGCGTGCGCAGTTCATGGGTGATGGTGTGCATCGCTTTCTTACGGGAGATTATCAACTCCTCGTTCTTATGATTGGACTCTCTGATTTGTCCAATAAGAGAAGTGGTTTCTTTTTTGTATTTGCTTATTCGTTTGGCGTATCTGTTGATAATTATGTACGACACTATCAATAATAGGAGTATAAAGCCTGTTAAACCTCCGATTTGCAGGAAAGAACGTTCACGCATGGAGGTTATCTCCGTTTCCCTCCTCAAAAGGTCGGTCTGAACTATCTCGTCCATTTGCCCGATTAAGGTTTGAAGTTGGCGGTTCAGTTCCGCATTTCGTGCGGCAAGACTGTCTGCGTGTTCCGACAACCGGCGGCTTTGCGCTTTCTGTCGTGCTATCATATCACGGTTGAGCGTGTAAAGCATGGTCGTAGTGGCAGTCTGTTCCGGCTTTTCTTTCTTGCCGAATATACCGAACAGTCCTTTGCGCTTCGCTTTCTTTGGATTCTCCTGTACGCTCTTCCATGCGATGACGGGAACACGTTCGGCTATCTCTTCATTGATAGCCTCCTGATCGTTAAGCAACTGCATTATCTGATACAAATGTTGTTCCTTGCTTTCCAGCAAATTGCGCATAGTGTCGATGCGCTCTGCCGGATAAGATTGCTTGAAGCGGCAAAGCAAGCTGTCCACTTCCAACCGTTTCCGGTGATAGGCTTGCACGTCTTCATCCTCCCATTCAAGCATGGTTTCACCCATCAGTGAAAGTTCCATAGTACATATATTGGCATGATGTATCTCTTGGCGAAAAGCATTCATCTTTTGATTTTCTAATTCCAAATGTTCTACTTTGTGCCATTCATAAGACCATACATATACAATTATGCCAATTAACAGGAAAATCAGGATGTATCCTCCTGCAACCCATTTTCTAATATATTCCATATTGAAACTACTCTGAAGAATGACCTCTACCTGATTGTGTGAGCAGACAAAGGCCATTTGTTGCTATCTTTTCAATCAAATCGTGTTATCAAAACCTCCTTGCTTGCATGAAGCTATACCTCACGCAAACAAGGAGGTTTTCTTTCTGTAATACATCTTCATTCCTACATTACTTTCCGATTCTCTTTTTCCGGGAACTGGCAGATGGGATGAATATTTCTCCAGTTGCCATCCGAAAAACGAGAATATCAGCAAACAGAAAATCAAATGGACATAATTTATCGGACAAGAAGGCTCTCCACATCTTAAAAGGAAATACCATACGATTGTCCCCAAAACAGCCCCCATCGTAATACTTGATATGAGTCCTACCTTTGATAGACCAGTTTTCTTTCCGAGCCTTTTATCATTCGCTTCAAGGCTCTTCTATTACGTCTGTTCATGGCAATCCATGGCTTTAATCAATGCTCTCCCTGGTCAGCGGCCATTGACGCGAGGTAAAAGGCTTTTCCCGTGACCACAGTGGCATCCGCATCAACGGGATCCACGAAATCAACCTGCGTATATCCCAGTTCGCTGGCTCCCGTTATGACTTCCATGCGCTTGAAGTGCAGCATTTGCTCCTTTCCGTCCGCCTGCCTGTCATCGAGGATGAAAACGAACTTCTTGCCTTCCACGCTTACAATGGCATCGTCAGGCAGTGCTGAGACTTCTTTCTTGCCCGTATGTATCAGTCCGGTGATGTACATTCCGGCAATCAGCCTGTCGGCATTGTCTCCGGTTATTTGGGCATGCACGGCAATAGCCTTGGTATCAGGACTCATGGAGCGGTTCACTAAAGATACCTTGCCTTTGACACGTATGTTCGGACTGTTCGTGATGACGAAATCCACATCCTGCCCAACCTCAATCTGGCTTATATTACGCTCGAAGACATTAAGGCTGGCATAGACGGTAGAATTGTCGGCTATCTGCATCAGCGGAGTGGTGGCATCCACATAAGTACCGGTGTTCACGCTTACCTTGCTTACCACGCCCGGAATCGTTGTGCGCACAGGGACTTGAGAGACAATCTTCCCCTCTGCCACTTGCTTCGGACTGATTCCGATTTGCATCAACTGGTGATGCAATCCCGTCAAGCGCGCCTGTGCGGTTGCGTATGCCGCTTCCGCCTGTTGGAGCGTCTTTTCCACTCCGGCTCCCTGCGCTAACAGCGTTCGTTGCCTTTGCTGTTCCAATCGGGCTGTCTCCTTTTCCTTTGCGGCCACAAGGAAGTTCTTTTGCATCTCCACAATCTCCATGTTCTCAATGTAGGCTACCGTTTGTCCGGCTTTTACCTGCTGTCCCTCTATGACATTTATCTTGCGGACAATGCCGCCGATGAGCGATGTGATGTCCGCCTTGTCCTGCGGGTTCAATTTCAGCTCCCCGTTGGCACGGATTACACTGCCGAGTTCCTTCTTCTTCACCTTGCCTAAGGTGATGCCCACAGTGCTCATTTGCCTCTGTGTCAGTTCCACCTCTTCCGTATGTTGCTCTTCCGTCTCATTATTCTGGTTTTCGGCGTTTTTGTTCCCGGTGCATGACGCAAGGATGACGAGTGCGCCTGCCATGATTGTCATATAAATAGTCTTCATTTATTTCCTTTTATATAGTTCAACATGATGATTGCCTGATTGTAGTCATTGACGGCATCGGCATACCGCAACTGCACGTTGAGCGCGGTCTGCTGGTTCTGAATATATTCCACATATCCGATTTCGCCGTTCTCGTAGGATACCTGAGACAGCCGGCTCATGCGTTCGCCTTGTCCGTTACCCTGTGCGGTATAATATTCCAATACCTTTTGCGCACGTAAAAACTCGTTCAGTCCGTCGCGGTATTCCCTGTCAATCTGTCGCTCCGCCTGCTGGCGGCTGATCTCTGCCAATTCCACTTCGCGCCGTGCGGCCTTTACCTTTGCTTTCTGACCGCCCCAGAACAGGGGTATGCTCACGCCAACTTCGAAGCCCATGAAATTCCCCTTGTCAAATCTGCTGCGCTCGATGTCGTAGGGGTTGAAGCCTTTTATGAGCAGTTGCCCCGTCAAGCCAATGCTCAATCCTGGCATAAACTCCTGCTTGGTGAGGCTGAGGTTACGTTCGGATGCGGCCATACGTGCGGCGTACATTTCACCCAAAGGCGTTTGCTCAAAGGAAACGGAAGTCTCCGGCATCTCCTGTTGTATGATGGAAAGCGATGCGTCCGCAGGAACGACTGCAACATCCGCGTTCAGCAGTTGCCGAAAAGCGAGCATTGACGACCGGTAAGCCTTCTCTGCCTTTTCCTTCTCGATGCGGTTCTCGTTGTAAATTCGTTCCGCATTTATCAATTCCAGATTGCCTGTCTCCCCGGCCTTGCGCTTTGCCGAGGCAAGACTGACGAACCTGCCGTACACGCTGTCTTGCGCTTGTAATATTTCTATGGTACGGCGTTGATGGAGCAGCGTGTAATAGTAAGAGCTTACGTTCCTTATCACCTCGTTGCGTGTCACAGCCAGACGGCTCTGTGCCGCCGCCGTCTCTGCTTTCAGGTACTTGCGCCGTGCGGCGTAAACGGTGGGGAATTCGAACGACTGGCTTACCTTTATGCCGTTGTCGGGACTGCCCCCTGATGTGGGGTCCTGACTGAGTGTGACGGATGTCTTCTCCATATCGAACGCCGTGCCTTGCAGGTCGCGGGCTTTGCCTACGGAGACAGTCCCGGCTTTCATGTCCAGATTGTTGTCTAATGCCATGCTTATGCACTTCTGCAATGTCAAGGTCTTTTCCTGTGCGGACAACAACAGCGGCAGTGCGCTGATACATATGATTAAAATGATATACTTGAATGTTTTCATGCTTCCTTACGTTTTTCTCTTGTGAATGTCTTATATATTGACGGCAATACGATGAGTGTCAGGATTGTGGCTGTGAGCAGTCCACCGATGACCACAGTCGCGAGGGGACGCTGTACTTCGGCTCCGTCACTCGTGGAGAGAGCCATCGGCATGAAGCCGAGTGATGCCACCAATGCGGTCATGATGACCGGGCGCAGCCGAAGCATACATCCCTCGACAATCCGTTTTCGCACATCCGTCATTCCTTCTTTCTCGAAAGTATTGAACTGCCCGATAAGCACGATGCCATTGAGCACCGCCACACCAAACAGTGCTATGAAGCCCACACCTGCAGAGATGCTGAACGGCATGTCGCGCAGCCACAACGCCCACACTCCTCCGATGGCGGACAGCGGTATGGCGGAGAACACGAACAGCGTTTCGCGAACATTCTTCAATGTGGCGTACAGCAGACAGAGTATAACCAATAGGGCAAGCGGCACGGCAAGCATGAGCCGCCCTGTGGCTTCTTGAAGGTTCTGGAACTGTCCCCCATAAGTGTAATAATAGCCTGCCGGAAGTTTCAGTTCCTTGTCAAGAATGCTTTGGATTTCCTCTACGGTGCTTTGCACGTCACGCCCACGCACGTTGAACCCTACGTATATGCGCCGCTGCCCGTCCTCGTGCGTGATTTGCGCCGGAGCGTCCTCGAAGCTGATTTCGGCAACCTGTCGCAACGGCAACGTCCCGCCGTCGGGCAGCGGCAGATAGAGACCTTCCAATGCTGCGAGGTCGTTGCGCATATCATTGTCCATTCGCACCACCATGTCAAAGCGGCGGTCTTCCTCGAATACGTAGCCTGTGCGACGGCCTGCGAAAGCCGCTTCAAGTACTCTGTTGGCGGTGGCTATGGAGATGCCGTATTTCGCCAGACGGTCGCGGTCGTACTTCACCTGTATCTGCGGCAGTCCCTGCATTTTCTCCACGAACGGCTCAGACACGCCGTCCACATCCTTGATGAGCGATGCCACTTTTTTGGCCGAAGACTCTAGTGCGTCGAGGTCGTTGCCGTAGATTTTTATGGCCACATCCTGCTTGATGCCTGTAATCAGCTCGTTGTTGCGCATCTGTATGGGTTGCGTCATTTCCACCTCCATGCCGGGAATGACGCTCAGGGTTTCCTCCATCTTCTCCATTAGCTCGTCCTTGGTCTTTGCTGTTGTCCATTCGGCTTTCGGAATCAAGGATATGAGGATGTCGGCACGCTCCACGGGCATTGGGTCGGTGGGGATTTCGGAGCTTCCTATGCGTGTGACCGCCTGTTTCACTTCCGGGAACTGTGCTTTCAGTATTTTCTCTGCCTGCGTGGTGCTTTCCACCATCTGCGAGAGCGACGTGCCTTGCGCCATGCTTATCTCGGCGGCGAAATCCCCTTCTTCAAGGCTGGGGATGAACTCGCCTCCCAATCGACTGAAGACAAACAGGCTGATTGCGAACAGCATGACCATCGAGGCTATCAGCATCTTGCTCCAATTGAGGCTTTTCGTGATGACGGGCAGATACCATCCCCTCAGCTTCTCTATGAGACGGTCTGACAAGTTGCGCTTGTGCGTGCTCTCCTTGCTGAGGAACAACGCGCTCGCCATAGGTACATACGTTAGTGACAGGATGAATGCGCCGAGTATGGCAAAGAAGATGGTCATAGCCATGGGGCGGAACATCTTTCCCTCAATTCCTGCCAACGTGAGCAAAGGCAGATAGACCGTCATGATGATGATTTCGCCGAATGCCGCACTTTTGCGTATCTTGGATGCCGAGAGATACACCTCGTCGTCCATCTGTGCCTGCGTGAGCCTTGCACCCCGGTACTTGTCACGGCTGACGCCTATGTGGTGGCACACGGCTTCCACGATGATGACCGCCCCATCGACAATCAGTCCGAAGTCTATCGCACCGAGACTCATTAGGTTCCCGCTCACGCCGAAGAGTTTCATCATGCCGAAGGCGAACAGCATGGACAGCGGGATTACGGAGGCTACCACAAGTCCCGCACGGTAGTTGCCGAGGAACAGCACGAGGATGAAGACCACAATCAGCCCTCCCTCTATCAGGTTGCGGGTGATGGTGCTCGTCACACGATCCACCAATTGCGTGCGGTCGATGAATGGCTCGATGACCACACCTTCGGGCAGGCTTTTCTGGATTTGCGCCATACGTTCCTTCACGTTCTTTATCACCTGTTGGAAATTCTCGCCCTTGAGCATCAGCGTGATGCCAGCCACGACCTCGCCCTCTCCGTTCCTTGTCACGGCTCCATAGCGGGTGGCGTGCCCGTATTGCACCTTGGCCACATCCCTCACGAGAATGGGCATGCCGCCTACCGTCTTGACGGGAATCTTCCCGATGTCCTCCAACGACGTGGTGAGACCTATGCCACGGATAAAATACTGGTTACTGTTCTTCTCGATGTAGCTGCCGCCGGTGTTCTCGTTACCTGCCTCGAGGGCATTATACACGTCCGCCACGGTCAGCCCCGATGCGTTCAACCGGTCAGCGTCAATCGCCACCTCGTACTGCTTCACATATCCGCCCCATCCGCTCACCTCGGCCACACCCTCCGTGCCCGACAGTTGCTTGCGCACAATCCAGTCCTGCATCGTGCGCAGGTCGGTAAGGCTGTACTTATCCTCATAGCCTTTTTCTGCGCGTATGGTGTAATGGTAGATTTCGCCAAGTCCGGTCGTCACGGGGGCAAGCCCCACCGTGCCTTTGCCTTGCGGCAGTACCTCCTCGGCTTCCTTCAATTGCTGGCTCACCTGCTGCCTCGCCCAATACACGTCGGCGGCATCATCGAAGACAAGCGTGATGACCGACAGACCGCTGCGGCTGATGCTCCGCCGCTCCGTCACTCTCGGTATGTTCGCGAGTGCCATCTCCACGGGAGTGGTGATGAACTGCTCCACCTCCTGCGCTCCCAACGACGGAGCTTGCGTTATTACCTGCACCTGATTGTTGGTGATGTCGGGGGTGGAGTCAAACGGCAACTGTGACAGCGACCACCCTCCCCAAATGATGAGGGCTACCGTCAGTATGCCGATTGTAAGTTTGTTCTCTATTGAGAACTTTATCAGTTTCTGAAACATATCTTATTCTAAATTAAAAATCATATTTGACTAAAAGTCCTCCTTGTTGTCCGTTGTAATATGGATATAATGAGATGTCTGCAACTTTTTTCTTCTTGAACAGCTTACCTTGCACAGACGGATACAGATGGTATGCAAGTTTCGTACACAACATACCCAATCCCGCACCGAAGAACACATCTCCAAGCCAGTGTTTGTTGTTGTACACACGGAATGCACCCGTACCGGCTGCAATCACATACCCGCCGATACCGTACCACGGGGAGATGTCTTTGTACTCCTGTCTCAGAAATTCCGCTCCCATGAACGCAATTGCCGTATGTCCTGACGGGAATGAGTTCCGTCTGGAACCATCGGGCCGTTGCTTTTGAACCGTGTACTTGAGACCGTTGACGGAGATTGCCGTAAACAATCCGGCCGATCCCAGAATCATCGTCCTGTCCTTGAACCGGTGTCATCCCCGAACACCCGCGAGGTTCAATGCATAGACACTAACCGCAGGAACATATTGCGTGTAATCGTCTATTCTGAACCGGACGGGTTTGTGTCGAATCACTTCGTGTCCGACTGCATAGTTCAACATTCGGGTTTTAGACATCATCACGGCTTCGAGTGTACCTATCCCCCGGAAAAGTGGAGGTGTTATACAAGTAAATAAGGAGGAGCTCTTAAAGCGTTGCTCCGGCTTACATACGCAGATGGGTATAGAATGGGAAATTCATACCCGAAATCACTGTCTGTCACAAGTTCAATCTCTCCGCTGACAAGTGAGTTTATAGTGGATATAAGTACCGGAAAAAATTTTGATGTAAGATTATCATGGTATGTATCGGACTTGGATATTAGGATTCTTTCATCCTCAATACATAGCGTGTTATCACCGTTATGGCTTGTATGCTCGTCATTGTCGGTATCGTCAACCTCGCAATGTTCAACAATCATACATAACGCACCCTCATGATGATGGTGCGGGATATACGGCATAATCAGCAGCATAAATACCGTCAATGCCGTAAATGTTATGTACGTACTCTTTTTCATTGCTTTCTGATTTCGACTTCAAATGTACTACTATTTTCATGCAACCAAGTTGCAAAGAAGATTATTTTCCCAGAAATTTTCATTTCGTTTTCACGTGCATGGCTCTCATGGCATTGAGAATTGCCAGCACAGTAACACCGACATCGGCAAAAACCGCCTCCCACATGTTTGCAACTCCCAAAGCACCCAGCAACAACATAATGAACTTTACACCAATGGCGAAAAAGATGTTCTGCATGACTATTTTCAATGTATTGCGTGCTACAGACATACCGTCAGCTACTGCCATGAGGTTATCGTTCATCAATATGACATCGGAGGCTTCCATCGCTGCATCGCTTCCTGCCAATCCCATGGCAATGCCCACATCTGCAAGTTTCAACACAGGAGCATCATTGATTCCATCTCCAATAAAAGCTATTGTATATTCCGGATGCTCTTTGCGTAATTCTTCCACAATCTTAACCTTGTCGGTCGGCAGCAACTCCGCATGAAACTCATCTATATTTACTATCTGTGCAACCTCTGCGGCCACACAGCGGTGATCGCCGGTCAGCATAACCGTTTTTTTGACACCTCCGGCTTTCATCCTTGCAATGGCATCAGCCGACTGCGGTTTGATACTGTCGGAAACAACGATATGTCCCATATAGACTCCATCTACAGCTATGTGGACTATCGTTCCCGATTTCTCGCACGGTTTGGAGGTTACCCCAGCTCGCTGCATTAACTTCTCGTTTCCGGCATAAACCATACGGTTATCAACGGTTGCAGAAATACCTTCTCCGGCAATATTCTCTACATTTGACACTCTTGCCTTGTCCAAAGGTTTGGCACAGGCATTCCGCAGAGATGCCGATACCGGATGGTCTGAATAACTTTCAGCCAATGCTGCCAATTCTATCAGCTCTTGTTCAGAAAGCATTTCCGGATGCACGGCTGTAACGGAAAAATCACCTCGTGTCAGAGTTCCTGTTTTGTCAAGCGCTACCATACGGATACGAGCCAGCATTTCCAAGTAATTGGAACCTTTGACAAGAATACCTTTACGCGAAGCTCCTCCAATCCCTGCAAAGAACGTCAGCGGAATGGAAACCACCAATGCACAGGGACATGAAATCACAAGAAAAATCAACGCTCTGTTAAGCCATAGAATCCACTCTCCACCTATAATCATTGGAGGTACAAGAGCCAGCAATGCGGCTACCGCAACGACTATCGGGGTGTAGTAACGAGCAAAACGAGTGATGAATTTTTCGCTTTGAGCCTTGCCCGTATCAGCATTCTGCACCAAGTCAAGAATCTTTGCGACAGTTGATTCTCCATACGTACCCGATGTACGTATGCGCAATAACCCTGTAAGATTCATACTTCCGCTTATGATGGCATCACCTTTTGAAACCTCCCGTGGCAGACTTTCTCCGGTCAATGCCGCCGTGTCAAGGGTGGAATTCCCTGATAATATCGTTCCATCCAACGGTACTTTCTCCCCCGGTTTGATGACAATGATGCTTCCGGCAGGTACATCCTCCGGACTTACTTTGCAGAGGATGCCGTCTGTTTCTATATTGGCATAATCCGGACGTATATCTATCAATGCGGAAATTGATGCCTTACTTCGTGCAACAGCTATGTCGGAGAACAATTCCCCGATCTGATAAAACATCATAACCGCCACAGCTTCGGGATATTCACCGATGATGAATGCCCCGACAGTGGCAATGGTCATAAGAAAATTCTCGTCGAATATCCTGCCATATCGCAAATTCCTGACTGCTTTATAAACGATGTCTGCTCCTATGAGCAGATACGCCGCAATACATAAAGCAATATGAATTTCGACGGTGAACGATGGAATATAGGATGATCCAAGCAAAACCGCACTCGCAATTATGCGTATTGACATGATTTTATGTTCTGTCTCCATGATGATATTGTTTATTTTACGGCAAAGGTATGGAAAAAGAACTGCAACCAAGTTGCAAAGTTCAGTTATGCCGTTTCTTACGACAATCTGCGCATAATCCCTTTAACAAATAACTTATCTGACGCAGTTCAAATCCTTCAGGATAACGGACGATAGGAATATGAGTATGAACCAGACAAAATGTCTTGTTGCATGATTCACAATAGAAATGACAATGCAGTTCTTCGACACCACACACGTGGTCATTATGGCACAAACAATATTTCGTGGAGCTGCTGCCATCCTCAATTTCATGGACAATGTGTTTTTCCGCAAACAGACACAGTGTGCGGAATATCGTTGATTTATCCACGCTCACAAGTGCCATTTCCAAATCCCCCATACTGAACGTGTCATAAAATCCCTGCATTGTCTTATATACAAGGATTCTGACTGCCGTAGGGCGGACGCCGTGCCGGGATAATATTCCACTATAATCTGTCTGCATTTCGTTGTTTTCTGCAAAATTACAAAAATATCCATTTGTGGAGAAATATCAATACGGTATTTAATAAATATTAAAGGACGACTTAACGAAGCCATCCTTTAATATGCTATACAACACGTTACATTTTCAACCCTTTCGGCTTGTTCTCGTCACGGAAGCTGATTCCCGGCCGCCCGATAACGATATGGTCGGCGATGAAATTCCCTGACGGACTTCGGTCATTCGCCGGGCTGCGAATCTGCGGGGCTTCTTCGGTGTGTTGTGACGGCACGTTCCGTACACCTTCTGCATCCGGCTTGACCTCCTGCCCGTCCTTCTCCTTTTCGGCGACTTCCGGTGTTGGCGGTGCAAGTTCCAGCTGGATCTTGCGGTCAAGCGCGGCAAGTTCGGACTTCAGCTGTTTCAGCTCGTCCTCCTTCTTCCACACCTTGCCCGCTATCTCCTGCAACTGCGGAATCTCCTTTTCCAGCACCTCGTTCTTTGCCTTGTACTGGTCGATGGTGGAGGGTATCTTCTCCAGCGCGTTCAGAAAATTGCGTGCGGCGGCTACCGGGTCAGCCATCGCCAGATGCCCGTTGTTGTAGGTGTACTTGTAGTTTCCCTCCACCACAAAGCGGTTGTCGGTAAACTCCAGCCCCTCTTTGAGCATCCTTTCGCTGACCACCTTTATCGGGAATCCGTACAGCTCCCCGACAGCCTTGTACAGTCCGCCCGTCGTGGCGTTCTTGGCTATCTCCTGCAAACGCTTTCCGAGAACCTTCTCGTCCATTGAATCCACGCCGTCCACCTTGACAGCATTCAGGCGGCTACCTTCCTTATCTGTCTGCACAACGGAAAGAAAACGGTTCCAGTCTTCCGTCATGGCTTCGATGACCGCTGTATTGTTACGCAGTTCTCCTGTTTTGGATTCCAGCTTGAACTCCGAATCGCGTTTGCCCTTGTTGAACGACTTGCGTTCCCCTTCGAGCGAGGCGATGCGCTTCTCTAATTTCGCCTTGTCCAAAAGGTCGGTATTGCCGGAGAGCAACGCCATATACTCCGAGAAGTTCATGCCCGATTTCTCGTCCATAGCCCCCTCGTCGATGGTACGCGCGCCCATAGCCCCGCTTTTGAGCTGCGAAATGAACGTCTGCTTGCAGTGCAGCAGGTTGAACTTGTAGCTGTCCAGCGACTTCTCCACGGCATAGATGATAACATCCACGTTGTTCCCGGCAAAGTGTTTGGCAATCTCGTTGCCTGCCCTAACTCCCCGTCCGTCACGCTGTTGCAGGTCGGACGGACGCCACGGTGTATCGAGGTGATGGATTGCGACACACCTTTTCTGCGCGTTCACACCCGTTCCGAGCATGCTCGTGGAGCCGAACAGCACGCGCACAGTCCCGGCGTTCATGGCGTCTATCACCGCCTTGCGCGCCTTGTCGGTCTTGCACTCCTGAATGAAGCGCACCTCGCTTGCCGGTATGCCGTAGTCCTCCGTCAGCTTCCGCTTTATCTCGCTGTACACGTTCCACCCGTCGCCCGGCTGGTACGTGCCCAGATCCGAGAAGACGAACTGCGTTCCCTTGTGCGCGTCGTATTTATGGTAATACTCCGCTATCATCTTGGCGCAGTGGCTCGCCTTGTTGTCGGGGTGGTCCTCGTAATTTGGGTCTATCATGCGCATGTCAAGTGCCATCTTACGCGCGTAGTCGGTGGCGATAAGCATCTTTGCCTTCTCCTCCGTTTCAGACAGCGGCATCCTGCCCAGCAACGTCGCGTCGCCCGTCTTCGCAAATTCCATCAGTTGTTTGATGAAATATTCTTGGTCGGGCGTAGGCGGTATGTTGTGCAGTATCTCGTTCTTGTGCGGACGGTCCACACCCACGTCTTCCGCCGTGCGGTAATCGGTGATCTCGTTGTAGAAGGCCGCAAGCTCCGGAACTTTGATAAAATAGCGGAAACGCTCCTTCTGCACCACGTTGTTCGTCACGTTGAACTCGAAGTCGGTCGTCTTCTTGGCGAAAATCGCCGCCCATGCGTCGAAGCACCGAATATCCTGCCGTTCCAATTCCTTCGGACGCAGATATTTGAAGAGCAGGTACAGTTCCGTCAGACTGTTGGAAATGGTCGTGCCGGACAGGAACGTAGCCCCCAAGTCCTTGCCCGTGCGCTCCTGTATGGTTCGGATGGCAAAGAGCATATTCAGGGCTTTCTGGCTTCCTTCACTATTACCCAATCCCGCCACGCGGTCATGCCGGGTATTGAAAGTCAAGTTCTTGAATTGATGGCTCTCGTCAATGAAGATATGGTCGATGCCCATCTGCTTGAAGTCCACTACGTCATCTGTACGCGATTGGATGGCGTGTTCCACCTTCTCCAGTTTCGCCACAAGGTTGTGCTTGCGCTTCTCCAGTCCTTTCAGCATCGCCCGCGACACGTTCTTGCCCTGCTGCCGCAGGACTTCGAGGTTTTCCTCCACCGTGTCAAGCTCCGCTTGCAGGATGCGCTGCTGCAACTCCGGTGACTGCGGAATCTTGCCGAACTGGTCGTGCGACATGATGACGCAATCGTAGTCGTTGTTCTTGATGTTGTTGAAGAAGCGCACGCGGTTGGCGGTCGAGAAGTCCTTTTCCGAAGCGTAGAGGATGCGGGCATTCGGATAGGCAGCCTGATAAGTGGCGGCAATCTCCGCGACATTGGCTTTCAGCCCGATAATCATAGGCTTGTGCGCCAGATTCAGACGCTTCATTTCATGCGCTGCAATGCACATTATCAGCGTTTTACCGGTTCCCACGTCGTGGTCGCAGATCCCGCCGCCGTTCTGTTTGAGCATCCAGACGCAATCCATCTGCGACGGGTAAACACTTTGAATACCCCGGCTTGCCAATCCTTTCAGATTGAGGTCGGGAAAGGTCTGGTGCGAGCCGTCGTACTTCGGGCGCACGAAACAGTTGAACTTGCGGTTATACATCGTCGTGAGCCGTTCCTTGAACTGCGGCGACTGCTCTTCCAGCCATTCCGAGAACCCGTTGCGGATTTCGTCAATCTTGGCGTTGGCGAGCTGTATGCCCTCGCTGTCGCGCACCTTGATGTCATTGCCATGCTCGTCCTTGCCGATGGACTTCATCATGTCGGGACAGGTGTTGTGCAGGGCGTGTTTCAACAGGTGCATGCCGTCATAGTTCCGGTAATAGCCCTTCACTAAAAACTCGTCCGTGATTTTCATGGTGCGGTAGCCGCACGCCACCGAAAACTCGTCCATGCTTGCGGAGTAGGCGATTTTCACGTCCGTGTTGAACAGGTGGCTCATATAGGCAGCGTACACGCCCGTCGGAATCCAGCGTTCACCGAAGTTGAAGTCGAGGTCCTCAAAGGCGATGCGCTGGGGCTCGGCTTCTTTCAGAGCCTCCAACGCCTCCTTAACCTCCGGCAGCCGTTCACTTTCGGGATTGCCGCCCATCCATGCCTCAATCCGTTCCGCCTTCTCTATCACGTTTCCGGCAATGAACCTGTCCTTTATCTCGTAACAGGTTACAAGCGGGTTGTAGAAGATACGTCCTTTGAGGGCATTGAGCAGCTCCTCTTCCGTACTGTCGGTTATCTCCCGCATATAGCCGAGATTGACCGTGCCGAACTTGTTGAGCGAAGCGGAGAGTGCCTCTTCGGGAGAGCTTACGTTGGCATAGCTCTCCACCGAGAAGGAAACGGGACGGTCGAAGATGTCCGCCTTGACGAACCTGCCATCCTCCGCACGTTCCAGCGAAAGGATGTCGCGCCCTCCGGCATCCATCATCAACAGTTTCACGTTATGCTTGGCATTGAGGTTGCCGTAGCGCATGACAAACTCATCGTAGCAGGTGTTCAATGCTCTGCGTTGCGCAGACCCTTCATCGTGATACTCCGCCTCGTAGCGGTAAAGCCGCTCGTATGCGTCACGGAGTGACACATACAACATCGCTTTCTCCTTCTGGTAGCCGGTCAGGTCAATCGGTTGGAATGTCGCGCCGTAAGGAGTGAGGTCTTTCAAATAACCGAGATTGCGTGAAGCATCCAGTACCATAGAGCCATCACGGTGGTGTGGCTCCAGCAGACCGTTGAACGGACGGGGAGAAAGGTCGAGAGGTTCCTCCTTCGGCTTTTCCGTTTCAAATTCAGGAAAAAGGGAAGTTGTTGTCTCACTTGCGTTATTGTCCGTAACGGAAACGGTTGCGACTTCCGCCTGTGCTTCGGGGCGTTTTGTCGCTTCCTTTTCCGGCATATCAGTGGCGGGAGCGGCTTTCACCGGCGTCCCGTCCATCCGTTGTGTCTCCTGATGTTGTGCCGCCAGCCTGCGAAGTTCCTTGCGCCGCTCCGGCGTGAGGTCCATCATCATTTCATAGAAACCGTTGATGGGCGGATTGGTTTCCCAATCCAAAGTGGCATAAATATCTTCAGGGTCGCTTTGCTTTCCTGCATTTTCCTGCTTTGTCTTCTTGCTTTCGGTTGCAGGCTTGACGGATTCAACAGGAGGGACAACCGTAAACGGCTGCTTCGGTTTGGATGGTACACGCTTTGCCTTGCTTTCCTTTTTGGTCGCCTTCTTCTTTTTTACAGGTTCTTCTATGGGCATACCCCAAAGGTCAAGCAGAGTGAGCTGAACGGCATTTGAATGATTCGTCTGGCGTGGCTCAATCTCCGGTTTCTCGTCTATGGGGTGAGCTTTCGGTTTCTCCGCTTCTGTAATAAAAGCATTAGCGGTAGAAGTCACCGTTTCTACTTTAGGAGCCGGCCGTACTTCCACAGGCGTATTTTTATCCGTACTTTCCGTTTGCGTTGGATGCAGGCTGTGTTTTTCGTAGAGTTCCCTGTTGAGTTGGTGCAGTTCTATTTTCAGATGTTCCCGTAAGTCTTCCGCCAGTTGTGCGGTGTCACCCCTGTGCATGAGTTTATAGGCAGGCTTTCCGTAAGGGTCGGTACTTTTGGTCAAATCCGTGTGGGAAAGCGAACCAATACTCCATACATACCCGTTTACGGAAGTGCCGATAGGGGTCTGTTCGGTTTGCACAAAGAGTTTCTCGTTATAATACAGTTCCCCGTTCTTTCCGCTGTTCTTTTGCAGGATAATCAAATCACTGCCCACCTCCGTACCCGCATTTTCCGTAAAGAGGTTGTTTGGCAGACGGGCAACGCCCACAAGATTGGCATGGTTCATCATATACTCGCGTATGGGCGCATTGGTCGGAGCATCCAACACCCCCTGCGAGGTAATGAACGCCACGATTCCGCCTTCACGCACCGCATCAAGGCTTTTCAGAAAGAAGTAGTTATGTATCGTCCGCGCCGCCGAGTGTCTTGCGGGATCATGACTGTTGGTAAATTCTGGGTCGAACACCGCCACATCACCAAAGGGGATATTGGATATAGCCAGATCAAAATGGTTCATGAACGGCTTTTCAATTTTCTCGTACCCCTGTATCCTTACTTTCTGGTCGGGATGCAGGTGTTTCAATATCTTGCCCGTCATCAGGTCTTTCTCAAAAGCCATGATGTCCGTGTCCGGCTTGTTCTCTAATACGGCATCCACAAATGCGCCAACACCTGCCGACGGTTCCAATACCCGGTCGGGGCGTATGCCGTGTTCATGCAGCACGTCCGCAATAGTGCCTGTTATCTCCGGCGGTGTATAGAAGGCGGTCAGGACGGATTGCTTCATGGCATCCATGTACCGCTTATACTCCGTATCGTCTTTTGTATTCTCCCGTAGTAACTTGTGCAGTTCCACAGTCGGGGCAAACAGTTCGAGGTCGGATTTCGCCCAATGAACGGCATCCGTCAGTTCCTTTGCTGGGTTAAGTATGCACTTCAGTCCAC
Source organism: Prevotella sp. (assembly GCA_050946435.1). Lineage (GTDB taxonomy): Bacteria > Bacteroidota > Bacteroidia > Bacteroidales > Bacteroidaceae > Prevotella. Next base: position 37,229 of record JBMNUU010000001.1, read on the forward strand.
CGAAACCGCAATAACGCTCCAACAAGAGCCTTTCGCGTGCGGTGGGGGTGCGTTGTTCCCTGTCAAGGACGAATGCCGTCCGTATCGCCTCAATGTTGTCCCGCAACTTTTGTTTGCGGTTAAACGCCATATTCCTCTATATAAAGGACGACAGCCCCCGTCAGCTCCGTATAGAGCAGGTCATAATCGGGCGACAGGGCGAAATTGTCATCCGAAAGGTCATAAATGGAGAATACGTTTCCGACAAGCGGCAGCAGTTTTCGGGTAAAGGATTCACGCTCCGCTTCCGGCACGTCGTCGGCAAACTCGTTCTCTACGACTTCGCACAGGATGGCGTACTTGGAGTAGCGAAGCCCCTCCGTCAGCGTGCGCATAGCCAATTCCTGCGCACCTGCGGCGGGATAGCCTTCGAGTATTGCCCGTTCATACGTTCCGGCGGCACGGTCGGCGCGTTCACGGATGAAGGCTTCGTCGGAAGCCTGTTCAAACCTGTTCGTGCGGAGATAGTCCAGCAGATACAGACCGTAGTAGGAAAAGTCGGTCTGCCCCTCGTTTTTCTTCTTGTTGTTCATTACTTTGGAATTTAGTGGATTGGTAAATCATGACCGGGATAATTGTCTGAAAGGAGAAAGAAAAGGCACTCGGTATCCCTCCGAGTGCCACCACTAAATCCAAAGCATGAGTGTAATCCGGTATCGAAGAACAATTCATTACTCTGAATCAGTGGCAAAGTTACTCATTATTTTCTTCTTCTCGCAGAGGTTGCCTTACTTTTCCTTTCGGGGAACACGAAAGTCGTGTTATACTCCCCGTCAAAGGCTACTATGGCATCGAAACTCTTGCCCTGCTTGCTCTTGAAGCCTTTGAGCAGCTTCGTGTGTCCGTCTGTAAGCAGGTCTTTGATCTCGTCATCGGTGAGGGTACGGTTTGACTTCAGGCGGAACACGGGCAGCCCGCATTCCGCGTTGTCGCAGCGGACGACCTTGCCGTAGAACTGCATACTGCCCGTTCCGCACTTGGGACACTTGCAGCCGGAATCCTTGCGTGCAAACAGTTTGTCGCACGAGAGCAGTTCGGAGGTAATCTCCTTTGTGTACGCCTCTATCTCCTTGCGGAATGTGTCGGCGGGCAGTTCCCCGCACTCGATGCGTGCCAGTTCCTTCTCCCATTCGCCCGTCATGGCAACGTCGGCGATGCGCATCGTCTTCACGACCGAGTAGAGGGCAAGCCCCTTTTCGGTGGGTACAAGCGATTTCTTGCAGCGTTCCATATAACCCCGTTTGAAGAGCGTTTCGATGATGGCGGCACGGGTGGCGGGGGTGCCGATGCCGCAGTCCTTCAATGCCTGCCGCAGTGCGTCGTCCTCAATCTCCTTGCCTGCCGTTTCCATTGCGGACAGTAGAGTGGCTTCGGTATGCAGCGGCTTGGGTTTGGTCTTTCCCTTCGTGATGGAAGCGGCTTTCAGTGCCAGCGTATCGCCTTCCTGCCAGCCGGGGATGATGGTTTCCTCTTTCTCTTCCTCGACATAAACGGCACGCCACCCGGCTTGTTTGATGATGCTGCCTTTTGCCACGAACTCTACTCCGGCACACTCCGCCGTAACAGTAGCGGTGTCTTTGACGCATTTTTCAGAGAAAGCCTCAATCATGCGTCCGGCAATCATCTGATAGACGGTATTATCTTCTTTGGAGAGGAACAGCGGTTTCTCGCCCGTGACGAGTAGGGCATGGTGGTCTGTTACCTTGCCGCCGTCCACGCTGCGGCGTGTAGGCACTGCCTTCGGATTGACTTTGTCTTTCCATTCGGGCAAGTTGCCGATGAAGGCGAGCAGCTTGGGGATTTCCACGAACACGTCTTCGGGGATGTAGCGGCTTCCGGTTCTCGGATAGGTGATAAGTTTCTTCTCGTAGAGCTTCTGCGCGATTTCAAGTGTCTGCTCCGCCGTGAAGCCGTGTTTGGCGTTGGCCTCCTTCTGGAGCGTGGTCAGGTCGTACAGGAGAGGAGTGTCCTCTATCTTCTCCTTGCGCTCGGCTTTCGTGACGGTGGCTGTGCCTGCTTCCTTCACCTTATTATATAGTTCCGTCGCAGGCTCTTTTGCTTTCCATTTCTCGGAAGAGGAGAATTTCACCACTTCGCCGTTGCCATCGTCGGCGGCAATATGGAGCTGCCAGAAAGGTTCCACCGTGAAACGACGGTTCTCCCAGTAACGTGCGCATACCATTGCCAGCGTGGGTGTCTGTACCCGTCCGACGGAGTACGTGCCGTGTCCGGCGGCGATGGAGAGTGCCTGAGTGCCGTTGATACCCACGAGCCAGTCGGATTCGCTCCGCGCTTTGGCAGCAAGATAGAGGTTGTCATACTTGCTGCCCGTTTCAAGGTTGCGTAATCCCTCGCGGATAGCCTTGTCGGTAAGCGAGCTTATCCAGAGGCGCACGAAAGGAGTAGTACATCCGATATAATGGTAGAGGTATCGGAAGATAAGTTCACCTTCTCGTCCTGCATCGGTCGCCACGATGATCTGTTCGCTTTCCTTGAATAGCCGGGTGACGGTCTTGATCTGCGACACCACGCCGCTGTCGGGCTTGTAGCCCTTGTCCGTCTTTACCTGACGGGGAACGAGCGTGAAGGTATCCGGTATGACGGGCAGGTTGTCGCGGACGAAGCCGCGTATGCCGTAGCCGTCGGGCATGGCAAGCTGCACGAGGTGTCCGAACGCCCATGTCACGGCATAGCCGCCTCCCTCGAAATATCCTTCCTCTCTTTTTGTCGCGCCCACGATGCGGGCGATCTCACGTGCCACGGATGGCTTTTCAGCAATGATTGTCTTCATGTTTTTTTCTGTTTTGAAATTTTACAAATGTTTACTTCGGATTCAGTGGCGGACACAGGGTTACATCCTCATGCCCTTGTTTCTCTTTTTGCCGTTCTCCTGCTGCTGTTGCTGCGCGGTGTCCTTCGGGGCGGTCTGTCCCTCCCGCAACGGCTCTTTCAGGTTCTTGGTCGCTTCGTTGGTCTTGCCCTCGCTGTTCACCGCCACCTGCGTGCGGCTCTCGTTGGAGGGTGCGACCTTCTGTGCGTTGTCGGGGTCGGTGTCGTAGCGGTACGGACGTCCCTTCTCCGGATTGAACCTGATGTACATCGTGGCGTGGAAGCCCTGCTTGTCGGTCACGTTCTCCAGTTTCACGGCTTTGCCCGCCACGTAGTCGGCTTTCTGCTGCTCGGTGAACTCCACGCCGCTCCATTTGCTGATGGGGCGGATACTGCCGTCGGCGTTCGTCCACGAGTTGCGGCGTTGCCCGTTCTGTATGGCTGCGGCGTTCTCCGCGTCCTGTGCCTGTCCCTGTATGGGATTGTTCTTGGCTTCCTGTGCCTGTGCGGCACGGGGCGACCTGCCGGTCCCCGGCACGAACTCCACACCGCGCTGCTCCACGTTCACCTGAAGGGTGGTGACGAACTTCCTGCCGTCCTTGCGCTCGATAAGTTTGTCGCGCACGGGCAGCCCGGCGCGGAGCATGTCCTGCTCCTGCTTGGTGATTTCCGTCTTGCCGATGCGCTCCGGTATGCGCACCTTGTTTGCCGGGATGTCGGTAATCTCGTTCGTCTTGCGGTCGATGCTGATGAACGAGGGGATGATCTCGCCCGTTTCCCTGTCCACGATGTCCACGACCCTGCCGAGGTTGCCCGTTTCGCGCAGGTTCTTACGGTCTTCATCGGAAAACTTGTGTTCCTTGTACTCGTCGAGCTTCTGCTCCTTGCGTATGAAGTGCGGCACAAGGCTGACATTACCCTCGCTGTCTTTCTTGAAGGAGAGGCGCGCGTCCAGCTCGAAAGCCTCGCCGCCGAAATTGGGCGACACTCTCACCAAATCGGATTTGCCGTAGTTGAGCATCTTGGTCAGGTCGCCGGACTTCTCAAGGTCATCGCGTTTCACACCCCATTTCTCTTCCAGCTCCTGCCAGTTGATCTTGCTCTCGTCGATGGGCTGGTAGCCCCGGTTGCCCTGCGTCTGCTGCGGGCTTTCCTGATTCTGTTCATTTTTCTGTTCCATTTCTTCCTGTTTTTTAGGTTCTTCCTGTTTCTGTTCAGGCTTTTCAGCCGCCTGTTCCTCCTGCACTTTCTTCTCGTAGCCGGAGGTGTCCACCTTGTGGGGCGCAAGCATCTCCTTGTTGCCGTCGGGGTCTTTCAGCAAGTCCTTGATAACCTCCAGCAGTTTGTCGGCTTGGTCTGCCGCGACACGGTAGAAACCGAAGCGGCTGGGTTCCTTACACTGCCGGAAGAAGTTCTTGAAGAAGTTGTCCAGCACGTCGCCGTGGCGGTCGAATTGCAGGAAACTTTGCGCGTTCTCCGCTTTCGCGGGGGTGCGCTTGGGGGAGCCGTCGGCGTTCAGCCCGGCTACCACGCTGATTTCGCCCGTCTTCTCGTCACGGACAATCAGCACGTCCTTTTCGTCTTTTTTCTTTGCCATCTGAAAAATGTTTTAATGGTTATTTTTGAAAGAAATTATGGATACGAGCCTTGTAGAAGGCTATATCTTCTTTTTTGAAGTCCTTTACGTGTCCGGAAAGGAACGTCAGCACGTCCTCCTCGCTGTAATAGGTCTTTTTGCCGAGCGTCTTGTACGGCAACGCGCCGGTGCTGCGGTAGCGTTGCAGGGTGCGCTTGCTGATCTGGAGCAGCATGCAGAGGTCCTGGTTGTCGAACATCCTGATACGGTCCATCGGGTCCGGGGCTTTGCCGGACGGCTGCAAGGAAAGCAGCAGTTCGTCCTGACGGTCGAGCCGTTCCGTCAGTTTCCGCATCCAGTCCTCGAAATTGTTTCGGGTAAGCAGTTCCATACGTCACGTCCTCCTTCCTCTGGGTTTGCCGCCGCCCGTGCGCAGCGTGTGGTTGCGTTTCAGTTCCGTCGGTGTCGCCGCGTCCTCCACCACGGTGCAGTCCGCAAGCAGGCGGTCGATTTCAGACTGCCGGTAGCGGCACTTGCCGCGCAGCACGACATAGGCGATGCGCTGTTCGCTGCGCATGCGCTGGAGGGTGCGGCAACTCACGTTCAGCAGGTGCGCCGCCTCGCGGGTGGTGAGCAGCCTGTCGGGGGATTCTCCCTTGCTTTCGCCCGAAACGGCACGCACGTGTGCCGCTATTTCGGCTATCTGTTCCGTCAATGCGGTGAAGGCGGAACTTTCCATCGTTATCACTTTCATATTCAGTCCTTTCTTTTGGTTTCTGTGGCAAAATTCGGCAATAAACCAAAGGGGCTTTAACAGCTCACTACGTGTCTCACGTAAGATTTTTATGGGAAATGGCTCCGTAACCCGGACAGACAGCGCAACATACAGCCTTTTAGCGGGAAACGGCTCGTGTTCACGGCTGTGACGTTACCTTTGTGGCAAACTCTGAAATGTTTTGCTTATGGAAATAGTATCTATCGAGAAAAGTACCTTCGAGATGATGGTGGCGTCCTTCAACGCCCTCTCGGAGAAGGTTGCCGCCTTGAAGCGCAAGAGCGACGGAGGGCGGCTGGAAAGGTGGCTCACGGGCGAGGAGGTCTGCGGGCAGTTGAGGATCAGCCCGCGCACGTTGCAGACGTTGCGCGACAGGCGGCTTATCGGCTACTCGCAGATTAACCGCAGGTTCTATTACAAGCCGGAGGAGGTCAAAAGGCTCATTCCGCTTATCGGCACGCTCTATCCCGGCGCAAGATGATTTGATTTTTATTATTCACAACCCACTGAATCCGAAGTTATGATGAACGAGAACAATGAAGTGTTTACGATGGAGGACGAGCCGCTTGCCACCGTGGTGCAGAATATGCGCAAAGGCTCGAAATGGCTCTCCGCCTTTCTGGAAAGTTACCGCCCGCCGCTGGACGGGGAGCGTTACCTGACGGACAGGGAGGTGGCGGTACTGCTCCGTGTCAGCCGCCGCACCTTGCAGGAGTACCGCAACAACAGGGTGCTGCCCTTTATCCTTTTAGGCGGGAAGGTGCTTTACCCCGAATCGGGGCTGCGGGAACTGTTGGAAGCGAATTACCGCAAGCCGCTGGAATAAAAGAAGCCTGAAAACGAAAAAAGGAAACGGACAACTCAAATTGGGCTGTCCGTTTCCTTTTTGTTGGCACGTATGCGTGTTCAGCAATACCCGGCTTTTCCGTTCTGTATGAACATCACGTATGCCTGCCGCTTCTCCTTCGAGAGTGCCTTGCCCACCAGCCACGTGCGGAACACATGTGTGCAGTAAGTGTTCAGCCGGAAGGCGACGGGGATGATGATTTCAAGCGAGTAAACATCCGCGTACAGCCCGTTTTCAAGTTGTATGTAGCGGCACACTTCGTAATCGCTCAGCACGTCCGTCTTTAGAACGGCCCTGATGGCGGCGTTCACTGCCGGGACGCCCGTATGGAACAGTCCGGCGATTTCTCCGGCGGTCATCCATATCTCGTTACCGGTTACGCGGACCGCCTTGTCCTCTATGATGATTATGTCACGTTTCATGGCTTTTCTTTTTTAGATGGTGCAACCTGCAAATTCCTCAATCGTGTTCAATCTCGCGGCAAGATTCTCCATGTCTTGGTTGAGCTTCTCTTTGGTTATTTTCGCGTATATCTGCGTTGTCTTTATGCTCTTGTGCCCTAACATGGAACTCACAGTTTCGATAGGCACTCCGTTGGAGAGGAACACCGTCGTGGCTGCCGTGTGGCGGCTCTGATGCCACGTGATATGCTTGGTGATGCCGCAACGCTTGGCGACGGCACGGATTCCGTACAGGCAGGTCATGTAGTGCGGCACGGGGAATATCCTCCCGTCCTCGCACAGACCCCGGTATTTGTCGATGATGCGCTTGGCTATGTCAAGCAGCCGGATATTGGAAACGACACCTGTTTTCTGGCGGTTGATGTTTATCCACTCGTGTTCGTCGAAATAGGTGCGGATATTATCTTCCGTCAGGTTGCGCATGTCGGCGAACGACAGGCCCGTGAATGCGCAGAACAGGTATAAATCACGGTATAGCTCCTGCTTGGCGTTCTTCAGTTTGCCCTCCATCAGCAGCCGGATTTCCTCTTTCGTCAGGAAGCTGCGGGTCGTTTCTTCCTTCTTGATTTCATACTCCCTGAACGGGTCGCGCGTGAGCCACTCGTTGTTGATGGCGATGAACACCATCGTCCGCAAGGGGCAGACATACAGCCACACGGTATTGGTGCAGCAGTGTTTGTCAGTGCGCAGGAACATCTCGAAGTCGGAGATGAAAGCGGGCGTAAGCTCTTTCAGGGCGATGTCCTTCACACGGTAGCGGATGGTGAGGAACTCTTGCAGGTGCTTGTAAACGGTCTTGTACTTCAAGAGCGTGCCTTTGGCTTTCATACCGGCCTCCACCTGTTTCTCGTAGTCCTCGTTGTGCTGCCGGAACACCTGCATCAGCGTGTGGTAGCGGTGTTCCAGTCCGAGAAAAGCGTTTTTGACCTTTTCTGCCGTGACGAAGTTGTCACGCTCCATGATTTCCTGATAATGTTTGTTGATGCGCACCCGCATCTTGTCAAGCATGCGGTTCGTTTCGAGTGCCGCCGTGCTTCTGCCCGTGACACGTCCCCCTTTGGTGTCCCACAGCTTGGGATCGACGGTCAGTTTGCAGCTGAACTGCGTCTGGCTGCCGTCCACCGTTATGCGTCCCATGACGGGCACTGTCCCGTCCTTTTTCACTACCTGACGCTTGAGGTAGTAGATTACTGAAAATGTACTCTTCATCGTCCTTAATTTTTTTAGGTTCAAAATTAGTTGGTGAAGAGTCCGGTGTCGGTACGCAAAACGGGGAGGAACGGCGCAATCTTTTTTCGTGACCGGATTTGTTGCGTGAGTTGTCAATAACTCACTAATCCTTAACGTCTTGTTTCGCTGTCCGTGTCCGTTTGTCGCCCTTTCGGGCATGGTTACGGACAAGTAACGTAGCGGCGTCCTGATTTGGCTTCAGCGGTGATTGCGATGGCTTCACGAATAATCGGAAGCACGACTGAAACCCCTGTAACTCAATTCTATCACTATATCTTTCCGCATTTCACTTTTTTGTAGTAACTTTGCATCAAAAAGATAGAAAAGTGCACACACGAGAAGAGAAATTAGCAGCTTTCGGCCGATTGTTGGATGTACAGCATCGTTTGCGTGTGGAGTGTCCATGGGACCGAAAGCAGACCCTTGACAGCCTTCGTCCAAACACCATAGAAGAAGTGTTCGAACTCGCTGAAGCACTATCCAAGCACGATTATCATGAGATAATGAAAGAACTTGGAGACGTGATGGAGCACGTGATGTTCTATTCCATGATCGGCAACGAAGAGCAGGAGTTTGATATAGCCGATGTATGCAATCAAGAGGCTGATAAGTTGATGTTCCGCCATCCCTTTATCAATTGGAGTGAAACAAAGGGAGATTGGAATATTGACAATGAGCCGTTCCATATTGTAAATCCCGAGATGACGATAAATTCTAAGGGACAAGTAGTCTATAGAAGTGAGGCATCGTCACTTGATGATACTCCCGAGACTGAATCCGAGGTGGAGCAGACGTGGGAGCAAATCAAGCAAAAGGAAAAGGACGGAAATACAAGTGTGCTGAGCGGCGTGCCCAAATCGTTGCCGTCTTTAATCAAGGCGTATCGCATACAGAACAAGGCTCGCAACGTCGGCTTTGACTGGAAGAAGAAAGAGGACGTTTGGACGAAGGTGCGTGAAGAGCTTGAAGAATTGGAAGTGGAACTTAAAAAAGAAGACCGGGAAAATTCAGAAAAGGAGTTGGGCGATTTTCTTTTCAGTGTTATTAATGCTGCTCGATTATATCATCTCAACCCCGACAATGCGTTGGAACATACCAACCGAAAATTCATAAATCGTTTCAATTATGTTGAGCGCAAGGTAAAGGAGGCCGGAAAAACATTAGGTGACGTTACTTTGAACGAGATGGATGCGCTCTGGAATGAAGCAAAACAATTAGAAAAACAAAACGAATGAATATGAAAAAGCTATCCTTTTTAACTGATTTAACGAAGACTTGTTGCGTTGTGATGCTGTTCATGGCTACATCTATTGTTGTTGGCTGTCGTTTCGATTCTAACAAGTCCAAGACGGATGAGGCAGATTCAACCTTAGTTGAAGAAACAATAGTAGATACCACCATTTATGGGACGTGCGGAGAAGGGACAGCCATGCATTCTTTGGAACTTATTACAGACGCTGGCGACACCATGCAGTATATTATCGCTGAAAACAAAGACGGCGAACAGGATGTTCAGGGCGGATTGCTTGTAGGCGACAGACTGGCAGTGATAGAGGGCGTGGGACCGGACGGCGAGAAAGAAGCCAAGAAGGTAATCAACCTCACAACTCTGCTGGGCAAATGGGTGAGCATCGACAAGAACTTCGATATTTTAGAGGGAGGCGTGGTTAGGTCTAATATCAAGGCAGAAACCAAGCCCTGGACCAGTTGGAAAATATTGAATGGACAGCTTCTCTTAAATAAAGACACCTTTGATATAAACAAGTTGGGCAACGACTCTTTGTATCTTGAGAGCAAGGACGGAATATTTACTTACAAGCGCCCTAGATAATTCTTCGAGAACGTCAAAGGAATTTATGGAGCCATTCAAGGTACATATTTTAGGCTGTGGAAGTGCCCTTCCCACATTGAAGCACTCAGCATCTTCACAAGTGGTGGAGATACGGGGCAAATATTTTATGGTGGATTGTGGGGAAGGCACACAAATGCAATTACGGCGTTCACGTGTGAATTTCATGAAGATTCAGGCCGTATTTATTTCCCATCTGCACGGTGACCATTGTTTTGGCCTTATCGGATTAATATCAACATTCGGTATGTTGGGGCGAACTTCACCGTTACGTGTCTATGCGCCTGAGGCTCTGGGTCCTATGCTTAGTTCCATGATGCAAATGTTTTGCAACGGTTTGGATTTCAAGGTGGAGTTTCATGCTGTCGATACAGAAAGACAATACGTCGTCTACGAGGACCGTAGCGTGATCATAGAGACGGTGCCGTTGGAACATCGTATTGCTTGCTGCGGTTATATTTTCCGCGAGAAACCCACATTGCCTCATATCCGACGCGATATGATAGATTACTATGAAATTCCCTTGAGTCAAATCAATAACATAAAAAACGGAGCAGGATGGGTTACACCTGATGGGGTAGAGGTACCCCATGAGAAGCTTACCTCTCCTGCAGACGCCCCCCGCAGTTACGCCTATTGCAGCGATACAAGGTATATGCCGGGTTTGCATCATATCGTAGAAGGCGTCAATGTATTGTATCACGAGTCCACCTACGATGAGTCTTGTGCAGCCCGTGCCAAATTGTATTACCATTCTACATCAGCCCAAGCAGCCATGGTGGCCCGCGATGCCCATGTCAAAAAACTTGTTCTCGGACACTACAGTGCTCGCTATCAAAATGAAGATGTACTGTTGGATGAGGCACAGAAGATTTTTCCCAATGTATTGTTGTCTGACGAAGAAATGGTGATAGATGTAGAGTGAGCGCTCATGGAAATAAGCATAGCCATTGGGAGACAGAAGACAAAAAGCACGAAGTTATTATACTCAAATGGTTAATTAATCTTAATCATGCAATAAAACGTTTGTTGCGAATTCGATATTTTTATCGAAAACCACTATCTTTGCATAAATAGTATAAACGAAGAGGTGTGTATGGGCAACAAGATATCTACATTTTTTTTATTGGCAATTTTGCTTGCAGGGGCTCCTCAAGTAGCAAATGCCGTTCCGGCTATAGAAATCATCGAGAATGATTTCCACCCCATAACCATATCCGTGAATAGGGAAGCAGTGTTGCGTATTACCGGTGCTGCCGGGCAGAATTTGTATATTTACAACATTACCGGTGTAAGAGTGATGAGCCTTAAAATAGACGGAGACGACAAGAGTTATAGCTTGAATTTGCCCAAAGGATGCTATATTGTTAAGGTGGGCAAGGTAGTACGTAAAATTTCTATTAGATAGACAAACACTTGTATACTTGAAAACCTATAGTTGGTTACTATATCTTCTTTTCATGATGCTTTGTTTTCAGTCATGTCATGAAAAGAATGAGAATATGAACAGTCATCTCTCGTTGGACGACTACGCTTCTTTAAATATATCTTCATATCGCTTGGATGCTCGCGAAATACGTGAGGAAATAGCTATGTTGGGCAAGGAAGATAAAGATTCCATGTCTCCGGACTATCGTACACGCAGCTATTACAGGGGAGACTCGCCCTATCTGTGGATAGACCGTAAAGGGATAGATGCGCGTGCCGACAGTTTGTTGCAGGGTCTTCAAATTTTAGAGGAGAATGGACTTGACAGACGTAAGTTCCGGTTGCCCCAGATAGAAGAGGATCTCAGGAGAATAAGAAATCTTGATTTTGATGACGGGCGCAATGGCATAAACAAGGTGATGGCTCGTCTGGAATACAATCTCACCAAAGCATATCTGCGGTATGTCATTGGACAGAGCTTCGGATTCATGAATCCTACCTACGTTTTCAATCATTTGGAAAAGCGAGACACTGCGGACAATTCGCCTTATCGAACGCTCTTTGATATCAAGATAAAACATGCGGACTCATCTTTTTACAAATCCGCATTGCATAAGATTCATCCCGACAGTTTAATTCCCTTTATCCAATCCGTCGAACCCCAAGGAGAAATATATCGTGCATTGGTTAAACAGTTGCATGACGCGTCACTGTCTCATGGGGAGAAAACCCGCGTGTTGGTGAATATGGAGCGTTGCCGTTGGCGTATGGGAGATTATCCGCTGACACACGACAAATATGTTTTGGTAAACATCCCCTCGTATCATTTGCAAGCTGTAGACGGGGACCGCACTTTAACAATGCGCATCGCTTTCGGGTCGAGAGCAAACAAAACTCCACTGATGATAAGTGCGATAAAGCGTATGGATATCAATCCGCAATGGGTTATGCCATTCAGCATCGTTAAAAAGAGCATCATACCAAGGTTGGGAGATGAAGACTATTTTAAACAGAGAAACTACTTCATCCGTCACCGTGAGACGGGAGAAATCATAGATGTTGACGAAGTGACCCCGGAAATGCTCGAAAGTGGTGATTACTATGTCTTCCAGCGTGGAGGCGAGGGAAACGCATTGGGAAGGATAGTATTCAGGTTTAACAACAACCTTGCCATCTATCTGCACGACACATCTTCCCGAGGCGTGTTCAATCGTTCAAAACGAGACGTGAGCCATGGGTGTGTAAGGGTCGAGAAGCCGTTTGCTTTGGCTCAGTTCTTATTGGATGAAAAGGATACAAAAACGATTAATAGAATAAGTTATTCTATGAATGCCGACGTCTCCCCATTGAACGTGAAAAAGGAGGATATGACGGAAAAGATGAAAGCCGTGAGCGACACCCTAAATCGCCGGCGACTTGTGGGAAGCGTCCGCGTGAAACCTACGGTGCCCATATTCATCTTATATTTTACAATGTATCCTGACAGTGACGGTAAAATGGCAGTATATAAAGATGTATATGGCTATGATTCTGTGATATACAACTATTTAAAGAATTACGTTTAAAAGAGGATAATACGACGAAGTGAACAAAATCGACGAAGACATATTGGTTGATATGCTTGCTGACCCTAAGCAGCAGCGCAAGGCTTTCTCGATGGTCGTGGAACAATATAGCGAACGCCTATATTGGAAAATTCGTCGTATGGTACTTTCCCATGATGATGCAAACGATGTACTTCAAAACACGTTCATCAAGGCGTGGAACAAGTTGTCTTCTTTCCAAAACAAGTCGAAATTCTCCACATGGCTGTATCGCATAGCGATTAATGAGGCGTTGGATTTTCTACGTCATCAAAAATTGGTTTATCAGGTGAGTGCGGATGAAGAAGAAAGCGTTTCTGCCAAATTGATGGCCGACGATTATTTTGATGGAGACAGAGCCGAGGCCATGCTGCAGGAGGCCATTGCAACTTTGCCCGAAGTGCAACGCATGGTGTTCAATCTGCGCTATTTTGATGAAATGAAATATTCGGAGATAAGCAAGTTGCTGGATACCAGTGAGGGAGCGCTCAAGGCAAGTTATCATTTTGCGGTAAAAAAAATAAAGGACTATATTGAAAAATCAGAATAAAACCGATTGGTTTCCCCTTATGAGCGTTTCAAAACCTGGTTTTGAGCATAAAACACTTATAAATAATACAATTATCTTATAAAAGTTTAAACCTTTCGACGTTTGTTACGTCAAAAAAGAAAAAAGGAAGAGATGGATAGGGAAGAGAAATTCATAGTAGAAAAATTCGGTCGCAAGACACCTTTCAAGGTGCCTGCCGGATATTTCGATGACTTTGCTTCTCGAATGATGCAAAATATTCCTGAGCAAAGCCGTGAGGCCGAGAGCGCCCGTATAGTGGAGATGAAGGTGTCTCGATGGCATCGTCTGCGTCCCATTGCAATTGCTGCTGCGAGTGTATGTGTAGCCGTGTTTGGTATGGGTATATTCCTGCATGGCGGTGGAAAGAAGGCTACGGCGGTTGATACCGAACTGATAAATGATGGTCCCTCTGCATCTTCATACGCTGCGATAGATGCTGTTGCTGACTATGCCATGTTGGACATGGACGATATGTATGCTTATGTGGAGGATGACGATTAATTAACATATAAAAGGAATAGTTCGTTGAAAAGGTTAGTTTTGATATTTGCCATTGCTCTATCTACGCTGCAAGTGTGTGGTCACGAGCACTCAAAGTTCGATCCGAAAAGGTTTGAGGTTGAACTGGAACAGTTTATAGCAACAGAAGCTGCACTCTCCCCGCAGGAAGCCTCTGCTTTCTTTCCGGTGTATAAGGAAATGCAACGCAAACAACGAGTGCTGTTCAGCAAGTTGCGTCGCTACCGTCATATTGATACAAGCGACGACAAGGCGAGTCTTGAAGCCATCAAGGCAAAAGACGAGATAGAACTTGAAATCAAGGAGTTACAACAACAATATCACATGAAATTCTGTAAAATGATGTCTGCGGGGAAGGTGTTGCGCATCATCAAGGCAGAAGAAAAATTTCATCGTCAGGCCTTCAGGCGGGCCGCCAGAAGAAGGTAATTGTTGTTGTGTGGTATAAGCATCCTATATCTAAAGATATAGGATGCTTTTTTTATATGTATGCACCATAACATCGTATGGGCCAATAACGCTCTATGATAAATTCATCATAGGGGGGGCAACGATTGTTGCTCGATACCATGCTGATGTGTCAGAGAAGAATAAATTTCCTTACAAATGCCCCTTTATTTCTCGCTTATTCAAAAACAAGCCTCCTTTCGCCGGAAATATGCGAGTTTTACAAAAATTTATAGAAGTCTGATTATCAGATAATTGTAAAACCATGCCTATTTGTCTCTTGTTTTCCCACCTACCGTTGCATATCTAACGGCAGTGCGATTTGGCTTTAACGGCACCGCGGATAAGCCGTTGTTGCCATGCCGTTAGGGCTTTGTCGCAGTATGGCAAGATAATAATCGCAGCCGCCTTGCTTTTTTATGTTTTTTGATGCAGATTTAATGACAGAGACATAGCTCTTTTCACTCTGGTTGCTCTGAAAATTATCATCAAAAATTGGTAATTCTATTTTACACAGCGAAAAAAGGAGACGCTTTAGAGTTGAGATATAGCCGATTAGGCTAAAATATATCAATTTAAAATGTTTTTTCTTATTTATCTTACGATTAGATGGTTTATCTTAAATTTTATACATCATTTTGTTGTCGTTATAAATTAAATACGTACCTTTGCATACGGACTATAATTTCTGGTTATGAAAAATAAATTGAGAAGTGCAGTATGTACGGAGGGTAGGCGAATGGCTGGAGCTCGTGCTCTCTGGGTGGCAACGGGAATGAAACACGAACAGTTTGGCAAGCCCATTATTGCTGTGGTCAATTCTTTCACACAGTTTGTGCCTGGACATACCCATCTACATGAGATAGGTCAGATTGTGAAACAGGAAATAGAGAAAGCCGGATGCTATGCAGCTGAATTCAACACCATAGCCATTGACGATGGTATCGCTATGGGACACGATGGTATGCTCTATTCCCTGCCGTCAAGAGACATTATTGCTGACTCCGTAGAATATATGGTCAACGCCCACAAGGCAGATGCCATGATTTGCATTTCCAATTGTGACAAGGTGACGCCCGGTATGCTTATGGCTACCATGCGTCTGAATATTCCGACGGTGTTCTGTTCCGGCGGTCCGATGGAGGCTGGTCGCTGGCGCGGCGAGAATGCCGATTTGATTACGGCTATGGTTAAAGGGGCCGATCCGGAAATCAGCGATGATGAGCTGCAGCAAATAGAGGAGACGGCCTGTCCCGGATGTGGCAGCTGCTCGGGAATGTTCACGGCCAATTCCATGAACTCCCTGACCGAAGCCATCGGTTTGTCGTTGCCCGGCAATGGTACTATTTTGGCTACACATGCCAATCGTATAGAGCTGTTTAAGCAGGCGGCCCGCCAGATAGTAAAGAATGCGCTGGCCTATTATGAGGATGGCGACGATAGTGTGTTGCCACGCAATATTGCCACACGTGATGCCTTCATGAACGCCATGTCGCTCGACATAGCGATGGGCGGAAGCACCAATACCATTCTGCATCTTTTGGCTGTGGCCCAAGAGGGAGAGGTAGACTTCACGATGAATGATATAGATCAGCTCAGCCGTAAGGTTCCTTGTCTTTGCAAACTGGCTCCCAATACACAGAAATACTCCGTTCAGGAGTGTAACCGTGCCGGTGGAATACTGGGCATATTGGGCGAACTGAGCAAAGGAGGGTTGATTGTAAAAGACGCAAGGCGCATTGATGGAATGACCGTTGGCGAAGCTATTGCAAAATACGACATTACCGGGGACCAAGTTTCGCCAGAGGCCAGTCGTATTTATCATAGTGCGCCGGGCCGCCGCTTCTCCATCAAGATGGGAAGCCAGAACGAGCAATGGCCCTCACTGGATACCGATAGGGAGAACGGCTGCATCCGCTCGTTGGAGCATGCCTATACCAAGGATGGTGGATTGGCCGTGCTCTTTGGCAACATTGCCCAAGACGGATGCGTGGTGAAGACTGCCGGGGTGGATGAAAGTCTTTGGCATTTTTCCGGCCCAGCTGTTGTATTCGACTCTCAGGATGATGCTTGTGAGGGTATCCTCGGTGGCAAGGTGAAGAGTGGCGATTGTGTGGTAATCACCCACGAAGGCCCCAAGGGTGGTCCCGGTATGCAGGAAATGCTTTATCCCACCTCTTATATTAAAAGCCGTCACCTGGGCAAGGAGTGCGCACTGATTACCGATGGGCGATTCTCCGGCGGAACGAGCGGACTAAGCATCGGTCACATCTCTCCGGAGGCGGCTTCCGGAGGAAATATCGGCAAAATAAAGGATGGCGATATCATCGAAATAGATATTCCGAATCGCAGCATCAATGTGAAGATGAGCGACGAGGAACTTGCAGCTCGACCACAACAGCCATTAAAACGTAACAGAGTGGTTAGTAAGGCATTGAGAGCCTATGCTCAAAGCGTTAGTTCGGCTGATAAAGGAGGAGTTAGAGTTATAGAGTAAGGATTGCCCAAGAACTTTAAAAGTAACAAGAGCAATGGAAAAAGGTAAGAGAGAAATAGATATGTCACAAGCTGGTGACGGGAACAAGGAACTTGAGGCCCCATGGGCCGGCGTTCAGATAGGAGAGGAATGTTCAGGGGCCGAAATATTGATGCGCGCCCTGTATCAGGAAAACGTCAAGACGATTTTCGGATATCCGGGCGGAGCCATCATCCCCGTATTCGACAAGTTGTACACCTATACTCATAAGCATGATCCCTGGTTTCACCATGTGTTGGTGCGCCATGAACAGGCTGCTGCTCATGCGGCCGAAGGATATGCCCGCGTGAGTGGTGAAGTGGGGGTGGCCCTGGTGACATCCGGTCCCGGCGCAACGAATACGTTGACAGGGGTTGCCGATGCCATGATGGATTCCATACCTATTGTGCTGATTGCCGGGCAGGTAGGTACCGGCGAACTGGGTACGGATGCTTTTCAGGAAGTCGACCTCGTAGGCATGACGCAACCCATCACCAAATGGAGTTACCAGATACGTCACCCCGAAGATGTGGCATGGGCTGTTAACCGAGCTTTCTATATTGCACGAAGCGGACGTCCGGGCCCTGTGGTTTTGGACTTCCCCAAGAACGCTCAGGTGGGTACGGCCAAGTGGATGCCCGGCAAGTCAAATACCGTACGTTCCTACAAACCTTATCCCAAGATTGACCCGGAAGCTGTGAAGGCTGCCGCCACATTGATAAACCATGCCAAGAGGCCGATGGCACTTGTGGGTCATGGTGTCGAAATTGCCGACGCCCAGAAAGAATTGGTCGATTTCATCGAAAAAGCAAACATTCCCGCAGCCCGCACGCTACTCGGTCTTTCGGCACTGCCTACCGACCATGAATTGAATGTGGGAATGCTGGGTATGCATGGTAACTATGCGCCTAACGTTAAACAGCAAGAGGCTGATGTGATTATTGCTATCGGTATGAGATTCTCCGACCGGGATACGGGACGTTTGAGCGATTATGCCAAGCAAGCCAAGATAATCCATCTTGACATTGATACGGCGGAGATAAACAAGAATGTGAAAACCGATGTCGCCGTGATAGGAAACTGCAAAGAGAGTTTGCCGGCCATCACAGCGCTGCTTAATGAAGCCGATCACACGGAATGGATAAAATCTTTTGCTCCATTATATGAAAAGGAGAAACAGGAAGTTATCAATCCCGCCATACACCCGTCAGACGGTCCGTTGCTCATGGGAGAAGTTGTGGACGCCGTAACCAATGCAGCCGGAGAGAAAGGAGTGCTGGTTAATGACGTGGGATTGAATCAAATGATTTCCAGTCGGTATTTCAAATATAGCAAGAAGCGCAGCATCGTTACCAGTGGAGGTCTGGGCACGATGGGATTTGGACTTCCTGCTGCTATCGGTGCTGCCATCGGTGCTCCCGACCGCACGATTTGCTGCTTTATGGGTGACGGCGGTTTGCAAATGTCTATTCAGGAGCTTGGTACCATTATGGAGCAGCAAACGCCGGTAAAGATGATTCTTATGAATAACAATTATCTGGGCAATGTTCGCCAATGGCAGGATTTGATGTTTGACCATAGGCGTTCGTTCACGCATATGATGAATCCTAACTATGAAAGCATCGCCAACGGATATGCCATTCCTTATGACGTTGTACTCAATCGAGAGGACTTAAAGCAGAAAGTTGCCAAGATGCTGGCAACCGAGGGCCCTTATCTGTTGGAATGTGCCGTGAAGGAGGAAGAAAACGTGGTGCCTATGATAACACCGGGAAGCGCGGTAGGAGAAATGAAGTTGCATTTGGACATATAAAGAGATGAATCAGAAGTTTTATACCTTATTAGTATATAGTGAGAACGTTGCCGGTGTGTTGAATCAGGTAACGGCTGTTTTCACACGCCGACAAGTGAACATTGAAAGTCTGAACGTGTCTGCATCGAGCATTGAAGGCATCCATAAGTATACCATAACTTGTTGGAGTATGCCCGATGAAATCGAGAAAATAACCAAGCAGTTGGAGAAGAAAATCGATGTTATCAAGGCGAGCTATTATACAGACGATGAGTTGTTCATTCATGAAGTGGGGCTCTACAAGATTTCTACAGCTGCCCTGCTGGACAATCCTGAGATTTCACGTACAATCCGCAGACACGATGCACGTATGATGGAAGTAAATCCCAAATACTCTACCGTGTTGTTGGCAGGACTTACTGAAGACATAGCGGATTTGTATAATCAGCTGAATGCGTTTAAATGTTTGTTGCAATATTCTCGTTCAGGACGTATTGCGGTGACTCGGAGTTTTGAAGAACCCGTGTCCGAACTTCTTAATGGGCAAACAAATCAATGACAAATAACACTATGCAACAGAATGATCATAAAGCATTGCTACCCAAAGTCGGTCGATATGATTTTTTGACAGAGCCTTTTCATTGTGATTTCCAAGACTATTTGTTGATGGGGCACTTGGGAAATGCTATGCTGAATGCAGCCGATTTTCACAGCAATGATCGTGGATACGGTATGCATTATCTCCAGACAATCAATAAAACATGGGTGTTGTCCAGACTGGCTATAGAAATGAACGAGATGCCCAAGGCATACGATGAGTTTTCTATAGAGACTTGGGTCGAATCGGCGATGAAATTCTTTACAAGTCGAAATTTTGCGATTAGCAGTCGGGATGGCAACCGGATTTATGGCTATGGACGTAGCATTTGGGCTATGATAGATACCCAAAACCGACAGCCTGTGAATCTGACTGATGTTCGAGACGGCTTGATCTTTGATTATATTGAGACCGACAAGGATTGTCCCATTCAAAAGGCCGGACGAGTAAAGATGAATCGTGATGCAGAACTCGTACGGAGTATCGACACCTATTATAATGATGTTGATGTGAACGGACATATCAATTCCGTGAAATATATAGAGCATATTTTGGATCTTTTCAGTCTTGAATGGTATCGTTCACATAAGATCAAACGTTTTGAAATAGCCTATGTGGCTGAAAGTTATCAAGGTGAAAGACTGAACCTGTACAGAGAGCAAACCGGAGATGAGGAATATTGCGTGAAGATTACAAAAGGAACAACTAACGAAGTTGAAGTTGTTAGAAGTTTGATTAAATTCGTAAATATTTGAAAGAATATTTGCCTGTTTTCTATTATTTTGGTAACTTTGCGTTCATTAAAAGTTAAAATAGATAACATTTGAATCTGAAAAACCGAAATTAACGTTATTAAACACATATAATTATGGCAAAGATGAATTTTGGTGGTGTCGTAGAAGACGTTGTCACCAACAAAGAGTTTACTTTGGAAAAAGCACGTGAAGTGCTGAAAAACGAAACTATTGCTGTGATAGGCTATGGTATTCAGGGCCCCGGACAGGCAGGGAACCTTCGTGACAATGGGTTCAACGTCATTGTGGGTCAGCGCGAAGGCAAGACCTATCAGAAGGCAGTAGAGGACGGATGGGTTCCTAATAAGACCTTGTTCTCTATAGAAGAAGCTGTGAAGAAAGGCACCATTATATTTATGCTGTTGTCTGACGCTGGTCAGATTGCTGTTTGGCCCAGGATTAAGCCGTTGCTTGTTGCCGGTAAAACACTATATTATTCACATGGTTTTGCCATCAACTGGGCTGATCGTACAGGGGTCGTTCCACCAAAAGACATCGACGTCATCATGGTAGCGCCTAAGGGCTCAGGCACATCCCTGCGTACCATGTTCCTTGAAGGTCGCGGCTTGAACTGCTCCTATGCAGTTTATCAAGATGCTACGGGCAAGGCAGAGGAGAAAACCATTGCTCTGGGTATTGGTATCGGTGCAGGATATTTGTTTAAGACAACCTTCCATCGTGAAGCCACATCCGACCTCACGGGTGAGCGTGGTTCACTGATGGGTGCTATCGAAGGCCTGCTGGAGGCACAGTATGAGACGCTTCGTGAGCACGGCCACTCTCCATCAGAGGCATTCAACGAAACCGTTGAGGAACTCACACAGAGCCTTGGCCCGTTGTTTGCAGAGAAGGGAATGGACTGGATGTATGCAAACTGTTCTACCACAGCACAGCGTGGCGCACTCGATTGGCGTCCTCGCTTCAAGGCTGCCATCAAGCCGGTTATGGAATGGCTGTACTTAAGTGTGGAGAATGGAACAGAAGCACAGATTTCCATTGACAAGAACTCTCAGCCCGACTATCGTGAAAAACTTAACGAGGAACTGAAAGCCATGCACGATATGGAAATGTGGCGTGCCGCAGAAACAGTACGTCAGCTGCGTCCTGAAAACAACTAAGTTTCTATCGAATGATATGAAAATCCCTGAACTGTAACAGCAGTTCAGGGATTTTTTATAAGTATATGGACGTTTATTTATAAGTAAATAGGAGGAATCTTATAAGTATATGAAAGCGCCATCAAGATGTATCAGTTCCTCGTTGACAAGATATTGTAGGGCTTGGTCAAGCTGGGATTGACTGATATTGAGTTGATGCAGTTCGGTTATTTTATGTTTTTTCTTATCGTTCAGCAGGGCTATGACTTGCTCTCTCGCATTTGCTTCGACTTTTGAGGAATTGCTGCCCGGTCTGTTGGATACACATACGTCGCAGACATTGCAATCGTTAGTGTTGTTCTCTCCAAAATAACGGAGCAGCTGTCGGCTGCGGCACACCTTGTCATTCGTGGCATATTCTATCATCGCAACGATACGTTTGCTGAACTGTTCCTTACGATTTTCATAAACGTTTTTGGGAATTATCACTAAAGATTCGTCCACACGGTCTTGCGTATAAGTGATATATGGGGTTTTGCGTTGTGGAATAAAATGCAAAATATGCTTTCTGCTCAATGTTTTTAGCACCTGATAGGTTGTCTCTCGACTAATGCCCGCCTGCATAGCGATAAGCGCCTCGTCTATATAGCCGTAGTCAGTAAAGAGACTGCCATAATTCCTCAGAACAGCTGTGATTACGGCATCTTCGCTCGGTGTCAATTCATTAAGCTTATAAAGCTCATTCCTTCCTATCAGAAACATAAGCCTTGCGCTTGCATCGGGGTCTGTTTCATATTCTATATACCCGGCGTTCTGCAGCAAGTGTAAGGCCGAATTAACTCTCAATGGGAAATATTTATAAATGTGGCAGAACTTATCTATTTCAAACGAGAAAGTGTGATCATTTCCACTTCCAACACCAATCATGTAGTAGTAAGCCAGATGTTCGTAAACATCTTTGATAAAATCTTTCTCTGGGAAATGATCTGCAATTCGTTTGTTCAGTTTCCTTTGGTCGCTGTTGTTCCATAGCAACACGGCATAAGCCTTGCGTCCATCCCTGCCGGCTCGCCCTGCTTCCTGGAAATAAGCCTCGATAGAGTCGGGGCAATCAATATGCACCACCATTCTGACATCAGGTTTATCAATACCCATTCCGAAAGCGTTGGTAGCTACGATAACCCGTTTCTCGTCTTTTCTCCATTGTCTTTGCCGTTCATCCTTGGTTGCCGGCTCAAGTCCGGCATGATAGAAGGTTGAGGATATCCCGTTTTGTTCCAGCATTGCAGAGACTTCCTTGCATCTACGACGGCTACGAACATAGACTATGGCGCTGCCGTTCACGCTTGATAAAATATGTAAGAGTTCTCTCTCCTTATCGGTAGCCACTCTCACCACATAGGCCAAGTTTTTGCGTTCGAAGCTCATACGGAACACATTTGTAGCCTTAAAGGAGAGTTGCTTTTGAATATCTTTTATGACTTGGGGGGTAGCGGTAGCGGTAAGAGCGAGCACGGGCGCATCGGGCACTAATTTCCTTATTTCTGCAATTCGCAGGTAAGACGGACGGAAATCATATCCCCATTGACTGATGCAGTGGGCTTCATCCACGGTGATGAAACTCACAGTCATCTTCTTAAGTTTGGTTTGAAAGATGGCGGAACCAATGCGTTCGGGCGATACATAAAGCAACTTTACGTTCCCGAGAATACAGTTCTCCAGATTCTTCACAATCTCAGGTCTGGACATTCCCGAATAGACCGCTGTGGCCATGATGCCTTTGTCACGAAGATGCTGCACCTGGTCTTTCATCAGAGCAATAAGTGGGGTGACAACAATGCATACGCCCTTCTGTGCCAAAGCCGGTACTTGAAAGGTGATAGACTTTCCTCCACCCGTAGGCATTAGACCCAGTGTGTCTTTCCCGGAGCCGATACTTTCGATAATTTCTTGTTGAATACCTCGAAAACTATCATAGCCCCAGTATTGCCTTAATATTTTTAGGTATGGGCCTATCTCCACTTTTTGCTTGATTAACTGATTGGAGTTTCTCCCTCTGCAGGTCTTATATCTTCAATCTGCAACTGTATTTGGTTGCGCTTGAACACATTGTCTTCGATGGTATAGGCAATATCGAACGCGCGTTTCGACTTGATATATCTTGCCGAAGCACTCTGTCCAAAGGCTATACCGTTCATTACGGTCGCAGAAATAGAGTCTACCAATTCCAATTTGATATGTTCTTGTGAACGGCCTACCACTTTACTCGTTCCGTAGTCGTATACTCCTTTGGTGCAAAATATGGGCTTGCTGTTTCCCGGCCCAAATGGCGAGAAACGTTTCAAGTCGTTATGCAGGCGTTTGGTAATATCCTTAAAGTCAATCTCTGTGTCGATTTCGAGACGAGCTTCTACTTGCTCAGGTTCAATGTGTTCTTCTACATAGTGGTGAAAGCGCTTACAAAATTCCGGAATATCATCCCACTTCAGTGTGAGCCCCGCTGCGTAGGTGTGGCCTCCGAAATTAATGAGGATGTCGCGACAGCTCTTTAAGGCGGCATACACATCAAATCCAATCACAGAGCGTGCCGACCCCGTTGCTAAATCGCCATCACGTGTAAGTACGACGGTAGGTCGGAAATACATCTCCGTAAGCCTTGACGCCACGATACCGATAACTCCTTTCTTCCAGTGCTCATCATAGAGAACGATGCTCGAATGGTGCTCCTGACTTTCGAGTTTTGCCACGATTTGATTGGCCTCTTCGGTCATTTGCTTATCAATATCCTTGCGCTGCTCGTTGTATTCATTGATTCGCCGTGCCTCTTTCAGAGCCATGCTATAATCTTTCTCCACCAGTAAATCAACACTTTCCTTCCCGTTTTCCATTCGTCCGGTAGCATTGATGCGTGGGCCTATCTTGAAGATGATATCACTCATCGACAGTTCACGCCCATTGAGTCCGCAGATATCGATAATTGCTTTCAATCCAATACTCGGATTCTGGTTGAGCTGTTTCAGTCCATGAAAAGCCAGAATTCGGTTTTCGTCCATCACCGGCACAATGTCTGCGGCAATACTTACTGCACAGAAATCGAGTAGGGGGATGAGCCTCGAAAATGGGATGCCGTTGTTTTTGGCAAAGGCCTGCATGAATTTAAAACCAACTCCACATCCACAAAGTTGTTTAAAGGGATAGGAGTCGTCAGGCCTTTTGGGGTTGAGAATAGCAATGGCGGGTGGCATCGTCTCGTCGGGAACGTGATGGTCACAGATAATAAAATCTATGCCAAGACTCTTGGCATATTTAATTTCTTCGATAGCCTTGATGCCACAATCAAGAATAATAATGAGCTTCACATTGTTTTCCCGTGCATAATCCACCCCTTTCTTACTCACTCCGTATCCTTCATCGTAACGGTTAGGGATGTAATATTCTATGTTTGAATAGAATTGTTGCAGGAATTTATAAACCAATGCTACTGCCGTGCATCCATCCACATCGTAGTCTCCATATACCATGATGCGCTCTTTGCGTCCCATAGCATCGTTCAACCGATCTACAGCCACATCCATATCTTTCATCAAGAAAGGATTGATGAGGTCTGCCAATTGTGGTCTGAAAAAACGCTTGGCCGCACTTTCCGTGGTTATGCCACGTTTAATGAGCAAGCCGGCCAAAATGGGATTTAACTTAAGCTTTTCGCCTAATTCCTTAGCTTGTTGGATATGGTCTGATGTAGGTGGATCGTATTTCCATCTAAAATGCATTTTAAATTATTTTTATTCTGCTTCAAAGTTACTAAATTTCATTGAGAATCTCTCCCTTTTCTTCCGAAAAGTTAGAATAATTTCAACAAACATATTGCTGCTTTGAAGTGGATCATAGATGGCAAAAGTCATAAATAATTGACTTAGATTAAATAATTTGCAAGTTTATTCGTGTAGAGTTCGCAGTCGTGAGTAACATTGTATAGATGAAAAGACAGGTCTAGCCTTTCATCAATTTTACGTGCTTGCAGTTTTGATGTGCAGCCCCAATAGTCCGTTCTATCGGCTTCTCAATATAAAAACCGCCCCCAAACAACTGCACATTGTTTGGGGGCGGTATGTCTTCAAGAAATCATCTATTAGATTTTGATTTTCTTTCTAATATCTTTTGGAACAGCGTTCTTATTTACCATGAAGTCCATAGTGTTGCCAATGATGAAATTTTTGGTCATATACCATATACCCTTGTAGTCACCAGTTTCTCCCCATGAGTTCTTCACCATATAGTATTCCTTGCCATTTTGGTCTTTGGCGATACCGTAAATTAGCATACCATGGTCATCGGTGAGTTCCCAATTGTCGTAGCGCTCCTGACGTAGTTTCTGTGTAGGCGTTATCTCCGGAACGTTAACGCCCAAGGAGTCTATGAGGTTCTTCTTCTTTGCTGACGACAGTTTGAGCCAGCGTGCCATATCGCTGCCTTCCATGCTCTCCATTTTCTTGGTGTCGTACATATAAGCCAAGCCCTGACGTGTGAAGCCATCTTCGCTCACATCGCCGCCCCAAGCTACGGTGTAGCCGTTCATGATGGCATTATCGATAATCTTTTCCATATCATCGATGGGCACATTCCATGAGAGCGGGTTGCGCCAATTATCTTGCACTTCAACAGCAAACTGTGTCCAGAAGGGGTGATGCGTGTACGAGGTGAAAGTAACGTAATCGTCCCAGTTCAGTCCCAGGCTGGCAGCAAAACTCTTCGGGGTATAGCTCTTGCCCTGATAAGTGAAGTTTTCGGGACATTCGCCGAGATAGGCGTCAAGAATTCCTTGCAATCCCACTTTCCACTGGTTGGAAATCTTCTTAGCCGTGCTCTTGGCTACGCTCTCCACGTACGGGGTCATGACTGAGAAAAATTCATTAAAGTTGTTCAATGAGTCGCCATAAAGACTGCCGGGGAATGGCATGGCGTTCTCAGGACATATACCGTAGTTTTGTATGACATAGAGCGGGTCGAAAGAACTGCCGCCCTGTGAGAACTGGCAGTCACCATGTAGGCGCACCACCTGAATGGCGCGGTCCATATAAGTCTTATTGGCCACAAAACTTTCACAGAGGTCGTATGTCTTGCCTGTTGCTTTCAGGATTTCTGCCTCAAAAAAGCTTAAGGTGGAATATGCCCAGCAGGTACCGGAACGGTTTTGGTCTTTAATGCTTGTGATGGCATTTTCCTTCACTACGGTAAAGACGGGCTTGTTAGGATTCTCTTCCGTCTTCTTCTCTTGCGCATTAGCTCCTACTGCAAACACAGCAAGGAGAGCTGCAAAAAGTTGTTTTCTCATTATGTTTTTAGTTTATTTATATTTTATGTTGTGTCTATGATTGTCTGTTAACGGGCCATAAAAGCCTCAACATCTTTGGGGTGGTAAGGAATGCGGTCCTTCCCGATGAAACGACAGCCGTCCTTGGTGACGAGCAGGTCGTCTTCAAGACGAATGCCGCCAAAGTCTTTGTAAGTCTCGAGCTTGTCGAAATTGATGAATTCCTTGCAGTGCCCGGTAGCTTTCCATTCGTCGATAAGGGCCGGAATAAAGTAGATACCCGGCTCATCGGTCACCACAAAGCCCTCCTGCAACCTACGACCCATACGTAGACTGTTGGTTCCAAACTGTTCGAGATTGGGACGCACTTCATCGTCAAAGCCTACATTGATTTGGTCGAAATTCTCCATATCGTGTACGTCCATACCCATCATGTGTCCCAGTCCATGCACCATAAACATGGCATGGGCACCGGCAGCTAAGGCCTCCTCGGTGTTGCCTTTCATCAGGCCGACTTCTTTCAGCCTCTCGGTCATCAGACGGCATACGTCGAAATGCACGTCCCACCATTTCACACCCGGTTTGGCAATGGTGAGTACATGGTCGTGACACTCTTCCACAATGGAGTAAATCTCCAACTGACGTTGGTCAAATTTGCCACTGACTGGCGTTGTACGCGTGTTGTCCGAGCAATAGTTGTTGATGGTCTCTGCCCCTGCATCACAAAGCATGAGCTTTCCTGCCTGCAGCTTGTCCATCGAGGGTGAGCCGTGCATACATTCTCCGTGCTGTGAAAGAATGGTCGGGAAACTCACCATAGCACCCAGACCGTTGGCAATGCCATCCAGCACGCCGGCAATTTCCTTCTCCGTGATGCCCGGACGACACATCTTCATGGCCGTAGTGTGCATTTTGTAGCCAATTTCTGCCGCACGCTCCAGCTCTTCGATTTCTTCTGCGGTCTTCGATGAGCGCATCTTCACAATAGCCTGAATCAACGGCATTGAAGCGCTGTCCTTTTGCTGGTTGGGATGAATACCTAGCAGATTGAATATCTGAATCTTGATATCCGACCGATAGGGCGGCAAGAAGTGCACAGTGCGTTTTTGGCGCAGGGCTTCATGGAAAATGGTCGACAATTCTTTCATGGGGGCCGTATTGGCTACACCCACTTGGGCAGCCATGTCGTGCATGGTGTCTACAGTGCCATACCAAACGATGTCGTCGATAGAAATATCATCGCCGATGAGCATTTCTTTGTTGTTATCTATATCGATGATACCAACAAGCCCATCTCTGTTTTGTCCAAAATAATAGAGGAAAGAAGAGTCCTGGCGAAACGGGTGATAGCCGTTGCTGGGATAGTTTGCCGGTGAGTCATTGTTACCAAAAAGAACAATAATACCGCTCTTTACGAGTTTTTTCAATTCTGCGCGTCGGCTGACGTAGGTCTCTTTACTAAACATATTAGGGATTTTTGTATTTAAATGATTGCAAAGTTACAAATTATTCATTTAAATTAAGTATATTTGCAAGTAAAATTAAGGGTTTTTATGCGATTTGACAGGAATACGGGGCTTGTGCTTGAAGGCGGAGGAATGCGTGGCGTTTTTACAAGTGGCGTCTTGGATGCTTTCATGAAGCATGATTTATATTTTCATTATGTGGTCGCCGTGTCGGCAGGGGCATGCAACGGGATGAGTTATATTTCCCGTCAGCCTCGTCGTGCCCGCATATCCAACATCGATTTTCTGGCAAAATATGATTATATTGGCCTGCGCTATTTGGTGACGCAGGGTTGTTTGTTCGACCAGAAATTGCTTTACGAGCGTTTCCCCAACGAATTGGTGCCCTTCGATTATGACGAGTTTTTCAAACATGCCGATGGCTTTGAGATGGTGGCGACCAACTGTTTTACCGGGCAGCCTGCTTATCTGAAAGAATTGAAAGACAGGTGTCGGGTCAACGAAATCGTGAAAGCGTCGAGCAGTTTGCCCTATGTGAGTAAGATTGTAAACATAGACGGCGTGCCGTTTCTCGATGGCGGAATTGTTGACTCCATTCCTGTCATGCGTGCCATAGCTACGGGACATAAGATGAATGTCGTGATCTCAACGCGTAATTATGGGTATCGCAAAACGAGCAAAGACCGCAAGATACCTCATTTCATTTACAAGAATTATCCGCGCCTTCGAGTGGCGTTGAGCCGTCGCATCGAGGCTTATAATGAACAGTTGCAGCTCATAGAAGATTTAGAAGCGCAAGGTGATATCGTTTGTATTCGCCCGCAAAAGCCGATGGAGGTGGGACGCCTTGAGAGAGACACTGAAAAACTTGAGAGCCTATATGAAGAAGGCTACAAACAGGGCATCCGTTTTTGTGAGGAGCATATATAAACAACCCTCCCTTTTGCAGATTGTCAAAAGGGAGGGTTGATATGTTGAGTTATAGGAAAGCGCAGCGTTAGCTTACGCTCTATTTCAGCAAGTCAGGTCTCAATCGCTTGGTCCTCTCCATGGCCTGGTCCATTTCCCATTGTTTGATTTTGGCTTCGTTGCCGCTCAGGAGAATGTCGGGCACTTTCCATCCTTTATATTCGGCCGGTCGTGTATAGATGGGCGCAGCCAGCAAATTGTCCTGAAAACTGTCTGAAAGTGCACTCTGTTCGTCACTTATGACTCCCGGAACAAGTCTCACTACAGCATCTGTGATGATAGCTGCTGCCAGTTCGCCTCCCGTAAGCACAAAGTCGCCTACGCTTATTTCACGAGTGATGAGGTGGTCGCGTATGCGCTGGTCAATACCTTTATAATGGCCACAAAGTATCACCAAATTCTGTTGAAGGCTCATCTCGTTGGCTATATGTTGGTCGAATTTCTCCCCGTCGGGTGTCACATAGATAATGTCATCGTAGCTGCGCTCAGCTTTGAGGGCGGAGAGACAGCGGTCGATGGGCTCTATCTGCATCACCATTCCGGCAAAACCGCCATAGGGGTAATCGTCTACACGACGCCACTTGTCCTGCGTATAGTCGCGCAGATTGTGTAAATGGATTTCAGCCAGTCCTTTCTTTTGGGCTCGAGCCAATATCGACTCGTTAAGAAAGCCCTCAATCATTTCCGGTAAAACAGTGATGATATCTATTCTCATGTATTTGTATGCGTTTTAATAGGATTTTAAAATGGTGTACTAATCAAAGGTCCATTTGGCTGCAAGGGTGGGGATGGCATAGAAACGATTGTTTTTCCCATCCTCGTTCCATACAAAATTATTACTCAGCCTCACCTCGGTACCCATGCTTAGATTTATTTTATCCCATCCCTTCAGGGTGTTGAGGTTAAACCAGAACTGCGGCTCGCTGATTATGATCCATTTCCCATTTACATTGGGGTTATACCAGGTGTCGCAGAATCCGTTGAAAGTGCATAGTTTATTCGCAAATGTAACGCTCCACACACCAGTCAGTTGAAAGGAACTGAAGGGGTGAGCGTTGTTATGCCGGCTTTTGAAATAATATTTATACATTGCCTGGACACTGAACGTACGACTGAAATCGGCACTGTGCCAGTTCCATGCTCCTCCGGTCAGTACGGCATGCTGGAAGCGTGTGGCTATCCACGTCTCTTCATCGCTGCTCAGTCCACCGTTGTATTCTGCGTGGACGGCCCATTGCTTGTTTTTCGTTACGTTGAATTCGCGACTTATTTCCCAATAGGCCCCGGCCACGCCGTCACGTTGATAGTCGATGTCAGTAAAGGTATATGTGCTTCCTAAACCATCAGCTTTGAACATCTCAAAAGTTGTAGTCATACTTGGGCGGTTGCTGAGGTCGTTGTATAAGGAATGCCCCAAATCATAGTGCAGCTGGATGTTTTGTGCACTCAGTGCCGTAACTGCTGCCACCAAAGCTGCTGTTGCAAAAATTCTTTTCATTTTATTGGAAATTAAGTGCAAAAATAGTTTAAATCTCCAAAATCTCCAAATGTTTGTGTGTTTATTGCGCAAACCGTTCCATGAATTCGTCTTCCGATAGGATAGGGATGTTCAATTGCTGCGCCTTCTTGTTTTTGCTGCTGGTCGAATTCACGTCGTTGTTGATCAGAAACGAGGTCGACTTGCTCACCGCACTTGTCACCTTTCCACCCTGACTTTCAATATAGGCCTTCAATTCGTTGCGGTTTTTATAGTGGTGTACGTCTCCGGTGACGACGAAAGTCAATCCCTCGCATTTTTTTCCCGTAGGTTTGGTCGAGGTTTGTTTGATGGTGATTTCAGCCAGGAGCCTATCGACGATTGCCAGATTTCTGCTGTCGCTAAACCAGTTGACAAACGAGGCCGACTTCTCCGGACCGATGCCCGGTATCGTGGCCAGCAGTTCTTGGGGTGCAGGCGCAAAAAGGCCATCGGCAGTTTTGCGTCCCGAAGCCATATCGATGAGTTCTTGCAAGGTGTAGGCAGAGAGCAGACGGTTGCACACGTCCTGTCCTATCATGGGAATGGAGAGAGCATACAAAAACCTGCGGGCTTCCACCGTGCGGGAATTTTCGATAGACCTCACCATGTTGGCGGCCGACTTTTCGCCAAATCCCTCCAAATGCGCAATCTCGCGAGCATGGTCTGGGAGATGATAGATGTCAGCATATTCGTTAACCCATCCGAGATTGATAAACTTGGATATGATTTGTTCGGATACACCATCCACATTCATCCCCTCTTTGGACAGAAAACGTCTGAACTTCTTGAGTTGCTTGGCGGGACAATCCTCGTTGGTACAGTGCAGTGTCTTGGTGCCACTGTTGGGGCTGGTCACAACTTGGGTAGGCGATTGGCAAACCGGGCATTCACATGGAATTTGAAATTTACCCACCGACTCTCTTACTCTGATTACCTTCGGAATAATTTTGTTGGCCTTGATTACGGCCAGTTTTGTGCCTTTCCCACCGATACCCAAACGTTCACATTCGCTGATGTTGCAAAGAGAAGCGCGCTTCACTGTGGTCCCCTCCAGTTCTACGGGGCAGAAGACAGCAACGGGCGAAATGGTCGATGCCGCACAGCTCCATTCTATAGTTTCCAATTCGGTGTCTGCACTTTCGTCCTGCCACTTGAAAGCATATCCGGCACGTGTAGCATGGTGACCCGTGACCGAGCCGGTGGCAGCATATTCAGTGTCGTCGTAGGCGATGACAAGTCCGTCTACGGGATAGGGATTCCGGCGGTTGGTGACGCGCTCGGTCCATTGCTCAACCACCCTCTCAATATGGTCGAGCGTAGGTTCTTCAATGCGTTCACGCTCAACGCATTTCATACCGTTGGCTTCCAGAAAAACCATTCGGTCGCCCCACGACAAAATCTCCTCATCGCAATATACCAGCGTGAACGGCATCCAGTTGATGTGCCTTTGGGCCACCTCGTTGGGGTCTTTCAGTGTGAGGGAGCCCGAAGCGAGGTTTCGTGGGTTGGCGTATTCTTCATCGTTCTCCATGTTGAACTGTTCAAAATCTTCGTAAGAGATGACGGCTTCACCACGAACTACCACGTGCCCGGAGGCTTTTATCTTTTCAGGAATGCCCCCAATAGCTTTGCTCAGATGGGTGATGTTGGTGCCGATATGACCGTTGCCACGTGTCACCACCTTTGTCAGCGTGCCGTTGTCATAGGTCACAACCAGTGTCAGACCGTCCAGTTTCCACGATAACCAGATGGGTTTGCCCTCGGCCCATTTCACTAAGTCTTCCACCTTCTTGGTCTTAGCCAGCGACAGGGTGGCAAACTCGTGTTCCTCCTTTTGACCGGCGATATTGTCTTCCGAAACCTTAGCCGTAGGCGAGTCGGGCAAAGTTTCACCCGTTTCCTGTTCGAGCTGCTTCAGCTCGTCGAACTTCGCATCCCATTCATAGTCGGTCATTAGTTCGCCCAGACCATTGTAATACGCATTCGAAGCGCGGTTGAGCTCCTCAACCAGCAGCTGCATTCTTTGTATCTTGTCCATATAAAAATATGTCTTGTTTCTTTATACGACGATGAAATCTAATAAAAATGATGTGTCGAATCTTTTACAAAGATAGATAAATATTTTTGTATTTGCTGTAATTTCATTTTTAAATTGACAGGTAATGTTACGTTTCAAGTGCAAATTGAGATAATTCGTTTGGATGTTTTTGTTGCAGAGTCTTTTTGTTATTATTCTCTTGTTTTCAGGTTGATATTTTGTTTATGAACATTCTTTGTCGGACAGGGAGGTATTCTTGCCTTTGATAAACACAAAAGCCGACAACATATGTTTCCTATGCTGCAATGGATAAGCTGAAAAACTTGCAGATGAATCTTAAAAAATCGGATGATATAGTCAAAATAACTTCACTATAATCGTGTCTCAATTTTATACTGTTACAGCAAAACAAAACTCATTTTTCGTCGGTTTCATCGCTCTTTTCGCTCCGTGTTTCCATCAAAATTTTGCGGTTAAGGTCGAATGATGCTGCGGGAAAGCTTTAACGATGATGTGGTTTGGGCTTCCTTGCGGGACGATTACACCCAAACCGCATCACCATTGCATATCCAACCGCATGGCAAAAAATAATGAAAATGTTATCGACAAATCCCTTTTGCTGATAAACTCCTATTAGTCAGCAAGTTGCAAATCATGCGTTATTTTTGCGTATTTTGAGCCATCGCCTTTTCTTTTTTAAATACGCAAATTCTATGAAGGCTTTTGTTAATAAAATTATGCTTTATTTAATAACTATGTCAATAGGTTTATATTGAAATTCTTTGTATATTTGCACAAGCCCTAAGGGGGAGAATTTTCCTTTCCTAATGAAAGTTGAAAGGTGTTACAGACAGAAAAATTAGACAACATGAATATCATTGTTTCAGAAGATATAAAACAAGTGTGCCCCAATTTTGTGGGGGCATGTGTGGAGGCACAGGTGAAAAACAGCAAATACAGCCGGGCCTTATGGGATGAGATCAATGCTTTGGGCAATGAATATCGGACCACGCTAACCACCGAATCGCTAAAAGACTTGCCGGGTATCGCCGCTACGCGGAAAGTTTACAGGGCTTGCGGGAAAGACCCATCTCGTTATCGGCCGGCTGCAGAGGCTTTGATTCGTAGACAACTCAAAAACAAGGATTTGTACCAAATAGACACTTTGGTAGACCTCATTAATTTAGCAAGCATCCGATTTGGTTACAGCATTGGGGGCTTCGATGCCGACAGGTTTGTGGGCGACACCTTGACGTTGGGCGTTGGCCGGAAAGACGAGCCATTTGAAGGAATTGGTCGGGGAATGATTAATATTGAGGGGCTACCTGTCTACCGCGATGCAAAGGGTGGAGTGGGTACTCCAACGTCAGACCATGAGCGCACGAAAATCAGCATAGACACTACACACCTTGTGGTGCTAATCAACGGATATGATGGCAACGAGGAGCACGTAAGGGGTAATGCGGAGTATATTCAAGAACTCTTGCGAAAGTATTGCGAGAGCGATGGCGGGACATATAAGATTTACAAATAGCGCTTTCACACCGTCCGCATACCCGCTGATGGTCTGAATAGTGCTGTCTCCTTGGGTCTTCGGGAAATAAAAATCGGTCTATTTCTTCCGTATTAATTCTACGATTTTTTTGTCGGCGGCGGTCCATTCCAACGTGAGGAGTTCGTCGGCAGAGAGCCATTTAGCATCGAGGTGTTCAAACATGGTGAAATCTCCTTCTCCGCCTTTGCAGAGATAGGCTGTCAGTTCGATGGTGAAGTCGGGATAATCATGCGTAATGGTACCAATTTTTTGTCCTACATATACATCCCAATCCATCTCTTCCTTGATTTCCCGAAGGAGAGCCTCGTGGTCGCTTTCACCATTTTCGACCTTCCCACCGGGAAATTCCCAAAGCTCAGAATTGTATGCCTCGTGTGAGCGACAACGCTGCATACATAAATATTTGCCGTCTTTCACAACGACAGCTGCAACAACTTTAATCTTTTTCATCGTGTTCTATTTGTAATTTTATGTTTGCGTGATGTTATATTTGCGTATGGAGTAGTGAGTATGGTCACCTTCTGCCATTCGTCCAGTGAGCCATAGTCTATTAAAACTTGTTGCCCACCAATGTTTCAGCCATTACTTGCATTTCCCTGCGAATATACAAATAAAATCTTATTCATGTCTTTATAACCGCTCATTTTTTGATAACAATTATAGAGACACACGATATGTCATACTAATTAAGTAGATTATCAGAAAATTGCTTGCATATCCAAAGTTTTTTGTCGAACTTTGTCTAAGTTGTTATAGGTACGACTATTCGAACGAAATAGTTTGAATGGCACAAAGCCGATGTGCACGACAAGGAGTAAAACTCATAAATTATAATATGATAATAGGTATAGACGTAGGCATCAGTACTACAAAAATTGTTGGAGTTAACGAAAATGGTGAGGTGGCTTCGCCTATCAGAATAAGGGCAACCGACCCTATAACATCACTTTATGGTGCGTTTGGCAAGTACTTGTATGACAATCATATACAGTTGTCGGATATAGAGCAGGTAATGGTGACGGGGGTCGGTTCGGCCTATATTGATTCCCCCATCTATGGCTTACCGACAAAGAAGGCAGAAGAGTTTATCGCTGACGGACTCGGAGCACGCTATGAGACCGATCTCGATCGGATGCTGGTGGTGTCGATGGGTACGGGTACGAGCATTGTTCAGTGCGACGGCGAGGATATTCGCCATATCGGCGGTATCGGTTTGGGAGGTGGCACACTCATGGGACTGAGTCGCATTATGCTCAAAACCGATGACGTGAAACAGATTCTTGCGCTGGCCATGAAGGGTGATATTCATAATGTTGATGTGCTCATTGGTGATATCAGTCCCAATCCACTGCCCGGTTTGCCCAAGACAGCAACGGCTTCGCTCTTTGGCAACGGCCGAAGCAATGCCTCAAGAGAAGATATTGCACTGGGCATTATAAACACTGTGCTTCAGACCATTGGCTCAAGCTGCATTCTCGCATCGCTCAATACCGGAATCAAAGAGTATGTACTCATTGGGAATCTCACACTCCTGCCACAATGTAAGATTGTGTTCCCCGCAATGGAGAAACTCTACAAGGTGCATTTTATCATTCCTAAACATTCTGAGTTTTGCACTGCTATTGGTGCAGCATTGTCCTATAAACGTTGAGGATAACTGTTTTGGAAATATTTTAGGCCATTTTCAGAGATGCAGTGTGCCAGCGGTTATAAATGATAGTATATGATAGGCTAGGGCTTATTGCTTCTTGACCTTGTTGAGCCATTTGACAAATTCATTACTATAGCCGTTGAACACATTGATGTCTACAGCGCCGTGAATGCCGGTCACACGGCCGTCGGGGGCCAATTGCCATATCCACAATTTAATATCAGGCTTATAGGCTCCATATCGGGCTATCCAAACGGGGTAGTTGTGCTTGATGTCCGGTGCTGCGTCAAGATATTTGTTTACGAAGGTCTGACTGATGTAAAGGATGGGGCGCATCCCCGTCTGTTTTTCCACGATTTGCAGCCAGTTTCTCACTCGTTCCCACATGCCCGTTACTCCGCCCATCTTTCGCACCTGACTTGGAAGAGGCTCCAAGTCTAAAACAGGAGGCAAATCTCCTTTCTGAAATCGTGAATAACGTAGAAACGCCTTTGCTTGTGCGGCTCCTGTGGTGTGATGTGAGAAGAAGTGATAACTGCCTACGGGATATCCATGAGCTCTGGCGGCGGCATAGTCGGCTCGATAATAGGGGTTGCGAATGGTCGTTCCCTCGGTAGACTTAATAAAAATGAACGATACTTGATAATCTATTTTCCCACTAATTCGTTTTTTTGATAATGTTCCCAAATGACTGATGCGCAGTTTGTCCCATTTTATTTTGTATCGTCTTCTTCCTTTGATATGTTGATATTTGGATATATCGATGCCATAGATGCGAGCCGAAGTGTAGTTCAGGAGCTCACCCTTGTATATGTCTTGTTTCCATTCGCCAACTCTGAAAGCGTGGTGTTGGGACGAAAAGCCGAAGCCATTGCGTTTATCATTCTGCCACAGTCCATCGTAATGCGTGCCCGTATTATCTCGGAACACGCCATAACCATGTGCTAAAAGCTGACGATTGAATTCCCCTTGATAGGTGCCGAAAGCATCTTGCCGTACACCCGTGATGATGGTATCGCCGGCCCAGACAGCATCGATGCGTCGGCCGAGAGAATCAGTCGCCCATCCTTTGCCTTGTCGTCGACCTTGTCGCCATTGTCCGGAATAAAGTATGGTGTCACCTCGAGAGAGCACGCCCAAGCCATCGCGTTTGCCGTCTTTCATTTGACCGCGATAGGTGATGTCGCCGTGCTGAACTACCGTTACATCACTGCTGTTGATGGTGCAACCAGATAATAAACCGGCAATGGCTAAGAAAAGGTATATGGTTTTGGCTGTCTTCATTATCTTGTGATGCTCATTCAACTTTCGACTTTATTGTTTCACCGTCTGCTTGGAAATTATGCCAACGAACAGGCCATACGCGGTGAATACCGGACTACCGTCTCTGGCAAATAAATCGGGTAGGTCATGATGAGTTTCATCTATCATTTTCCCGTTTGCCAAAAGGGTATGGTGACGAGAGATGGAATCCTTTCGTGTAAGTGTTGCCGTGACAATTCGCTTGCTTCCAGCCGCTCCCCAGGGCATTCTCTTTACGGCATAAACTCCTCGGGGAGTCAGATTCTGTTTTGTGTGGATGGTTATCGTGTCTTCCGAATGATTGGTGTACGATAGGATCGGCTGACACTCCATAGTGTCTAAACGGCCGTCTGCATTGTACCATGAGGCTTGAAGGAAGTATTTTCTCACGAAGTGGCTATGTTGATCGAGCTTGATAGACTTTAATGTTTGATAGACTGATCTTAGAGAATCGGTTGCTTTCTTCTGTAAATTGGCATAACGTGAAATTCTGTTATAGCCCTCATCCTGCACTCCATGACTGCGAATATAGTACTCAATTTCTTGTTGTTCCGTATCCTTGATGGTGAGTAATCGACCGATGGAATCAATGATTTCTGACATTTGACGGGGCAAATCGTTGGCATCCGGCCACTGCCTCCGAGGTGTTGGCGCACAAGCTCGTCCGACGGTAAGTATACTCCCGTCACAACTTGGCCACCACCAATGTCTATTAATCCATGCTCCCTGCTGACAAATGGTATCAGATTGCAATACGATGGTATCTTGCCCAGAAACAAGGCAAAGCTGTGTCATACCGTCTACAAAGCATACCGACTTTCGAATGTCTTTTTTGCTTGCCGGCATGAGTCTTATCAGCAGTATGGCCAACAGCGTAACTCCTATCATTGACGCAATAAGTATCACCCTATACCTTGATACTTTCTTTATCAATTGAGCATTTCTTTGTTTCATTTCTTAACAAAACTAATGATTTCATCGATGCGTCGTGTCGCATGGTTGCGTCCCAATTCATATACATGTTGCATCAAATCGGCATCGTGTGTGACATGGTTTATAGGTAATTTCTCATCCGGAGCCAATACGAGTATGTTGCCTTTCTGTTCTTGTTGACGAACGTATTCCAATTCTGCGTTATACATGAGATGTCGCCTATTGGAAGACTCGATGAAATGGGGATATTTCCGTAATACAAGGTTGATCATAGCGTTCATCCTACTTGGCATTTTAATAAAATCTCGAGGTTGAGTTAATACAACGATGTTACGGTGATAACCCATATCTTGAAATCGTTTTAAGGGTATAGAGTCGGCAATTCCACCATCGAGCAATCGCTGCCCCTTGATGGTTACGATTTTAGATGCAATAGGCATCGATGCGGAAGCACGTATCCATTCATAGCATTCATCATCAGCTTTTATAAGTTGTTTATAAACTGCCTGTCCAGTATCTACATCGGTGCATACGGCATAAAATTCCATCGGGTTTTGCTCGAATGTTTCGACATCGAAAACATCAAGGTGTTTAGGCAATTGGTGATAGCAGAAGTCGCCTCCGAATAGGTCTCCAGTGGTGAGAAGCGAACGAAGTGAACAATACCGCCAATCGCGGGCAAAACGTTTGTTGTATCTTATGCATCTTCCAGGTTGTCTACTCTTCATATTGCATCCAAAGGCAGCACCAGCAGATACGCCTATTACTCCATCGGGATTGATGTTGTTTTCCATCAGAACATCGATGATTCCGGCTGAAAACAACCCTCGCATGGCTCCGCCTTCGAGGACAAGCCCCAACCCCTTGTTTTTTTGTGAGATTTCCTGTTTATTTGGTATCATGTTTGATAATTCTTTTGTATGCAAAGTTACTTATTTTTGTTAGTTTACAGCCTTATTATCCATGGATTTATTAATAGGAATCAGGATTCTTTATTTGGCTTTCATATCATGAAATATGGGTTAAAATTACGAAGTTTGATTTTTAATTGATGCATTTCAAATCATATTCTCACCTTTTTTGCATATATTTGTATTTCAAATAAAAACGATGAGACAGATTGATAAAGACATACTCCAATTGGCGGTGCCATCCATTGTGAGCAACATTACTGTACCTTTGCTCGGATTGGTAGACTTGGCCATTGTAGGGCACATGGGGTCTGAACAATACATTGCGGCCATTGCGGTGGGCGGAATGATATTCAACGTCATTTATTGGCTGTTTGGATTCCTTCGTATGGGTACCAGCGGCATGACCTCTCAGGCACTTGGCCGTGAGGATTATGCTTCTGTGAGACTGCTGCTGCGTCGTTCTCTTTCTGTGTCGGGACTTATTGCGGCAAGTTTCATTATTTTTCAAATGCCATTACGATGGCTTGCCCTAACCATTATCTCGCCCTCACCCCAAATCTATCCTTTGGTTACCACCTATTATAACATTGTGATATGGGGAGCGCCGGCCATGTTGGGACTTTACAGTTTGAATGGTTGGTTTGTTGGATTACAGACCACTAAAATACCGATGATGGTAGCCATAGGGCAGAATATCATTAACATCATAGCTTCTCTATTCTTCGTTTTTGGTGTGGGAATGCACATCGAGGGAGTGGCGTTGGGCACACTGATTGCCCAGTGGAGCGGTTTTATGATTGCTATCTGGTTTGCCAGAAAAAGGTTAAAGGACGAGGCAGCATTGGCGAAAAATAGTGTTGGACGGGAGATGGAAAAGGTTTCATGGTCTACATTCTTTGTGGTCAACCGCAATATCTTCCTTAGGACATTGTGCTTGGTAGCCGTCAATCTCTTTTTTACTTCTGTCGGCGCTCGACAAGGAGATATGATATTGGCCGTGAACACGTTGCTCCTCACTTTTTTCACGCTCTTCAGCTATGTGATGGACGGCTTTGCTTTTGCAGGCGAGGCATTGAGTGGCAAACTGTATGGGGCGGAGGACTATAAAGGACTTCATACGATGATACGTCGGCTCTTTATTTGGGGAGTTGTCATGGTCGTTGGCTTTACAATGGTTTATGTATTGGGAGGAAACGGATTTTTAGGGTTGCTTACCAATGATAAAGATGTTATTGCAGCTTCGAACGAATATTTTGTTTGGGCTTGCATGATACCGGTGGCAGGTGTGTCAGCCTTTATCTATGATGGAATCTTTATTGGGCTCACAGCCACACGTGGAATGTTGCTTTCAAGTTTTGCCGCCACCCTTGTCTTTTTTGCTTTCTTCTTTATAGGAATCAGATTTTATCACCCCAACCATATTCTATGGATGGCTTTTATTATCTATTTGTCATCAAGGGGAGTGATGCAATATTTCATTATGAAACGACAACTAAAATATTAAAACACGCATGGAAATAGCTTATCTTATTATCGGAATAGTAGTGGGTTTTATTGTGGCTTATCTCTTGCAGCAAGGTCAGAAGAAGAGTATTACGGCCGACCTTATGTTAGCACGTCAGCAGACCGAGACGGAGGTAAAAGCTCGCACCGAAATGCAAGAAAAGGTTGATTCGTTAGCCGATGAATTGCAAGGCTTGCAGGAAAAGCTCACCGAGGCCAAGGTGTTACAGAGTGCTCTGGAAACCCAATTGACCGCAGAACGTAAGCAGCATGACGAAGAGGCTGAAATGAAACGCGAACAAGAACAGAAGATCGAGCAGCAGCGGCAGCAGCAGTTTGATGCACAGATAGAAGCTTTGAAGGCTCAATTCCAGAATTTGGCAACTAAAGTGCTGGACCAATCGACAGACAAG
The DNA here is from genome assembly GCA_050946435.1 of Prevotella sp. GTDB lineage: Bacteria > Bacteroidota > Bacteroidia > Bacteroidales > Bacteroidaceae > Prevotella. Next base: position 77,753 of record JBMNUU010000001.1, read on the forward strand.
CTGAAGGTACAGAACTCGGAGGCCATGGAAACTATTACGGCCCCATTGAAAGAAAACTTAACCAAACTTCACGATGTCATATTCAATACCAATCAAGAAGCGGCCAAAAATACCGCTTCGCTATCAGAGCAATTAAAAGCCATGGCAGAGCAGACGCAAAAGATAGATGCTACGGCCACGAGACTAACTAATGTGATGCGTGGAGGAAATAAGATTCAAGGCAATTGGGGTGAGCTGATATTGACCGAGATATTAGAGCAAAACGGCTTTAGACAAGGGGTAAATTACGATGTGCAACAGACACTTATGGATGATAAAGGACATGCTTATACCAATGAGGAAACCGGAAGGAGAATGATGCCGGACGTTATTCTTCACTATCCTAAAAACGAAGATGTCATTATCGACTCAAAGATGTCTATTGAAGCCTACGAACTGTATGTTAACACAGATAATGAAGATCTGAAGAAGAAATATGCCGCCGATTTGGTGAAAAGCATTCGCACTCAGTTCACAAACCTCGCTAAAAAGGACTATAGCAGCTACGTGAAACCACCCCGTCATGCCATAGATTTCGTTATTATGTTTGTTCCCAATGAAGGAGCGCTGCAGTTGGCAATGGCAACCGACAAACAACTGTGGAATGATGCCTTTGCTAAACACGTGTTTATTACTTCCCAACAGAATCTAATGGCCATACTGAAGATGATAGAAATTGCATGGAGACAGTACACCCAAACGGAGAATCAGCTCAAGGTATATGGTTTGGCCGAAGAAATGTTGAAACGAGTGGGAGAGTTCATCAAACGTTTCAATAAGGTGAAAAAAGACATCGACACATTGTCAAAAGACTATGACGATGCCTACAACAAGGCTTACACGGGCCGGCAGAGCATCGTTCAAAAAGCCAACGAACTGAAGCAACTTGGCGTGAAAGAGTCGCCCAACCAACCAATTCCTCCTGTAGAAGAAGACTATCTTGCATTACCTGATTCGCAATAGAAAGCGGTATGATGCATCATAGGAACTGGCATGATACATATAAAAGTATAGCCTTAAACGAGATGATCGCCTTATAGGCAGGACGTTCTTTCCACGACTTCCAAACCGACAAATGGATAATGAAAAGAGCATGGGTGGCAACAGTGGCACAATTATCCATAAATGTTACTGTTTTTCGAGCCGAATGAGGCTAATTGCGAAAGGTCGAGAAAGCGTTTTATAGGAGTGTTGGATAGACATAAATATACACTATTCATTTCTTTTTAGTTTCATTTTGATTAAAAAGTTATAATTATTGTAACACTTTGGATTATTTTTTATAAATTTGCAAAACAATAATAACCGCAAAAAAGAACAAGATGATTTTAGACGTAAATATGTTAAGGCATTTTTATGCCAATTATTCTTCAAAAGTAAAACAGGTTCGTAGCCGTTTGAACAGGCCGCTCACGTATGCGGAGAAGGTGCTTTTTGCTCATTTATATCATGATGAAGACCTTGCGCCTTTTAAGCGTGGAGAGGCATATGTCAATTTCAGGCCCGACCGTGTGGCCATGCAAGATGCAACAGCACAGATGGCCTTGCTTCAATTTATGAACGCCAACAAGCCACGTGTCGCCGTTCCCGCCAGTGTGCATTGTGACCATCTGATTCGCGCGGATGTCGGGGCAAACAAAGATTTGGCAACGGCACAGGACGCAAATCGTGAAGTCTATAATTTCCTTCGGTCGGTATCGGCCAAATATCATATTGGTTTTTGGGCACCGGGTGCAGGTATTATCCATCAGGTGGTACTCGAAAACTATGCGTTTCCCGGTGGGATGATGATTGGTACAGACTCTCACACACCCAACGCAGGAGGACTGGGTATGGTCGCAGTGGGTGTTGGCGGTGCCGATGCGGTAGATGTGTTGACCGAACAGCCGTGGGAACTCAAGATGCCCCGACTCATCGGCGTGCACCTCACGGGAAAACTGTCAGGATGGGCTTCGCCAAAAGATGTAATTCTTAAAATATTGGGAATCCTCACAGTCAAGGGCGGGACAAACGCCATATTAGAGTATTTCGGAGAGGGGGCACAATCCTTATCTACCACCGGCAAGGCCACCATTTGTAATATGGGGGCTGAGCTTGGCGCAACGTGCTCCATCTTCCCATTTGATGATAATGCTGTGGAATATCTGAAACAGACCGGTCGTCAGGAGGTTGCGGATATGGCCAAGCAAAATGCTTCGGAGTTGAGGGCTGATGACGACGTCTACGCTGATCCGGCAAAATATTACGATCAAATCATTGAAATCAATCTTTCGGAAATAGAGCCACATCTTAATGGACCGTTCACCCCTGATGCAGCAACACCTGTGTCCGAGATGAAATCGGTAGGACCGGCTAATGACTATCCTATGGTTGTGGAAGTAGGGCTGGTAGGCTCATGTACCAACTCTTCGTATCAAGATCTTGCACGTGCAGCTTCGGTAGCGCGACAGGCCACAGCGAAGAATCTCGAAATCAAAGGACAACTCATCATCAACCCCGGCTCTGAGCAGATACGATATACTGCAGAGCGTGACGGACTGCTGGATGACTTTAAGAAAATGGGGGCGGTCATTATGACCAATGCCTGTGGACCATGTATCGGCCAGTGGAAACGTCATACGGACGACAACAATCGAAAGAATACGATAGTCACTTCATTCAATCGGAACTTCCGTCGTCGTGCAGACGGCAACCCCAATACTTACGCCTTTATCGGGTCACCGGAGCTAACCACAGCGCTGGCTATTGCCGGGCGATTGGATTTTAATCCGATGACCGATAGCCTGAAAGACAAGAACGGTAATCGTGTGATGCTGGACGAGCCCCAAGGGGCCGACTTCCCGCCAAAGGGATTCAGTGCGGGCAGTGGCACGGCAGAGAAAAGCATTGAGACCTTGATGGAAAAGGGACTTTTCGTTGCGCCTAACGACGAGCACCGAGATATTAAAGTTGATATCAGCGCCTCGTCCGATCGCCTCCAGAGGCTCGAGCCGTTTAAGCCGTGGGATGGTGAGGACTTAACGGATATGCCATTACTTATTAAGGTAAAAGGGAAATGCACCACAGACCATATCTCGATGGCCGGCCCATGGCTGAAATATCGCGGACATCTGCAAAACATCTCAAATAATCTCCTGATGGGCGCAGAGAGTGCATTCAACGGCGAAAGCAATCATGTGAAAGACCAGATAGACGGAACATATAAAGAGGTGTCTTCGGCAGCACAAAACTACAAAAAGCATCATGTGGCAAGCATTGTAGTCGCTGAAGACAATTACGGAGAGGGCTCCTCTCGGGAACATGCTGCCATGGAGCCGAGATTCCTCAATGTTCGTGTCATCTTAGCCAAAAGTTTTGCCCGTATTCATGAAACCAATCTGAAGAAGCAAGGTATGCTTGCGCTGACGTTTGTCAACAAAGATGACTATGAAAAAGTGCAAGAAGACGACAGGATTTCAGTCATAGGTTTCAAGACTTTTGCACCGGACTCGAGATTTACCGTTGTTTTAAAACATAAAGATGGCTCTGAGGACAGTTTTGAGGCAACCCACACCTACAACAATACACAGATTGCATGGTTTAAGGCAGGGTCAGCACTCAACTATGCAGCAAAATAGTTGGAAAAACAATCTTTAAATAATGACTTATAACAAGGTATGCAAAACAAAACATTCAATATTGATAGATACACTTATGCCAGGTGTGGAAGAAGCACCGACATTGAATATATCCAAAAGCTCAGCCAGACTTTTGATCATACTTTATCCTATCTGAACATTAAGTTTAATCATTAACAAGACTCCTTGCAGGAGAGATATAAAGCAAAACTATGAATAAGGAATATTTGATATACAAACTCAGTGACGAAGTAAAGAACACGTGCAAACTGCCGCGTGATGCGTTTCAGAAATATGGTGTGAAGCGCGGATTGCGCAACGATGACGGCTCCGGTGTACTGGTCGGCCTTACCAATATTGGAAATGTGGTAGGCTATGAACGCACGGCAGAAGGCAAGTTTACTCCCTGCCCGGGGCGGCTCTATTATCGCGGTTATGAACTAAACGATTTGGTTTCACCGCTTTTGGCAGAGAAACGTTTTGGTTTCGAGGAAATTGCTTATCTATTGTTGTCGGGCAAACTGCCTGACAAAGAGGAGCTCCACGCTTTCCAGGAACTCATCAATGAAAATATGCCGCTCGACCATCGCACCATCGTACATATCATAGACTTGGAGGGGACCAACATTATGAATATCCTGTCACGGTGTGTGTTGGAAATGTACACTTTTGATGACACGCCCGATGACATTTCTCGCGACAACCTGATGCGACAGTCTATAGAGCTCATAGCTCGTTTCCCCACGATTATAGCCTACGCATACAACATCTATCGCCACACCGTTCACGGGCGAAGTCTCAACATACGTTATCCGCGCGAGAACAAAACGATTGCGGAAAACTTCCTCTATATGTTGAAGTACGACTATACAGAACTGGATGCACGAATGCTCGACCTGCTGCTGATTATTCAGGCAGAGCATGGCGGAGGTAACAACTCTACCTTCACAGTACGTGTCACCTCGTCTACTCTTACCGACACCTACTCGAGTATCGCAGCCGGTATCGGCTCGTTGAAAGGTCCTTTGCATGGAGGTGCTAATATTAAAGTTATCAACATGTTCCATCATTTGAAGGAGACCATAGCAGATTGGAAAAATATAGACGAGATAGACACCTATCTTAATCGTATGCTTAACAAGGAGGCCTACGACAAATCGGGCTTGATATATGGCATCGGGCATGCCGTATATACGTTGAGTGACCCTCGCGCAGAGGAACTGAAGCGCTTGGCAGGCGATTTGGCCAAGGAAAAAGGTAGAGAGGATGAATATGAGTTTTTGAAACTCATAGAGCAGGAGGGCATAAAGTGTGTGACCACATTCCGAAAAACCAACAAGCCCGTCTGTGCCAACCTGGACTTCTATAGTGGCTTTATTTATGAGATGATAGGTCTGCCCCAGGAAATCTATACCCCGATATTTGCCATGGCTCGTATCGTTGGTTGGACGGCTCATAGAATTGAAGAGCTGAACTTTGACAGCAGGAGAATTATCCGTCCGGCTTATAAGAACATTTCAGGACAGAAAGACTATACTCCAATCACAGAAAGATAAAACTCGTAAGAGACTGGTAATAAATGATGTGGACCCTAAAGGCTTAATATAAGCTTTTAGGGTTTTTCTTTGTTTGATAGCACATTCCCACACCTTTAAATGTTATTATATCAACCGAACATGATGGTCCATATTTCTCGGCGTCATCGATTACTCGATATATTTTAGATGTATGCGATGTTTGTTTTTTCTTTACAAATAGGCGCTCAGGTTTTGCTTATTCTAAAATTATTGTGCGTCCGTTCGCAAAACGCAAAAATAGCAGACTTTTGTACTATATTGATTATCAGAGTGTTCTGCAAATTTGGTTTTCAGCTCCCAATCCAACCTTTTGCGGTTGACTATCGAATGGCAGGACGGTTGGGGCTTAACGGCGATGCGGATGAGCTGTATCGGCAGAGCCGTTAAGGCCTTACCATACAGCCGTTACGGCTTTGCCACAATAAAGCATTATAAAAAATATAATATTGAGGCTGTTGTTATGCTTCGCCGATTGATGATGGAGGCTGAAACATAGCTCTTTTTGCTCCAGATGCACTGGAAACAAACGCCAGAAAAACAATCATTTATTTTTACAAGAGGAGAAGCTATGATGGAAACGAAATCAAGCTATGTCCCGGGAGTCTCAGGGCTGCGCATTGTTCCGGCAGCCTTGAGTATATCTTTGACGATTTCACCTCCTATGATCAATCCAGCGGCGGCAGGCACAAAAGCATTGCTGGCAGGCACGGGACGGTGAGAGCCTGCGGATGAATTGCTCTGTTCGGTCGTGTTGCCGGGAGTCGCTTCGGGGGCGTCTGCTGTATTTATCGGAATCAAGGGAGGCTCTTCGCTATATACCACTTTAAGATGATAAATGTTCATTTTCCGCATTTTCTTCCTCAGGATTTTGGCTAACGGGTCCATCTTGGTCTTACTGATGTCGGTCACACGAAACCCAGTGGGGTCGAGCTTATTAGCAGCCCCCATAGAACTGATGAGTGGTACATTCAATGTGTGGCACTGTCTGATGAGTTCTAATTTGGCTGTTACGGTATCTACGCAGTCGGCTACATAATCGTATTTTGTAAGGTCGATTTCGTCTGCATTCTGCGGCAGATAGAACATTTTATATTTCTCTACTACGCATGCCGGGTTGATGTCGTGTATGCGTTCGGCAGCCACATCAACTTTGTATCGGCCTACGGTGGAGTGGAGTGCATAAATCTGCCGATTAATATTCGTAGGATCCACCTTGTCTTTGTCGATGATATCTATATGCCCAACACCACTACGTGCCAACACTTCAACCACATATCCGCCTACACCGCCTACGCCGAAGACAGCCACACGGGAGTCGGCCAGTGTGTTCAGGGCTGGTTTGCCCAGCAGAAGTTGTGTGCGGGAAAACTGATTTTCCATATTCTTTTATTCTGTATTTAGAATGCAAAGTTACTTAAATTTTCCTTATCTTTGTGACACAAAATCTTACGAACATCACTACGCATGAAAAAATTTACATTAATTGTATTGTTATTTGCCATGATGGCCAGTGCTCCAGCGGTTGCGCAAATTCAATATGGCGTGAAGGGTGGATTGAATTTGACGAGTCTGCACTACACTTATGATGATTACGACGACATGAGCAATCAAGTGGGATTCTCCATCGGCCCAACGCTCAAAATGGGACTGACTCACGGACTGGGCATTGATGCAGCATTGATGTACGATAGACGAAGCGCAGAGATAACGCCCGCCGTTATCGGGGGTCCAATCTATTCAACCACCATCACTCAACAACAACTCGTCGTTCCCGTCAATTTGCGATATGACTTGAACTTGAGTCAGCGGTTGGGAGCTTTTATTTTTGCGGGTCCTCAAGTGGGATTTCAGGTGGGTGACAGTAGTTTTAAAACAGCCTATGGTGATTGGGAACTCAAGAAGGCACAGCTGAGTGTCAACATGGGATTAGGTGTCACACTGAGCACGCATTGGCAAGTGACAGCCAACTACAACCTGGCCGGCAGCAAGACAGCAGACATCATTATCAATCAGGATTTGAGTGACGATAAAACCGAGACTGTGGGCGATGGTAAGATGAGTGCCTGGCAAATCAGTTTGGGGTATTATTTTTAATCAGATATAGGTTGATAATGGGATTCTACAGCCCCATTATTGGCTCTCAAAATACAAAATACAGATACGAATATACAGGGTAGAAACATGGAAAAAGAATTTGAAAACTATTGGAAACACCATCAGTCTGCGCTCATTCAGCGAGCACCTCAGGCGCTAAAGGAAGAACGGACGAATACCGGAAAGATGAATACGGCCGGAGATTGGATTCTTTTTGCTGTTCCCATTGTCGCAATGGTAGCTTTCATGAACTACGGTTTTTTTGCTAAAGAGATGGTCAATTTTCTGGTTTCCCTGATCATTGGGGTTGTGTGTTTCATTTTATCGATGCTTCTCAAACCATACGTCACCGGCAAACGCAATGTGGTCGATATTGATGAGGACATTAAACGGTACTTCTACCAAATCTATCAGAAGGAGGGTTTGAAAGGCTTGGAAGACCTGTAAATTTCAATTGTTGGCCCGGTTTCTGTTTATTCTATGTATTTTTTCACGTGACTGTCACATGGTTTGAAGTTGGCTAAAATAAAAAATCAGCAAGATTCCGAACAGCTTGCCGATTCGCGATTAATGGTGGAAAATTATTGCTGTCTACGTCATGCAGATGTACGGCTCAGCAGAAACTTTGGGGGATGCAGCAGTCAGGGACGTATGGCTCGTACTTTCACATTTTCATGGACATTCGACCTTGATTAACGGCTCTTTAGATTATTGTGAATGCTGTAATGAAAGTGGACGCACGAGCCATGCGTCCACTTTCATTACAGGAGAATCTATTAAACCATCAACGGCGAACAGGTGGTCAGTCCATAAGGTTATTAGGAATGATTTCGAAGATTTCGGCCGCTCCATCGAGCTCTAATTTGGTTACGTTCTTGTCGACGGAGAATTGATAGAAGTCTGTCGTAATCGTTTGCTCGGCTACGACCTTGTCTTGATTGTTGAACATTCGCAGGGTCATGGTGCCACTGGCTGGTAACTTGAGCAGCAGCGTATAGCTTTTCGTGCCTTTCTTCACGCCGAACGACATCAAGCCCGAATGTGTGTAAGAAGTGGTGGGGCAATTGTCGAAAGCCAAGAAAGCCTGACTATTGCGAGGGTTACTCGATACGAGTCCCAACTGTGAAGCCGTGAGCGGATTAACCTCGAATGAGCGGACGGCAACCCAATTTTTCTTTTCTGACGGCAGCTTGCGTAAACGGATATAACGTGCCGAAACCTCTTGGCCCGTCCAATGTATGTTGTAAATCTCCTGCAAGTCGGCAATGAGTGGCTTCCACTCTCGGCCATTGGCAGAATATTCTAATGCGGCATGATCGAAATAGTCGACATCGTTGACGGAGTTTCTTCCCTGCAAAATACGCACTTCATGCACCGGTTTCTTCTCTCCGAGGTCAACACCTATCCATTCTCCCGTGTTTTGTCCCACTGTTGAAGTATAGAATGTGGTAGTGTCTTTGTCGAACATCAGTCGGGCCAGCCTTGTTTTTAAGTTGGGATAAGACCCTACGGCAAGCTCGGATGACGGCTGTTTGTTCGTAATTTTATGATAGAAAGCATTGGCAAGATCGGTCATAGCCCATTCGTAAAATGGCTGCAGCTTCATAGTCCCGGAGCGATGGGCTTCGTATGCCGTGCGTTCCTCTTTACTCATGATATTTTGCACGTATGCGCTCCAAAAAGATGCATTGTCTGCGTTTTTGAAGGCTTCCATGAGCTGCAGAGCCTTTTTGCCCCGCGTACCCAATTTGCCAAATTCTTCGAGCCAGGGTCTCAACTCTTGCAATAAGGCCGGATTGTCGTTTTCGCGCTCCATGTCGGCCGGCACCTGTTCTATCTTCTCAAACTCCCGGTAGAGTGCATCGTATTGTTGCGGAGTGTAATTTGCCATGCGGAAAGTCTCGGTCTCCCACGACTCATCGCGTCGGTAACCGGTCTCAGTATCGGCAGAATGGATGGCAAAAGTGCGATAAGCATCCTTCGAACGAGGCGCGATTACTTCCAACCCTCGCTCCCAACTGTCTATGGCGTTATAGGCCATAGGATTCCATGTGTAATCGGCCACACTGTATAATGACAATTTTGAGGCCTCTCCATGCTCCATTGGATTGCTAAGCAAACCACACATATCGTTGGATGTTAGAGAATTATCCAACCCATAGACAGGTCCTTGCAACACGATATGGCGCACATAATCTGTCACGGCATAGTTCCACCAGAATAAAGCCGGACGCTTGATGCGCGCATTGACCCAATCTAAAGTTTCGTGTGTGGCGTCGCTGCAAACCACATCGCCCGTCCAAAATACTTTGACCGATGGATCCAATGCTCGTCCATAAATGCTCAGGCTGCCTTGTGGGGTAGGATTGGCCCAGAGCTTGGAATAGTCGGTTGGACAAACAATTAGTGGTGTTACGTCGCCTTTCGGCTCAACGAATTCACGGGTCAGGCGGTTGAGCAATTCTACTTGTTTCATGGGATTGGTGCCCTCGCCCTCGATATCGTCGAAGAAAATGGCAAACGATCGTACACCAAGGCTGTACATTAAGTCGAATTTATGAAAAAGATTTTGATAATCTTCTTCGTTCCACTTGATGTCCTTTCCGGGATGTATGGCCCATACAAAATTCACTTTGTTGCGTTTGCTGGCTTCCACCAGTTCGCGGATGTTCTTGCTCTCGTCTTTCGGATAGGGTAGACGCCAGTTTGGCGAATTGTGATAAGGGTCGTCTTTGGGTCCGTAGATATAGGTGTTCATCTTGTATTTGCCGCAGAAATTCATCATAGACAAGCGAATTTTATGCGACCAAGGGGTGCCGTAGAATCCTTCCACAATACCTCGATAGGCAAATGTCGGATAGTCGCTGATGGATAGGTAGGGCAACTTCTTGCCCTGCTCGGTGGCCGGACTTTCCAACAGTTGTTGCAATGTCTTGATAGCGTAGAATACGCCCTTGCTGTCTCGACCCACAATGCGGATGCCATTTTTGTGTATATCTAATGTATATGCTCCTTCCACATCGGGTAAGGTCGTTGCCTTTCCTTTTTTCGTGTAACTCACCCGAATGGGAATCCCTTTCTTTCGTAATGTAAGGAAACCAAGCTCCCCTTGTAGAGATTTGGTTTTATCTTTCAAAACGACTCCCCCTGTGATGTCGAGCGTTCCGGTCTCCGTCACTTTCATTGAGCGTGGAGTGGGATTAATAACCAATCCGTGATGATTGATTTTTTCTCCCGGTACTTTTAAAATGCTTTGCGTTTCGTCTCGTTGAGACGTCAAGTCAAAATCAGCTTCCTGGGCATTGACTGTGCCAAGTACAGAAAATGTTATCGCTAAGGTAACAAGTAGTTTTGATTGATTCATAAGTGTTTTAACTAAAAAGTTATAATAAAGAATGTATTGCTTCTCCAATCACACTTTCATCAAGTCAGCCATGATGCTGTTGCTGATCTTGATGCCTGCACGTGAAAATCGGATATGATTATTGTCATGCAATAGAAATCCACGGTCGAGATGAGGCTTCGCATTGCGAAGAAGGAAGTCGCGATAAGAAGGTTGCAGCGTAGAGATATCAATTCCTTCTTTTGTTCTTAATGCAGTGGTTATGAGGTCATTGTATTTTGTTTGTTCGTCTAATACTTCTTCTTCAGAAGGAAGCGTTCCTTTGCTGATGGCTTCAATATATTGTTTGATGTTGTCTATGTTCCAACTGCGCGTTTTCAGATTGTAGGAATGAGCAGCGGCACCAAGTCCTATGTATGGGATATTATGCCAATAGCTTGAATTGTGACGACTCCTAAAGCCGGGTAGGGCAAAGTTGCTGAACTCATAATGTTCGTATCCTTCGGCCGTCAGACAGTCAACGAGCATATCATACATGGCTAAACTCAGTTCCTCGTCAATCTCCTGCACCTTGTTTTGCTGCAACAGCCTATAAAGAGGAGTGCCCTCCTCATACATCAATCCATAGGCAGAGATATGTTGTGGTTCCAGTCCTAATACATGATGGATGTCTTGTTTCCAATCGTCTATGGTCTCATTTGGAAAACCAAACATCAGGTCAATGCTGATATTGGATAGGCCTTGTTTATGGAGCAGGGCAACCGCCCGGTCCACTTCTTCGGCAGTGTGCCGGCGATGAAGAAAACGGAGCCGTTGGTCGGAAAACGTTTGCGCCCCCATGCTCACCCTATTCACGGGCAAATCGCGAAACATTCCGTCGTGGATATCATCGGGGTTGCATTCCATCGTCACCTCCGCATCTGCATCTACGGAATACAGTTTATATATATGTGTGAATAATTTGTCGAGTTTTTCGTGCGAAAGCTGACTGGGAGTACCGCCACCTAAATATATGGTACTGATGGGCGGCCGCTCGTCTCTGAGTTCCATTTCGCGACATAGCGCATCCACATATTGATCTTGCAGTTCTGAATGGAGCGTAGAATAGAATCCACAGTAGATGCACCTGCTTGCACAAAAGGGAATATGAATGTAGAGTCCGGCCATAAAACATTCTTTCTGAGTGTAAAAGTACTAATTAGTTTTAAAATAAATGACATTTCCTACTTATTCTTTTGGAGCCTACTTGTTTTTTCCTATCTTTAGCAACGGATTGGAGATTTTCCATTCCTAACCTTAACGAAATAACTTTTATTACTAACACTTTAAATCTTTTGATATGAGAGTATATCAGACTGACGAAATTAAAAACATAGCATTGCTTGGCAGTGCGGGTAGCGGCAAGACCACTCTTGCCGAGAGTATGCTTTTCGAAGCGGGTGTCATCAAACATCGTGGAACGGTAGAAGGTAAGAACACGGTTAGCGACTACTTCCCCGTAGAGCTTGAGTATGGTTACTCTGTTTTCCCCACAGTGTTTCATGTTGAGTGGAACAACAAGAAACTGAACATTATAGACTGTCCCGGCGCAGATGATTTTGTGGGTGGTGTCATCACTTCGTTGAATGTTACCGATCAGGCTGTAATCCTCATCAATGGACAGTATGGTCCTGAGGTTGGCACTCAAAACAACTTCCGCTATGCTCAAAAGCTGAAGAAGCCCGTTATATTCCTCATTAACCAATTGGATTCCGAGAAATGCGATTTTGATAATATTATCAGCACTATGAAGGATATCTACGGCTCCAAGTGTGTTCAGATACAATATCCGCTGGAGACCGGGCCAAATTTCCACAGCCTTATCGACGTGCTGATCATGAAGAAACTCTCTTGGGGACCCGATGGCGGTGAACCCAAACGTGAGGATATTCCTGCAGAAGAGATGGACAAGGCTATGGAACTTCATAAAGCCCTTGTAGAGGCAGCTGCCGAGAACGACGAAGCATTGATGGAGAAATTCTTTGAAAGTGAAACCCTAAGCGAAGATGAAATGCGCGAGGGAATTCGAAAGGGTCTCGTGTCTTGTGGCATTTATCCCATATTCTGTGTGGATGCCCATCGAGATATGGGCGTACAGCGCTTGATGGAGTTTTTGGGTAATGTCGTTCCGTTTGTAAGCGAAATGCCGAAGATTCGTAATTCCCGTGGGGAAGAGGTGTCAGCCGATTCCAATGGGCCGGAGAGCTTGTATTTCTTCAAAACTGGTGTGGAGCCGCATATTGGAGAGGTGTCTTATTTCAAGGTGATGAGCGGTTCTGTAAAGCCCGGCGATGATTTAAGCAATGCAGATCGGGGCTCCAAGGAACGCATCGGTCAGATTTACACTTGTGCCGGATCCAACCGTATAGCCGTAGACCAGCTCAATGCAGGCGATATCGGATGTACGGTGAAACTGAAAGACGTGAAGACCGGCAACACTTTGAATGGCAAGGATGTGGACTATCGCTTTAATTTCATCAAATATCCCAATTCCAAGTATAGCCGCTCTATCAAGACAGATAACGTACAGGAGATGGAAAAGATGATGGCGGCATTGGTGAAGATGCATCAGGAAGACCCGACATGGGTTGTTGAGCAGAGCAAAGAATTGCGACAGACCATTGTTCACGGCCAAGGAGAGTTCCATCTGCGCACCCTAAAGTGGCGTTTGGAGAACAACGAGAAGATAGAGGTTGTCTTTGGCGAGCCGAAAATTCCATATCGTGAGACTATCACGAAGAAATCCAGGGCAGAATACAGACACAAGAAACAGAGTGGTGGAGCAGGCCAATTTGGCGAGGTGCACTTGATTGTTGAGCCTTATGCAGAGGGCATGCCTGACCCGACTCATTATAGTTTCGGTGGGCAGGAGTTCAAGATGAACATCAAGTCTAAGGAAGAAATAGATCTCCCATGGGGTGGCAAACTCGTATTCATCAATTCAGTAGTGGGCGGGGCCATCGACCTTCGTTTCATGCCCGCCATCCTGAAAGGCGTAATGGACTGTATGGAGCGTGGCCCGCTGACGGGTAGCTATGCCCGTGACGTGCGCGTGATTATCTACGACGGAAAGATGCATCCGGTAGACTCTAACGAACTGTCGTTCACCCTTGCTGCACGTCGTGCCTTCTCTGCAGCGTTCAAGGAAGCAGGACCAAAGATTCTGGAGCCTATCTACGACCTTGAGGTGTATGTACCGGCCGACTACATGGGTGACGTTATGAGCGATTTACAAGGCCGCCGTGCTATCATTATGGGCATGGATGCCGAAGCCGGTTATCAGAAACTGTCGGCAAAGATTCCTTTGAAAGAACTGTCCAACTACAGCGTTGCGCTCAGCTCGCTCGCAGGTGGACGGGCAAGTTTTACAACCAAATTTGCCAGCTACGAGCTCGTGCCTAATGATTTACAGCAAAAGCTCATTGCTGACCATGAGGCTGAACTTGCCGCAGAAGACGCCTAAACGTAAAATAAACAGTTTTAGTTTACAAATCCCCGAGGTGACAGCTTGTTCGCCTCGGGGATTATAGTTCATTATAATTATCTAAAAGTTGATAATAGGTTAAAACTAATAAAAATTGCGAGAAATATTAACAGATAAGTGTTAATGGTTTAAGAAATATGTTATATTTGCAATTATGAAGAAGAGAACCATTTGGACCATAGCTATTGTGATGGGCGTGGCCTTTGTTATATTGCTCGGACTCCAATTGACCTACATTCAAGAAATGGCCAATATGAAGAAGGAGCAGTTTGACGAAAGCGTGAATAGGGCCCTCTATCAGGCGTCTCGCAATCTGGAGCTCAACGAAACGTTGCGATATCTGGAGAGAGATGTGAGTGAGGCCGAGCGCCATGCTCTCCGGAAAGACAGTACACGCATGGGCAAGTCCAACGATGGCGCGGTGCAGGATTCTCACCAATATTCCATTGCCGGAAAAGATGGAACGGTATATTCTTCTTTCGAATTAAAGACAATGGCCACCAAGCCTGCGCATACGCCTAAGGCGATGATACTGAAGACGGACAAGAAATCGAATAACGAGGCGAGCAAATCGTTACAAGAGATTGTTAAGAATAGATATGTCTATCAGAAAGCATTGCTCGACGAAGTGGTGATGAATATCCTATATTCGGCATCGGAAAAGCCTTTAAACGAAAGAATCAATTTCAAGATTTTGGATCAAGACCTAAAGGCGGAATTGATTAACAATGGCATCAACATCCCTTATCATTTCACGGTGAACACACGCGATGGTAGGGAAGTCTATCGTTGTCCGGATTATACAGATGAAGGAGTAGAGTTTGCCTATACCCAGGTATTGTTTCGTAACGATCCTGCATCAAAAACGGGCGTGGTGAGGGTTCATTTTCCGGATATTAACAGCTATATCTATTCCAGTGTTCGATTCATGATACCGAGCGTGGTGTTTACCTTCATCTTGTTGATAACATTTATCTTCACCATCGTTGTGGTATTCCGCCAGAAGCGATACAGCGAGATTAAAAATGATTTCATCAACAATATGACCCACGAGCTCAAGACACCGATTGCCAGCATTTCTCTGGCTGCCCAGATGTTTAATGATGAATCGGTGGCCAAGAGTGAGAAAATGATGAAGCATCTGATTGGTGTAATCACCGATGAGACCAAGCGTTTGCGATTCTTAGTAGAGAAGGTGTTGCAGATGTCAATGTTTGACCGACAGAAAGCCACATTCAAAAAGAAAGAACTGGACCTGAATGAAATTGTGGAAGCTATAGCCAATTCCTTCTCTCTGCGAGTGGAGCATACGGGTGGAAAAATCCATGTGAATATACAAGCGGTTAATTCAAGTATTTATGTGGATGAGTTGCATTTCCAGAATGTTATTTTCAACCTCATGGACAATGCTGTGAAATATCACAAGCCCGACCAGCCGGTACATATCTATCTCAAGACTTGGAACGATGACCAGCACTTATATTTGTCTGTGAGAGACACGGGAATGGGAATGAAAAAGGAAAACTTGAAAAAGGTGTTTGAAAAATTCTACCGTGTTCATACGGGTAATGTCCACGATGTGAAGGGATTTGGTTTGGGACTTGCCTATGTTAAGAAAATCATAGACCTTCATGATGGCGACATCAAGGTAGACAGCGAGTATGGCCGCGGAACGACATTCACGATCAAGCTGCCGGTTATTAAAAGTTAGACTATTATTAATTTAAAAAACGATAAAGTTATGGACGAGAAAATTAAGATTTTACTTTGCGAAGACGATGAAAACCTTGGCACATTGCTGTGCGAATATTTGATAGCAAAGGGATATGACGCCGTGCTTTGTCCTGATGGAGAAGCCGGATATAAGGAGTTTACCAAAAACAAATTCGATATGTGCATTCTCGACGTGATGATGCCCAAAAAAGATGGATTCTCCCTGGCCCAGGACATTCGCCATATCAACGCTCAAGTGCCTATTATCTTTTTGACAGCACGCGTGCAGAAAGAAGACGTGCTCGAAGGCTTTGACAAAGGTGCCGACGACTATATCACCAAGCCCTTCTCTATGGAAGAACTGGTTAAACGAGTAGAGGCTATTCTGCGTCGTGTTCGCGGTAAAAAGAACAAGGAAAGCACGCATTACAAGATTGGACGATACAGTTTCGATACTCAGAAGCAAATCTTGTCTATTGGCGACAAGCAGACCAAACTTACAACCAAAGAGAACGAACTGTTATCGCTGCTTTGCTCTCATGCCAACGAAATACTAAAGCGCAACGATGCACTGCGTACCATTTGGATAGACGATAACTATTTCAACGCCCGTTCGATGGACGTATATATTACTAAGCTTCGTAAACACTTGAAGGAGGACGATCAGGTTGAAATCATCAATATTCACGGACAGGGTTATAAACTGATAATTCCAGAGGAAGATTGATAAAAGCCTGTCATCTACTGTTCACCAGCAGAGATGCCGTAATAAGAATTCTTAGGAATCCCATACCGAATTAATATGTGATTCCAAACATTATAGTTTTGCTGAATGGGTTGGGACATAGGCCTTTCGGCAAAACTTTTTTATATGCGACAAAGTTTATTTTCTGTCCAAGAACAGTTGTCGACACGCCTAATATTTATCGTGTTGTTTTTCCTGTCGCACATATCCGCAGATTCCTATCAATATGAGCAGGGTAGGGAGGAACAGAAGATTGTGATTAGTCAAATTTAAGATGTAGAAGACTGCCAAAAGCAAGACGCCCAGACACACGATAGGAAGCCCCCATGCATACTGGTGCTTCCTCAAAAAAGATTTGATAGTCTGCAAAACCTTAATTATTCTTCCCATCATGTTTGCAAAATTACGAAGTTTAATAGGAAAACAAGACGCCAAATATGTTAAATAGCAAAAAAACAGTAATAATCAGGCTGTTATCTATAAAATAATTTGTACCTTTGCACTCGCATTTTGCAAATTAACATTTTTAATTCATTACAAGTAGTATGAATCATTACGAAACCGTTTTCATTTTGACTCCCGTTTTGTCTGATGAACAGATGAAGGAAACGGTCGCTAAATTCAAGAAACTGCTCACCGATAATGGTGCTGAAATTCTGAATGAGGAGACCTGGGGACTGAAGAAGATGGCTTATGCTATCGAAAAGAAATCTACAGGTTTTTATTGTCTGTTAGAATTCAAAGCAGAGCCGTCAGTAGTTGAGACTCTCGAAACAGGCTATCGCCGTGACGAGAAAGTTATTCGTTTCATTACCGTGAAGCTTGACAAGTATGCAGCAGCGTATGCTGAAAAACGTCGTGCTAAATGGGCTGCAAAATTGGAGGCATAATTATGGCAGAGCAGAAAAAATCAGAAATTCGTTATTTGACCGCTCCTTCTATTGATACCAAGAAGAAGAAGTATTGTCGTTTCAAGAAAAGTGGCATCAAGTATATTGATTACAAGGATCCAGAATTCTTGAAAAAGTTCTTGAATGAGCAGGGAAAGATTCTTCCCCGTCGCATCACAGGCACATCATTGAAGTATCAGCGTCGCGTGGCTCAGGCTATTAAGCGCGCTCGCCAAATAGCCCTGCTTCCATACGTAACCGACATGATGAAGTAATAAAGGAGGCAAAGGATATGGAAATTATACTGAAAGAAGATATTATTGGTCTTGGATACAAGAACGATATTGTAACTGTAAAGGACGGCTATGGCCGTAATTATCTCATCCCTCAAGGCAAAGCTGTTATCGCTTCTAAGAGCGCCAGAAAGGTCCTTGCTGAGAACTTGAAGCAGCAGGCAGACAAGTTGGCTGCACAGAAGGCTGAAGCTGAAAAGCGTGCAGAGGCTCTGAAAGACATTGTTGTCGAGATATCTGCAAAGGTTTCCGCAGGTGGCCAACTTTATGGCTCTGTAAAAGCAGCTAATGTTGCAGAGGAATTGGCTAAGAAGGGCATAGAGATTGATCGCAAGATTATCACCATGCGCGAAATCCGTAAGGTAGGTGAGTATGAAGCTACTGTACACTTCCATAAGGAGGTAGAGATTAAGGTGCCGGTACAGGTTGTTGCTGAGAACACACCAGAGGAGACCGTTGCTACGGAGGAGAATGAGGAGACAAAAGCACAGGCTCCTGCAGCCGAGGCAGAAGCTCCGGCCAATGCTCCTGTGAAAGAGGAAACCGCAGAGGCTCCTGCAGATGAAGCTGAAGTAGAGGAGGCTCCCGCCACTGAGGAGGAAGCTCCTGCAGCAGAGTAATCTGTGTATAGATGTAGTAAATCATAGCACTGTAAAGCAATTCGATAGAAAATCCCTTTCATCTATAGTGGTGAAGGGGATTTTTAATGATTATCCCAAAGACTTTTTTGCGCTGTCTTGTTGTCTCAGGAATTCAAAGATATGCTACGGCTCCGCAAGTATTTACCGAGAGACACCGTACGTCCCTACGATTGTGGTAACCATACAACCACAAACATGATTGAAAATATGGAGACAAGATGTAGGAAATAAAGTTCGTACCGTGTAAATTCCTATTGCGCTCACACGCTTCCTGAATCCGGTGAACCTGTCTGCTCATCCTAATTTGAGCAATCGCCCTTTCTAAAACGGTAAAATATAATTACCATTTTATATATATTTTTCTCGATACATCTGGAGAAAAAAGGGCTATCTTTTCTCGTTATTATTGGGTCGAGCTTTCCTAAAATACGTAAGATTGTCGCGATTAGTATCTTCTCATAATGTGGTTAGGCCTTATCGGTCATGCGGAAAAGGTTCAATCGCAGTACGGTTGAACCTTTCCCGTCATGCCATTAGATACTCAATCGCAGGCAGCAAAATAATAGGGGAAAAGGCTGCATTCTTAAAACCTCTGACTGTCAGACTTTTATAAACTATCGCATATTTTGCGTATTTCAAATAAAGGCAAACTTATTTTTAAATAAGCGAAATTCAGAGGACTATTTGTTAATATAATTAGCCATTTATAACTCTTCATCATCTGAATTCAGAATAAGAATATCATGTTCAAGATAATCCCCCAGGTGCATGAATATACTGTCTCTATCTTGAAATCGAAGTTAACTATTGTTTTTCCTATTGAGCCCATGCTACTCTAAGTTATCATTTATTATGACTTTGGAATTTGTAATTGTTGTTATTTTTTGTATCTTTGCAGGAAAGATTACAAAAATAAATTATAAGAAATATGAAAGCATTAGTATTCCCTGGTCAAGGCTCACAATTCGTAGGAATGGGCAAAGAGCTTTATGACAGCAATGCATTGGCTAAAAAACTTTTTGACAAGGCTGATGAGATTCTCGGTTTCAAAATAACTACTATCATGTTTGCAGGTACCGATGAACAGTTGAAGGAGACACGTGTTACTCAACCTGCAGTTTTTCTTCATAGTGTTATTTCTGCTTTGTGTATGGATGATAAAGCAGAATTCTCTATGATGGCCGGACATTCTCTTGGCGAGTTTTCGGCGCTTGTTGTGGCAGGTGCGCTGAGTTTTGAAGATGGTCTGCGCTTGGTTGCTGCTCGTGCTAATGCCATGCAGAAAGCCTGTGAGGCTAATCCTGGCACAATGGCTGCCATCATCGGATTGCCTGATGAAAAGGTAGAATCGGTATGCAAGGAGGTAAGCGATAGCGGTAAAGTTGTTGTTGCTGCAAACTATAATTGCCCGGGACAGCTTGTCATTTCGGGCGAGCAGGAGGCTATTATGGAAGCTTGCAATAAACTTAAGGATGCCGGAGCGAAACGAGCTTTACCCTTGAAAGTAGGTGGTGCATTCCATTCTCCATTGATGCAACCTGCTAAGGATGAATTGCAGGCTGCCATCGAGAACACTACTTTTGAAAGTCCTAAATGTCCGGTTTACCAGAATGTGGATGGCAAACCACATACTGATGCTGAAGAAATCAAGAACAATCTCATAGCACAACTCACCAGTTCGGTACGTTGGACTACAAGTGTTCAAAATATGATTGCAGACGGCGCTGATGACTTTACAGAATGTGGACCGGGTCGGGCACTTCAAGGTATGATTGGACGTATTAGCAAAGAAGTAAGCGCACACGGTATTGCATAACAGATAAGATTTAAGTGAGAGATTGTTGTCGATTGTTTCGGGGAACAATCTCTTTTTATTTTTATAGCAAATTTATAGCAGACAAACGAGTCTCTTGTGTGTTGATATTTGATGAGCAATAAAATTTTAATATATCAAGTTCTTCCCCGTCTCTTTGGTAATAAAGATGCTACATGCAAACCAAATGGGTCACTTCGGGAGAATGGTGTGGGGAAGATGAAGGATTTGGATACGACGAGGCTCCGCCGTATTCATGATATGGGGTTTACTCATATTTGGTTTACAGGAGTTATCCGCCATGCTACAGTAACCGACTATAGTCAGTACGGAATTCCGCGTCAACATCCTACTGTGGTGAAGGGCTTGGCAGGGTCGCCCTATGCTATAACCGATTACTACGACATTGATCCGGACCTGGCAGTAGAGGTAGATAAGAGGATGGATGAGTTCGAACAACTTATTGCTCGCACACATGGGGTGGGGATGAAGGTCATCATGGATTATGTTCCCAATCATGTGGCTCGGGAATATCATTCCATTTGCCGTCCAAGTGGGGTCATGGACTTGGGTGAAAACGACGACACGAGTAAACATTTCTCACCTCAAAATAATTTTTACTATTGTCCGGGACAGAATTTTATAAGTCCGGTTAGTCCCCAACCCGGGCAGGAGCCCTATGAAGAATTGCCGGCAAAATGCACTGGTAATGACCGCTTTGACAACACGCCGGGTATTAACGATTGGTATGAAACTGTGAAGTTGAACTATGGTGTTGACTACAGCAATCCAAATGGCCGTACTCAACATTTTGACCCTATCCCTTCGACGTGGAACAAAATGGTGGACATACTGATGTTCTGGGCTGCAAAGGGCATAGATGGTTTTCGCTGCGACATGGCCGAAATGGTACCTGCACAGTTTTGGTCATACGCTACACGTCTTGTCAAAGCAAGATTCCCACATATCGATTTCATAGGAGAAGTATATGATATGGCACAATATCGTACATATCTACGGTCCGGATTCGATTATCTATACGACAAAGTGGGGATGTACGACTGTATTCGTGATGTGATTTGCCATCGCAGACCTGCCAACAGCATTACCTATAATTGGCAAAGCGTGGATGACATTAAGGAGCACATGCTTTACTTTTTGGAAAACCATGACGAACAGCGCATAGCCAGTGATTACTTTTGTGGAGATGCCTGGAAAGGCATACCCGGAGTTATTGTCTCCGTCATGTTACAGAAAAACCCTTTCATGGTTTATGCCGGACAGGAATTCGGAGAGCCAGGAATGAGTGAAGAAGGCTTCTCAGGCAGAGACGGTCGAACTACTATTTTTGACTATTGGCATCTTCCTAAGCTCTACCACGGCTATTTTGATAGAAGACGTTTAAGCCGTGACGAGAAGTCGCTCCAATTGAAATACCAGCAAATACTACGTATTGCAAATCGTGAGGACGCTATTAAAAACGGTGACTTCTTTGATTTAATGTATGTCAATCCTTATACTTGGAAATTCAATCCGAGATTCCATTATGCCTTCTTTCGTAAGTTTGAGGATGAAGTATTGTTGATTGTCGTCAATTTTTCTGATGAACGTTCACATGTGGGAGTGATTATTCCAGACCATGCCTTCGAATTCTTAGGGCTACCGGAAGAGGAATTTTCTGCTGTTGATTTGCTAACGGGGGAAGTTGCGACAATTAACTTGAAAAGAAATGAAGCCGTTGACATGGAGCTTTTACCCCATAGTGGACGTATCTATAAATTCAATATCAAGATGAAAGATAGTACATATATTCTTAACGAGCATAATAAGGAGGAATTCCCACCAGCACATACCGCCGAACATTTGCTCAACCAGGTAATGGTCAGAATGTTTGGCTGTGACCGTTCTAGCAATGCACATATAGAACGAAAGAAGAGTAAAATGACCTTCAAACTTGACCACAAGCCCGATCGTAAAGAGGAGAAGGCTATTGAACAGAAGATGAACGAACTGATAGATGCTGATCTGCCAGTTTCTTATGAGTTTGTGGATAGGAACAATTTGCCTGAAGGAATCAGTCTGGATCGCCTTCCGGATAACGCTTCAAACACAATACGCTTGGTGCGTATAGGTGATTTCGATACTTGTCCGTGTATAGGGAAACATGTACGTTCTACTGCACAGATTGGCCGATTCGAAATGTTGGGCACGAATTGGAATCAAGAAAACATGACCTTTAGAATCAGATTTAAGGTTATTCCATAATCTGCCATGCTTCCTCTCTTTCAGAATAGCAAAGTAGCAATAGTATATAAAAATCCCTCACAGCATGTTATACCACTGTGAGGGATTTTTATTAATTGTTAGTTACTTTGTCTCAAACTCTTCTTTCATATCAATAAACTCACCTTTTGAATCAAAAAATTCGTATTGTAAAAAAGCAAGTTTTTGAGAAGAGATGATATGAACGCCCAATCCATATTTTCGTTGCCATTTACGTTTCAGACTTATCAACCCTTGGTTAATATAGGCTGCAACGTATGGATGAACATGCAGATAGAATTTCTTAACACCTATCTTATTGACTAATTGGTCAATCTTTCCTTCAAGCTGATCTGTGAACAAAATGCTCGACTTAATTTTTCCTGTACCGTTACAAGTGGGACAATCCTCTTCAACATTAACGTCCATAGCCGGACGAACACGTTGACGAGTAATTTGCATGAGTCCAAACTTACTCAGTGGCAGAATATTGTGCCGTGCTCTGTCTTTCTGCATTGCCTTGCACATGCGTTCGTAGAGCATCTGACGGTCCTCTGCCAGATTCATATCTATAAAGTCTACTACGATGATTCCTCCCATATCTCGTAGTCTGAGCTGGCGGGCGAGTTCATCGGCAGCACCCAAATTGGTATCAAGTGCAGTGCCCTCCTGTCCCTTTTCGTTTTTTGAACGATTACCACTGTTTACATCCACAACGTGCATGGCTTCGGTATGTTCAATAATAAGATATGCTCCGTGAGCATAGTTTACCGTTTTACCAAAGCTTGACTTGATTTGCTTTGTAACGTTGAAGTTGTCGAAGATAGGCACTTTACCGGTGTACCTTTTAACTATATTGGCTTTTTTAGGGGCAATAAGCGAAATATAGTTCTTTACTTCTTTAAAAACATCTTCATCGTTTACAAAAATATTTTCGTAGCTGGAATTAAAGAGGTCTCGCAGCATTGCTACTGCTCTTCCATCTTCTTCATAGACAAGTTGTGGCCTGTTTTGAGTTTTCTGTACTTTGACAATGGCATTTTCCCATAGCTTGGTCAGATGTTTTAGCTCTGCATCCAGCTCCGCTACTCGTTTGCCTTCGGCTACCGTACGTACAATGACGCTGCAGCCTTTAGGTTTAATGCTGCGGATGAGTTGTTTTAGTCGTGCTCTTTCTTCACCTTTTTTTATCTTAGAAGATACATTTACCTTATCTCCGAAAGGGATAAGTACCAGGAAACGACCTGCAAAACTGAGTTCTCCCGTAAGTCTCGGGCCTTTTGTCGAGATGGGCTCCTTGACTATTTGCACCAGAATCTCTTGTCCTACTTTGAGCGTCTGCTGAATGCTTCCGTCTTTTTTCAAGTCGGGTAGGCGTGACGCTTTGCTAAATGGATAGAGTCTCTTTCGGTCGCTCTGTACCTGCTTAAGATACTTAGCGTATGAATTGAATTGACTTCCTAAGTCAAGATAATGCAAGAAAGCATCGCGTTCATATCCAACATCAACAAAACAGGCATTCAAGCCCGGCATGAGCTTCTTTACCTTTGCAATGTAGATGTTGCCAACGGAGAAATTCGCAGAACGAGGCTCGTTCTGATATTCCATCAACCGCTTGTCTTCCAAGAGGGCTATGGAAATCTCCTTGGGTTTTACATCGATTATTACTTCACTTGTCATATCTCGGACATTTAATTAAAAAGAAAGGGGGTGCCAACGAGGCTTCCCCCTTTTCTCAGAGTAAAATCCTTAGGATTATTTGCTCTTATGGCGATTCTTGCGTAATCTTTTTTTACGCTTGTGGGTAGCCATCTTGTGGCCCTTTTTCTTCTTACCGTTTGGCATAACTGTAAATGTTTAAATTGTTATAGTATTATAATTCTAAAAATTTATTCACCTTTCATTTTGTCAACAAAAGCCTTAGCGGGCTTAAAGCTGGGCAAATCGTGTGCAGCAATGGTGATCGTTGTGTTCTTACCAATATCACGCGCTGTCTTTGCAGCACGGTGCTTGATGACGAAGCTACCGAAACCTCGTAGATAAACATTCTCTCTCTTTTCGAGCATGCTTCTCTTTACTGTTTCCATAAAGCTTTCAATAACAACTGCAACTTCCTTTTTTTGCAATCCGGTTTGTTCAGTGATTTCACTGATAATATCTGCTTTTGTCATTTCTGATATACTAATTTGGGTTGATGTGAAACCTGTGTATTTGAAGTGCAAAGATACGAGTTTTTATTGTTATATGGAAATATATTTGGTATTTTTTCTATTTACAGACATGTTTTTTACTTTTGGAAGTTGCTTGTTTTCAGTTTGTTAGTGAATTAAGCAGCCAAGTGCAACGTCCAATGGGAAATGAAAACACATAAAAAAATAAGCTATAGGTTTTCCTATAGCTTACTAAGGTGACTCCGGCGGGATTCAAACCCACAACCTTCTGATCCGTAGTCAGATGCTCTATTCAGTTGAGCTACGGAGCCCTAAAAGGGGCTGATTTACTTATTAAGATGTGACTCCGGTGGGATTCAAACCCGCAACCTTCTGATCCGTAGTCAGATACTCTATTCAGTTGAGCTACGGAGCCTTTCTTTCTAAGCGGTTGCAAAGGTACAATGTTTTTTTATATCAGCCAAATTTTAGACTGCTTTTTTTCACGTACTTTGCAATTTCTTTTCTTAACTATTTCTTATCTTTAGTAGAAGATGCTTTTGCTTTGCCTTTATACATTTTGTTCAATCCGGCAACAACTTCGTTGGTAATGTCGTATGCCTTGTCTGCATAAAGAAGATTGTCTCCCTGCTTTGCGAAAATCATACCATATTTTTTATCCTTATTATATATAGTAAGATAGTTTTGCAAAGAATCATGCAAAGCCTTGTTGAATTTCTCCGTTTCAGCTTGGAACTCATTGCCCAAACGTTGGTTCAGAGCCTGAAGGTCATTGCTTTGCTTCTGCAAACCAGCCTGCACGTTCTCTGCTTGTTCACGTGTATAAGCGTTTTGTTGTAGCTTCTGCTGAAAGTTTGTAGCTGCTGTTTGCAATTGCTGTTGTTTGCTTGCAAGCGTTTTCTGTATATTATTACCCTTCTGCTCAAGTATTTTGCTATACTCTTTACAGAATTGATATTGAGTCATGATAGAGTCCACCTCAACAAAGGCAAGTTTGCTACTGGGAGCAGATTTGTCACTTGCAGCTGCAGTCGGCTTCTCGTCCATTTTGCCATTGCTCTTATCGCACGATGTCATTGTTAGCGTAGCCATTGCAGCTATGGAAAGAATGTAGAATATGTTTTTCCTTTTCATATTTAAAAATTATTTTTATTCTTATCTTTTTGTGTCAAAAATGATTTAGTATGCTCTGTTTTCCTGCCGGGCCTCTTCGTCCTGAGTGAGTACACAATGTATATTGCGCTCATTCATAGCCTTGCTGTCATGAATGTGTTGCGAAGCAAATTCTCCATTTTTCTTCACAATAACCTTGACCGAGAGCAATGCTATGGCAATAGCAATTATTAACATGCCCAAGAGTATAGATTCTATCATTTTTATTAACTTTGCAAAATACTATATGCAATAAACAGTGCAAAGATAGTGGAAAAAGAGCAAATCTCAAAAGAAAAATAGATAAACCTTTAAAAATAAAAATTATGACAGAACTAAGACCCGTTCGTGTTTTTGAACAATTCGCAAAAATAAACCAAATCCCTCGTCCTTCAAAGCATGAAGAACAGATCAGAGCCTATTTGTTGGAATTTGCTAAGAAGCGCGGACTCAAGTCAAAAGTCGACGAAACAGGGAACGTGCTTATATGCAAGCCTGCAAGCAAGGGATGTGAGCATTTGGCCACAACCGTACTTCAGAGCCACATGGATATGGTGTGTGACAAGTTGGTGGACGTCGATTTTGATTTTCAAAAAGACCCCATACAGACTTATGTTGATGGAGAATGGCTTCATGCCAAAGGCACAACGCTTGGTGCCGACGATGGCATTGGTGTGGCCATGGAGTTAGCAATCCTTGATTCCGACGATGTAGAACACGGCCCGCTGGAGTGCCTGTTCACTGTTGATGAAGAAACTGGGCTAACCGGAGCTTTCGGCATTAAGCCCGGATTCATGAGTGGTGACTATCTCATCAACCTCGACTCAGAAGATGAGGGACAGATATTTATATCGTGTGCCGGTGGTATCAACACTGCGGGTACGTTTAGCTTCACCCGTGAAGACGCCCCGGAGGGATACTTCTTTATGCAAGGCTCTATAAAGGGACTGGTAGGTGGCCACTCTGGAGACGATATTGAAAAGAAGCGCGCAAACGCTATCAAGATACTTGCACGTTTCCTCTATATGGAGCAGGAAAAGACGGACTTACGTCTGGCCCAATGGAATTCCGGTAAGATGCACAATGCTATCCCTCGCGACGGCAAGATTATCTTTGCAGTCCCCGGTGATAAAAAGGAAGAGGTAAAAGCCGATTGGAATGTCTTTAGCAAAGAGGTGGAAGATGAATTCCACGTTACCGATACGAAAATGGAATGGAAGCTCGAAAGCACGGACAAGCAAAAGGTAATGCCAAAATCTGTGAGCGAAAATGTGATTAGAGCGCTGCAGGCTTTGGACAATGGTGTCTTTGCCATGTGTCAGGACGAGGCTTTGGCCTGGATGGTGGAAACATCAAGCAACGTAGCCAGCGTGCAGAGCGAGGAAGACAAGCTTGAGGTCGTATCAAGCCAGCGTTCAAACGTGATGAGTAATTTACGCAACATGAGCAGCACGATTAAGGCTACCCTACAGCTTGCCGGTGCTAAAGTTGTACAGAACGATGGCTATCCGGCATGGAAGATGAATCCGGATTCCAAGCTGGTTAAAATTACGGTTGATACCTACAAGAAACTCTTTGGCAAAGCCCCGGTGGTAAAAGGCATCCACGCAGGATTGGAATGTGGACTGTTTTCTGAAAAATATCCACACATCGACATGGTGAGCTTCGGCCCCACACTGCGTGCCGTACATACGCCCGATGAGTGTCTGCACATTCCAACTGTACAGATGGTCTGGGATCATTTGCTTGAGATTTTGAAGAACATACCCGAAAATAAAGCATAAATTTTGTTTTGAAAAAGATATATTCATGCATCATGCTTTTGTCCATCATCCTTTTGTCAGGTTGTGGACAAGAGCATGAAATTAAGACTATCGTCAAGGATTTCATGAAAGACAACATGACACTTGATGATCACAAAGTCATTGAATGGTCAAAGGTGGGCGATACCTATTTTGTTTCGGATTCAATCATCCAAGTCATGCATACCCATGCAGAACAGGACAAACTGGTAAAACCCAACACAAGTTACATGCCTCGCACGGAGAAACTGTATTTCATTCAAGTGAAATATGCGGTATCTCAAGACACTATTAAACAAACGTTCTATCTTGATGATCAAATGTCAGGTGTCGTTTGTTTTAAAAAGGATTAGATACAAAAAACACCCCAATCCGCAGTATCACTACACAGATTGGGGTTTTTAACCTTTTAAAAAACTAACCTTAACCTATTGAAATGAATCTATATTGCAAATATATAAAAATTATTGACTTATAATGTAAAGAAATCAGTAATTTTTACAAAACTTCATCATTTTGTAATCACAAAATCGTCACATTTCAACGATATTATCATTTTTAGTCTATAAAGCGCTTGATAATATCATGGTAGGCGTCTATTCTGCGGTCTCTTAGGAAGGGCCACCATCTGCGCACCTGTTCACTGTGTTGCAAATCCACCTCTACAATGAGACTTTCCTCATCGTCGTTGCATGCTTGATAAAACAGTTCTCCTTGCGGTCCGGCCACAAAGCTGGAGCCCCAAAATTGGATTCCTTTAGTCTGCCCGCTGGGATCTGGCTCAAATCCTACACGATTGACGGTCACCACAGGTATTCCGTTGGCAACAGCATGGCCTCTTTGGACAACGGTCCACGCCTCACGCTGGCGTTCCTGCTCCTCGGGACTGTCGCTGGATTCATAGCCAATCGCCGTAGGATAAATCAATATTTCAGCACCTTGCATAGCCATTAGCCGAGCGGCTTCCGGATACCACTGGTCCCAACAGACCAACACGCCAAGTCTGCCAACAGAAGTGTCGATGGGGTGAAAGCCCAAGTCTCCCGGTGTGAAATAGAATTTTTCATAATAGGCAGGGTCATCAGGAATATGCATTTTCCGGTATTTGCCCGCAATGCTCCCGTCTTTTTCTATTACAACGGCCGTGTTGTGATACAGACCTGCTGCTCGCTTTTCAAACAACGAAGTCACGATTACGATGCCACATTCTTTGGCTATTTGTCCGAAGTACTCAGTGGATGGGCCAGGTATAGGCTCGGCCAAATCAAAGAACTCCACATTTTCCGTCTGACAAAAATACAACGAATTGTGTAATTCCTGTAATACCACAAGTTGTGCGCCCCGTTTGGCCAAATCTCTTATTTCCTCTCCGAGCCGTAAAACGTTTTTCTTAGGGTCAACATCATTATGCAATTGCAGAATACCTATCTTTGTTTCCATGTCTTATGATCTTATATATAATTACATCTTTATTAAATCTCTGATTTTCAACGTATATACTGAATGTGTTAAAGTATATTGTATGGGAATTGCATGGTCAGACAATGATGCGATCCATGCTGACGAATCACTGTCGTAGCATCTATTCCTATGATTTCGCGGTCTGGAAAGGCCTGCCCAACTATCTTCATCGCCTCATCATCCGTCTCGACTTGATTATAGGTGGGGACGATAACCGCCCCATTGAGAATCACAAAGTTTGCATAGGTGGCCGGCAGTCGCTCTCCATGATCATAGATAGCTTGTGGCATAGGCAGCTTTAGCAGTTGGTAGGGCTTTCCTTCAACGGTTTTCAAAGTCTTGAGCTGCTGTTCCATGGCTTTAAGCTCCTCATATTGTTCATCCTGTTCATCGTCACACCCAACATACAGTAGGGTGTCTGCCGGTGCCATGCGCACCAGCGTGTCGATATGTCCATCGGTGTCGTCGCCAACCAGATGGCCATGTTCAATCCAGATGACGCGGTCGGCACGGAAAAAATCAAGCATACGTTGTTCTATCTGCTGCCGATTGAGTGGCTGATTGCGATGGGGGGCTAAGAGACACGAAGTGGTTGTCATGATTGTACCCTGACCGTCACTTTCTATAGACCCTCCCTCTAACACAAAGTCGAGATAATTTTCCAATACCCCATTGAAAGCACCTGCATCGTATAGCTGCATATTAATGGCGTTATCTTTCTGCCAATCAAACTTTTCGCCCCAGCCGTTAAACTTAAAATTAAGTAAAAGGGATTGCGCCGTATTCTGTTGTCCTTCATGCTGGGAAACAAGCGTTATGGCACCATGATCCCTTGTCCAAGTGTCATTGGTTTCACACTCGTAGAAGTTGATATTGCCAAAAATTTCCTTTCCCCATTTACTCCCGATTTGTGTTTTAACACCATCAATGTCGGGAGTAACGATGATCAGTTTTTCCCGTTGGGCTATTGCCCCTGTCAATTCCAGAAATGTCTCCGTAATCTGTTCCAAATAGGGTTTCCAGTCGGTACCGGCGTGTGGCCACGTCAGTTGTATGCCACTTTGCCTCTCCCATTCGGCTGGCAGAACATAATCACGATCATTGCTTCGTAAGCTCATATTATCTTGTTAAAGGCACTTGTAAGTTGATGTATGTTTGGCAAAATTACCTATTTTTATTGGAAGTTCTTGTAGAATTGCCAAAAACAATTCACTTATAATCTGTTTATCTTGTTTTAAACCATGTGAGCCCGATTACATGCAGGAACAGGTAAGCCATGAAAAAACATAGGGAAGAAGCACAGATAAAAACTCTCGATAATATTCTCTTTTCTTTACAAACACCCGTCTGTGCTTCGCTTATTTAAAAATCATTTTGTTTTCCGTCCGAATTTCGCGAAATTCGGGAAATATGTAGTCTGTTGATAATCAGAACATTTAGACCCAATGCCATTTAGCCTGAAATCTCGTCGTCTACGATTGAATATCAAACGGCAGTGCGAAAGGGCCTCAACGGCAATGCGGTTGAGTTCCTTCCGCACTGTCGTTGAGCCCTTGTCATAGTAGGATTAGATACTAAACGCAATGTCGCTCCTGATTTTCTGTCGCACTGACCGTTTTTCGTGAGCCGAAACATAGTCCTTTTTCGTCCGAATGTTGCGGAAAACAAACACCGAAAATTGGTCATTAAATTTTACATACCGGGAAATAAGGTTGGGGTGGGGCCGGACGTAAAATCATTTAAAAGGAAGTAAACTTTTAAGTTTTACTTGATGACCAATTTGTCGCTGCCAGCTGCCTTGAAACTCATGTCGAGTCCCTTGACGCTGTGGGTTAGTGCTCCGAAGGAAATAAAATCTACACCAGCCTTCGCGTATGGAATCATGGTGTCGAATGTAATACCGCCACTCGACTCCGTCTCGCACCGCCCGGCTACCATAG
Organism: Prevotella sp.; assembly: GCA_050946435.1. Taxonomy (GTDB): domain Bacteria; phylum Bacteroidota; class Bacteroidia; order Bacteroidales; family Bacteroidaceae; genus Prevotella. The sequence goes on from JBMNUU010000001.1 coordinate 108,829, forward strand.
CTACAGCTTTTTTGGTGTCTTCGGGCGAGAAGTTGTCAAACATGATGCGGTCGCAACCTTCGGCGAGTGCCTCTTCCAACTCCTTGAAATTGCGTACCTCACACTCTATTTTCAAGTCTTTGTGATGCTCTTTACAATATTGTTTGGCCCTTGATATTGCATTGTGCACACCTCCGCAAAAATCGATGTGGTTGTCTTTGAGCAGTATCATGTCGAACAGCCCGATGCGATGATTGAGTCCACCACCGATTTTCACGGCCTCTTTTTCGAGCATACGCATACCGGGCGTGGTCTTTCGCGTGTCGAGAACGCGGGTTTTGGTGCCAGCTTCTATCAGTGCCTGTTGATATTTATGCGTCATGGTCGCAATGCCGCTCATGCGCTGAAGGATGTTCAGCATGAGCCGTTCTGTCTGCAAAAGGCTCTGTACACGTCCTTTCACACCCATGACGATGTCTCCCGGCTTGACATGGGCACCATCGCCTATATATACTTCCACTTTAAGCTCCGGGTCGAAGCGTTTGAACACTTCCTTTGCGATTTCAACGCCCGCAAATATGCCCTCTTGCTTGATGAGCAATTTGCTTTCGCCCATCGCGTCTGCGGGAATACAGCAAAGTGTGGTATGATCGCCATCGCCGATGTCTTCACTAAAGGCGAGGTCTAACAATCTGTCATTAAGTTCTTCTACAGATAGCATCTTTTCAATGATTTAAATAATGGCTTGTGTTGATTGTGCTTGGCGTGTTGCCTACGACTATAGGCCCAGTTTATGGGATATTTCGAGCATCTTGTTGATTGAGCGCACAGCCTTTTCCGCTACTTTCTCGTCTACCTCTACCTCGGGCCATTCATATTTCAGACAATTATACAGCTTTCTCATGTTGATGAGCTTCATGAATTTACATTCATTACAAGCCTCTGTGCTGTCATCGGGTGGGGCAGGGATAAAGGTTTTCTCGGGTGCGCTCTTTTGCATTTCATGCAAGATGCCACTCTCGGTTACCACGATAAACTCTTTCGCCTCATCAGTAATGCTGAATTTGATGAGTGCGGCCGTACTACCCACTTTGTCTGCCAATTTTACGACGTCATCCTTACATTCAGGATGTACCAGTACTTTGGCGTTGGGATGCTGTGCCTTCAGCTTTAGAATTTTTGCTGCGGAAAACCTCTCATGCACGTCGCACGCTCCATCCCATAGCAGCATTTTTCGGCCTGTGAGTTTATTGATGTGCTCTCCAAGATTTTTGTCCGGACCGAAAATGATGGGGGTGTCTTCTGGAAAAGACTCTACGATTTGGCGGGCATTGCTGCTGGTCACCACAACGTCGGTTAATGTTTTTACGGCTGCCGTAGTGTTTACATAGCTGATGACCGTGTGGTCGGGGTGGGCTTTGACAAACTTCTCGAACTCCTCTGTCGGGCAACTTTCGGCCAAAGTGCATGAAGCATTAAGGTCCGGCACGAGCACTTTTTTGTCAGGGCACAGTATCTTGGTGGTTTCTCCCATGAAGTGAACACCGCACATCACGATAATTTCCGCATCGGTCGTTGCAGCCTTCTGAGCCAAGGCCAGACTGTCTCCAACAAAATCGGCAACGTCTTGTATTGCTCCTTCCGTATAATAATGGGCCATGATGATGGCATTCTTCTCCTTGCACATCCTGCGTATCTCTGCTTTCAAATCGATACCCTCAGCTACAGGCTCATCAATATAGCCCAATTCCTGCCATTTCTTATTATCCATACTCATCTTCTAAAAATATTTTTATTTTGTAAGAAAGTCTATTGTTGTTTCTGGTCGTAGGCGTGTTTGGGATAGTCTATGGTGTAGTGCAACCCCCGACTTTCCTCCCGCTCTATAGCCTGACGTGTTATGAGATAGCCAACGTTAATCAGATTGCGAAGCTCGCATATATCTCGTGTAGGCTTCACGCGTTTGAAGAGTTCTTCGGTTTCTTCATAGAGAAGATCGAGCCGCTTCCAAGCACGCACAAGTCGCAGGTTGCTACGTACGATTCCCACGTAGTTTGACATGATTTGTCCCACTTCCCGCTCGTCTTGTGCGATGAGGACCTTCTCTTCGTTGGTCATGGTCCCTTCATCGTTCCATTTAGGCACCTTGGTGTTGAAGTCGTATTGATCGATGACACTCACACTGTGCTTGGCCGCCGATTTGGCATAGACCACAGCTTCGATAAGCGAGTTGCTGGCCAGGCGGTTGCCACCATGCAAACCCGTACGGGAACATTCACCCACAGCATAGAGTCTGTGGATGGAACTTTCACCGTTAAGGTCAACGGCAATACCACCACACATATAGTGTGCGCTGGGACAAACGGGAATATATTGCTTGGTTATATCGATGCCTATGCTGAGACATTTGGCATAGATATGAGGGAAGTGTTTCTTGGTTTCTTCGGCATCTTTATGCGTCACGTCAAGGCAGACATGAGTTAAGCCGTGCTTTTTCATCTCATGGTCAATGGCCCTTGCCACGATATCACGAGGAGCAAGCGACAACCGCTTGTCGTATTTATGCATAAATTCCTCACCGTTGGGAAGTCGCAGAATACCACCGTAGCCGCGCATGGCCTCCGTGATGAGGAAGGCGGGATGACTTTCGGCCGGATTATACAATACGGTGGGATGGAACTGTACGAACTCCATGTCTTTCACCGTTCCCTTGGCACGATAGACCATCGCAATGCCGTCTCCTGTTGCAATGTTGGGATTGGAGGTTGAAGAATATACCGATCCTATTCCCCCTGTAGCCATCAGGGTGACCTTACTGAGGAAGGTATCGATTTTATGTGTCTCGGGATTGAGGATATAGGCGCCGTAACATTCTATGTCGGGCGTCTTTCTTGTCACCTCTATACCCAAATGATGCTGCGTAATGATTTCAACGGCATAATGATTTTCCAAAACAGTGATGTTGGGATGTTTGCGTACTGCAGCCATCAAGCCACGTTGGATTTCGAATCCCGTGTCATCGGCATGATGCAAAATCCTAAATTCGCTATGTCCGCCCTCACGGTGCAGATCAAAAGAACCGTCTTCTTTTTTGTCGAAATTAACACCCCATTGAATAAGGTCTTCAATGGCTTGGGGAGCATTGCGGACCACGTGTTCGACAGCTTTTCGGTCTGAGATATAGTCTCCGGCAACAATAGTATCTTCTATATGTTTTTCAAAATTGTCAACTTTGAGATTGGTTACCGAGGCTATTCCCCCTTGCGCTTTGGCCGTATTGGCCTCGTCAAGCGTGGTTTTGCATACCAAGGCAACTTTCCCTTTGCCGCTGTCGGCTACTTTTAGGGCATAACACATACCTGCAACACCACCGCCTATTACAAGAAAATCAAATTTTTCTGTCATTACATTATAATTAAATCCTTTTAGAATTGCAAAATTAGCTAAAAATAATCGTATTGGGTAAAAAATATCATTATAATCGACATATATTTATACATTAAGTTCAACAGCAGGTCAATATACTTACACATATCCCTTTTATTTCCATAATTATAATGTTAAGTATCAGTAATTTTTTGTATTTTTGCAACACAGTATTGGTAGATTACGTCTATATGACAATGAAAAAGCTTATTTATACAGCACTGTTCATATTGGTGCTTATGTCTACGGGATGCGGAAACAAAGCAAAGAAGGAATTCAACCAGATATTGCTTGAGCTGGCGGACAAAGACCAAATGATAGATGCTGAAGATTGGAAGCAAATAGTTGCTTTTCTTGAACGAAACAAAGCAAATTTCAAAGACTTTATAAGGGATGGGGAAGTCGATGCCGAAGAAGTACAGAAGTACGTTTCCGACTATTTCGAACATCGCCGTCCTGCCAAGGAAGTGAAGTTTGTAGGTATTGGAGAGCAAGACCTTACATTCCATATCTATATGGAACGAAGCGGCAGCATGACTCCGTATGACAGTCCTGATGGAGACGGCTCATTTCGTGCAGCTGTTATGGCCCTGCAAAACAGTCTTCCGAACGACGCCAAGATAGACAGTATAGGCGAAAAAGGATATACCGATTTTCGAAAGATTTTCGATGACATCCTAAATAAGACAGGACGCAACGAGGTTAGTATTCTTGTGACCGACATGATATATTCCACCAGGGACATGGAGAACGTTAACCCTCAAAAGGTCTTCAACGAAGCTCGTGAAATGATTAATTCCGTGTTTAGGTCGGAGGTTAAGAATAAATCGATGCTGGTGGTTCGAATGATAGGATCTTATAATGGTCCTTATTATGCATACAACAACAGTGTTAGGCAGTTTTCGGGACACCGCCCGTATTATATCATTATCGTAACATCCAACGAAAATATGGAGCGGCTGAGCAACGATGCATCGCTGCGTTCCTTTGCCCAAATCCATAAACTGAGAGGATATGAGAATATGTGTATGTTTACCGCCGATGATATCTACAGTCCCTATTATTCGTTCTTATTAAGCAACAGGGATGTTCGCGGTCGTTTCCAGCCGGAGCACGGACAGGGCTATGTCATTAAAAGCCTTGAGAATGTAGAAGTCGATAAGAACTCCGGTGACATTCAGTTGGTATTGGCAGTGGACCTTTCCCATATGTTCATCGACCAACGTTATCTGACGGATAAGTCAAACTACGTGATTGAGGCTGACGACGACATCAAGATTAAGGATATCAGAGCAATAGAGAAAGCCGACGTGACCCCGGCTCAAAAGAAATATTTGGGTACTGCGACCCATTTGTTTGTATTGTCGGCCAATCGTATCAGCCACGAGCAAGAGGTAGAGATAAAACTGCTCAACCGGATGCCGAAATGGATTGAGGCCTGCTCTACGTACAACGACTTGGTCCCCGATGAACGTTCAACTTTCGCGCTCCAATATATATTGGGTGGCATCTATGACAGCTACAAGCGTAATATCGAGAATGAACCAACCTATTTTGAACTTGAATTAAAACTCGACAAATGAAAAATTCAATATTGTTGATAGGAGGTGCCGTGCTCACGCTCCTCTTCCTTGTTTTTCCTGCTTCTGTCTTCGAAGTTGCAGACGGACAAAGTGAGTTTGCAAACGAAATGTATAATGAGAACTACTATTTTATCGTAGCGCTCATTTCAGCAGCTGTGGCATGGGGAGCGTCCGCGTTGTTCTATTATATCATCAATAGCGTGAGCTTTAGCCGATGGTATCACTGGCTCATCACGCTGCTGATTGCGGCCGTTGCCGCCCCTGTGATAAGCTATGTGTATCTGGACGGGGTGCTATCAATAGACTATGCTGGCAAAGTGTTTGGTTTCTGCGTCATAGATTTCGCTGTGACGGCTATACTCTTTATCATCGCTTCTTTCGCTATCAGGTGGTGGAGTTCTAATTGCAGGCATACGCCTATACCTGAATAAAAAGTAAATCAAATATGGGAATCATGAATTGCCGAATAGTAATGAGAGACGAGAAAGCTTTCTCTCTGTTTCCATCTTCTATTTCTTTCATCAATAAAAATATCGGAGAATGAGATTGTTTTTATTCTTAGTGGGCGGAACTGGGTCACGCGTCATGCGTCCACTGATCATGCAGTTTGCATCGGGAATACATCCTATAGACGAGGCCGGACAGCCCGTGCCGTTGGAGGTAATCCCCATTATCGTAGACCCACATAAGGCCAATGAGGACTTAAAACGCACGGAGAATTTGCTTCGCTGGTATCGTGCCATTCGACGCTCACTTTATGGGGAGTCTGTGGACGTGTCTAAGGGCTTCTTTTCCGTTAAGATTTCTACATTGAATGACATTCTCTCCGCAAGCTCTAATCTGAGCGACACGTTCTTGTTTAACCTCGGTGCTGTGGAGTCTAAGAAGTTTCAGGACTTCATATCGTATAGTACACTCGACACAGCCAACCAGGCATTGTGTTCCATGTTGTTCTCGAATAGTCAGTTGCAGACTAAGATGGATATAGGTTTCGTCGGCTCTCCTAACATCGGCTCTGTTGCCTTAAACCAGTTTAAGGATTCTGAGGAGTTTCGACAGTTTTCCAATGTGTTCAGAAAGGACGACCGCATCTTTGTGGTTTCAAGTATATTTGGCGGTACTGGGGCCGCAGGCTATCCCATCATTGTAAAGAATATACGCAATGCCGGCAACAATGCAGCGATTAACAATCGAGGCGATTTGCGCGATGCGAGGATAGGAGCCCTCACCGTGCTGCCTTATTTTAATGTGCAACAAGACGAGAAAAGCCCCATTAGTCGTGCGGATTTCATCTCCAAAACCAAATCGGCTTTGTTCTATTATCATGACAATCTCACTGGATTGACACAAGGTGGGGTAGAACTGGGACTATCTAAGGTTAACGCTTGCTATTATTTGGGAGACGAGGTCCCCTCAAATCCTTATTACAATGATCCCGGCGGCAACGGACAGCGTAACGATGCCCATGTAGTAGAATACGTTGGTGCTCTTTCCATTATTGATTTCCTGAGCATCCCGGATAGTCAGTTGGTAACAGAGGAGGGGAATGCGCGTAATCCCATATATAAGGAATACGGCTTGGCCAACGACAAAATGACGTTGACACTCAAGGACTTTGGTCTGCAAACACGTATACTGGTGAATAAGTCATTGGCCAAGTTCTATTTGGCTTATCAATATCTCACTTATCAGTTTCGTGAGGATATCGGAAGAGGCTTTACCCAAGATAAGCCTGAAATTCAACGCAGTTTCTTGACCACCAGTTTCTACACGACTTTGACCAACAACTTCTTCGTGGGTTATCGTACGTGGCTTAAAGAGTTGGCTGGCAACCAGCGTGCCTTTGTGCCGTTCAACCTGGCCACCACTCAACTATCCGATTCCATTAATGGCGTTGCGCCCAAGAAAGGCTTCTTTAGTGGAGAGATAGGCTACAAAAGTTTGCTCAGTGCATTGAACAAGGCCTCTCAGACCGCTGTAAAAGACGGCCGTTTCGGTTCGGACAAAGTTGCATTGCGGTTGATGACACTGCTTGATGAAACTTTTGATAAGCTTGTTGACGAAAAATACAATGGCTTGGTTTAATAATTAATTAGCACAATCTCAATGTCAAAGATATTATCATATAACAACAAGACCACCGGGGAAGGATGGATTCCACTGACAAACCAGTACAGTGCAGACGAGATTAACATGATTAGTGACCCCAATGGCGGGCTTTCTGTCGTGCCAAGAACAGCCATCCCATCGCCATTTGCCCAGATGGATTTGGTAAAGAATGCATTTCGAAGACTCTCCATGAATCCAAAACTCAACGGCGAGCTCATGGACGAACGGTTAGTGGGAAATGCTTTAGATGTAGCTCAGCTGTTCTTCTGCCTACCGGAATTACGCACTTGTCTTCGTGTCGTAGAGTGGAACAAGGCATCAGCTCTTCAGCAATTAGAGGCCGACCCACAACACAAGCTGTTGGGAGACACCATAGAGATGTTCCTCAGTCAGGATAAAGAGGCGTTTAATTTCGACAGGATGGACCGTATATACTTCCTTGTCTATGGTAATCAGGTCATAGGAAGCACATCGCCTGTGTCGCTCTTTATGGCGACGCCTAATGCGCAACCCCATCAATTCAACATCCCGGTGGAACAGAATGTCAACCTATTCGACTTGACCCGACCGCTTTACATGCGTACGCCCAAGTTTGTAAAGTATATCTATGGTCTGTTTACGGCATATCCGGATTTAAAGAAATTATGTAGCGAGGTGAATGCTTACCTCATTACTTGTTTTGATCTGCTTTCACCTCAGTTGCGCCAAGAAATTCTTACGGACATTGGCAATCCTGTTGCAATGGACTATGAAAACCAGGACCGCGCACTTCAATACCTTAACACGTGCTATTCACCGTCTGATGAAGGCATACAAGCATTGGGCGTCCCGTTCTACTGTGTCCGCCAGGCGGACATTCAAGCTGCAATTCAGAACAGCGATTTCCGTATAGAGCCGTCCATTGTTCCCCATGGAGAGCGGTTGCCACTGGTACTTCAAAATCATTTGAATGCCCTTCAAACCTCACCTTTCCGCTACATCACCAGCGATTGGGATGACCTCACAGTGATACGACCGGAAGATTATGCGCTGAAACCGGAGAAGCGCATATTGCCCGCTACTTCGCACCAATACCCTTGGCTCACGGATGACGATTTCTTCCAACCCTCATTAATCAAACTCGACTATACAATGGATAAGGATTGTTTCTTTGATGGAAACTTGTCTATTGGCAGTCGCGAAACGGATAATGCAGACTTTCTGTTGCCGTTGAGCAAAACGTATTTTAAATATTTCACCGTTAAAGACTTGCAGGGAACAATCTCCGGACGTCCTCGTTTTGAGCTTATCCATACCCAGACCGGACAACAGGAGACCGTGAAGGCCGTGCTTCGAATCCCCGTGCAAAAGCAAGACGGCTTTATCACATTGGAACGTACCTATGTGAAGGCTGTGGGGATGGATATGCGTTATGATAGGGAAAACAACAGAGGATACTTTATTACCGTTCCCTTTGCACTAAGCATTTTCCCATTTATCAAAGCCGCCGATCTGAAACAATACAATGTGCAGCTCGTAGATCGTGCGCTGGGACTGTTGGAAAACTGTCGACTGAACTTGGAATTCCACGAGTCGGTGCCGGGTGGTGAGGTCAATATGTTACCCTCCATAAAACGATCTCGCAGCCTAAAGAGTGAGAAGAGAGTAGGTTCGGATTATTACCGGTTACCGGGAGCATTCGATTATGTTGACGTCCAACTCTTTGATGAGCGCGATAGCCTACTTTCCGAGGGAGTCGTATGCCCACGATGGGCTTACAATATTGAAGGGCACGAGGCCTATACTTTCTCGGTAGACTTCGGTACGACCAACACTCACATCGAAAGTATGCGCCAAGGTCAGATGCCCGAGCCCCTTGCCATCAGTTCGGATGCCAAAGAGCGTCTTGTGGCCACCTTATATAATGGAGATCACATACTGTATGACGTGATCATGAAACAAGAGTTCCTGCCCCGTAATATTGGGCAGGACTATGGTTTCCCCCAGCGTACCGTGATTTCCGAGTCAGAACGGATGGACGCAGAAAACGTAGACGAGATAGTGGCGCTCGGAGACGCAAACATTCCTTTTATCTACGAAAAGGAGTCCATTGGATATGGCAACCGAATAGTGCCCAATCTTAAATGGTCCACAGAAATTTCCACCTCTAAGCGTGTGCGGGCCTATCTTACAGAACTTGCCTTACTCATGCGCACGAAGGTGTTGCTGGAAAATGGAGATGTTAGAAAGACACGCCTTATATGGTTTTACCCCTTATCCATGAAGGTGGGAAACATCCGAAAATTGGGCGAGATGTGGTCCAAGACTTTCAAGGATGTATTCGGAACTGACGCTAACGAACAGAATTTGATTCAAATGCCTGAATCGGTTGCGCCGTATTACTTCTATCGTGGGTCGAGTCAGTTCCGAGGGGCAGCGTCTACAGTGGCTTCCATTGATATTGGCGGCGGCTCCAGCGATGTTGTGGTGTTCGAGTCCAACGCTCAGCAACCCACCATCCTTACCTCATTTCGTTTTGCAGCCAACGCCCTGTTTGGCGATGGGTTCTCGGAAGTGCCACATGGAGACAGCAACCCGATGCTGATAAAATATGTGGATTATTTCCGTCGCCTGTTTGATGCTGATGATGACCGTTACGGAGAACTGAACGGTATACTTGATGATATCATGTCCAAACGCAAGAGTGAAGACATCAATGCATTCCTGTTCTCGGTTGTTCAGAACAAAGTGGTTGGAGAAAACGATGTGTTTTCCTATAATCAGCGCCTAAACGAAGATGGCCGTTTTAAAATCGTCTTCATCTATTTCTATGCTACACTCATCTATTATGTAGCAAGCATGATGAAGCATCGCAATCTCGACAAGCCCCGCTCGGTGATGTTTTCCGGTACCGGCTCTAAAGTCCTTGACATCGTTGGCACAAAGCGCGAGCTCGATTTGTTGTCACAAGCTATATTCGAACGGGTTTACGGAGAGAAATACGACGCAGACGGCTTTTCTATTGTTATGGAGCGCAAAGAGCCCAAACAGATTACTTGTCGTGGCGCCTTGATGCAGATGCGCGACAATAGTGGTTACGCCAATGTAGAGCAGTTAAACCAAATGCTGGATAGTTTCGACTCTAGTTTGAAGTATAATTATTCGGCCATTGCCCAAGAACACCTTACGTATGCTGATATGGATAAAGCCGAAGTGCGTTCAAACATTGTAGCTGCCGTAAGAGAGTTCAACGATTTCTTCTGCAAGCTGTGTGACGATATTCATGTTGCAGACAGATTTCTTGTTGACAATCAGTCGTTGATGAAATTCAAGGATTTGATAAACAAAGATTTGGAACATCACCTCATCAACGGATGGAACTATGTCAATAAGAATGAGCCCGACCGTAATGCCAACGATGCCATAGAAGATGCTGTGTTCTTCTATCCCATCATTGGGAGCATTCGTGAGAATCTTATAGAAAATCTATAAAACTTGACAGATGTTTGGAAACAACAAAAACATGGTCAGCCAGGAGCAATTAGACGAGCTGTTGGCACCAATAATAGCTCGAATTGACAAGTTGGAAACGGCTTCCAAGCAACAGGCCCGCCAAATAGCAGAATTGGAGCGTCAACTCAATGAAGTGCAACAAGGTGCAAGTGGGATAGGGAACGCCTTGGCACATCCTGACGGAACAACTGATGAAGACGCTGTATCCGTAGGAGTCACGTTGCAAATGCCTGTAAATTCAGAGGCTCATCCGTCGCCCGATACAAAGACTTTGTTTTTTCCTGCACCGTCTCCAGATGGGACCTTCATGGAGGGCAGCCTGTCCGAGCAGGTGGGAAAAAGTATTTATCAATTGCAAACGGAAGATGATATAAATGGGAAATTCGTCATGCTCAGTACCCCTGATGCCATTGCTACGGCCATGATTAGCGTCAGCCAATTTGTCAAACCCGCCTGTAAAGTAGATGGAAACACGCATCAACCGCCCAAACATATAGAAAACATTGAAGAGGGTATTGCCAAGAGAGATGGTACCGTTTGGCGTGTTGTGCGCAAAGCCAGGGTAGCTTTTCAGTAGAGACAACTTGCATGTCATTGATACACACCATCAGAGACAGGAACTATAAAAGTTTAGAAGAAGGATAGGTAAAATTATGGAAATAAAATGTCCGAAATGTAGATTTCGCTTCGAGGTACCGGCATCTCCGGGGATGATGGAGTTGCAGTGTAATTGTCCGCGTTGCGGTATACCATTCACCTATATTGTCGAAGGAGAGTCAAACAACACTACGCAGAATCATGCCTCTGCCGACGGGTCGTATGAAAACACATCCGGAGCGACCGGGCAGGAGACCAACTCTTCTCATTCCGGCACAACGGCATCATCACATAAATCGACGACGGAGGGTATTTTTCCGCCACCGCCACCCTTTTATACACGGGAGAAAAATCTTTCACCTTTTCAGACAACACAAAACACGAAAAAGAATCGTTCTAACGGCAAAACAAACGCCGTAGGGAGAAAGGGACACGGCTGTTTGAAAACCACTTTGATTCTCCTTGCTGCTTTAATTCTTGGAGTGACGCTGGTTATCCGGCAATGTGAGTCTACCAAAAGCTATTCAACTGAGAATATAAACATAGGTGCGTCATCCAACGACAATGCCAAGGCTGATCCTATAATCGTTCCAGCTCCATCCTATGATGCAAATGCCAATTCCGAAAAGGCTCCCTCCTGGATACAAGGCAATTGGCACGTGGAAACTGATTACGGTGGCATCTCACTGAAAATTTACGGTAATCAGATTGCAGAAACCAGTGGAGGAGAAACTTCATACGGAAGCTATAGGTATCAAAATCATCATCTTTATTGTAATTTCGGCGACAACAATATCTTTGTATATCGGCTCGTAGAAGAGACGCATCAGATAGATGCCGGCAATGGAATAATGATGGAAAAGGTGGATCGATAATTGCCGTGCAATAAAATTCCATACTACATGCACGCTTGTTATTGGCTCGTATTTTTCTTGACAAACACCCCTCTATGCTTCGCGAATTCAAAAAAAATTATGCATCCGTTCAAAATTCCTGAAATATAAGGAAGTTTGTAGTTTTCTGATAATCAGCGCATTGTATAAAACAACTTATTAGCTCTTATTTTCAGACTTGCCAATAGATATCAAACGGCGTAGCGAAAAGGCCCTAACCGCCATGCGAAAGAGCTTCTTTCGTGCGGCCGCTATAACTTAACCGCATCACGGGAAGATAGCAAACATATTATTCTTGCTATTTTCAGATTAAATAGCCAAATAATGATGACCGAAACATAGCCCTTTTCTCTCCAGATGCTTTCGAAATAATGGACTGAAAATAGTTATCAATTTTTTACATTTTCAGAATTTGGATAGGAGAGTAGGGGAGCATGACCTAAAGAATAAGGGACAACGAAGCCTCGATGTGCTTTGATGAAAACGGTATCAACTTAGACGCTCAATGTTTTCTTTTGCTTCTTTGAGATCCGGGCATAGGGTCAATGCTTTTTCATAATTTCGTATGGCTGCATCAGGCATCCCTTCGTGCTCACATTCTTTCCCCATCACAAGATACTCCACTGCCAGCCGCTTTAGGTATTCTTCACGTTGTTCAGCCTCTGCTTTCAGCCGTTCAATTTCTTGTTTCTGAATATTGATGATGTTGAGCTTGCGACGAATATATCTTTTGGAAACGGGTTTTTCTATGTCATATCGGCTATGGATGGCCAGGAAGAACGAGTCTAATGCGGATTGCATATCACCCTGATCGAAGGCACGTGCAGCATCCCAATATTCCTTGTCAGCTTTCGACTGTTTGAGGGCCGTAAATATAGTAGACTGATTATTAAAGTTCTTAGCAAAGTGAACAACTTCCGGATGTACGAAAATATCGTTTCTCCGGATGGGCTTCTTCAAGGTGATACCTTCAAGCGATGTACAACGAGATAGGGCAACATAAGTTTGTCCGGCAGCAAACACGCCACCTGAGAAATCTATTTTCACATGACTAAAGGTGAGTCCTTGACTCTTGTGTACAGTGATGGCCCATGCCAACCGAACAGGATATTGGGTATAGGTGCCAAGCTCCTGTTCTTCTATTTTCTTTTCCTTATTATTAAAGGTATATTTTACATTGCTCCATACCTCCGGCTCTACGTTATATTCCTGACCGTCCTCCGTACGAATATAGATATAGCCAATCTCTTCATCAAATCCGGTAACTGTCCCCAAGGTGCCGTTTACCCATCGGTGATTCATGTCGTTCTTGACAAACAGCACTTGAGCTCCCGGCTTGATGTTTAGCTCCATAGGGGTTGGCAGGCTCGACTCCGGAAATTCTCCCCTGATGATTCCCTTAAATATTTGTGGTTTACCGGGCAAGTCATTGAGTCGATGGGTGTTGATATCGTCTACAGTGTCGCGTCTCGTAGACAGTGTAATAGAGAGAGAATGATCAACGGACTCCGCTTCATTATCCTGTCTTGTATCTGTTCTGCCAACTTGTTTGTTAAGCAGTCGCAGGTCCTTTTCGGTGATATTCGACGTACGGATATTATCAAGAATGTTGATGAAAGTGGCATCGTTTTGGCGATATACTTTCTTCAGTTCAATGGAAACAAGCTGCATGGCAGCAAAAACTTTGGCATTGAAAAAGAAAGGAGAAGCATAGGCCGTATGAAGCAGTTGGCGGTCGTCTTCTTTAACAACAGGTTCCAATTGGTAGATGTCGCCCACCAGCAACAGCTGTTTGCCTCCAAACGGCTCACGCATACGATGACAATATACCCGTAGCACTTTGTCGATGAAATCGATAATATCCGCCCTAACCATACTGATTTCATCAATGATTATCAACTCCAATTCACGGATAATCTTTATTTTCTCGCTATTGTATTTTAGGGTTTTGCGAATATTTCGTGGCGCATATTGTACGTCATTGGGTAGAAGGGGGTGGAAGGGAATTTTGAAAAAACTATGAAGTGTAGAGCCTCCGGCATTGATGGCCGCAATACCTGTAGGAGCCAGAATAACGTTTTTCTTTTTCGTGTGAGTGGCAATGTATTTCAAGAAGGTGGATTTACCCGTTCCGGCTTTCCCCGTAAGGAAAAGTGAGCGACGCGTAAACTGTAAGATTTGAAGCGCATGTTGAAATTCTTCGTTGTTCAGGTCTATCTCTTCCTCTTGTTTTTCAGCCATTCTGTTGTATAATCTGTGTAAATTGATTCTATTAAACAGAAGAATCGCATATCAGCTGACAGGCGTGGATATGCGATTCTTTCCATATTATAAATCATCAAAAGTGACTTCTTCTGTCTTCTTTTGTTTCTTTGTCGTTTTAGAGTCTGCTGGCAAGGCCTGTCCCTCTTCTTCTGTTTCTTTGGGGACGTTGATTTCTATGGGATTGCCGTTTTCGTCGAGAATAATCTCCTCCTCGCTCACAATGACACTGTCACGTTGTGTGGTGTCGGGCGCAACTACCGGATAATAACTCGGACAATTATACATATCCCAGGTTATGTTGGCGTCTTCTGGCTTCTTAAACTTTCCATGATACTGTTGGAAAGCAGGGTCGGAGAGGACAGACTGCATGAAATGTCCCGTGATAGGCAAGGCAGTTCTCGATCCCTGGCCTAAAGCACCTGTACGGAAATGGATGCTTCGGTATTCGCCTCCAACCCATGCTCCTGCAACGAGATTAGGCGAAACACACATAAACCAGGCATCTGAATGGTTGTTTGACGTTCCAGTTTTTCCTCCAAAATCCGTGTCTCTAAACTGCCCCACATATCCCCAGAGACTCTGACTGGTTCCGCCGGGTTCACGCATTCCACCTTGAAGAAGTTGTTGTGCGAGGAAAGCGCTCTTGTAGGGTATCACCTGTTCAGGCTGTACTCTGTCTATATACACCTCGCGACCATCTTTATCCACAATCTTTGTAACCAGCACGGGGTCATGATGCATTCCGTTGTTGGCTACCGTACAATAAGCGTTAGTCATCTCCAGCAGCGTCACATCACTGGAGCCCAATGCAAGTGACGGAGCATCTTCAAGTGGACTTTTGATGCCCATCGCCTTGGCGGTTGAGATAATTCGCTTGATGCCCATTTCCTGTCCCAGCCTCACTGCTATAGAGTTAATACTCCTTGCAAAGGCACCTTTTAGGGGAATGGAGTCTCCGGAGAATCTGCCATTGGCATTTCCCGGGGTCCATGTGGTCATTTCGTTCTTTTTCTTGTCAAACACCTGCATGGAGATGTATTCGTCGCGGCGCTTATCGCAAGGGGTGAGCCCCTGATTCATGGCCTCTGTGTAGACAAACAGCTTGAATGTAGACCCCGGCTGACGTTCAGCCAATACTTTGTCATATTTCCATGATTTAAAATCAATGTCGCCTACCCATGCCTTTACGGCTCCTGTCTGCGGCTCCATGGCAACCATCGCACAATGCATAAATGTCACCATATACTTGATCGAGTCTTCCGAGGTCATATTCTTCGTGATTGTGCCTTTATCATAATCGAAGACCTTGACGGGATGTTTCCATTCTTTATAGTAGTATCTGACGGAGTCGGGGTTGTCGGCAAAGCGTTCCTGTAAGGCTTTGTAGAAAGGCTGACGCTCTGCAATCTTGTCAATAAAATCAGGAATAGGCTTGCCGTTTTCTGCACGCCAAGGCTCCTGACGCAGCCAGTTGGCGTCCTGCTTTCGATAGATACTCCAATGGTTGTTGAAGTTCTGCTGAACAAATTTCATCTGTTTGATGGCCGCCTGTTCTGCATATTTCTGCATACGGGTGTCCAAGGTGGTGTAGATTTTCAGCCCCGAACTATACAGGTCATATCCGTTTTCCTCACACCAAGGAGCAAGGTAGTCAGCAATGGCCTGCCTGAAATACATGGCCTGTCCATCGTAATTTTCCTGCATCTTGTATTTGAGCTTGATGGGAAGTTTCTGCAGCGAGTCACAGTCTGCTTTACTTAGTGCACCGTTAGACACCATATTCGACAGTACGGTGTTACGTCTTGCCAAACTGTTTTTGGGGTTACTCTTAGGGTTGTAAAGAGTTGTTGCCTTCAACATTCCCACAAGTACGGCAGCCTCCTCAGTAGTGAGATCTTTGGGAGTAGTGTCAAAATAGGTCTTGGCAGCTGTTTTGATGCCATAGGCGTTGGAACCGAAATCCACCGTATTAGCATACATCGTGAGTATCTCTTTCTTGTTGAATACTGTCTCAAGCTTAGTGGCAATAATCCATTCCTTGCTTTTGATAATGAGAATCCTCAACCCTGGAATCTTGCCCAGCAATCCCGTGGAGTATTGCGAGCGCACACGAAACATATTCTTGGCCAATTGCTGTGAAATCGTTGATGCGCCACGTCCCTCGTGATGAAGCAGTGCATCCTTGATGGCCGACATAATGCCCATCACGTCGACAGCCATTCCACGCGGTCTACTATAATAGCGCACGTCTTCGGTAGCGATTAATGCATCGAAAAATACGGGATTCACCTCCTCGTATTTCACAGGAGTGCGGTTCTCGTTAAAGAACTTCCCAATCAGCTTTCCATCAGCACTGTAAATCTCAGAAGCCTGACTGGTTTGCGGGTCCATAATACCGGAGAAGTAACCGGGGCTCTTGCCGAACAGCCAAAACAAATTAATGTCTACGGCTCCAAGATAGAGAATAAAAACCACTATACACGAAAGTATAGCTGCCAAGGTTTTGATATACCACGGCTTACCCTTGTACAGGCTTTTGTACCAAGGGCCGAAGTTTTTTATTTTGCGCCAAATCCGGCTTATAAATTTCTTCATATATTTGTGTCCTTCTGATTCCAGATATACGTATGCTGCCTAAAGACAAACATTATTTGCAAATTTACGAAAAATAGTGGCTTATAGAATGTTTTTGTCTATACAATTTAAGATATCTTCAAGGTTATGGGGTGAAAACCATTGAATTGTATTGTCTTTTTTAAACCAAGTCAGTTGTTTTCGCATATATTGACGTGTATTCGACTGTATTTGTCTGATGGCCTCCTCACGTGGAATCTCACCCTCAATATATTTGAACATCTCTTTGTAACCAACAGTATTCAGCGAGTTGAGTCCTTTCTTGGGATAAAGCTGTCGAGCTTCATCCTCCAGCCCTTCGTCCATCATTTGGAGCACTCGTTGGTTGATGCGTTCATAGAGTTCTTCACGAGGTCGATTAAGTCCTATCTTGATGATATGGAAAGGGCGTTCCTTCCTGCTGTTCGTGCGAAACGACGTGTAAGTCTTTCCTGTCATGTGGCATATTTCCAACGCATGAATCACACGTCTGGGATTTTTCTTATCAACAATATTATAATGCTCGGGGTCAAGCCTCCTAAGTTCTTCTACCATAGCGGGAAGTCCCTCCGTGTTGAGACGTTGCTTAAACAGTTCTCTCGTTGCATGATCTACGGTTGGAATATCATCTATGCCTTTACAAACCGCGTCGATGTACATCATTGAGCCTCCCGAAAGGAGCGCAATGTCATGAACTGAAAACAATTTTTCAAGCAAGGCCAGCACGTCTCTTTCGTATAGGGCAGCAGAATAATAATCCGTAATATGATGATTACCCACGAAATAATGCTTCACCCGTTGTTGCTGCTGTGGGGTGGGGGCTGCCGTACCAATAGGCAGCTCGGCAAAGATCTGCCGTGAGTCTGCATTGATAATCGGTATGTCATAATGCTCGGCAACTTGAAGACACAACTCTGTTTTGCCTACTCCTGTGGGACCCACGATGACAACAAGGTTTTTCATAGAACTAAAGTTTGTCACTATCGATAAATATCGACAACCATATAAAATAAGAGTTAGAAGCCTACACTTGCCTGCATAGACTGCTAACTCTCTTTAGCAATTCCCGTATTGGTGTTTATCTGATGATTCCCCTTTTTGAAGTCGACACAAAATCAATGATATATTGTATTTCCGGGGTTATCTGCAGATTATTCTTTATTTCCTGAATGCCTTCGGCCAGCACTCCCTTGCTGTAAAGCAGACGATAGGCTTCATGGATGTGATGTATCAGTTCGTTGCTGAAACCGTGCCGACGAAGCCCTATCAAATTGATGCCAGCATAGCGTATAGGCTCTTTGCCGGCAATAATATAGGGTGGAATATCCTGACTGAAACGGCTTCCGCCTTGAATCATGACATATCCTCCAACCCTGCAAAACTGATGGCATAGCACTTCCGCGCTAACAATAGCATTGTCGTCAATGACCACTTCACCGGCAAACTTAGTGGAGTTGCCGATAATGACATTGTTATTCAGAATGCAGTCATGGGCGAGATGCATATTCTCCATGAGCAGATTGTTGTTGCCAACCTTCGTCGTGCCTTTAGAGGCAGTGCCGCGAGAGATGGTTACATTTTCACGAATACTGTTGTTGTCACCAATCTCACAAATTGTTTCCTCCCCTTTATATTTCAAGTCCTGAGGCTTGGTGGCCAAGCTGGTTCCCGGGAACACTTCATTGCCATTGCCGATACGTGCTCCTGCAAAAACCGTAACACTATTCAGAAAAACGTTGTTGTCGCCTATTACTGTGTTTCGGTCAATATAGCAAAACGGCCCAATGGTATTGTTGTCGCCAAGTTGAGCCTCTGGGTGAACAAATGCTAAGGGACTTATTTGATTCATAGTCGTTATTTATTCTTGATTATCTGAGCGGTGAACGTAGCTTCCGATACTACATTATCGCCAACAAAAGCATATCCCTTCATGGAGCTGATGCCATGTCGCAAAGGCTGAAGCAACTCTACCTTGAACAGGAGAGTATCGCCCGGCACGACTTTCCGGCGGAACTTTACGTTGTCAATCTTCAGGAAATAGGTAGACCATTTCTCGGGCTCTTCCAACTGACTGAGTACCAACAAGCCGCCACACTGTGCCAAAGCCTCTATTTGAAGCACTCCCGGCATGATGGGTTCATTGGGAAAATGGCCTTGGAAAAACGGTTCGTTGGACGTAATGTTTTTAATGCCTACAATACTCGTGGCGCCCATAGCCACTACTTTGTCGACCAACTGCATGGGGTAGCGATGGGGCAGGAGCTTGCGAATGTAGATATTGTCCATCAGAGGTTCCTCATTGGGGTCGTAGATCGGAGCCTGAATTTCATGTTTGCGAATTTCACGACGCATCAGTCGGGCAAACTTATTATTGATAGTATGTCCAGGTCTTGTCGCAATAATACGACCCTTTATAGGCTTGCCTATCAGCGCCATGTCACCAATTATATCAAGTAGTTTATGGCGCGTACATTCGTTGTCCCATTGCAGGGGTTTGTGCTGTATGTATCCAATCTTCGTGGCATCCATATGCGGCACTTTTATAAAGTCAGCGAGCTTGTCAAGCTGCGCCTGTTCAACCTGTCGCTCGTAGATTACGATAGCGTTATCAAGGTCACCACCTTTGATGAGGTTGGCCTCCAAAAGAGGCACAATGTCGCGTACAAACACAAATGTGCGGGCCGGTGCAATCTCCTGAGCATAGTTGGCAATGTTGTCAAGTGTGGCAAACTGGCTGCTGATAAATTTGGACTGGAAAGAGCACATGGCAGTGATGGAGAAATCCATATCGGGCAATATGGTGATGCACGAACCCGATTCCTCATCCTTTATCTCTATTTTCTTTCTGATGATATAATAGTCTTTGGGTGCATTTTGGTCTACGATGCCCACCTCTTTAATCTTTTCTACATAGAGTGCAGCCGACCCATCGAGGATAGGGAATTCCGGTCCGTTCACCTGAATGAGGCAATTGTCTATGCCCATTGCATATAGGGCGGAGAGACCATGCTCCACGGTAGAAACCCTTGCATCTCCTTTTTCAAGCACCGTACCACGCTGTGTGTCGGTTACGTTCTCTGCTACGGCATCGATGACAGGCTGTCCCTCAAGGTCGATGCGCTGTATTTTATAACCAGTGTTCTCTGGCGCCGGATTAAATGTAACAGTGAGGTTAAGGCCCGTATGAAGTCCTTTGCCGAAAAAAGAAAAGCTACCACCGAGCGTCTTTTGTTTTGCGGTATCCATTTATTTCCTATTTTTGAGTTCTTCCACTTCCTTCTGCAAGGCTGACAACTGCTTATATATATCAGGCAGTCTCTGGAACAAGGCCTGACTCTTAAAGTAGGGGATTTGATGCATAGGAGGTGTTCCGATAAGCGTCTGGTTGTCTTTCAACGAGCTTGGAACTCCAGACTGCGCCCCAAGCATCACTCGATTGCCGATAGTGATATGTCCGGCAATACCAACCTGTCCGCCAAACATACACCACTGGCCCACCTTGGTGGACCCGGCGACACCCACCTGAGCAGACATGACGGTATTCTCGCCAATGTCCGTATTGTGAGCGATTTGCACTAAGTTGTCCAGTTTTACACCCTTATGGATATAGGTGGAGCCCATTGTAGAACGATCGACACAAGTATTAGCTCCTATCTCCACATCGTCCTCTATCGTGACGATACCAATCTGCGGAATCTTATCGTAGCTGTCGCCATTGGGGGCAAAGCCGAAACCATCAGCACCTATTACAGCTCCGGAATGTATGATGACATTGTTGCCTATTTTGCAATCATGATAAATGCTCGCATTGGGATAGATAACACATCCGTCACCTATCTTCACATTCTCGCCAATAGTGGCATGGGGATATATTTGGCAGTTGTCACCAATCTCTACACCTTCGGCAATGCAGGCAAACGGACCCACATAAACATTCTTGCCAATCTTGGCTTGAGGAGAAATGAATGACAGGGAGTCTATACCGGTTTTCTTTGGCCTTGACGATTCGTAGAGCTGTAGCAACTTAGCTATGCAGTCGCGCGCGTTCTTCACCATAATCAGCGTCGCGCTGACGGGACGATCTATCTCGATAGACTCATCGACAAGCACGATAGATGATTGGGTATCGTATACGTATTGGATGTATTTAGGAGTGGCCAGAAAAGAAATAGCACCAGGAACGCCATCTTCTATTTTCGCAAAGGTATGCACACTGGCATTCTCATCACCTACTACTTTGCCTTGGATGAATTGAGCTATTTGTTTTGCTGTAAATTCCATATCATGAAATAGATTTATATATTTGTGCAAATATAATACATTATTCCCTAATATGAGAAAAAATCAACCATTATTTGATTTTTTGTATATGCAACGAATTATAAATTGCACACATGGACCTCTTTTGTGAAATGAAAGCGTGTTTTTGGTATAGAAGTTGCACCCAAGACGGAAAGTTGTTCCTGAATAGTATATTATCGGCAGATATAGTTCCCGTATAGACCGTATTTAATATAAAGAAAAAGTCACGAAAAACGTACCTGCATTTTGTCACGTTATAGATATCAGACTGTTAAATTTTACAGGAAATTATAACTTGTAAACGCTGGAAAAATCTGTTGGAATTGCAGTTAGGCTTTTATCGCGCTGCCTTTAGATAGAGAACGCAACGCGGATGGGCCTTTGTCGCAATGCGATTGGGCAGAGATGGCCATGCGATGAGATAGTAACCGCAATGCAATGATGACGTGATTTTCTCTTATCTCAACGTGTATAATAGTTATATGGCTGATTCATAGAGAGTTATAAAAAACAAAAAGAATTCGCGTATTTAAAACAAATTGCTTATCGTTTTTAAATACGCGAATTTTAAACGGTGTTTTATTCATAATTTTCAATGGTAATTATCAATTAAACACCAACAAGTTTCTGCACATCGATTTAAGATCTTTATCTCCCCACAATATGAGTGGAGTATTCGTGCATAATCAAAGTAAGTTTACTTCAGCTTTTCCAGCTCTGCTGCCATTTGCTGTTGAAGTTCCTTGGCCTTTTGCGCAGCGGCAGCCGCAAAGCCCCTGTCGTGACCGGCATAAATAATGCCGCGACTGGAGTTAACGAGCAGGCCACAGTCTTTAATAATGCCGTATTTGCAGACTTCCTGCAGACTTCCACCCTGCGTGCCTACACCAGGCACAAGCAGAAAATGGTTGGGCGCTATTCGGCGGACATCCTCAAACATTCGGCCTTGCGTGGCTCCCACAACATACATCATATTTTCGCAGTTTCCCCACTCCTGACTTTGGCGCAGCACCTTCTCAAACAAGCGCTCACCATTGTCGTCCTTAGTGAGTTGGAAATCGTGCGAGCCCTTATTGGATGTCAGAGCAAGCAATACGACCCATTTATCCTCATATTCGAGGAATGGCGTAACACTGTCTTCACCCATATAGGGCGCCACAGTAAGTGCGTTAACATCGTATTCTTTAAAAAACGTACGGGCATACATCTTAGACGTGTTGCCAATATCTCCTCGCTTTGCATCGGCAATGATGAAATGTTCAGGATAAAATTTCTTTAGGTATTGCACGGTGTGCTCAAAGGATTCGATGCCTTTCACGCCCCAACTCTCATAGAATGCCAAGTTGGGTTTGTAGGCCACACAGTAAGACGCCGTGGCGTCAATGATCTGCTTGTTGAAATCAAAGATGGGGTCGTATTCGTCAAGCAGATGTTCCGGAATCTTGTGAATATCCGGATCAAGTCCTACACAAAGAAACGATTTCTTCTTGAAAATCTGGGTGACAAGCTGTTCACGATTCATGCTTTTTATATTTTTTATTGAGATAAATTTTGACTACAGCCAAGAGCAGGCAACCTGACACAATCGAAGATGCGGTTTCCATTTTAGCCGACATTGGCACGAAGCAGCTGACGAGAGCCGTTAGTGCTATGCCGATCGAAAATGCCAAGATAGAGAAGAACAGTTGTTCTATTTGCCGCTTTTTCCAAATTTTATAGCTCTTCTCGTTGTCCATGGTCAGAACTTACAGTTCGTTTTCCTTTAGCTTCTCAGCGTTTTCAGCCACCGTCAGATGGTCGATCAAGTCTTGAATATCGCCATTAAGAAAGCCTTGCAAGTCGTGGGTCGTATAGCCGATGCGATGGTCGGTGACACGCCCCTGCGGGAAATTATATGTGCGAATCTTTGCACTGCGGTCGCCCGTAGAAACCAAACTCTTACGTCGGCTGGAAATATCGTTGAGATATTTGGAGCGCTCGTGATCGTATATATAGGTATAGAGACGACTCAAGGCGCGCTCCTTGTTCTTTGGTTGGTCTCGTGTCTCGGTACATTCGATGAGGATTTCCTCTATTTCGCCGGTATTGGGATTCTTCCATGGATAGCGCAGACGAACTCCCGACTCGACCTTGTTCACATTCTGTCCACCTGCACCGCTCGAGCGGAAAGTATCCCATTTAATGTCGCCCTCGTTAATGTTCACCTCAAACTTATCAGCTTCGGGCAACACAGCCACCGTGGCAGCAGACGTGTGCATACGGCCTTGTGTCTCGGTGGCCGGCACTCGCTGTACACGATGCACACCGCTTTCATATTTCAGAACACCGTAGACGTTATCGCCGCTCACAGCAAAATCTATTTCCTTGTATCCTCCAACAGAGCCTTCAGAAACGCTGGTTACACTAATCGACCATCCTTTGGAGTCACAAAACTTCTTATACATATTGAAAAGGTCGCCGGCAAAGAGGGCAGCCTCATCACCACCGGTCCCAGCACGAATTTCCATTTGTACGTTTTTAGCGTCTTCCGGGTCTTTGGGAACAAGAGCTATCTTGATTTCCTCTTCCAGCGTGGGTCGTAATTCTTCATTGGTCGACAACTCTTCGCGAGCCATCTCTTTCATGTCTGGGTCGCTCTCGTTGGCCAGGATATCCTTTGACTCGTTGATGCTATTCAAGCAGGCCACATATCGGCTACGAACATCCATAATCTCGCTGAGATCCTTATATTCCTTGGTCAGCTTGACATAGCGTTTCTGGTCGGCAATGACCGAAGGGTCGGTGATGAGCGTCTTTACTTCTTCAAAACGCGCCTCCAGGCCGTCGAGTTTTTCTAATATATCGTTATTTGCCATTAGTAATTAAATTCTCCAAATTCTGATTTGATGGTTAATGACCGCTTGCCCTCCTCTATGTGGCCGATGATGCGGGCGTCGATGTTGAAGCTTTGGCTGATGGCGACAACCTGCTCGGCAATTTCCGGGCGGACGTATATTTCCATGCGATGTCCCATATTGAACACCTGATACATTTCTTTCCAGTCTGTTCCCGAACAATCATGGATTGCCTTGAACAGGGGAGGGATG
This sequence comes from Prevotella sp., assembly GCA_050946435.1. Taxonomy (GTDB): domain Bacteria; phylum Bacteroidota; class Bacteroidia; order Bacteroidales; family Bacteroidaceae; genus Prevotella. The sequence goes on from JBMNUU010000001.1 coordinate 133,174, forward strand.
GGGAACATATTGTCTTTGATAACTTTGCAATTGTCATTTACGAAATGGAGCACTTTGGTCTGAGCGCCTCCGGTGCAGTGTACCATACCATGAATTTCCGGTCTCAATTCGTCGAGCATGCGCTTGATAACCGGTGCATAGGTGCGAGTGGGGGAGAGGACCAGCTGCCCAGCATTCACCGGGACTCCTTCTATCGTGTCCGTGAGTTTATACTTACCGCTATAAACCAGCTCTTCAGGTACGGCATGGTCATAGCTTTCAGGGAATTTCTCGGCAAGATATTTCGCGAAAACATCGTGACGAGCGCTGGTCAGACCGTTGCTACCCATACCACCGTTGTATTGTTTTTCATAGGTAGCCTGACCAGTGGAGCTCAGCCCCACGATAACATCGCCAGGGCGGATGTTAGCATTGTCAATAACTTCGGAACGCTTCATGCGGCAGGTGACGGTGGAGTCGACAATGATGGTGCGTACAAGGTCGCCTACATCGGCCGTCTCGCCTCCTGTAGGCCATATGCCCACACCCATGTCGCGCATCTGTGCGAGCAATTCATCTGTTCCGTTGATGATGGCACTGATAACCTCTCCGGGTACCAACATCTTGTTGCGTCCGATGGTACTCGATACCAAAATGTTGTCTACGGCACCAACGCACAGCAAGTCGTCGGTATTCATCACAACGGCATCCTGGGCAATACCTTTCCAAACGCTAAGGTCGCCGGTCTCTTTCCAATACATATAGGCCAATGACGACTTAGTGCCGGCACCGTCGGCATGCATGATGTTGCAATAGTCGGGGTCCCCGCCAAGCACATCAGGAATTATCTTACAAAAAGCATGAGGGAAAATTCCCTTATCAATGTTTTTGATGGCATTGTGCACATCTTCCTTGGCGGCACTCACGCCACGCATCATATATCTATTGTTCATAATTACAAATAACTTTGTATCAATCTTTTTCGTGCCAAAATTTCCAACTGGCAAAGGCTTGTAAGAGCAGCATTTCGAGTCCGTTCTTGACGGTGGCTCCCTGTGCCACTCCTTTCTTCATAAACAAGGTTTCATTGGGATTGTAGATAAGGTCGTAGAGTAGACAGTGCTCGTCCATTGCTTCATAAGGCAATGGAGGACATTCGTCTGCTCGGGGATACATACCACAGGGTGTGCAATTGACGATGACATTGTACTCTTTGATTACATCGGCCGTGATGTTTTCGTATTGAATGGTATTCGCTCGATCATATCGGCTCACCTTCATGGTCTCTATCCCGAGGGACTTCAACCCATAGTCTATCGCTTTGGAAGCTCCCCCTGTTCCTAAAATCAAAGCTTTCTTATGGTAAGGTTCCAACATGGGCTCTATGCTTTTGGTGAAGCCTATCACGTCGCTATTATAACCTTTCAATATGGTGTTTTTACCTTTATGCGTCACCTTTATCACGTTGACTGCACCTATGGCACGGGCTTCCGGACTTAGAGTGTTCAGATAGCTTATCACCTTCTCCTTATAAGGTATGGTGACGTTGAGCCCACGCAGGTCGGGATTGGTATCGATTACTTCGGGAAATACGTCAATAGAGGGAATCTCGAAGTTGTTATAAACAGCGTCAATTCCTTCACTTTTGAATTTCTCATTGAAATAATCAATTGAAAAAGAATGCACAAGCGGATAGCCTATCAGTCCATATTTGTCCATAATGCTTTGTTTTTAAATAAAATAGATGGAGAGTAAAACTGTGCCGTATTCTATTTTTGAGCTAAATATAAAGTGCAGATTCCAAAGGTAAGCCGTTCGAAAGAAGTTTCTCGGAAACCTGCTTTTTTAAGAATATCCATCATTTGCTCGCCTTGTGGGAAGGCTTCTATAGTGGCTGTCAGATATTCATAGGCGCTTTTATCTTTAGAAATCAAGCTGGCATATAGGGGCAGAAACGTGTGGGAATAGATTTTAAACAGTTGTTTCATGGGGAAAGTAATGGGAGTTGTGAGTTCCACAATGCTGAGATGTCCCCCCGGCTTGAGCACCCGGCACATTTCTGCAAGCCCCTGGTCCAGATCCTGAAAGTTGCGTATGCCAAATGCTGCAGTTACTGCATCAAATGAATTGTCGGGAAACGCCATGTGGAGTGAGTCCTCCTTCTGAAACGATATGACGTTTTGCAACCCCAACGCTTCGACTTTCTTTCGGCCAATAGCCATCATCCCCTCTGAAATATCAGCACCAACAACCTTCTCGGGCTTCAGCATTGCTGCGGATTGAATGGCGAAATCGCCTGTTCCCGTAGCAATATCAAGGATGACTTGAGGATGGAACCGCTCAAGCTGTTTGATGGCTTTGCGCCTCCATCCTTTGTCAATATTCCACGATAAGCGATGATTCAGGGTGTCGTAATGGTCAGCAATGTTATCAAACATCTTCGCCACGAGCTTCCCTTTATCACCTTTATCGCCGTAAGGTTTTATCTTTTCCTGCTGATACATATCAGGAATTACTTGTGATTGGCAAGATAGTTCTTGACGTTTCGTTCTATGCGGGCAGCAATATCATCTTCTTCGGCTGCCTTGTTGAATTTCTCACCAGTGATGTGCTCATAGAGTTCAATATATCTATCGGATACGCTCTCTGCATATTCATCTGTGATTTCCGGCATGGTTTGTCCGGGCTCGTTCATGAAATTGTGCTCGATGAGCCATTGGCGAACAAATTCCTTAGAAAGCTGCTTTTGTGGTTCCCCTTTCTTGAAGCGCTCCTCATAGCCGTCTGCATAGAAATATCGGCTTGAATCGGGTGTGTGGATTTCGTCAATAAGGTATATCTGGTCGCCGCGTTTACCGAATTCATACTTGGTATCTACAAGGATAAGTCCATGCTTGGCAGCAATCTCCTGTCCACGTGCAAACAATTTGCGGGTCCAGTCTTCGATAACAGCATAGTCTTCTGCAGAAACAATGCCTTGCTTGATAATTTCTTCACGAGAAATATTCAAGTCGTGGCCTTCGTCTGCCTTGGTTGTGGGGGTAACTATAGGTTCGGGGAAACGCTCATTTTCACGCATCCCGTCGGGCAATTTAACGCCACAAAGTTCGCGATTTCCTTCCTTATAGGCACGCCAGGCAGAGCCCGTGAGGATAGAACGGATAATCATTTCGACACGGAATCCCTCACATTTCAAGCCTACGGTCACCATTGGGTCAGGAGTGGCCAGCTTCCAGTTGGGACATATATCTTTAGTGGAATCCAAAAACTTGGAGGCAATTTGATTGAGAACTTGTCCCTTGAATGGGATGCCCTTAGGCAATACTACGTCGAATGCAGAGATTCGGTCTGTGGCAACCATTACAATGAGGTCGTCGTTGATGTTGTAAACGTCACGTACTTTTCCGTGATAAACACTCTTTTGTCCATCGAAATGGAAATCAGTATTTGTTAATGCTTTCATAAAGACTTTCCCCGTTCCTCTTTCAAGGAATGCTGTGTGCTTGGGGCTCCTATATTAAATGGTTAAACTATAAATCTCGAAACAACTCGTTTTAAGCCTGCGATGTGTCATCGGCAGTGGTAATTGTCTGCGGCTTTTGTTCCGTGCGAAGCCTTTTATCATACCCAGACCGTTCGTCCTTCCTCCTTTTATCATAGATATCATAGGCGGTGACGATCATGCTTACAAGCTTATGGCGGACGATATCCTTTTGTGATAGATTAATGACGGAAATATCTTCTATATCAGAAAGGATTTCGATTGCTTCCTTGAGACCGCTCTTTTGCTCCCTCGGTAAATCTATCTGGGTCAGGTCTCCGGTAATAATCATCTTAGAATTCCATCCCATTCGCGTGAGGAACATTCGAATTTGGGCGGTCGTCGTGTTCTGAGCCTCATCCAATATGATGACCGCATCGTTCAGCGTTCGGCCTCGCATGAATGCCAATGGGGCAATCTGAATAATGCGTTTGTCCATCATCTCCTGCAGCCTCGAGGCCGGAATCATATCTTCCAAGGCATCGTAGAGGGGTTGGAGATACGGGTCTATCTTCTCCTTCATATCACCAGGCAAGAACCCTAACTTCTCTCCCGCCTCAACAGCAGGGCGACTTAGTATTATCTTTTTTACGTTCTTTTCCTTTAGTGCCTTCACGGCCAAAGCGATACTCAGATAGGTCTTACCTGTTCCGGCCGGTCCTACGGCGAAAATCATGTCGCTTTTTTCAAAGGCGTCCACGAGCAGTTGCTGATTGGCAGACCGTGCTTTGATGGGCTTTCCGGAAGTGCTGAACACCACGACATTCTTTACAGCGTCAGCCTTAGTCTTATGTCCCTTAATGATATCGAGAACGTCTTCATCGGAGATAGAATTATACTTCAGGACATGCTTGCGCATTTTCTCAATGCTTTCCTCTATCTTCGCCATATCTTCCTTATCTCCCAGCACCCTAATGACATTATCGCGTGCCATGATACGGAGTTGCGGGAATAATGACTTCAACATCTGGAGATGTGCATTGTTCACCCCATAAAAAACGACGGGGTCTATGTCCTCTAAAATAATATGTTTCTCTATCAAAGTTTTTATTTATAAAGATATATACTAACGATGCAAATTTACAATAAATATATGAGAAGGAGAACAAAATATACAAAAACATGAGGGGTGGGCCATGTATTTTCCATTGTTTTGTTTTGTGCTTCTTTTGTTTTGTGGTATTTTTGCATACGAAATGAAAATAACGAAATCTCAATTTCTCAAAGGTTTTTTAACCGTGACATTCGTTTTGGCTTTAGTACGCTGCATATTTCCTTCTGTAGCTGCCGATAGGCCTGTCCAATCATCCTCGACGAATCAGGATGGTGGGGCAGAAGTTCAAAAGACAGAGAACAAGACCTCAAAAGCAGAGACTGGAAAGAGGGCAGGCGACAGTCCTGTGTCGGCAAACGAGAATAGGCGTAGTTCGGCTTCAACCCCAAAGTTTTTTAATGCAGACGGCTCGATAGTCAAAAACAAAATACTTAGTGTCCCCGGCTATTCCAAGACATTTCCTGATTTGCAGGACGTGCAATTTGCGTCGGCTATCAAATGGGGGGTAAGTCCTGTAACTAATCGTGACGAAGCTGAAAGCATGAAATCTGAATTGGTTTACATTGCGAGCAATCCTTATTTCCATGTAGACAAGCTTAAAAGAAGCATTCCCTATTTGGTTCCCCGTGCTTCAAATCTATTGCACGACATCGGAAGCAACTTTTTTGATAGTCTTCAGTTGAAGGGGGTGCCCTTGCACAAGTTGATCGTTACAAGCGCGCTGCGTACGAAGGATGATGTTGTAAAACTTCGCGGACATAACGGCAATGCGACCGAAAACAGCTGCCATCTTTATGGCACCACTTTCGATATTTGCTATAACCGTTATAAAACTGTGGAAGCTCCGGGAGAACCCAGAAGACCGGTGCGCAACGACACTTTGAAATACATTCTCGCCGAAGTATTGCGTGATATGCGAGAATCTAACAGGTGTTACATTAAATACGAAGTAAAGCAGGGCTGCTTCCATATCACTGTAAGATAGCGCTTTCCTTGCACTTACTCTTACTCTTTCACTTCATATTCCTCCTTTGCCCAAATCACTTTACCGTATGGATCATAAAAGTGGTCCTGAGCCATCCAGCGTCGGCGGGAGGGTGGGGCCGAAGGATTCAGGCATCTACTGCCACGCTTGATAACAATGCATTTCTTGCGATGTTCTATCTTGAAACCAACGCCAACTTTGTATGTGCGCTTGGTGCGGGAATCAAAACGCCATAGTTCTTGTCCGCAATCCATATAGGAGTTCACGAGGTTTCCCTTGTCGACCGCTATGAAAAAGAAGTTGCCATCTGGACTTAGCCAAGCAGAAAGAATCTTATCATAGCTGCCATTGGCGAAATGAACTTCCTCTCTACGATTTACCATTACATCATAGCAAAATAGCCGATTGCCTTCTATATAATACAAACAGTGACGGTGATTGTCTGTATATTTTGCTACGACTATAGCCTCACTCGGCAAACTCCTAACCATAGCCTTAATGCGATTGGCCACAGGTGTTTGCGAATATGCCGTTGTACACAGCAGCAATGCTACAAGTAAAGATGCAAATCGTAGTTTCAAAATATACTTTATTAAGATAGGGACGCAATCAGAAAATATTTCTGATTTAACGTCCCTATCATCCTTAAAAGGTGCGAGTATTGTTAAAATCCCAAGTTTAATAAGCAAACAGAGGGTATTCTTTCATCGTGGCGTTTACCTTTTCGCGTACGGTCTTGATGACGTGGTCATTCTCCGGGTCGGCCAAAACCTCATCGATGAGGTCGGCAATGAGATGCATCATGTCTTCCTTGGCTCCACGTGTTGTCATTGCTGCCGTGCCCAAACGAATTCCTGAGGTTTGGAATGCACTGCGCTCGTCATAGGGAACCTTATTTTTGTTTACCGTAATATCAGCTGCCACCAAAGCATTTTCTGCTATCTTTCCCGTTAGATCGGGATATTTCTGACGAAGGTCGAGCAACATAGAATGATTATCCGTGCCTCCACTGACAATGCTGAAGCCGTGCTCCGTAAGCGCCTGAGCCAACACAGAAGCATTTTTCTTAACCTGGGTAGCATATTCTTTCCATGATGGGAGGAGATTTTCGCCAAAGCCTACAGCCTTAGCTGCAATCACATGTTCCAGCGGACCACCCTGATTACCGGGGAATACGGCAGAGTTAAGAAGCATACTCATGGGTTTCACCACGCCTTTCTTCGTGGTATATCCCCAAGGATTCTCGAAATCCTTACCCAAAAGAATAACACCGCCGCGAGGACCACGCAGTGTCTTGTGCGTCGTGGTTGTAACAATGTGGGCATATTTCAAGGGGTTATCGAGCAGCCCAGCTGCAATTAGTCCGGCAGGATGGGCCATATCTATCATCAGCAATGCCCCCACTTCGTCGGCAATCTTGCGCATACGAGCATAGTCCCACTCGCGGCTATAGGCAGACCCGCCGCCGATAATGAGCTTAGGTTTGTTCTCCAAAGCCAGCCGCTCCATTTCGTCATAGTCAACACGACCAGTCTCTCGATTCAAAGTATATCCCACAGGTTTATAGAGAATTCCCGACGTATTTACTTTGCTGCCGTGAGAAAGGTGACCGCCCTGGTCAAGGTCCAATCCCATGAAAGTATCTCCAGGTTTGAGTACTGCCAGCAATACAGCCTGGTTAGCCTGTGCCCCTGAATGAGGCTGAACGTTGGCATATTCGGCGCCAAAGAGTTTCTTGACACGCTCTATGGCCAAGGTCTCCACCTGGTCTACCACTTGGCAGCCACCGTAATAACGCTTACCGGGATAGCCTTCGGCATATTTATTGGTAAGATAACTACCCATAGCCTTCATCACTTCCTCGCTGACAAAGTTCTCAGATGCGATGAGCTCCATGCCTCTCAGTTGGCGTTGGTGTTCTTTTTCTATAAGATTAAAAATCTCCTGGTCTCTTTCCATTGTGTTGACTTTTATAATAATGGTTTAAATCTTAATCAGATTGCAAAATTAAATAAATTATCTCTGATTTGCAACCTAAAGTTAATTAATTATGGACATTAAGCGCGCCGATCCGCTGATTTGTATTAAATCAATTCCACATTGTTTATATCCTGTTCCATATCACAATAATGGCACTTTAGAATTCCAATGTTTTTCTCCACGATGTTGAAGATGGTCTGCATAGGTTCATTGTTAGTGATACATTTCGGATTATTGCATTTCACAATTCCACGAAGTTCATCGGGCGTCTCCACTGTTTTCTTTTCCACCACCTCATAATTCCTAATGATATTGAGAATAATCTTAGGAGCAATAACCGACAGCTTGCTGATTTCCTCATCGGTGAAAAATTTGTTTGCTATTTTGATGATGCCTTTCTTCCCCAGCTTGCTCGAGGGCAGGTTATAGCCAATGGTGACCTGCGCGTCCAAATCATGAAGACTCAACAATTTTGCCACCTCGTATGTCTTGTTGGCCGGTATATGGTCTATAACGGTACCGTTTTCGATTGCCGCCACTTGTAGTTCTTTCTTTCCCATAGTCTATATCGCTTGTATATTGTTGTTCTTATATAATGGTCTTATCGTTTCTAATGTCGTCGAGTGTTATTCCCAAACAGTGGCAATATATGGCTTCCCTGGCATACAGCCCGTTTTTAGCCTGCTGTATATAATATGCGTGTGGGTTGTCGTCAACATCGTATGCAATTTCATTCACACGTGGCAGAGGGTGCATGATCTTCATATTCGGCTTAACTTTTCCAAGCATGGAATTGCGCAGAATATACACGTTCTTCACTTGCTCATATTCCATAAGGTCTGAAAAACGTTCTTTCTGAACTCGCGTCATATACAAAATATCGGCATCGGCAATGATGTTTTCATCAAATTCCGTATGCTCGTAAAACTTGATTTTGTTCTGCTTGCAATATAGCTTATACTCCTGTGGCATAGCGAGTTCCTTAGGAGCAATAAAGTGAAATGTGGGGTTATAATGACGCATGGCCATGATGAGCGAATGCACGGTGCGGCCATATCTCAAATCGCCCACAAGATAGATATTCAAGTTTTCCAACGTGCCCTGCGTCTTATAGATGGAATAGAGGTCGAGCAGACATTGTGACGGATGCATGTGTGCTCCGTCTCCGGCATTGACGATAGGTACCGGAGCCACTTCGCTGGCATATTGCGAAGCTCCCTCTATAAAATGTCTCATCACAATGATGTCAGCATAATTGCTCACCATCAGTATGGTGTCTTTCAGCGTCTCGCCTTTCGTGGTGCTGGAAGTCTTGGCATCGGAAAAACCTATGACGCGTGCGCCGAGACGGTTGGCTGCTGTTTGAAAACTAAGTTGGGTGCGAGTCGATGGCTCGAAAAATAGGGTAGCGACTACTTTACCTTTTAGCAATTCCCGGTTGGGGTGTGCCTCAAATTCTTGTGCCATTTCGAGAAGATAATGCAACTCCTCTTTGGACAGGTCGGCAATCGTCACAAAGTCATGTTTTTCCATTTGAATACAGATTGATAGTTACAAATTCGATGGCGAAGTTACGGATTATTTTCAATTAATTGATGCCATTTCAAAAGAAAAATAGTATTTTTGCACAAATTACATTGAATTTCATAATGAGAAAAATATTCATAAGATTTCTTTGGGTTTTATTGTTCTTAGGGGTGGCTACCGCTGCCGTACTTTTTCACTTCATCTGGAACGGCACCATCGGATATTCTCCGGATATAGAACATCTGCAAAACCCTATCAATAAATCGGCATCACTTATTTATTCGGCTGACGGCAAGGTTATGGGGACATATAATGTCAACAGAGCCAACCGTATACCTATTTCATACTCCCAGCTTTCTCCACATCTGGTCCATGCCCTTGTTGCGACAGAGGATGAGCGCTTCTATGAACATTCCGGCATCGATTTCATTGCGCTCGCGCGTGCTATTGTCAAGCGCGGACTTTTGGGGTGGGAGAGTGCCGGTGGCGGCAGCACCATTACGCAACAGCTTGCCAAGCAGCTCTATTCGGCACCCGCAAAATCAACTGCGGAGCGCCTGCTGCAAAAGCCTATAGAATGGGTTATTGCCACAAAACTCGAGCGCAATTTCACGAAGGAGGAGATCATTGCCCTATACTTAAACTATTTTGACTTCCTACATGGAGCCGTGGGCATTCAGACCGCTGCCAAGACCTATTTTAATAAGGATCCCAAGGACCTTACCGTGAACGAGTCGGCCCTTCTGGTCGGGTTATGTAAGAATCCATCATATTTCAACCCCGTAAGATATCCCGACCGCAGCAAAGGGCGCAGAAACGTTGTGTTGGCACAAATGCATAAGGCTGGCTATCTGTCTGACGCAGAATACAAGCAATATGCCCAAGAGGATATAGGACTGCATTTTCACCGTTCCGACCATAAAGACGGTATGGCCGTTTATTTGCGTGAGTTCCTGCGTCAATACATGATGATGGACAAACCTGAAAAAGACGATTATCCCTCGTGGAACAACCGGCAGTTTGTGATAGATTCCATAGCCTATGCCAACGACCCTCTTTGCGGCTGGTGCAAAAAGAACCCCAAGAAGGACGGCAGCTTCTACAACGTCTATACCGACGGTCTGAGGATATATACAACCATCGACAGTCGGATGCAACGTTATGCTGAGGAATCGGTCTATGGACACGTGGCTCACTACCTGCAACCGGAGTTTAATAAGGAAAACCGAAGGAAACCCAACGCGCCATTCTCCGGGGCGCTCACCCGCAAACAGGTGAATCAAATCATGGACAGAGCTGTGAAGCAGAGCGAACGCTATCGCACGATGAAACAGTCGGGCTGCTCTCAATCAGAAATCGAAAAGGCATTCCGCACGCCGACAGATATGGCCGTATTCACCTATCATGGCGACATAGACACGGTGATGACCCCGATGGACTCCATCAGATACTACAAGTCGTTCCTCCGTGCCGGATTTATGAGCATGGACGCACACACCGGCCACGTAAAGGCCTATGTGGGAGGTCTTGATTTCGAACATTTCCAATACGACATGGTAATGGGTGGACGGCGCCAAGTGGGTTCTGCCATCAAACCTTTCTTATACTCGCTGGCCATGGAGAACGGCGCCTCGCCATGCGATGAAGTGCCCAACGTGCAACACACTTATATGGTTGCCGGCAAACCTTGGACACCAAGAAACAGCAGCAGGCGACGCTATGGGGAGATGGTCACCCTCAAATGGGGACTGGCCCAATCTAATAACTGGATTTCAGCATACCTCATGAGCCGTCTCAATCCTCGACAATTTGTCACTATCCTTCACAAATTCGGCATCGACAATCCCGACATCCATCCATCTATGGCGCTGTGCTTAGGACCTTGCGAAGTGTCGGTGGCTGAGATGGTCAGTGCCTACACGGCGTTCCCTAACAACGGTATTCGCATTGCGCCCATGTTTGTGTCGAAGATAGAGGACAACGAAGGGAACATCATCACACAATTCCAACCCAGAATGAACGAGGTGATCAGTTCTTCAAGTGCATATAAAATGCTGGTTGAACTTATGGCTGTAGTCGATGGAGGAACAGCTGGCCGGATTCGCTTTAAATACAACCTGGAAGGAGAAATAGGTGGCAAAACCGGTACCACCAACCGGAATTCGGACGCCTGGTTTATGGGATTCACTCCTCAGCTCGTGAGCGGAGCATGGGTTGGCGGCGAAGAACGCGACATTCACTTTGACTCCATGCGTATGGGACAGGGAGCCACAATGGCATTGCCTATATGGGCATATTTCATGAAGAAAGTGTATCGCGATAAAACGCTTCCTTATAACTCTAAATCAACTTTCGATATTCCGGAAGATTTCAACCCATGTGACAAGGTTGAAGAACCATCGGACGATATTGGGATAGACGAAGTTTATGAATAATAATATGGATGACCGTATAGCTGCGGTCATCCGTAAAATAGGGGGCGCACGATTTTGATATGAACCCCGAAAGTTAGACAAAAAACTTTCGGGGTTTAATTATGTCTACACAAAAAAGGAAACAAAAATCATTACCTGACTTGCTGTCTTATATGCATATGTTGGAAGATGGCGTATCTTTT
>JBMNUU010000002.1:0-122693 GCA_050946435.1 Prevotella sp.
CATTGTAAAATATATATTATGCATGTCCAGTCGAAAGGCTGGTATGCAAAAAGTTGTCTGTGCTCAGAACGCCATGATTATTGAAGTAAAAAGTAAACCTGTAATATAAGAATGATATTCAAAACAAATTGAACGGTTCTCTCATGCACCTTGTTCTAAAATATCGCCTCAAAAAGGCGAATCGAAGAACGTGCTTCTTGTACTACTTCTCTGTTTATGTAAATATTTTCAAAGAACGATTTCTCTTAATCGCCAACCGAATTATTTTCGGAAAGCGAGTGCAAAGGTATATAGAAAATAGATACAAACCAAATATTTGAGGGAAAAAGTTTAAAAAAAGAGGAAAAAACTATATTCTTAACGAGAAATAGGGGGTATATAAATCGTTTCACATTATTATATATGAACGTGGAAGAAGAAATAGCTATATCATTGTCAGGCAAAACTGGCACGGCCTGCATGGACACATATAACCAACAAATAAAAAGCGGCATGAATAACAGAAAGGACTTATAAAAATAACACGTTCTTTCTCCGAAGGACAAGATTTCCGTATTCGGTTGATTCAATTCCAAAATAAACCTAATGGATACAGCATATATGGCTAATTATAAACGAAAGAGTATGATTTTTCGATAGAATTATACAGAGCATATACAATTACGAAAAGTTCGTAAATTGTTAATAACAAACACATTTAATCATTTTTAACAGCAAAATCGTTGCGGTATCTACGAAAGTTTCGTAGGTTTGCAACATAAAGTTAAGGAAGTATGGACAAACTGACAAAACAAGAAGAAGATGTGATGAAAGCCATCTGGGAGTTGGGCCAGTGTGGCGTGAAAGAAGTGTTGGAGCTGTTGCCAGAGCCACAACCACCCTATACCACCGTGGCTTCTGTCATCGCCAAACTGAAACGCAAGAACTTTGTGTTGCAAAAAAAAGAAGGCAAGGCCTATATCTACCAACCGGCAATAGCCGAGAACGACTATAAGAAACGGTTTATAACTGGCTTTGTGCGCGACTATTTCCGCAACTCGTTCAAGGAGATGGTAACGTTTTTCGCCAAAGATGAAAAAATCTCGGAACAAGACTTGCGAGAGATCATCAAGGAGATAGAAGCTAACAATCCGTAGTTCAGGCTTCCACTTTTCTTACGAAGAAACAGAGCGGATGTAAGAGAAACAATGACCCAAGCATCATCAAATGCAAAGTCCAATATTCAAAATTCAAAGCAATGGCTGTTTATATCTTAAAAATCAATTTCGCGCTAATGTTGCTTTATGGTTTCTATAGAGCCATGATGGCACGCGATACTTTTTTCGGTTATCGACGGGCTGCCCTATTGGCCATTATCGGGATGAGTATAGCGGTGCCGATGATGAACATCCAGCCGATTCTGCAGCACAACGCCACAGCTATAGATATGGCAACGGTCTATGCCGACTTTATGCTACCGGTGGTCCCGGTCTATGCCTCCGGACCTTCCTTCACCTGGGTGGACGCCGTAAAATACCTGTATATTATTGGCGTGTGTATCTTCGCGTTACGCTTCTTGTTCCAACTTGGCAGCATCCTACATCAGGCCTACACCACCCCAGTGGTAGAAACGGAGGGAATTAAAGTGCACAAGCTGTGCGCCAACCACAGCCCGTTCTCGTTCTTCGGGTGGATATTCGTCTGTCCGGAGGCGCTGTCACCCGACCGCCTGCACGAGGTTTTGGTGCACGAGCAGACTCATGTGAGGCAGTACCATTCACTGGATGTGCTGCTGTCGGAACTGTTTTGTGTCTTCAACTGGTTCAACCCGTTCTGTTATCTCATGAAACGCGAGATACGTCTCAATCTTGAATATTTAGCCGATGAAGCTGTGCTTGATGAGGGAAATGCGCGCAAATCTTATCAATACCATCTGCTCGGCTTGGCCTATCACCCCGCAAGGCGTGATCTGACCAATAACTTCAATGTTTTACCACTTAAAAATCGAATTAAAATGATGAACAAACGTCGTACAAAGGAAATAGAAAAAGCGAAATATCTGCTTTTCATTCCGCTGGCAGCCGGACTATTGGCTGTAAGCAATATTGAAATGATTGCGCATACCATCAATGCGAACGTACCGGCAATAGCCAAACTCTCGGAGCCGGCCGATCCGATGGTGAACGACGCGGTTTCGGCGAAAGAGTCTACCCCAACTCCCAAATTTGTAACAAAAACCAATGACATGACGGCGATCCAAACGGAAGCCGTGACGAAAACCGACCAAGATGGCAAAAAGGTGTATGCCATCTCGGAGGAAATGCCGACCTTCCCCGGCGGAACGTCTGCCATGATGAAGTACCTTGCATCAAACATAAAGTATCCTAAGGAGTGCCACGAAAAGGGCATCCAAGGCCGTGTCATCGTACAGTTTATCGTTCAGAAAGACGGGAGCATCTCCAACGTAAAGGTGGTACGCAGCATCGACCCTCTGCTTGACGCCGAGGCCGTGCGTGTAGTGTCCGGTATGCCGAAATGGACTCCGGGCAAGATGAAGGGAAAGCCGGTAAACGTGCATTACACTATACCGATTTCTTTCCAACTGTCCGGGGATAAGGAGACCACCGAAACAAAGAAAGAAGTGATTATCAAATCGGGGGAAGCCTATATCCTTGTAGACGGAGTAGAAAAGACGAAGGCGGAGATGAAAGCCCTTTCGCCGGATAAAATCGAATCTGTCGATGTGCTGAAAGGTGACGCAGCCATTGCCAAATACGGCGAGAAAGCCCAACATGGTGCCATCCTCATCACAACAAAAAAATAATATCAAAGGCACTTCGGCACGAGGACATTTTTGTATTCCCCATTTATTATGCCGGTTGTCTGTGTCCATGCGGATGCAGACAACCGGCACAAACCCACGCCGAATGATTCGGACACGGACCAGCAGACAAGTTGACAATGAGTGCCAAGCGGCGTAAAAGAAATAAAAAGAGGTGGATGGTGACCAATAGGCAAGATAACGGTAGGGAGGATTTATTTTCTATAGATATCAGATGATTTAAGGAAGACCAGCTTGCCCATTTGCCGTAACTTTTGCAAATCAAGGAGTTTTTTATTGCCTACGATAATTGTTGCAAACGGTTGCTTTTGGATGTGTCTATGATAAAAGGCCGTCAAATCATTCAATGTTAAAGTGGGCAGGATTTCCACAGCACGGCGATTCGGGTCCTCCGTGTAGTCCAAATTGCTGGCATCGGCCACGTAGCTTCCCATTGAGCGAAAAGCGGGATAGCCATTGTTCACTCCATTGATGATTTCCTGACGGGCGGATGAAACATTAGTCTCGTGCACGGGCATATCCGACAGCAGACTGTCGAGCACACCCAGCGCATCCATCGTCTTGTCAGCTTGTGTGCCAAGACGGGTAAGGTAGCAACAGGGTTTGTCTGCATTGGTCTTGAAGTCTGGTATATTGGTATAGCCACGTGCATAATAGGCATACGAACGGAACTCCCGAATCTCCTGAAACAACACCGAAGACATCCCCTGTCCAAAATAGCTGCCCCACAACCGGAAAGCCATGCGGTCGCGTATGGAGGATAAAGGCGAAACATAATGACAAGTGCCCACTATCGTTTGGCGCGCATGAGGATTGTCGTAGATATAAACTATAGGCGCTGACGACGCTTTTGGTATTGGAGTAAACTGCCGTCGAGGGCTATCCACCTTGTCGAGAGGCACGTATTCCCGCACAGCAGCCTCAACCTCCGCATCCGGCAGATTGCCCGTATAGACAATGTCTAATTGCGTATGCTGAACTTCCTTGAACAAATCCACCAACTGAGGTCCATCCGTCCTTTTCAATGCTTTAGCAGTCAACCGTTTGAGATAGGGCGACTGCTCCCCCCACTGTGCCAATGCGAACACGGCAGACGCGATATCGGCATTCTCGTTGAAAAAGGTTTTCTCTTCCAACCGAACACTTCGCACCAAGTTTTTGAACTTCTTCCTGTCAGCATTGGGTGCTGTCAAAAATTCGTGAAGCAGCATCATGGCTTCCTTCATTTTTCCATCAAATCCCGAAAGTTTCACCTTGACACTATTGTCGGCCGACTCCACACTCAAGGTAGCTCCTAACCGTTGCAATGCTCTTCCCAACTGCTGCTTACTATGTCCAAAAGTACCTATCAAATTGAGGTACGCCGCCATGGCCCCCGTCCTGGCATCCGACTGCAATCCCCGTCTATAGATGAGCTGAAGCGTAAAGATATCGTTCATCGGATTGGGCACTGCATAGAAATTTACCAATGGTGAGAGTCGCCGACAAGAAGCGTCTCGCTCAAAATCGACGAGTTTAGGTTCCATGCTCTGACGAGGCATTTTCGCCAGTTGTTTGGCATAGGCCGATTTCTTCCCAACGTTTTTCGGGCGCACCGCCTTGTAACCTGGCTGCGATATACGTTCTTTAGGGTATCTGCCAAACTTCTTCGACACCTTCAGCGAGTCATCGTTGAAATAGGTGCGAGCCACTCGCACAATATCATCGCGGGTTACACGGCCTACCTCGCGACTCCTGTTCAACACATCGCTCCACGAGATGCCATGAGAAAAGGCTTTCACCATCAACGCACTGCGACTTTTCACATTCTCCAACTGCCATTCCATATTGCGTTGAATATACAGTTTCTCCGCATCGAGCATTCCCCTGTCAAACTGTCCGGCACGCAATCTGTTGATCTGCTCCCAACACAGTCTGTCTGCCTTTTTCTTCGTCCCAAAGGGCAGATTAGGCACATAGCCGAAGCCAAAGATGCTGAAATCCTTGAAATCATAAGCTCCGGCCATAACCCCCATCAGCTTATTTTCATTGTCAAGCGAATCGAGAAGACCTGTCTTTGCTCCATTGCTGAGCATACCCCTCATCACCATGAACGGTACATAATCACGACTATGCTCTGTAGGAGCTTTGAAAGCATATCCCGCCGCCTTCACGACAGGAATGGGGATTTTGATTTTCAGTGTCGGCGACCCTCTTAAATCCCTTATCTTCGAAACAGGCGACTGCGGAGCCTCACCTTTACGAATGCGCCCGAAAGTGCTTTCCAGTAATGGCTTCAGCGCATCTGCCCTGACGTCACCACACAGCAACAGCCCCATGTTACCCGCCACATAGTATTTGTCATAAAACTCCCTCATTTCCGACAAGCGCGGATTCTTTAGGTTCTCTGTAGAGCCTAAGATAGGATAAGCGTACGGTGTGCCTGCCAAAGCATATCTCTGGGCAGCCTCCGCCGCCTGAACAAGCATTTGGTCGGCATACATATTCTTTTCCTCATATACCGTTTCCAGTTCTCCCTGAAAAAGACGAAACACCGGAGCAACCAAACGCTCGGCATTGAGTTCACACCATTGCGCGATATATTGTGGGGCAAACACATTGTGATAAACGGTCTCGTCGAACGAGGTGTAAGCGTTGAGTCCCGTTCCTCCGTAAGTCGTGATCAGATTTTCAAATTCGTTCGGGATGGCATAATCGGCCGCCTTGATGGACAACGCATTGATGTGTTTTTGTATTTCATGGCGCCTCACGGGGTCGGCAGTCTTCGCCAGCAAGTCGTATTGTGAAGAGATGCTGTCAAGCCAAGGCTTTTCTGCAGCATAGTCAACCGTACCCATCTTATCGGTGCCCTTGAACATCAGATGCTCAAAATAATGGGCAATTCCCGTATTGGGACAGTCTTTGGCCCCTGCTTTCACCACCACAGCGCCATACACTTTAGGTTGGGAATGGTCCTCGTTTATCCAAACGGTGAAGCCGTTGGACAACTTTAATTCCCTCACCTCCAGTGGCGACTGAGCCAGTAGGCGGACCAGCGAAAACACGCAACACAATACTATCGACAATCTTTTCATCTCTTTTCTTTTCCATGATAATACAGCAGACCTGTCCATGATACAAGCCGAGGGGACAGCCTTTCCTCGCCATCCTCTGCAAAGATAGAGAATTTGCAAATACCGCACAAGTGTCTGAGGAGAAAAACAGAGAATATGAACTGCTTATGATTTTCCTTTACAAACACCTCTAAATGCTGCGCGAATTTGAAAACGAAGCCGCTTCCGCCCAAAATACGCGAAGAATACGGGGAAATCGCAAACGACTGATAATCAGGGCCGTTCAAAATCGAGACATTGAGGTTTCAAGGTTGCCGACTGCGGTTGGATATCGAACGGCAGGGCGGTTGAACCGCAACCATAGGACGAAAGGGCCGTAACGGCAGTGTGGTTGGGGTATAGCCATACCGCCGTTAAGGCTCCGCCATGATATGGTGGAGTGCAGAAAGAGCGGGGAGGAGCGATTTTTGGCCGTGCGGGCCGGTTTTAAGGGGTGAGACATAGCCTTTTTTGCTCCAGATGCCGAAAAAATAATGACCGAAAAACAGTTATCTATTTTTACAAAAAACGGAATGACAACAGAGCACGGGAGCACTTTTCCACCCCCCGAACACAGACGCAGGCGGACCGACGGCAGGGGCAGACAGGCGGGACAGATAGGGATGAATGTTGCGTGAGCGATTTGTGAGCATGATGCACCGAGAGCAATGTTGTTGAGGTACCATGTTCTTAAAAAAGGGAAAAAGAATGGCATGCTTCTTGCTTTTGTATTATAAAAAAATTATATTTGCAACAAAATCACACTATAACTCAAACAAAACAAGACATGGAAGTAAACGAATTGGAACAAATCGTACGTGAGAGACAAGGTGCGCTTTCTGCCGTATTTCCTGCCCTCATGCGTAAGGTATATGTATGGATGACTATGGCGCTCGCCATCACAGGTATATGTGCCTACGGCGTGGCCACGAGCCCGAGCATTTTGGGTATGCTTTATGCCAACAGAATGACCATCTGGTTGCTGTTTATTGCAGAATTAGGACTGGTGTTCTATACGACGGCACGCATCAACAAGCTGTCGCTCAGCACCGCCACCACACTATTTGTCGTTTTCTCGGCTCTTAACGGTGTGACACTGTCGAGCATTTTCCTGGTGTATAGCATGACCTCCATCGCCAAGGTGTTCTTCATCACTGCCGGAACATTCGCGGCTATGGCTGCCTACGGCTATTTCACCAAGACCGACCTCTCGAAGATTGGCAACATTCTCTTTATGGCCCTCATCGGACTGATTATCGCCACAGTGGTGAACCTCTTTATGAAGAGCGCCATGTTCGACTTGATACTGTGCTACATCGGCGTGGCCATCTTCGTAGGGCTCACCGCATGGGACAGTCAGAAAATCAAGGAAATGCTGGCCGTGCAGGCAGACATGAGCGAGGGTGCGCAAAAGATTGCCCTGATGGGCGCCTTGAGTCTCTACCTCGACTTCATCAACCTGTTCCTGTATCTGTTGAGGATATTTGGAAGCAGAGACTAAGAAATATTTTCCTCTCCCCTGCCCTTTCCATAAGGGCAAGGGAAAGCGAATCGCTACCGGGCCCCGCAAGCGACAAAGGAACAAGACAACTTGTCGATATCATGCCATTTGAAAAGAAAATAGCCATTCAAGGGCAAAAGTGTATCAAAACATGATTTGAAGACAAAAAAAACAAGTACCTTTGCAGGGTAATTACACACTTTTTTTAAACGTAAAAAGATTATGATTCTTTTCTTTAAGACTCCTCAGGAGAATATCATTGCCACTGAAATAGACCATCAGCCCAGTGAGCAGGAGACCCAAGAACTATGTTGGCTTTTCGGCGACGCCACACCACTGCAGACAGAAACCCTTGACGGTTTCTTTGTTGGACCACGTCGCGAAATGATAACCCCATGGAGTACGAATGCCGTTGAGATAACCCAAAACATGAATCTCAATGGCATTTCGCGTATCGAGGAGTACTTCCCCGTAGACAGCGAAGAGGCCGAGCACGACCCTATGCTGCAGCGCATGTATAAAGGATTGAATCAGTCGGTGTTCACCGTCAACCACGAGCCGGAACCCATCAAGCGCGTGGAAGACCTCGAAAAATTCAACGAGGAGGAGGGTTTGGCTCTGAGTCCTGAAGAAATGGACTATCTGCATAAGATTGAGAAGCAGAACGGGCGTCCGTTGACCGACTCGGAGATCTTCGGATTTGCACAAATCAACTCAGAGCATTGCCGCCATAAGATTTTCGGTGGAACGTTTATTATCGATGGGCAGGAACGCAAATCCAGTCTCTTTGCCCTAATTAAGAAGACCACCAAAGACAACCCCGGCAAGATTCTCTCGGCTTATAAAGACAACGTAGCCTTTGCTCAGGGTCCTGTTGTGGAACAGTTTGCCCCGGCAGACCAGAGCACCAGCGACTACTTCCAAATCAAACCCATCGAGAGTGTCATCTCGCTGAAGGCTGAGACTCATAACTTCCCCACAACGGTGGAGCCTTTCAACGGCGCCGCAACGGGAACGGGTGGAGAGATACGCGACCGAATGGGTGGCGGAATTGGCAGTTGGCCGATTGCGGGCACAGCCGTATATATGACCAGCTACCCACGTATCACGGCAACTGCGAATCCATCGTCCACCCCATCAACCGCAGGAAAGGAAGACGGACAGGACGGAAAGGGTCGCGAGTGGGAACAAAACATTCCGCCAAGACCCTGGCTCTACCAGACTCCGGAACAAATTTTGATTAAGGCCTCGAACGGCGCTTCCGACTTCGGTAACAAGTTTGGACAGCCGCTGATCACGGGGTCGGTGCTCACCTTTGAATATCAGACAACATCGGCCGACACGGCAACGCTCGCCGACGGCACACCACTCCCAACGGAGGGAGCAGGCAAGACGCCGGCCAACGGGACCTCGCAAATCTACGGTTACGACAAGGTCATCATGCTGGCAGGCGGCGTGGGCTACGGCAAGAAACGCGACTGCCTGAAGAAAGAGCCACAGAAGGGCAACAAGATTGTCGTGGTGGGCGGCGACAACTACCGCATCGGACTGGGCGGAGGCTCGGTATCGTCGGTAGACACCGGCCGATACAGTAACGGCATCGAGCTGAATGCCGTGCAGCGTGCTAACCCCGAAATGCAGAAAAGAGCCTACAACCTGATACGTGCCTTGGTGGAAGACGAGGTGAATCCTGTAGTATCGGTTCACGATCATGGTTCTGCCGGACATTTGAACTGTCTCTCAGAGCTGGTGGAAGACTGCGGAGGAGTGATAGATATGACACAGCTCCCCATCGGCGATAAGACGCTGAGCGCCAAGGAAATCATAGCCAACGAAAGTCAAGAGCGCATGGGACTGCTCATCGACGAGAAACACCTCGACCACGTGCAGAAGATTGCCGAGCGCGAACGTGCACCGCTATATGTGGTTGGAGAGACAACCGGCGACGCCCATTTCAGTTTTGTGCAAGGTGATGGCGTAAAGCCTTTCGACCTCGACGTGGCCCAGATGTTCGGCCATTCGCCCAAGACGATTATGAAGGACGAAACCGTTGTGCGCCGCTATGAGAACGTCACCTATGCCCATTGGGACAATCCACAATGGATAACGGATCAATCCGGCACGGCAGCCAACGCATCCGACAAGGCTCAGGGCGACTCCTCGGCTTTCCATACCCAACTGGACGAATACGTCAGCAATGTGCTCCAGCTCGAAGCTGTGGCCTGCAAAGACTGGCTTACCAATAAGGTGGACCGCTCGGTGACGGGCAAAGTGGCACGCCAGCAGACACAAGGACAGATTCAGCTGCCGCTTTCCGACTGTGGCGTGGTGGCCCTCGATTTTCGTGGTAAGAAAGGTATCGCCACCGCTCTGGGTCATGCTCCGCAGGTAGCTATGGCCGATGCCGCTGCCGGCAGCGTGATGAGCGTGGCCGAAAGTCTGACGAACATTGTATGGGCGCCCATCGCTACCGACAGCGCCCATCCCTCACCCGTGCAAAACCTAAACCTATCTGCCAACTGGATGTGGCCTTGCCGCAGTCAGAAAGGCGAGGACGCACGCCTCTATGAGGCCGTGCAGGCATTATCGAACTTCTGCTGCGAACTCGGTCTGAACGTCCCGACCGGTAAAGACTCTCTCTCCCTGACACAGCAATATCCCGATGGAAACAAGATCATCGCACCGGGAACAGTCATCGTTACCAGTGGCGCGGAAGTGAGCGACGTGAGGAAGACGGTGAGCCCCGTGATGGTAAACGACAAAAACTCTTCGCTCTACTACATTGATTTCTCCTTTGACAAACTGCGATTGGGTGGCTCGGCCTTTGCCCAGACACTCGGCAAGATAGGAAGCGATGTGCCTACGGTGAAAAACGCCGAATACTTTGCAGATTGTTTCAACATGGTACAGACCCTTATCAAGAAGGGATGGGTGATGGCCGGACACGACATTTCTGCCGGCGGACTGATCATAACCCTGCTCGAAATGACCTTTGCCAATATTGAGGGCGGTATGCACGTGAATTTGCACGACATCGACACCGAGGGGCAGGACATTGTTAAGATGCTGTTTGCAGAGAATCCCGGCGTGGTCATTCAGGTTTCGGACCTCCACAAAAAAGAGCTTCGCGACTACCTCGACACTAACGGAATAGGTTATGCGAAGATAGCTTACCCGACACCCGGCATCCGTAAGATTGTGGTAAAGAAAAACGATTTTGAGCATGAGCTCGATATCGACGCCCTGCGCGACATTTGGTATCGCACTTCCTATCTGCTCGACAGAAATCAGAGTATGAACGGCATGGCCGACAAACGCTTTGCCAATTACAAGCAACAGCCGCTGAAACTGAAGTTCCACGATACATTCAAAGGTAGCTTTGAATCACTTGGACTTAATCCAGACAAATGGAAGGACAATTCAGAATTCACAATTCAGAATTCACAATTAACAATTAACGACCAGAGACCGAAGGAGCAAGAGTTGTCTCAGGAAGATAAGAAGAATGCTCCCAAGGCGGCTATTATCCGTGAGAAAGGGACCAATGGCGAACGCGAAATGGCTTATACCTTATGGCTGGCAGGCTTTGAGGTGAAGGACGTGATGATGACCGACCTCATCAGTGGGCGCGAAACCCTCGAAGACGTCAATATGATTGTGTTCTGCGGCGGATTCTCCAACTCCGACGTTCTCGGCTCAGCCAAAGGCTGGGCAGGAGCATTCCTGTTCAACCCCAAGGCCAAAGAGGCGCTCGACAAATTCTATGCACGCCAAGACACGTTAAGTCTCGGCATTTGCAACGGCTGCCAGCTGATGGTGGAACTCAACCTCATCAACCCCGAGCATGAACATCGCACACACATGTTGCACAACAAGAGCCACAAATTTGAAAGTCAGTTCTTGGGACTGGACATTCCACAGAATAACAGCGTGATGCTGGGAAGTCTCAGCGGCGACAAGCTCGGTATATGGGTGGCTCATGGAGAAGGCAGATTCCAACTGCCCGAATCGGAAGATAAATACAACGTTGTGGCCAAATACAGCTATGCCGACTATCCTGCCAACCCCAACGGCAGCGACTATAACGTGGCCGGTATATGCTCGGCCGACGGGCGTCATTTGGCCATGATGCCTCACCCGGAGCGCGCTATCTTCCCTTGGCAGAATGCCTATTATCCGTCAAATCGTAGCACCGATGAGGTGACACCCTGGATGGAGGCTTTTGTCAACGCACGCAAATGGGTAGAGGAACGTCTCAAATAAGGAGATTGGCATTATGTACAAAACCCTTTTCCGCACCTTCTTTAAGATTGGCGCATTCACCCTTGGCGGTGGATACGCCATGATTCCTATTATAGAAAACGAAGTTGTGGATAAGCATCAGTGGATTGAAAAGGAAGAGTTTCTCGACCTCATCGCTATCGCCCAGAGTTGTCCGGGCGTATTCGCCGTCAATATCTCCACTTTTATTGGCTATAAGCTTCGCGGCAGACGGGGAGCGCTCTGCACCACCCTCGGCACCGCCCTACCCTCTTTTCTCATCATCCTGCTCATTGCTCTGTTTTTCCATCAGTTCATGAACGTGGGATGGATAGCCGCAATGTTCCGTGGAATCCGCCCCGCTGTGGTGGCGCTGATCGCCGTGCCGACATTCAATTTAGCCAAGAATGCCAACATCAATTTGGCCAACTGCTGGATTCCCATTGTCTCGGCACTGCTCATCTGGGCATTGCACGTCAATCCGATATGGATTATCATTGCGGCAGGAGTGGGCGGATATGTGTATGGAAAGGTTTTGAAATCAGATTAGAATAATAAGAAGCATAAACAAAGTAAAATAAAAACATAGTATTGTAGATATCTACTTACAAAAAAAAGAGTTTTTTATTGAACTTCAACTTTATTTTTTATGATATGAAAAAATACGTTTTATTATTAGTAACCATTTTATCCATGGTGGCATGTACATCTGATAATGATGAGTGTAAATCGGGAGAGGTAAAAGAGGAAACTCATGCATACTATATAAAATATGAGGTATTTGCTCCAATTCTCGTGTATGGGAGAGGGGATAATACTATTTCCTATACAAATGAAGCTGGAGTACAAAAAGTAACTACAGAAAATACTAAATGGGAAATAACTTGTGGACCAGTTAAAAAAGGGTTCACAGCACAACTTTCATCTCGTACATCTGTAACAAGTAACTCATCCAAAATTCAAATAAAAATATTTGTTGCCCGTGATAATGAACCGTTTGTTCTTAAAGCTAATACAGAAGACACTGAGAACGCATCAGTAGAATACACTGTGAATAAGTAACAACAAGAGTGAGTAATATTATAACTTTGAAGTATAAATGGATAAAGTATTCTTAAAAATCAAGTACGTAATATCTCTCTCTAAAAAATGGCTCTAATAGATACAACGGAAATAGAGTAAGTAGTAAATGATTTTCTTAAAGCTCTTTATCACTTTCTTTCAGATAGGTCTCTTCGGGTTTGGAGGGGGCTACGGAATGTTGTCGCTCATCCAAACGGAAACCGTTGTGAATCATCATTGGCTGTCGTCGGCGGAATTTACCAATATCGTGGCCATCTCGCAGATGACTCCCGGTCCTATCGGGATAAACTCAGCCACCTATTGTGGCTACAGCGCCATACACAATGCGGGATACAGTATGCCTATGGCCGTACTCGGTTCCGCCACCGCTACCTTTGCCTTGGTGTTGCCGTCGTTTATTCTCATGATTCTCATCAGTAAGATGTTCATGAAGTATATGAAGACCGACACGGTTCAAAGCATCTTTACGGGCCTGCGTCCGGCGGTAGTAGGCTTGCTCGCCGCTGCAACACTGCTGTTGTGCAACAGCGAGAATTTCAATTCGCCCATTGTGAATCCCTGGCATTTTTATATCAGCATAGCCTTGTTTGTTGCCACCTTCGTCGGCACCATGTGGTTGAAGATAAATCCCATCCGCATGATCTGCTTTGCGGCCTTGGCTGGATTAGTGCTACTCCATTGACAGTCTGGCAAAAACTTCTCAACACTCCGGCAAGGACATATTGCCAGCCTCAAACCAAGATTCCTTATTTACAAACTCCCCCGTACCCTTTGCGGATTCAGTAATAACTGCGCTTTCTGTTCACAATTCGTGCCATTCGAAAAATTCGTAGTCTGTTGATAATTCGCCTAATTTTACTTTACAAACATCCCTGCAGAATTCGCGTATTTCAAAACAACTTTACTTCGGTCTGAAAATTCGCGAAAATCGTTTAATTCATAGTCCATTGATAATCAGCGCATTTCAAAACAGAGCCTATATGCCTTTATTTTTGCCGCCTGCGGTTGAGTATCAAACGGCATTGCGGTGGAGCCTTAACCGCAATGCGAAAGGGGCTCTGTCGCGGGGCCGTTAAGGCTCAACCATACTGCCGTTAGTACTCCGCCATAATATGGCGGGAAATAAAACCTAACAAACGGGCGTTTTTTAGGCCATACGAGCAGGTTTTAAGGGCGGAAACATAGCTCTTTTTGCGCTAAATGCTCCGTAAACAAACACTGAAAAAATGGTAATCAAAATTTACATCAGCAGGATTTGTAGCAGGGCCGATTTGGGAACGACATACCTATAAATAAAGGTGCTGAACGTCTTAAAAAGGTGTAAAACGCCTTTTTTGCACCACAAAATAATCACGCCCGGTTTTTATGGTCTCATTGGATTCCGACAAGAAATTCGCCGTCATCCAATTCAATATTTTGCAACATATGGAGGAAAAGTATGACCGCATGGAGTGATAAACCATGAGATTACGATTGCATTGTCTGCAAAATATTGTAGAAAAACAAGAGGGTTGGTATAGCGTTCGTGATACCAACCCTCTTGTTTTTAGAATTCCAAAATCATTGTTCCTCGGCTCTTCATCGGCACATCCTTTGTCAGGTCTATCGTCTTGTCCGTCAGAACATCCCTGGCCGACGTGTGGTTGCCTATCACTTCTGCATAGCGACTTACAACCATCGAAGCATCGCTGTGGTTGCCGTTCAGCACGGTGAGCACCGTTTTGCCCTCATACTGGCGTGCTATCACATAGATTCCCTTGTATGGAACAAACTGAATCTGGCTGCCCTCGGTAATCACTTTGTTACCCTTGCGCCAGTGGAGCAGTTTGCTCAGCCAGTCGAACATGGCGTTCTCAGCTTTCGTGCGACCCGCTGCGTTGAAGCAGTTGCGTTCATCGCCGGGGAATCCACCGGGAAAATCCTGACGCACATTGCCGTCGGTCACCTCTTTGGTACCGTTCATCAGAATCTCCGTGCCGTAGTAAAGCTGGGGAATTCGGTTGATAGTGAGCAACAAAGCATAGGCTTGTTTCAGCATCGTAGAGTCCTTGGTGTGGCCTAAGAAACGGTCGGTGTCATGGTTTTCGATAAACGCCATCACGCTCTTGGGATTGGCATAGAGATAGTCGTACACCAAAACGTTGTACACTCTGTTAAATCCTTTCCACCAGTCATCGGTCTCCTCACGCTTGCCTTGATTTATACGGTCGAAGAAAGCAAAGTCCATCACGGTCTTGAGATAGCTGTTCTCATTGCTGAGCTTTGAGTCTTTCTGCCATGCTGCGGTATATCCGGGTTCGGTCACCCAAGTCTCACCAACGGTATTGAAGTTAGGATATTCATCGTCTATGGCCTTCATCCATTGGGCCATAGCTGTGCGGTCGGCATACGGATAGGTATCCATGCGAATACCGTCGATACCCACCGTCTCTATCCACCACATCGAATTCTGAATCAAGTATTTAAGAACGTGCGGATTCTTCTGGTTTAAATCGGGCATCGAAGTCACAAACCAACCGTCCACCGTCTCTGCCAAATCGACCTGTGAAACGTAAGGATCGAGCACAGGGGTGAGCTTATAGCTGGTCTGCAGCCCATAGTTGGGATGATTAAACCAGTCCTTCGACGGCATGTCCTTATTCCAAGGATGGTAGTCTCCACAATGGTTAAATATCATGTCCATCACTACTTTGAGCCCCCGTTCGTGGGCTTCTTTTACGAGTTGGCGGTAGTCTTCATTGGTGCCGAAGCGCGGATCCACACGATAATAATTGGTTGTAGCATAACCGTGATAGGTGCTGTATCGGCCCCTATCGGCCGGACGGTCGTTCTCCAAAACAGGCGTGAACCACAGAGCCGTAACTCCCAAATCAGTGAAGTAGTCGAGATGCTGGCGTATTCCCTCCAGGTCGCCGCCATGACGAAGGCTTGGCTCCGAGCGGTCTACGAGCTTGTCCTCCATTGTCTTGAACGCATCGTTCTTGGGATTACCGTTGGCAAAGCGGTCGGGCATAAGCATATAAAGCACGTCCCGGTTGGTGAAGCCCATGCGTTTGTCGCCTGCCATTTCTCTATTCTTAAGCAGATATTTCACACGTTTGCTTTTCTTGCCCTGCTTGAAATTTAATGTCATTTCTCCAGCTTGAGCTCCCTCTATATTCAAGTAGACCAAAAGATAGTTGGGAGAGTCTAACCGCACAAGGCTGTCGATGCGCACATTAGGGTAATCGGTGGTCACTTCGGCCTCACGAATACCCTCGCCATAAACCATGAGCTGTAAGCCAGCATCCTTCATTCCCACATACCAATCTGTGGGTTCTATGCGGTCTACGTTTACCGCAGCATTCATTGTCATTACGCTAAATAATAAACCAAGTGTGAATATCAGTTTTTTCATCTTCATGATTGTTGTTGTTTGATCATCATACAGGAACTTTCCCGACAGTCTGTCTCACCCTAAGTCAGGGGCTGAACCTATCTCGCTTGCCTAAGAATCAGCGCCGACTGCGCAGCCACCTGCACATGGGCATCAGCGTCTGTCAGCTCAAGCACTTCTTTGCCTGACACATCTATCTTACCCTCTCGGCACAAAACCCTATACGCTCCCTGTGGTATCTCCACACGTTTAGCCGCTTTGTTGGCATTGAGTACAACATAGAGATAGCTGCGAGAGGCTTCATCGTATAAGCGGTAAGCCAACAGGCAAGGCTCGGTGGCAATGAAATTCAAGTTCCGACGCACCTTCTCGGCACTGCCCATACGGAATGCCGGATATTGCTTACGCAACGCAATCAGCCCCTTATAATACGCAAAAACCTGCGGATAACGCTTCAAATTGTTCCAGTCGAGATGATTGACGCTGTCGGGTGAGTTATAACTATTATGAACGCCCTTTTTGTTTCTCAACATCTCTTCACCGCTGAGCATAAACGGGACCCCTTGCGAGGTAAAGACCGCCGTCTGTGCCAACAAGTCAAGACGGATGAGTTCATCGTCCGTGATGCCCGGAACAGACGCACGGAGCCGATCGGTGAGGCACATATCGTCGTGGCAACTCACATACGCAATCATTTGTGTGGGCTCAAGGGCATAGGGCTCATCGCTGTAGTTCACCTTGCTGTAATCCACCTGGGGATGCGCTATCATACCCGCCAGTCCGGCTTTGATACTCTCCTCCTCACCGGGAATCCCAGCCAGGAAAGCTCCCTTGGTATCATCGGAGAATGGTCCACGCAGTGCGTCTCGCAAATCATCGCTGAACGCCGCAATGCCCGGCATCTGACGGATGTTAGCTTTCATGGCGAGCTTCTCGTTGGGATAGGCGCACTGGCCGGCACTCCAACCCTCACCATAGATAAATATTGATGGGTCGATACGCTGCATCTCGGCACGCAGCAAGTTCATTGTCTCAATATCGTGCACGCCCATGAGGTCCACACGGAAACCATCGATGTGGTATTCCTCCACCCAATATTTCATACTCGCCATCATAAATTGGCGCATCAACGGCCGCTCACTGGCGGTTTCGTTACCGCATCCGGTGCCGTCGGAGTAAGTGCCGTCGGCCTTCTTACGGTAGAAGTAGTCGGGAAAGGTGCGCTGAAAGTTGCTGCCCTCGATGTCGAAAGTGTGGTTGTAGACCACATCGAGGATGACGCGGATGCCGGCCTTATGCAAGGTCTGCACCATCTGCTTGAACTCGCGGATGCGCACCTCGGGCTTGTAAGGATCTGTGGCATAAGAGCCCTCGGGTACGTTGTAATTCAACGGGTCGTAACCCCAGTTGTACTGCGGCTGGTCGAGTCTTGTCTCATCCACCGACGCATAGTCGTAGGAAGGCAGGATATGCACGGCATTGATACCTAATTCTTTCAGATAATTGATGGCTTTCGGCTCCGTCAGCGCCAGAAACTTACCCTGATGTTGCAAGCCCGAGGAAGGATCGATGGAGAAGTCACGATGGTGCATCTCATAGATAATGAGGTCAGCAGGTGATGCAAGGGCAGGACAAATATCCTGCTCCCAGCCCGCCGGATTGGTGGTTTCCATGTCGATGATGGCTCCTCGCTTGCCGTTCACACCCACAGCACGGGCGAACATCCCTGGCATTTCCACGGGATTTTTCTTTGTTCCCACCACGTCAAAGGTGTAGAACATACCGTTCAGGTCGCCTTTCACAACAGCTGTCCACCCAAAATTCTCAGTCCTCCGCATCTTTATCGTCCGGACCGGCTTGCCGCCTAGGCCCTCGCGATAGAGCCGAATAATGGGACGGTGATTTGCTTTGTTGGGCGCACACAGGAAGAAAGAAGTCTGCGTCGGGGTATAATCCACGTGATTGGTGTAGTCTATGGCCATCGAATCAAACGATTGAGCGTGCACAAATGCACACATCATAACAAGAACGGCTGTCAGAAACAGTACTTTGATCTTCTTCATGATAGAGGCTATTTTGCCATAAGTGACACCGCAAATCCACCGCCACTGGCCTGAGTCAACTTCAATACATCTCCCTTTTTCACCGTTTTATGGGTAATGACATATTTGTCGGGATTCTTGTCGTATGATGCATCCTTGGCATCGGCATAAATGGTACAGTCATATTTGCGTCCCTTATCGAGGAAATCGAGTTTCACTACACTCTTGTGTCCATGTTCGTCACACTTTCCACCAATAAACCAATTGTCCGTTCCCTTGGCCTTACGGGCTACCGTGATGTATCGGGCAGGCTCCGCCTCAAGGTATTTGGAGTCATCCCAATCGCACGCTACGTCACGAATGAACTGGAAAGCATCGTCATATAGCTCATAGTTTTCGGGTAAGTCGGCAGCCATCTGCAGCGGACTATACATCGTAAGGTATAGTGCTAACTGACCAACAAGGGTCGAATGTACGTAGCTTGTATTGTCGCTCCATCTCGAGAGCTTGGTCACGAAAATGCCCGGTGTGTAGTCCATTGGGCCACCCTGCAGACGTGTGAACGGCAGGATGACGGTGTGATTGGGGTTGCTTCCGCCAAAGGCTTCATATTCTCCACCTCGTGCACTCTCGTTGCCCACCATGTTGGGCCACGTGCGGCAAAGTCCCGTAGGACGCACAGCCTCATGTGCATTCACCATGATATGGTGCTTGGCTGCCTCTTTCACCACATACATGTAGTGGTTGTTCATCGACTGAGAGAAGTGGTAATCACCTCGGGGAATGATATCGCCAACATACCCCGTCTTCACAGCATCATAGCCATACTTATTCATCAAGTTAAAGGCATCTTCCAAATGGCGCTCGTAGTTGACAACGCTCGATGATGTTTCGTGGTGCATCAAGAGCTTCACACCCTTGGAATGAGCATATTCGTTCAATCCCTTGAGGTCGAAATCGGGATACGGTGTAACAAAGTCAAACACATCCTGCTTCCAATGACCGGACCAGTCTTCCCATCCAACATTCCATCCTTCGACCAAAACCTGGTCGAGTCCGTTCTTGGCAGCGAAGTCGATATATCGCTTTACCTTAGCGGTGTTGGCTCCATGACGGCCGTTAGGCTTTGCTTTGGCCCAGTCGATATTGTCGAGTTTGATAGAGGGGAACTCGTCGGTGTAGTTCCACGTGCTCTTTCCAACGATCATCTCCCACCATACGCCACAATATTTTGTAGGATGAATCCAGCTCGTATCCTCTATCTTACAAGGCTCGTTGAGGTTGAGAATCAAATTGCTGGAAAGCATATCTCGTGCATCGTCGCTTACCATCACCGTGCGCCAGGGACTCTGGCAAGGTGTCTGCATATAGCCTTTCATACCGGTAGCGTCCGGCGTGAGCCAACTCTCGAACGTCATCGTCTTATCGTCGAGGTTGAGATGCATGGTGGCATAGTCGACGCAGGCAGCCTCATGGATATTGATGTAGAGCCCATCCTGGCTTTTCATCTGCAGCGAGGTTTGCACCCCTGTAGGCGAGAACACCGCCACCGATGAGTTGTTCCAGTTCACGGCATCGTGAAAACGACCTCGAATCTCCGAGAGCTTGGATTCCTGTGTTTCCTGCTCCTGCGTGTCATAGTCGCCCGGCAACCACCATGCCGTATGGTCACCAGTCATGGCAAACTGCGTGTGTTCGTCCTTGATGATGAAATAAGTCAGCGAGTCTTGCTGAGGAAACTCGTAGCGCAGACCCATGCCGTCATCGTAAACACGGAAACGAATAGCGATGCGACGGCTGGACGACGGCTGCGACAACTGCACGACCATCTCATTATAATGATTGCGAATCGTCGACGTTTCTCCCCAAACAGGCTTCCACGTCTCATCAAAAGTGCTGGTCTGTACATCGGTCTTCACAAAGCCATCCATCAGATTGGTTTCACGAGATCCTTTGGCAGCGTGTTTGCCCTTGGCAAGTTCAAGTCCAAGACGCGAAGTCTTCACTACGGGTTTACCCTTATAATTCATCTCATAGGTAGGTGCACCGCTATCGGTAAGGGCAAAATTCACGGTCACCTGACCATTAGGAGAACTCACCTCTTGAGCAAAGGTAGGAAGAGAAAAAAGAATAGATGCTAAGAAAATGTTGAGTCGCATAATTATTATTAGTAAAATAGGGGAAACTCGCTGCCAGGCAGTTCGCTCACCCCAGTATTGATTGGTTTTAAAAGGAGTAGTCAGGCAGCACTGGGAGAGCACGCCCGACACTCAGTTGATATTATGAATTGGGCGTGGGATTCCGTCTCCCGCTTTGTTTAATAAGCTCCTTCACGCTGTCCATCCACTCTGCATCGGCCATCAAATCCTCAATGTTAAGGTGCATGCGATAGCGCCAATAATGACGGGGGTTGGAAGGAATATTGATGCGTTCGCCGTTGGCATCCTCCAGCCGCAGACGCTCACTTATCGACAGCCAGTCCTGAAGGCTGAGCACACAGAGCATACTGGGCGAGGTGAGCTGTCGCGAAACGATGTCTTTGGCAAGCCATCCGGGCAGTGGATGGGGGGCAGCACCGCCCCGATAGAGCATTGAATTGTAATAGTCCTGTGTACGCTCGTGATTCTCGTCCCACCACTGGCGCAGCGTGGCCATATCGTGTGTGGAGAACGTGCAGACTGACCGATAAGGATTGCCGGACAGATGTCCGAAGCGCACATGCGAATCTTTGGGCATCGATTGTATCTCGAGGGAGAGAATGCGGAGCTCGTTGATGACCCATGGCACACAGTCGGGCACCATTCCCAAGTCTTCAGCACACACCAGCATCCGCGTAGCCTCGACGAGTCTCGGCAACTTCTTCATCGCCTCACGATACCAGAACTGATTGTTGCGCCGGTAGAAATAGTCGTTGTAAAGGCGATTGAACGCCGCCTTGTCCTTGTCATAAAGCGCCTCGTATGTGAAGTTGAACTGTGCGGAGATACGGGGATGGAACACCTTGTCATCAGCCGCATCACGCACGAAGAGCACATTCGAGATTAGGGCATAGAGCCCGTCACGGAGATTGAGTTCATCCTGGTTGGTTTCCCCTTCAAAAACTTTCTCCACTTTCTTCTGTGTATCATAGGCCGGCTTCATCGTCCACACATCATCGTGGGCATAATCCAAATATTTCTCCTTCACCTCCCCGGCCCGGGCGCCAAACACCCGATCGAGAATCCAATCGGTGATGAATGGCTCACAGAAATGCTGCTCGTTGAACGGCAGTCCGTAGCCTTCGATTTCCTCGCGCGTCATGCCAAGTGCCGGCTGGAAATGTCCCAGCAAACCGTGAACAGCATCGATAGGAATCTGCCAGATGCGGAAGAAGCCCAACACGTGGTCAATGCGGTAGGCGTCGAAGTATTTAGCCATATTCTGAAGACGGCGTACCCACCATTGGCATCCGTCCTTGAGCATCTCTTCCCAGTTATAGGTGGGGAAGCCCCAATTCTGCCCGTTCACAGAGAAATCATCGGGCGGAGCACCTGCCTGACCGTTCAAGTTGAAATATTTCGGCTCCATCCACACATCGCAGCCGTAGCGATTGACCCCGATGGGGATGTCTCCCTTGAGGATGACGTGGCGGCGGCGCGCATAATCGTGGACGTCTTCGAGTTGCACATTCAATATATACTGCACGAAATACCAGAATTCTACCTCCTTGTAAGCTTTGGTACGGGGGTTGGAGAGGGCCTTGCGGTCGGCTTCGTTCCATGTTTTGTGGTCGGGCCACAGAGAGAAATCTGCCGTGCCGTAGCTATCGCGAAGTGTCGAGTACTGTGCGTAAGGCACCAGCCACTGCTCATTCTCGGCAAAAAATTCCTTAAACTGATGCGTACTCATGATGGCCTTGCCCTCCTGCTCAAACAGCAGATGCAAATAATCTTTCTTGGCTTTGTTCACACGCTCATAGTCTATCTGGGGTAACTGATTGAGCTGTTCGCGCAAGGCAGCATAGTCACTGCGCTGCTTGCCATCCTTGAGTGGGGGCAACTGATTGAGGTCTACATATTGTGGATGCAATGCAAACACACTGATGCAGCTATAGGGATAGGAGTCGGTCCAAGTATGGGTGATGGTCGTGTCGTTGATGGGAAGTATCTGCAAGACACGCTGTCCGCTCCGCTCCACATAGTCCACCATCTTGCGCAAGTCACCGAAGTCGCCTATTCCGAAACTGGTTTTGGACCGCAACGAGAACACCGGGATGAGTGTTCCCGCCAGCTTCTCGTTGCACACCGGAAAGAAAGCCTGGCCCAGATGATACACAACGGCATCACCCTCTTGCATGGACGGCAGATCTATGGTGCGATTGAGTCCTGTCTCCCACATCGGAGTGACATCTTCGGCCGTGTCCAATGCCACAAACTTGAACTCCATAGACCCGTCTTTGAAAGCCGACGCATCGCAGTCTATCACCCATTCGTTGACGGCGTGTTCCACCATGTCGATAGCCCGCAAAGCGTTCCAGTCGCCCAGAGCCGCACCATGTCCGATGATGGCCAAGCGCTCACCCTCACGCAGCTGAGGCGCACGAACTATCAGTCGCACGGTCTTTTCGTAATTCGAGGGAGGCAGGGACAACACCTTGTGGTGATGGATGCAATCGCTGAACGCAGAACTATAGAGATAGGCATCCTCGGGGATGTCTGACCAACGATCGTATATTGTATAGGTAGAGGCCTTGTTGGCATTGATTTCCAAACGGTGAGGCAGCATCGTCCATTCGTGTCGTTCGTTGCCACCGGTGTATTCCACACTGTAGTAATAGTTCAGCACATCGGAAACATCAGAAAGCTGGCTCTGGAAACTCCATCGGTGACCATCGACAGTACTCATTCTGTATTTCCTTATCGCACCTTCTCGATACAGATTCAACATAATATCTTCGCCGAATCTGGTCTGGTAATCCACATTAAATATCAAGTTCATGTTTTTAGGCTTTTATTCTTCAAAGTTAAAAAAATAAACCATAGGAGAGTCTTTTATTCAACACATAACAAACAAAAAAATGTGCAAACGATTGCACGAATAGCGATTTCTCACACAGCCTTCAATCATTCTGCGGCGCTTTGTACGTGCTCAATTTGTAAAATTTGATAACCAATTTTCAGTGATTATTTTTAGAGCATTTAGAACAAAAAGAGCTATGTTTCCGCCCTTAAAACCTGCTCGCATGGCCTGAAAATCGCCCGTTTGTTAGGTTTTATTTTCCGCCATATTATGGCGGAGTACTAACGGTAGTATGGTTGAGCCTTAACGGCCCCGCGACAAAGGCCCTTTCGCAGTGCGGTTGGGGCTCCACCGCGATGCCATTTGATATTCAACCGCAAACGGCAAGGTTGAAAGCGCAAAGGCATTGTTTTGAAACGTTCTGATTATCAACGGACTACGAATTTCGCAGATTTCACGAATTTCAGACGGAAGCAAATTTATTTTGAGAATAAGCGAAGCATTGAGGAGTGTTTGTCAATAAAAATACACACCCTTCAATGCTTCGTCTTCAATCTATAACGAAGCAGCAACGATTGAAGTCGACGTTGCTGCTAACTTAATGTTCAAAGATAAACGACGGCCGTAACGCCATCTGCACCAATGCCGACGGCATAACGACTACGCTCGCCTGTAATCTTGTCGCCCAGCCAGTAGCCGAGCAGGGTGCCTCCAACACCCAGTCCCGCCCCTACGGCCACGTCCTGCCAATGGTGCTTGTTGCGCGCAACACGGTCTATGGCTATGCCCGTTGCCACCGCATAACCGGCCACACTGATCCACGGAGAGACGTGGCGGAACTCCTTGTCCAGAATGGTGGCTCCCGCAAAAGCGATGGAAGTATGGCCGGAAGGGAAAGAATGGTTGTCGGTCCAGTCTGGCCGACGCTCGTGGATGGTGTGTTTTAGGCCCCACACCACACCCGACGAAAGTGCAACAGACAAGGCGGAGTTCACTGTGAGGCGCTTCCATGAGCTCGCGCTCTCTACGCCACACGCTTTCAGCGCATAGGCTGATGCCACAGGAACAAACCGCAACCAGTCTCCGGCACCATCATCATGATAGGGCTTCTGCGCCTTCAGTGTAAGCGTTGCTGTGCAAAGTATGACCAATAGCAAACTTCGCCACGTCATGCCTCAACATCTTTTATAAAAGTCACCGCCATGGCTCCCAAGGCCAAACTAACTCCGGCCACAATCATCATGTTGCTCTGCACACTGCCCACCAAGGCGAGAATGACTCCTCCGATGGAGGCAGCGACAATCTGGGGTATACATATTGTACCATTGAACAAACCAAGATAGGCACCCATGTGACCATAACCCTGCAAGGCATTGGTGACAAAAGTGAACGGCATGGCGAGCATGGCAGCCCATGCGCAGCCGATGAGCAGGAAAGGAACGAACAGCAAATACTGGTCGTGGACGAAGGCACAGGAAACAAAGCCCACACCACCCAACAGCAAGGAAGCGGCATAGGCCACTTTCCTATTGCTGAACTTCGGCAATATCGGAGCCCAGATGACAGAGCCTATGGCTTGTACGGCAAAGAGAATACCCACCCAGTTGCCTGCAGTTTGATATCCCTCGCTCGTCACATCTGTAGTTCCCCACACATTGGCGGCCACGGTGCCATTGGTGTAGGTCCACATATACATGAATGCAAACCAACAGAAAAATTGTACAAGGCCAACCTTCCAAAACGTGGAAGGCGCATGCTTCAGAAGAACAAACCAGTTGCCGCTGCCCTTCTCCTCTTTCTGAACAGACGCTTTCGCACCGTTGTATTTCTCAAATTCCACGGGGTCCCACTCTTTCACCTTGCTCACCGTATAGATGACGCAGAGGATGAGGATGGCAGCACCTACATAAAAACTATAGATCACGGTATCGGGGATAACTCCTTTGGGGGCCGTGTTGGCAATACCCAGCAAGGCAAAGACAAACGGAAATACATATCCCGCCAGCGAGCCTGCATTGCACAAGAAGCTCTGGATGGAATAGGCGGTGGCTTTTTGTTTCTCGTTCACCATATCGCCGACCAGCATCTTGAAAGGCTGCATGGCCATGTTGATGGAGGTGTCAAGAAACATCAAAGATACAAGCCCGAACACCATCGCCGTAGACACGGCCATGCCGAACGAGCCGGAATTCGGCAACAGACACATCACCAAAACGGCAATCGCCGCCCCTAAGAACAGATAGGGAATGCGTCGGCCCCACCGCGTCCAGGTCCTGTCTGAACAAGTGCCCACAATGGGCTGCACAATGATTCCCATCAATGGGGGTAAGATCCAGAAATAACTCAGACTGTGAGGGTCGGCGCCTAAAGTGGCGAAGATTCTCGAGATGTTTGCGCTCTGTAGGGCGTATGCAATTTGTACGCCGAAAAACCCGAAGCTCAGGTTCCACAGTCCCCAGAAAGATAAATCGGGCTTTTTTAATTCACAATTCATAATTCAAAATTCAAAATTGGGCTCGCGCGGTGGAGAGCCTATAAGTGGTTAATGCAAAATTGGGCTCGCACAGTGGCTGCCTGTGATATATATTTTCTACTTTCCCGAAATCTGTACGTTCCTCTTTTATCAATCCACTGGGTTGAAGAAAGAGTAGAGTGGTCAACATCGGCCGATAAAAGATGTGACTGGAAGAAACGTACAAATGTCGTGACCGGTCACTTGTAAACACATATTTGATACTATTTCTCATTCTTATTTTGCGTTGACTTAACGATAGACATGAGTAATTTGCATAATTCGGTACAATCATGCTGCATACTTGTATATTCTTTAGGAGAAAGATATTCAACATTCATCAATAGCTCTAACCAATACTGAGTCTCATTCGCCTCGCGTAACGAGATATTCATTTTAGCACGGAAGTCTGCTCGGCTTTGTCCTCTCAATGCCTCGCGAACATTGGCACCGATACTCGTGCCACTTTTCAGTATCTGACCAGCCAAATCAAACTCGTGATAAGTCTCTCTCAAATAGTGAGCGAGATTAACACATCGAACAGCAAAGTTCATGCTCTTCACCGCAATAATATTGTCATTTATATCTCTCATTTGTCATTTGCCGCTATAATTTTGAATTTTGATAGTCCAGTCATTCTTATGATAACATTTCCACATCCGACATGAAATTTTAAATTGTATGGCCATATTCACAACAAATCCCACATCAGGCACGAAATTTTGAATTGTGAATTTTGAATTATGAATTATCTCGTTGTTCCCCTAATGACCAGCCGTGTTCTCACCACCTTTTTCTCCACCTTATCCATAGGTATCAAACCCTCGACCTTATTGATAAGGATATTAGCCGCCTCCTCGCCGACTTGCACACCGCGCTGTTCCACCGTTGTAAGCATCGGGTCGCAAGCCACAGCACGATGACCGTTGGTGAAACCGCAAATCGAAATGTCACCGGGAACATTATACCCCATACGCTTGACCGTATAGAGAATACCGATGGCTGTGTCATCGTTCACGGCAAAGAAAGCATCAGGTATTTCGTCCTGCGCGAGCAGATCGGGCGTGATAGCCTCTGCGTCCGCACGGTTGTCACAGATACGGAAGAAGCGTTCTTCCGGATGAAGCCCCCGGCGGAGCAAAGCATCACGATAGCCATTGTAGCGGTTTTTAGATATTTCCATTGTCATCGGCGAGCCATAGAAAGCTATGCGTCGGCAACCGCTGTCAATGAGGTGAATAACGGCATTGAACGCCCCTTGATAATCGTCTACCACCACCCGACTGCAGTCGAGTCCCGTGCAAATACGATCATAGAACACCAAAGGCATATCATGGTCTATGAGCTTGCGGAAATGGTCGTAGTTTCGCGTATCCTTGGCCTGCGAAACAATTACTCCACATACCTTATTCTCAAAAAATCGCTCACAAAGCAGCACCTCCCTGTTGTATTGCTCGGCGCTCTGCCCTACCATCACGATATAGCCTCGTGACATGGCTTCCTGCTCGATGCCGCTGAGAACAGAAGAAAAATAAAAATGCGTGAATTGAGGAAGGATAACCCCTATGATTTTTAAAGGTCTCACCCGACTGCTACGCAAACTTTCCGCCAACATGTTGGGAACATAATTATGTTCACGCGCGTAAGCCTTTATCATATTGCGCCGCGCCTCACTGATACGAGGACTGTCTTTCAGGGCACGCGAGACGGTAGCCACAGACACTCCAAGCGCCTCGGCTATATCCTTCATTGTTATCGGTGTAGATCGTTCCATATTACATCATTAGGCTTTGATACAATAATTGTCAGCTATCCAAAGCAAACAATTTGTTGCATAGGCATAAGTTCCACAATGCAAAAATAAACAATTATATCATAACAAAGCCTATGTAAAAAACAAACATCGATATTTGTTTGCGCAATCGTTTGCATAGCCATAGGAGCGGATTTACTGTTAAAAAACAGAGAAGTCTCTAAAATAAGCCTATTTTTGCATTATCAAACGGTGTGAAATACACCTCACTATCATCTCACAACCAACAATCTACCTGAAAAAAATGGATATGTGAATGAGATGCAAGCCTAAAGAAAGAATACACCAATTATTATATATACAAACTTAAAAACCAAAAATGATGAAGCAGGAAAAAATTACTGTGTCTCATAGGGCACTCACTCTATTATGTGGGGTAGCCTTTGCAGCAACCTCTTTTGCACAGCAAGTGGTTGTCAAAGGGCACGTCAAAGACGCGACTGGCGAGCCTATCATAGGAGCAACTGTTCGCGCAGACGGCCAAGAAGGAGGTACCGTGACGGACATCGACGGTAACTTCACCTTAGATGTGCCCACAGGCACTACTATCTCAGTTTCTTACATCGGATTTGAGAATGCGACAGCAACCGCCAGCAATGACTTGGTGATTACCATGCAGGAAGAAAACAAATCACTTAATGAAGTGGTGGTCATTGGTTACGGCCGCGCCAAGAAATCGGACCTTACCGGATCGGTAACCGCTATCAAGCCTGACGAACTGAATCACGGATTGCAAACCAATGCACAAGACATGATTCAGGGAAAGATTGCTGGCGTGAGCGTTATCTCCGACGGCGGTACGCCGGGCGGCGGCTCCACCATCAGAATTCGCGGTGGCTCGTCGCTGAATGCCAGCAACGACCCACTGATCGTAATCGACGGACTGGCCATGGATACCTATGGCGTGCAGGGACTCGCCAACCCGCTGAGTATGGTCAACCCTAACGATATCGAGAGTTTCACCGTGCTGAAAGACGCTTCGGCAACGGCTATCTACGGTTCGCGTGCATCCAACGGTGTGATCATCATCACCACCAAGAAGGGACGCAAGGGCGCTAAACCTTCGGTAAGCTACAACGGCAACATCTCCATTGCGACCAATAAAAATAAAATTGACGTGATGGACGGCAAACAATATACTGAATTTATCAAGAATCTCTACGGTGAAGACAGCGAGGCCTACAACCTGCTGGGCTATCTTGACGCCGATGGCAACAAGCAATATGCCAACACCGACTGGCAAGACGAAATCATGCGTACCGGCGTCTCCACCGACCACAACGTCACCGTCAGTGGTGGATTGGGCAATATGCCTTACCGTGTGAGCATGGGCTACACGCAGAACAACGGTATCGTGAAGACGTCGAAGTTTGAGCGTTACACCGCCAGCGTAAACCTTTCACCCTCGTTTTTCAAGAATGAGGAGACGGGAGAAGACCGGTTGAAAGTGAATTTCAACGCCAAAGGCATGTTGGCCAAGAACCGCTATGCCGACGGTGGTGTCATCGGGGCAGCCCTCTACATGGATCCTACCAAACCAGTGATGGCCGATAACGACATCTATAACAAATATTTCGGAGGCTACGGACAGTGGTATTCGTCTGCAGAGTATGCCGACCCAGAATGGAAATACACCAACAACCGCCAAGCCACGCAAAACCCGGTGGCCACACTCAACAACCAGAACAACCGTGCACTCTCACGCACGCTGCTGGGCAACATTGAGGTGGACTATGCCATCCACGGATTTGAAGACCTGCATCTGCACATCAACGCCGGTCTCGACCTTTCCAACGGTGCGCAGACCAATGACATCAGTAAATACTCAGCTTCCAACAACTACTACGGATGGTGGGGAAAGAACTGGAAGGACACTTACAACGAGCAGCTCTCCATCTATGCGCAATATATGAAAGACTTTGGCGAAATACATCATTTTGATGTAATGGCCGGTCACGAGTTCCAAAAATTCCACCAGGAATCCGACTGGAACGGATACGGCATCTATCCTTCGACCAATACCGAACATGCCGGAGAGCACTTCAATGGCCCCGCCGCCGACCAAGTGACCAAATACAAGAGCGAGAATGCGCTCGAATCGTGGTACGGCCGTTTGAACTACACGCTGCTTGATCGCTATATGTTCACCTTCACCATGCGTGCCGACGGCAGCTCCCGATTCAACTGGCTGGAAACCGCCGACAACCAGCAATGGGGCTATTTCCCATCGGCAGCACTGGCATGGCGCATCAACGAGGAGCCTTTCCTCCGCGACGTGAAGGCTATCAACGACTTCAAACTCCGTCTCGGATGGGGTATCACCGGCCAGCAGGAGGGCATCGGCGACTACACCTACATTCCCACCTACACGCCGAATCAAAACAACCATGCGCTCTATCCCATTCTGGGCAACGGAGAAACCTATCGTCCAGACGCATACAATAATGCGCTGACATGGGAAAAGACGACCACCTACAACGCCGGTATCGACCTTTCGCTGTATAACGACCGACTTGTATTCAACCTCGATTGGTACTATCGCAAGACCAAGGACCTTATCAACGACGTGTATGTTTCTGCCGGTTCCAACTTCTCCAATGTGGTGAAGAGCAACATCGGAAGCCTGCACAACACAGGTTTTGAGTTTGCCACCACCGTTCGTCCCATTGCCAACAAGGACTGGCGCTGGGAGGTGACCTATAACCTCACCTATAACAAGAACAAGATCGACGAGCTTATCACCGGCGAAGGTGCTGACTATTATGTGGAAACGGGCGGTATCTCCGGCGGTACGGGACTGAACATTCAGGCCCATCACGTAGGCAACGCCACAAGCGCATTCCTCGTGTATCAGCAAGTTTATGACAAGAACGGCAAGCCTATCCCCAACACCTACGTGGACCGCAACGGAAACGGATTCATCGACACCGGTGACCGTTACTTCTACTATAAGCCGGCTCCCGACGTAACGATGGGATTGGGATCAAAACTGCAATACAAGAACTGGGACTTCAGCTTCTCAGCACGCGCTAATCTTGGCAACTATGTTTACAACAATGTGCTCTCGGGCATGCAGAACGTAGGTCCGGGTATCATCTACTCTTTGGGTTACTTGCAGAACCGCTCTCTCGCAGCTGTTGAGCAGGGCTTCACCAACCCGCTGACCAACCAGTTGCTTTCCGATTATTACGTACAGAACGCCTCATTCCTGAAGCTCGACAACATCACTTTAGGCTACAGCTTCGGCAACCTCTTTGGCGCAAAGATCAGCGGCCGTGCGTATGCCACTGTTCAAAACGTATTCACCATTACCAACTACGACGGATTAGACCCGGAAGTATCAAGCGGCATCGACAACAATTTCTATCCGCGCCCATTCCAGACCATCGTAGGCTTGAACCTCAACTTCTAAATTCTTAAACGTAAATCATTATGAAACTTAAAAATATATTGTCGGCAGTAGCTCTCGCAACCGTGACATTTGGTTTCACCGCCTGCACCAACGAGCTACATGTGGACAACATCAATCCGCAGCAAGTATCTACATTCAAAGATGCCGAGATCTTCAACAAGGTATATGCCAACATGGTGCTCACCGGCCAGTCAGGTCCTGACGGGAGCGGAGACATTGCCGGCATAGACGAGGGTACGTCCAACATGATTCGCCAGCTGTGGAACGCCTACGAGCTGACCACCGACGAAGCCCACTGCGTCTGGGGCGACCCGGGTATTCCCGAGTTCAACCACAATGCGTGGAGCGACTCGCATCCCATGCTCACCGCACTCTACTATCGTCTGATGTTCGGCGTGACCATCTCCAACTTCTTCCTCGACAATGAACCAGCCGACACGCCCGACCACGCCACCATGCGTGCCGAAGTGCGCTTCCTGCGTTCCCTGTACTATTATTATATGATGGACCTCTATGGCAATCCGCCTTTCATCGACCACGTGTCTGCCGAGAAGCCCGTACAGTACACCCGTGCACAAATCTTTGAATGGATAGAGGGCGAACTGAAAGCCATACTTGGCGAGAATCCTGAGGACAACGCCGATATCCTGGCAGACAAGCCCCTCTCTTACGGACGTGTAAGCAAGACCGCTGCCCGCCTGCTGCTGGCTCGCCTTTATCTTAACGCCGAGGTCTACAGTGGCACCGCTCGCTGGGCCGATGCCAAGACCTACGCTAAGGCCGTGATGGACGATGACAACTTCGGACTCTGCACCACGGGCAAGAACGGACACTCTGCCTATCAGCTCCTCTTTATGGGCGACAACGACACCAACGGCGCACAGAAAGAGATTATCCTGCCGGCTATCCACGACGGTGAGACCACACAGTCATGGGGTGGAAGCCTTTTCCTTATCGCTTCGACGACCAATGATGAGTTGGCTAAACAATATCCTACCGGCACTTCGGAGAAATGGGGTGGAAATACCGTCCGCAAGCAGTTTGTGGAAAAGTTCTTCCCCAACAACGACGCTCCTTCAGGTGTACCCACCGACGTAGCTAAAGCCGCCGGAGACGACCGTGCCCTGTTCTTCACCAAAGGACATTCGGCCACCGTTCAAGACGAAACCAACTTTGCCAACGCAGGCTATGCCTACGTGAAGTTCCTTGCCCTCCATTCCGATGGCACATCGACCAAGCACACCCAGTTTGTCGACACCGACTTCCCGATGCTCCGTATGGCCGAGGCCTACCTCACTT
The DNA here is from genome assembly GCA_050946435.1 of Prevotella sp. Classification (GTDB taxonomy): domain Bacteria; phylum Bacteroidota; class Bacteroidia; order Bacteroidales; family Bacteroidaceae; genus Prevotella. Next base: position 32,210 of record JBMNUU010000002.1, read on the forward strand.
TTGCCGAGGCCGACGCCCGTCTCAACAGCAATCAGTGCAGCGCTGAGGGCATCGCAGCCATCAAGGCTATCCGCAGCCGCGCCAACGCCACGACCAATTTCACCCGCTTTAGCCTCAGTCAGATTGAGGACGAGTGGAGCCGCGAGTTCGGCTTCGAGGCACGCCGCCGCATGGACCTCATCCGCTTCAACCATTTCGGCGGACAGAGCAACTACAAATGGGAATACATGGGCGGAGTGCCCGAGGGTGCGAGCTTCGACGCACACCTCAATATCTTCGCTATCCCCGCACAGGATTTGAACGCGAACGAAAACCTCGAGCAGAATCCTAAATATTAACTTCACATCGTCCAAAGAGAAGCGGGACGTGCCAAAGCTCTGCCCGCTTCTCCTTCGGAACCACAATAATAAAAGATATAAATTATGAAAAAATCAAGCATAATGGTGACGCTGCTGGCCGGTGCTCTCGTCTTCGCATCCTGCGATACCGACCGTGACGACAACCCCGTGATGCAGACACCCACGGAATTTACACTGAACGACATTGCTTTCGGTGAGACCCCGATAGACTTGGCCGCCAGCACCAGCGTCGAACTGGTGGCCGCCGACCAGCCAGCCTACGGATTTCCCACCGATGTAACCTATGGTGCACAAATATCTCTCGACCAAAACTGGAACGACTCCGCATCGGTATATACCATTGACGGAACAACCAAAAACCTTGTGTACAACGCTTCGACCACAGAAATAGACAAGGGCATCATGATTCTCGGCAAATATGAGAATGATGAAGACCTCAATACCAGCGAGCCGATGGCCGTCTACATACGCATGTCGGCCAAGCCCACCAACATGGGCGACGAGGCCACCATCTACTCCAACGTGAAAAAAATCAATGTCTATCCCTACTTCATGACGCTGAAGCCTGCCGAGCCTGATTACTGGTTCCTCATCGGTGCAAGCATTGGCGACGGTAAGTGGACCGACACCGGCAGCCCCGAGACTTACCTCTCACTCTTCCCATTGTCTCTCGTTAAGGGCGGAACCTACGATACTAAGACCGGCAAGGGGGAATTTGAGTCAACTTTCTATCTCGCTGAAGGTGGCGAAGCCAAGATTAAGCATTATACCAACAGCTGGGATTTCCAGTGGGGATGGGACGGCAGCAATGCCGTGCACAACGATGGCGGCTCCGGTAACTTTACACCTACCAAAGGTGCCGGTTTCTATACTATCCACTATAACTCGGCTGCAGAGGAAATGACTTTCACCAAATCTGAGAAACAAGATTATCCCACATACGCTTCGATAGGCCTCATCGGAACCTTGCAGGGAAGTGATTGGGACAAGGACTTCGAGATGATGCCTGCCACTGCTGCCGGTGCCAACAACCACATGTGGACCGCACAGGTGACCATCGAGAATGAAGGCGAAGTGTTCAAGTTCCGTGCCAACCAATCGTGGGATGCGAACTGGGGATACGGAACTGAGGACGGAGACGTGAACCTCTACGGATTCACCACCAACGGTGGCAAGAATATCGGTATCGAACCGGGCCAATACACCATTTACTTCAATGACATTGACGGATTCTTCCGCGTCGTTCCCATCGGCGACAAGCAGAAGCCGGAAGGAGCCACTGAGTAATGAAGGGTGAAGAGTGAAAAGTGAAGAATGATAAATAATTAAAAGAAAACCATTATGAAACTTAAATCATATATCATGGCAGGTATGGCAGCATTGATGCTGTCAGCCTGCGACGAGGACTTCGGCGACTGGGTGATACCGGCAGGAAACGAGCAAGCTGCCATTCACAGCTTTGGAGAAGGCTCGGTATCAGCCGCAGACCCTATCATGTTTGCAGATCTCGATGACAACGTTACAGCTGTTAAGGTGGCTGGTCTTACAGCCCCCAAAGCCGATTCTGCCTTTGCTACAACTTACAAAATTCAGTTGGACAAAGAGCTCTACGACCTCACAGCAGACGGCATGATGTCGAGAGCCGACTTGGAAAACTACGTGGTGACCACTTTCGGTCCGCGTCCAGCAGAGCGCGAAATCAGCGCCAGCGTCATCGCTACCGTGAGCGATGGCAAAACAGCCACACGCTACACATCGCCCCTGACCATCAAGGCCACGCCCAAGGCTCCGTTTATCGACACGGCTTACTACTTAGTCGGCGATATGACCGACTGGGACGCCAACCCGGTTGCCTTCAACCACAGCGGAAAGGACGTGTACGAGGATCCTGTCTTCACTCTCGTCACCAAGACAAGCGAAGACAATCAATACTGGAAGATCATTCCGCAGACCAACGTCGATGGTGAATTCTGGGCCGAGGGCGAGAAGGGTGTTGTAGGCGTAGCTGTTGACGGCGACGATGCCGCCACAGGCAACCTCACCACCAACAAACCCCAAGCAGCCAAGCTTGCCAAAGCCGGGTACCACAAAATCACCATCAACATGATGAACTACACCTATACCGTGGAAGATCTGGACTTCGCAGAGTTTATCTACGAGGTGGGCAACAACACCGGCTGGGGCGACCATCCCTACGCCATGTACGGCCCCAACTTCGACGGCAAATACCACGGTGCATTCTATCTCGATGGCGAGTTCAAGTTCAAGCCCAATGGCGGCAACAACTGGGACGGCGACTGGGAATATGACGGCGATGGCAAACTCAAAGTAGATGGCAGCGACAACATCCCCGCACCCGAAACAGGATTCTACCATGTCGTCGTGGACTTGACCAACATGACCTACGAGCTGAAACCGTTCAAGGAGATGCACATCGTAGGCGATGCTCTCAACGGCAATCCCGACCAGTGGGGAGCCGGCGTGGTCATGACCTGGAACGCCGACGACCATACATGGGTGGCTAAAGGCGTGAAGCTGGATGCCGGCAAGAGCATCAAGTTTAAGGATGAGGATGGCAGCTGGAGCAACGTGAATCTCGGTGGCGCACTCGACAAACTCGTACAGGGCAGCAATGACAATATTCCTGTTACACAGTCTGGCACGTTCGACATCATCCTCCACCTGGAGAATACCGACCGTGCGCCTTACGCCGAGCTAATAGCCCAGTAAGCCACAAATCGACAAAACAACAAATTCAAATATACCTTCAATAGGTTGTCATTAATAATAAAATGACTTTTTTTAGGGCGATGCTCAGTGATGAGCGTCGCCCTTTTTTACATAAAGAAATGGCTCAGTAGGAATAAGGTAGTGAGATTTTGCTGTGTTATTGAGATTAACCATATTGAAAAGACATTTCTATCCCGAACTCAAGTTTTGAAGAATTATAGATAGTCAATTATATTAACAAACAGTCCTCTCGTTTTCGCTTATTTTAAAATAAGTTTGCCTTCGTTTGAAATACGTAAAATATGCGACAGTTTATAAATTCCTGACTACCAAGGCTTTTGAAAAAACGACCTTTCCCCTCCTATTTTACCGCCTTCGGTTGAGTATCTAACGGCATGATGGGTAGGCCTTAACCGCAGTGCGGTTGGGACTTTTCCGCACGGCCGATAAAGCCTAACCGTGTTATGAGAAGATACTAACCGCGGCAACCTTTCACTTTTTGGGAATGTTCGGCCCGATTTTGACGAGAAAAGATAGTCCTTTTTTCTCTGGATGCAACAAACATTATGCTCCGAAAAATGGTAATTATATTTTACTATTTTAGAGAGGATACTTGTTCTAATCGAATGAACAGACAACTTCGCCGGACTCAAGAAGCGTCCGGAAAGCGCAATGCAATCGTTTGCATTATCCAATAGCGAATTTCCACTTCCATATCACCGTTTGTATATAGATTTATCGTAACTTAGTCGAAAATAAACCTAAGACTTCAATATGAAACGATTATCTACACTTTTGCTCACGCTTATCTCACTACCTGTAGCCATTATGGCACAGGGGTGGCCGTCAGACTACGGCGGTGTGATGCTTCAGGGATTCTACTGGGACAGCTTCTCACAGTCCCAATGGACCAAACTCGAAAAGCGCGCCACAGATTTCAAGGGATATTTCGACCTTGTGTGGGTGCCCCAGAGCGGCAAATGTCTCAACTCCAACTCGATGGGCTACGACCCGTACTATTATTTCGACCAGAATTCCTCGTTTGGAACGGTAGACGAACTCAAGTCGATGATTGCTACATTCAAGACCAACGGCATCGGCACGATAGCCGATGTCGTCGTCAATCATCACAACACAAACGGCTGGTGGGGATTCCCCGCTGAAACGTATAATGGCACGACATATCAGTTCCAAACCACTGACATCACGGGCAACGACGATGGCGGTAAGACAGCCACGCAGGCCGCCAAAGACGGCGTGACGCTCAGTGCCAACCGCGATGAGGGCGAGGACTGGGGCGGCATGCGCGACTTGGACCATAAGAGCGCCAACGTGCAAAACATTGTCAAGGCCTACCAGAAATTCCTTATAGAAGACCTAGGCTATGAGGGCTTCCGCTACGACATGGTGAAAGGATTTTCCGGCTCCCACGTGGGTGACTACAACGACGCGGCCGGCGTGAAATTCTCAGTGGGCGAATATTGGGACAGTAACGACAACATACAAAAATGGATCGATGCCACGGGCAAGCGCAGCGCAGCTTTCGACTTCCAATTTCACTACAACGTGCGCGATGCCATCAACGCAAACGATTGGAGAAGGCTCAACAGCACCAACAACCTGATGCACGACCCTATCTATCGACAATACGCCGTGACCTTTGTGGAAAATCACGACACAGAGAAACGACAAGACAGCGAACAAGACCCCATACTTCGCGACACATTGGCCGCCAACGCCTATCTGCTGGCCATGCCGGGCACACCGTGCGTGTTCTACAAGCACTATTTGGCCTACCCCAACGAAATTAAGGCGATGATTGATGTGCGCAAGACGGCGGGCATCACCAATATGAGCGATTACACCAACTATCGCAGCGCATCCACATACTATGCCAACACCGTGACGGGAAAAAACGGAACACTGCTGGTCTTTGTGGGCAGCGGCTATGCCGAACCCGACCCCACCCGATTCGCGAAAGTGCTGAGTGGTCGCCATTATGCCTACTACCTCTCGCCCGAGACCGAGGTGCCCTTTGCCGACAAGCCCTCAGGGAGCTATGCGGGGCCGTTCACCGTGACGCTGACTGCCGTTTCGGCCACTGAGGGAGCACGACTTGTCTACACCACCGACGACTCACAGCCCACGGCCACCAACGGTACTCAGGTTTCGAGTGGAACGAGCATACAGATTCAACCAGACTGCACCCTAAAGGTGGGACTAATGGTTGGCGGAAAAGTAATCAACGTGATAACTCGTGACTATAGGTTGCCCGCACCGGAGACCTTCGAGACGCCGCCGGCAGGCTTCAAATATTCGGCCTACTTTGTTGCTCCCACCACATGGAACGGTGATACGGAGGTTTATGCCTGGGCATGGATTGACCATGGTGCCAACTACACGCCCGACAACTTTGCCAAGTGGCCCGGCGACAAGGAACATGTGTATCGTATTGGCAAACGTGATAGCGGTGAATATATCTGGCAGTGGTGCTACTACGGCTCGGAGACCGTGCCGCCCGCCTACATCATTTTCAACAACGGCAGCGGAGGCGACTCCAACCAGACCAAGGACATGAAGTTCACCGATGGCGGATGGTACAATATGCAGACCATCCAGTCTGACCCAACACTCGACATCCAAGCTATAGGCCGCACTCCGGCAGCCAGCGACGATTGGTACACGCTCACGGGCATTAAGATAGACCGCCCCACGCAGAAAGGCATTTACATCAGAGGCGGCCGGAAAGTCATCATCCGATAGACCGTCATCGACAAAGACAGGCATCAACAGAAATCCATCATCTGCGATGAGTTTCTGTTGATGCCTGTCTTTATCTTTTATCCCTTTATTAAATCTTATTCTATCTTTTCATTTCTCATTATCTCTATCTTCGCCGTCTTCGTGACCTTCTCTCTGATGACAAACTCTCTTATCATCCCAGAATATTGGAAGCCATTGAGATGCTCCCATCCTTACCAGTTATCTCTTATTCTTCCTTCTCTTCTTTCACAATTTTCGGTCCACGCACTTTCTCTCCTTTCTTGAGACCGCTCTTAATTTGGATGTTAATGCCGTCGCTCAAGCCCGTAACCACTTTCCGGCGATTAAAGGTTCTCTCCTCGCCAGCGTTATTTACGATATACACAAACGTGTCGTCACCGATAAACTCGATGGCACTCTCGGGCACGGTCAGCACCTGTTTGGCCTCAGCCAATACAATTTCTGCATTAGCGCTGTATCCCGAACGTATCTTCGTGCCGGTCGTGCCATGTATCGCAGCCTTGATTTCAAACTGATTGGCACCGTTGCTCTCCACGGCCTTAGGCGATATGTATTCGAGCGAAGCACTGAGTTTCTCGTCTTTCAAAGCCCCGATTGTAATCTTCATCGGCATGCCCACAACAATCTGTCCAACCTCCGTCTCATCCACGTTGCCTCTGAAAATCAGGTCACCCATATTGGCTACCGTTGCAATGGTGGTACCGTCATTGAATGTGTTGGACAAAATCACCGTATTCCCGACCTTCACCGGCACATCGAGAATCAGTCCGCTAATGGTCGATCGGATAAGCGTTGAGCTTGTGCTGGCATTCTGCGACGACACGCCGTCGCGCACCACCTCAAGGTTGTCGTTAGCCGCCCGTTCCTCCTCCTGAGCTTGAAGATAAGCCTTTCGGCGCTGGTCATACTCGTCGCCAGATATTAACCCCTTATCGTACAAGGTCTTCTGACGCTCGTAGTCCACCTTCGCCTGATTGACGTTAATCTTTGCTTGACGCACCCTCGACTGTGCAGCGCTGAGCTGATTCATGTCGGGAATTACCTTTACTTTGGCTATCACCTCACCCGAAGTGACCATATCTCCGGCTTCTTTGTAGATATCGCTGATGATTCCGGATATCTGCGGTTTCACGTTCACTTCGTTGCGAGGCTCTATCCGCCCCGTAACCACCGTTGTTTTATGCAGGTCTTTCACCGCCGGTGCAAACTCCTCGTACACTACGGGCTGCGGTTGGCTCTTCTGCCAAAGGAACACAAACGTTCCGATAAAAATGAGCAGCACCAACGCTGCAATGACAAACTTGAAGTATTTCTTCATCACCTATTATGAATTTTATTGTTTTCTAACGCTTCGTTACAAATTGCAAATTGTGAATTATGAATTATAAATTGTAAATTACTCATCCCTCATCGCATCCACCGGTTTGATACGCATGGCCCGCATCGCGGGCGCAAGCCCAGCCAAGACGCCTAAAAGGCTCAACAAGGCCACCGCGCCCAAGGCCGTCCAAAAATCCACTTGGAATCGCGCGGCAACGATTCCATCCGTAGTATTGCCCACTTCGAGCATTTGGAGGATGATGACAGCAAACAGAATCCCACTCATACCGGCCACAGCCGTAAGCACAATGCTCTCTGAAATGATTTGCGAAAGTATCATCTTAGGCGTGGCACCGATGGCCCGCCGAATACCAATCTCCGTTGTTCGCTCACGCACAGTCACCATCATGATATTGGAAACACCGATAGCCCCGGCCAACAGCGTGCCGATGCCAACCAGCCATATCAAGAAGTTGACACCGCTAAATAAACTGTCTACCATGCCAAACATCACCTCAGTATTGAATATCGTCACGGCTTTCTCGTCCGTTGGGTCCACCCGATGTGCCCTAGCGATGACCTCACGGATATTTTGAGACACCTTGCTCATGGTCACTCCCGGTTTGCCCGTGACACTGATAAGGTGCACCACTTCACCCATATTGTAGGCCTGCTGCATCAAGGTCAGGGGAATAACCACGCTCTCTTGCGACGAGCCGTTGATGCTCATGTTGCCGGAACTGTAGTCCACACCCACCACACTGAAATACATCGAGTCGATGCGCACGAGCTGTCCGCACGGGTCTCCACCCCCGGGGAAAAGCGATTTATAAATCTTCTTTCCCAGCACACACACCTTGCGGCGCTGCGCCATATCCATATTGTTAAGGTAACGACCATAATACAGGCTCGGCTCTTCCACCTTGGCGTACTCCGGAAAGAGTCCTTTCACCGATGCGTTGGCCTGCCTGTCTCCAGCCACCACATTTCTGCCCCACATCGTTATGACGGGCGAAACTACATCCAGTTCGGGCACTTGTTGCTTCAATCTCTCCACATCCTTATACACCATATTCCACTGCCGTCCCTTGCGGAAACCGTCATACACCTTCGTTGTGGGCTGGGCAAAGATGATGGCAGAGTTGGTCGCGAAGCCCGCAAAGTTCTTTGACAGCAGCTCCTTCAACCCATTGCCACCGCCAATAAGTCCTACCAGCATAAAGACGCCCCAAAAAACGCCAAAGCCTGTCAGAAAAGAGCGCGTCTTGTTGCGTGTCAGTGTGTCGAGTATTTCGCGATATGTATCTAAGTCTATCTTCATTCTGCTCTCAATGCTTCAATAGGTCGGATATGGGCTGCACGTCGTGCCGGTATCAGCCCGGCAATGGTACCAGCTATAATCATGACTAAAGTGGCCTCGATACAAACGTTGAAGCCCACCGTCGGGTCAACAAACATAGCAGCCTTGAACAGACCGGAGTCCACCTGCATGTGCCCGATTGTGGCATCCATATATTGGTTGGCGGCTATGCCGAGAAGCATACCGATATATCCGAAAAATGTGGTAATGATCACGCTTTCCACAATAATGAGGCGCAGAATCGACCATGGCGTTGCCCCAATGGCCTTGCGCACGCCAAACTCACGTGTACGTTCCTTCACCGTGATGAGCATGATATTGCTCACGCCGACAATGCCCGAGAGCAGCGTAAAGATACCGATTATCCACAGGGCGTTACGGATAATTCCTATACCCTCATTCATCTGCAGGTTCTGCGTAAACCTATTCCATATCCATACTGAATTCTCATCATCGGGTGCGGCATGATGATTCTTGTTCAGGTCGGCTTTATATTGCTTTTCAAAGTCCGTGTTTTCTTTCATGCTTTCCAACCCCTGAAACGAGAATATGATATTGTCTACAAAATCACCACGATTATAAATAGACCTGAGCGTATTGAAGGCACAGTAGGACTCGTCGTTCATCGCACTCTGGTCGCTCTTGTATATGCCCACAAGTTTAAATGAAGAACTGCCCACTTTGACCTGCTTTCCCATAAGCATCGCAATGTCACCATCCAGCAATTCGTGTGCATGGTTTTCACTGATAACAAGAGACTTTCGCTGCTGCGCATTGTCAATGTCATTCACAAAGCGCCCATACAGCATTTCTATCTTGTTGATTTGCTCAAGGTTGGGATAAACTCCTCTCAATATACTGTTCACATAATTCTCTCCGAACGATATCTGTACGTCTGTCTGTGTAATTTCCGCCCCAAGCTCAGACACCACATTGGCGTGTTTCCTATCGGTTATGCGCATATCCACATCGTTGAGGTGGATGGGTCTTCCCTCCTTCAGTCCCTCATGGGCTTTGCTTGTATATCCGCCGCCCACCATCATGGAGTTGGCCAAAAAACGTCCCGAGTTTTGCAATGTAGCATTGATAAGGCCGTTGCCTGCGCCCAACAGGAAGATGAGCATGAATATTCCCCATGCCACAGCACAGCCCGTCAGAGCCGTGCGCAACTTGTTTCGCCGGGTCGTTGCCACTATTTCCTCGAGAATGTCTATCATTGATGAATTTGAAACTATAATTTATAATGAGTTATAACGGGCAATCTTGCTACCGTTCGCTTCGCCTTTTCGCCGGTATAATCGACCTATCAGGTCCGATAGCTCCGTTGTGTTCCGCGTCATTTCATGAGTCCGTTCAATCCAAACGGTGACGCCTTGTGGTCGAGATTTTCCTCAATCTTGCCAATGACACCGTCCTTAATATGTATGATTTTGTTGGTCTCATTGGCCACGCCGCTTTCGTGCGTCACCACCACAATGGTCTTATGTTCTTCGGCATTGAGCTTCTTGAGCAGCTTCATCACCTCCACACTCGTCTTTGAATCGAGTGCGCCGGTGGGCTCATCGGCCAGAATGAGCTTGGGATTCGTAATCAAAGCCCGTGCAATAGCCACACGTTGCTTCTGCCCTCCCGACATCTCATTAGGATAATGATTGGCCCAAGGCAACAGCTCCAGACGATCCAGATATTCCAAGGCCATCTGATGGCGTTTGCGTCGCGATACTCCCTGATAGAACAGGGGCAGTTCCACGTTTTCCACCGCTGTCTTGAAGCCGATAAGGTTGAAACTCTGGAAGATAAACCCGATGAGTCGGTTGCGGTATTCCGCCCCCCGTTTCTCACTCAGGTCTTTAATGAGTTCTCCATCCAGAATATACTCTCCACTGTCATAATTGTCCAGGATGCCCAGAATATTGAGCAGTGTCGACTTGCCTGAACCGGACGCCCCCATGATAGAGACAAACTCACCCTCCTCGATGTCGAGGCTGATTCCCTTGAGCACATGCAATGGCTGCGCTCCGAAATAGGTCTTATTGATGTCTTTGAGATGTATCATCACTGTTTTTGACGCATTGCAACTATGGAAAGTTGCAAATGGCATCATTATTTAAGATAATAGGTAATGGTCTGGGTCATCTTGGTCTTCACAGGTTTCCCGTTCAGTACACCGGGTGTCCATGCGGGCATTTTCTTCATCACATTGTAGGCTTCCTTAGCAAAAGCGAGGGAGATAGCCTTCTTCAACTCCTCCTGTTTGGCAGTCGTCAACTTGTCGAACGCAGTCTTGCTATAGCTTGTGATAACGCAGTTCTTGGCTTCAAAATTGCCCAACTTGCCATCCTCCCCCACTTCAAACATCATCTTCACCTTTCCCCCGGCTTTGTATTTCCGTGCAATTTGGGGATATTTCAGATTGTTGGCCATGAATGTCTGCCGGGCCGTTTCACCGCCGGGAAAACCGGGAAGACTGGGCATACCCGAAGGCTTGTCGGTGTCTATCGGCATCTGCGTAATCAAACCTTCCTCGCTCAACCTGCGAAGTTCGTTTTCCACCTTATCTAATACCACCGTTCCGAGCAGCACCTTGCCGTCCGGATCTATTATATAATAGGTGGGAATCCAGTTGATGTGGTAGTCGCGGTCTATCTTGCTCTCTTTCTTCCACTTCTTCAACTCACTATAGTGCAACCAATTCATCTTGTTTTTCCGAATGCAGTTCACCCACGCATCGCGGTCGGTATCGAATGAAACGCCTATGAAAGCCACATTGTTCAGACTGTAGGCATCATGCAGTTTCTTCACCTTGGGAATATCCTTACGGCAGTCGGGACACCACGATGCCCAGAAGTCAAGCACCACGTAGCGTCCGCGAAAACTGCTGAGGGGCGTATTTTGAGTGGTGTCCTTGAAGTCAACCACAAATTCGGGAGCCACGGTGCCCGGCTTGAGCAGGTCGGCCGCATATTTCACGTCAGGATCTTCGTTACTCTCTTGGGCACTCACAATTAGGGCGCCTGTCAGCCAGAGCATTGCTATAAACAAATATTTCTTCATTGTCTATGAGTTTATGTTATATTTTTTCAATCCTCAAAGTCTGGTCGCAATAGTCCACGACTGCCAGACGGTGAGTGATAAAGATGATCGTCTTGTCGTGTGCGGCCAGCACATTCTGCAGAAGTTGACGCTCCGTATCGGGGTCGAGGGCGGACGTAGCCTCATCGAAGAGCATGATGCTGCGGTCTCGCAGCAGGGCCCGGGCGATGGCGATGCGCTGCGCCTGACCTTCCGACAGTCCTCCACCCGACTCTGAGCACACGGTGTCGAGGCCCTCGGGCAAATCCATCACAAACTCCGCACAACTCATCTTCAGGGCTTCCTTCATCTCCTCGTCGGTGGCACTGAGCTTGCCCAAGCGCAAGTTGTCGCGTATGGTGCCGCTCATCAGTGTATTGCCCTGCGGCACATACACCAAATTACAGCGCAGGCGGGGGCTCAACACGCTGATCTTCCGACCGTTGTAAATCTCCACCTTACCTTGTTGTGGCGTAATGAGTGCAAGTATCATTCTCACCAGCGTGGTCTTGCCTGCCCCCGTTTCGCCCAACACAGCCGTGCACGACCCGGGCGTGAAGTCGAAATCGAGGTCATGAATCACGTCACCATCCACATCATCGTAGCGATAGGACACGTGGCTCAGCCGCACGCCGCAGGGAGCCTCCAGCGCGATAGGCAGACCTTGTTCTTCCAATGGATTTTCCTCCAGCTCCATCAGTCGTTCGGCGGCCGTGAACACAGACACGAAGGCCGGAACAAGTTTTGTAAGGTTGCGTGCGGGACTTTGGATGCGGTTGACCAGCTGCAGGAAAGCCGTCATACCACCAAACGTCAGGGTGTGGTCGGCCAGTCGCACGGCTGCCCAGAGGAAAGCCACAAGATAACCCATCGCAAATCCAAAGTTGAGAATGAAGTTGCTGATCACCGAAAAAATAGTGCGCTTCACCACCCGATGGCGCAATTCGCCCTGTGTCGACTCCAAACGGTCCACCATCGGCCTCTCGCTCTCCATCGTCTTGATGAGCATTCGGTTTTGGATGGTTTCCTGAAGCATGCTCTGCACGTCAGAATCAGAATTGCGCACGGCACGGTTGAGCTTGCGCATCCGTCTGACATACAACTTGCTGAGCAATATAAACACGGGAATGATGCCCACCGTGATGAGTGCCAACATGGCATCCATCGAGAACAAATAGCAAAAGGCGCCGATGAAAAGGGCCAGTACCGACACCGTGTTGGGGATGACCTCGGTGAGGAAGGTCACCACATTGCCGACGTCAAATTCCAGTCGGTTGAGCACGTCGCCCGAATGGAGCGCCTCCTTGCCGTGCCACTCTGAGCGCAAAATACGGTCGAGCATGCGCTGCTGCATACGGTTTTGAGCACGAATGCCCAAAATGTTGCGCACCCAAATGCTCGATATGCTCAGGGCAAACCCACACAGGACCAGCGCTCCCATCAGTCCCACCGCCCAATAGAGCGAGCCCTCGGCAGAGCCCGATGCCACGTCGATGGCGTGTTGCACCGCCCAAACCTGGGCAAGCGACACCCCTACCGAGCCCAATCCGATAAGCGCGTTGAGCACCGTCTGGACCCGATTGCCCCGCCAGCTCTGCCAAAGCCAGCGCAGAATGGCCGAGGAAGAATACTTCCCCGAATCCCCCCGAAGGAGGGAGGACGCAAACGACGGCTTGACAGACGAAGTTCCGTCTTTCAAAGGTTTCTTGCGATTGGTCCTATCCTGTTCTCTCATCTATGCTTTTTCTACTCTTTCCTTTCATGATCTTCTCCCTCATCTAATCCAATGTCCACCTCCGGGGAAGGTTGCAGAAGACGCAACCGAAGCACCGGCTATCGCTGGTCAGCCCCCCACATCAGCTTGTCACGCAGGGTGGAGAAATAGTGGGTGGACTGCTGCCTCACAATTTTGGTCCGATAAGGTGCCTTGACAATGCGAATTTTGGTCCCTTCACGCAGCTTCTCAGACCGTCCGTCTATGGCTGCAAGGAAATTGTGGTTACGACTCTCCACCTCAAGATCTATCACCCAATCATCGTTGATGACTATTGGGCGAATATTGAGGCTATGTGGTGCTACCGGGCTGATACACAGATTGTTGGCCGACGGCACAATAATGGGACCGCCATTCGAAAGATTGTAGGCCGTGCTGCCCGTCGGTGTGGAAATAATCAGTCCGTCGGCCTGATAAGTGACCAGAAATCGCCCGTTGACACTGCAGCGTATGGAGATCATCGAGGCATTGTCGCGCTTGAGCAATGCAATATCGTTCAGAGCGTATGGACTGCCAGAAATTTTCTCGCCATCCACTTCAATCTTAATGACCGAATGTTCCTCCAAATGGTAAGTACCGTTGTATATCTCGTCGAGCGCCGACTCTATTTCCGTCGGCAGCACGTCGGCAAGAAAACCCAACCGACCCATGTTGACGCCAAGAATGGGAATGCCACGCTCTCCGACACGTTCGGCAGCCTTCAAGAAGGTACCGTCGCCACCAAGGGAGACCACAAAATCGGCCTCAAAATTGCGATCGTCGAAGACATCAGAACAGTCGATGTCCAAATGCTGTGTCTGCGTCAGAAATTTGTAATATACGCGGTCGATAAGCACTTCCGCCTCGCGCTTCTTCAAATAATCAAGAATGCGATGGATGGCCATAGACTTGCGGGCCTGGTATTCATTGCCAATAAGTGCAAAACGAAGTTTTTGGTTTGTCATACACTTCAAATTATTTATACATCACCAAACGGTTTGGACACCAAAGCCATACCATTGACTAAGCTACATCCCAGCGGCCTCGTTTTCCTTTCCTCGATTGGCCACAGAGGGTATGCTCTTGTTGCAAATTTACATAGAATAGTTAACATAGCAAGTTTTCAGGCAGAATTATTCCATTATTTTTTCCCTTCATTACTTGTTTTTTATACAGTTATGAAAGTTATCCTCTATGAGGACTGTCTGATGGCATTATGGAATGGAGGGATAAGAGGGTATGATTTTTCTTGACAAACAGGCTCTTATGCTTCGTTTATTTGAAAACAACATTATTTCCACTCAAAATTCGCGAAAATTTGCCAAAATCGTAGTTCTTTGATAATCAGCGCATTTCAAAACAAAGCCTTTGCTCCCTTAATTTCAACGCTCACGGTTAAATATGGAACGGCAGGGCGGTGAAGCCTCAACCGCACTGCGAAAGGGCCTCTGTCGCGTGCCCGTTAAGGCTCAACCATACTGCCGTTAGTACTCCGCCATAATATGGCGGAAAATAAAACCTAACAAACGGGCGGTTTTAAGGCCATGCGAGCAGGTTTTAAGGGCAGAAACATAGCCCTTTTTACGCTCAATGACCTGAAAACAATCACCGTAAAAACGGTCATCATTTTTTACAAAAAGAACAATCACGTTGAGACGCAATACCCCCGAAGGACACGTTTGTCGTTGCTGAACGAGTCATTTCCCGCACTGCCAAATAGAATTCCCAAACAACAAAAAGAATTAAAAATACTCGTCCATCACATAATGTCCAATCAAAACAATTGATGGAAGCTCTCTTTATAGCAATATTTTGCACGTTTGCTTGGTTTTCTCATGAAAACATTGTATATTTGCTTGTTCTACCAAATTTTATTTCAACCATGGACAATCTCATCATAGAAAATAGTTTCCGGCTGATCAGCGCCCTTATTCTGGGCGGTATTATCGGACTCGAACGCGAGTATCGGTCCAAAGATGCCGGATTCCGCACCCACTTCCTGGTGGCCCTGGGAGCTGCCCTCTTCACCATCGTTTCGCAATATGGCTTTGGAGAAGGAATGAAAGACAGCTCACGCGTGGCGGCACAGGTGGTATCGGGAATTGGATTTATTGGTGCCGGACTTATCGTGTTTCAGAAAAACGTGGTGCGGGGGCTCACCACAGCAGCCGGCCTATGGGTCACTGCCGCCATAGGTATGGCGTGCGGCGTGGGGATGTATAGTATCGCTGTCATCGTTACTGTCCTTATCCTATTTGGGCTCGAAGTGCTCAATGGAGTCATTCCACAGATGACCACAACAACACTGCAAGTGTCGTTCACCTCACCGTCGCGGGAGAGTGCCAAGCGTGTGGTTGAACAAATCAAGAAACACTGTCTGGAAATGTTTTCATTCGAGTTGCACAGTCGACACAGCTCGCAGGGAAGCCTATACGAGGTGAGGATGGAGATTAAAGTGCAGTCGGATGACCAGAAACGGCACATCCTTGACGATGTGGAGGAGTCAGACGATGTGACAATGGTCAGCATAGGATAGGACAAAGAGAAAGAGGTACACACAACTTCTTATCTCATTAAGCACATAACACAATCGTTCTGTTGAGCGTTTATGATAGGACGTAAGCAGTGTCGTATCTTAACCGTACGCTCATAGTCCAAGAATGTACACGGTGGCATGGCATCCTGTCTGTAAGGATAGTCAGTTTGTGCGTCCGGAAAATTATAATTGCTCAAGATTTTATCACTTTTTTTAATACGGTTTTTCAAAATTTTTACGTAAGTTTGTGATGTATTTTATGGTCTGCCAACAAGCAGAATCAATCAAAAACAATTTTATTATGGCTAAAGTTTATATTTTTCTTGCCAACGGTTTCGAGGAAGTCGAAGCGATGGCACCTGTGGACATCTTGCGACGCGGCGGCGTGGACATCAAGACTGTGAGCGTTACAGGCTCGGAATATGTAGAATCATCACACGGCGTAACCATGAAAGCCGATATGCTGTTTAACAAAGTATCCGACTTTGAAGACGCCGATATGCTGCTGTTGCCCGGCGGAATGCCCGGGGCAACCAATCTGAACGAGCACGAGGGAGTGCGCCAGGCGCTCATCGCTCAGAATGAGCGTGGCAAGCGCATCGGTGCCATCTGTGCAGGTCCGATGGTGCTCGGCTCACTCGGACTGCTCAAAGGCAAAAAGGCAACGTGTTCTCCCGGCTTTGAGAAATATCTCACCGGCGCCACCTACACGGCAGAACTTGTCCAGGAAGACGGCAACATCATCACCGGCGAGGGTCCGGCTGCCTCCTTCCCCTACTCCTATCGCATCCTCAGCTATTTTGTAGGCGAGGAGAAAACGGCAGAACTGCAGGTGAAGATGCAGTATGCCCACCTCATGGACAAATAGCAAGAGCGATCTGAACGCCGTCTCCTCAAATAGAACGTAATAACTGGGGAGACGGCGTTCAAATATCTGCAATAAGCCATTTCTTCATGGAGACCTAAAAACCAATCCCTGTTACCGACTGAGAGAAAATAGTTATAGCATAATATCAAGCCTAAACATGAAAATCTACAAACTCTTTTTACTCCTTGCCTGTCTATTGGCTTCATGCCCGGCAGCACATGCAAAAGTTCTGAGATTTGCCGTCCATCAAGTAGTAGACGATAATACCGTATCGCTGAGTTTTTATTCTCCCTCTATTGTGAGGGTAAGGGTGAGCCCCGGCACAACTTTCCCGGCGGAGAGAAAGAGCTATTCAGTGACTCTCAAAGCCGGCGAGAAGCTCATTAATAGTATTGAGACAAAACAGAATGGCGACAGTCTATACGTATGGTCGTCTAATCTCAAACTGTCGCTCAACAA
This sequence comes from Prevotella sp., assembly GCA_050946435.1. Classification (GTDB taxonomy): domain Bacteria; phylum Bacteroidota; class Bacteroidia; order Bacteroidales; family Bacteroidaceae; genus Prevotella. The sequence goes on from JBMNUU010000002.1 coordinate 49,451, forward strand.
GGTCTCGGGTGACATTGTATTTCGGAATAAAGAAGGACGACAACTGCTCAAGGCTACGACCAACAGCCTCACGCCCTGTTCCAATGCTGTGGATGCAGGCAAATTCAAGGTGTCTCAAACTTTCCGACTCGACCTCGACGAGGCCATCTACGGGCTCGGCCAACTGCGCGACACGGCCATGAACCAGCGCAACCGTCACGTCAAGATATGGAACTATAACACCTATATTTCCATCCCCTACTTCACCAGTGAGAAGGGATATGGCCTATATTGGGACAATGCGGGGCGCTCCACCTTCAACGACAATGACCGAGGAACTACCTTCACGAGTGAAGTTGCCCCCTACATCGACTATTATTTTATGTACAAAGACGGCACGCAGGACGGTGTCATCTCCTGCATCCGCGACCTCACTGGGCGGGCCACCATGTTCCCCCTCTGGACCATGGGCTTCTGGCAATGTCGAGAACGCTATAAGACCAGCGACGAACTGGCTTCCGTGCTCGACCGATATCGTGAATTGCAGATACCACTCGATGGTATCGTGCAAGACTGGCAGTACTGGGGCTGTGATTCCAACTGGAACGCCATGAAGTTTATGAATCCCTACTATATTAATAAAGTGGGCGACAAGGACTGGGCTAAATATCTGCCGGGAGACATGAAAAACTTGCCCATACAGAAACAACCTCGGCTGAAAAGTCCTGAGGAAATGGTGAACTATGTGCACGACAACAATGCCCACTTGATGATAACCATCTGGGCCAGTTTCGGGCCATGGACCAAACAATTCCAGGAACTCAAAGCCATCAAAGCCTTATACCCCTTTGACACATATCCTCGCAACCATGGAGCCTTGGCCTACGACGTGTTCAATCCCAAGGCACGCCAAATCTATTGGAATCATCTTACCCACCTCTACAATATGGGACTTGACGCATGGTGGACGGATTCGACCGAGCCCGAACAATACGAGAGACCCGGTGACGACGACTACATGACGGCCGATGGCTCCTGGCGCAGTGTGAAAAATGCCTACCCCATCGTTCACAACCGGGGAATCTATGAGCAACAGCGCGCCATGAAAGACAACCACAAGCGCATTTTCCTAATGACGCGGAGTGGGTCGTTTGGTATACAGCACTACGGCACATCGTCATGGAGCGGAGATGTGATGGCGAGCTGGGCAGAGATGAAAAATCAAATTCCCTCGGGATTGAACTATACGCTGTGTGGCATTCCCTTCTGGAACACTGACCTCGGTGGATTTTTCTATGGGGAATTCGAGCAGGACCCCAAGAATCCAGCCCTCCAAGAATTACAGACACGATGGATGCAATGGGGAACATTCATGCCCATCATGCGCAACCACTGCGCCTCGCCCATGGTGAACGAACTCTATCTGTTCGGAAAAGAAGGTGATTGGGCATACGATGTGATGAAGAGTTTCATCAAACTGCGCTATCGATTGTTACCCTATATCTATAGCACTGCAGCCGACTGCGTGTTCAACAGTGGCAGCATGATGCGCGCCTTGGTCATGGACTTTGCCAACGACAGGCACGCTTCGCGACTCAACGACACCTATATGTTCGGACGAAGTCTGCTTGTTAAGCCCGTCACCGATGCCTTGTACACATGGAAGGACAAAGACAAGCGCGGACACGAGATATATCCCGACACGCGCAAAGCAGCCGCCCCCGTCAGCGTCTATTTGCCCAAGGGCACTCAATGGTTTGACTTCTGGACCAACGAAATCTATAAGGGCGGACAGAAAATTCAACGTCTCTGCCCCATCGACATTATGCCCGTATATGTCAAGGCGGGCACCATCATGCCTTTTGGCCCCGAAGTCCAATACAGTAACGAGAAGGCGTGGGACGAGCTTGAAATAAGGGTCTATCCCGGAGCTGACGGCTCTTTTACGCTCTATGAAGACGAAGGTGACAACTACAACTATGAAAAGGGCAAGTATTCACTCATTAGATTCATATACAACGACTCCCAGCACCGCCTCACCATAGCCAAACGCAAGGGTAAGTTCAGCGGGATGATAAAGGACCGGAAGTTCAACATTGTGATGGTGGGGGACGACAGCGGACGGGGAGACCAGCCCATGAAGGTCACCAAGACTGTGAATTACAGAGGCAAACAGGTTTTTGTAGACCTATAATTCAGCTTCTCTCCAATAAAAAAGTGCGCGGCGTAATCATCAAAGAGCCTTACTGGTGGACGGCTACGACGGTCACGATGTTTCCATCCTCACTCTGGATATACGTTAGATATACTTTCTAAATATAGCTTTCTCGAATTTTATCATTATATTTGCATATAAAATTTACGATATAAGCAACAGACAGATGGACTATGTAATCATCGTTGCCGGGGGAAAAGGACTGCGCATGGGGAGCGAAATTCCCAAGCAGTTTCTGCCCATCGGCGGCAAACCGGTGCTGATGTGCACCATGGAGCGTTTCCACGAATACGACCCGGCACTGAAGATTATCCTCGTACTGCCCAAAGATCAGCAGGAATTTTGGCACGAACTGTGCCAAAAGCATGATTTCCGCACACCTCATCAGATTGCCGATGGTGGCGACACGCGTTTCCAGTCGTCCAAAAACGGACTGGCACTCATCCCTGATGATGCAGAGGGCGTGGTGGCCATACACGATGGTGTGCGCCCATTCGTCTCGACAGAGGTGATTGAACGCTGTTTCGATGCTGCCCGCGACGACTATGCCGCCATTCCCGTGATGCCGGTTACCGACACGCTACGCTATATCGACCGGGGACATGGCCATAACGTGCTGCGCGACCATTTCCGCTCGGTACAGACCCCTCAGTGCTTCGATATATCATTGGCCAAGCAGGCTTTTGCCCAGCCCTATCGTGAAACATTCACTGACGACGCATCGGTGATAGAAAGTCTGGGCTGCCAAGTGACCATGGTGGAAGGAAATAGGGAGAACATCAAACTCACCACTCCGTTTGATCTGAAACTCGCAGATTGTCTAATTCATAATGCATAATTCATAATGCATAATTCCATTACCATAACCTTGGTTATTACGGAAAATGGAAGACGGATGAAGATCGAGTTCTATATGGAGACAATTTAATTATGACATTAAAGAATTACGCTCATGAAGTCATCTGAAGAAAATATTATTGTCGTCAAAACGAAGAGCTTTTCAGTGAGGTGTGTCAAGCTATACAAATATCTGTGCAACAAAGATGGAAACTATATTATCGGAAACCAGTTGCTGCGATGCGGTACAAGCATTGGTGCAAATGTCAAGGAAGCCATACGCGGACAGTCTAAGGCCGACTTTGGAAGCAAGATGAATATCGCATTGAAAGAAGCAAGCGAAACTGAATACTGGATTGAATTGCTAAGAGATGCGGGCTATATCAGCAATGAACAAGCAAAAAGTTTACTTGATGATTGCGTCGAACTAATAAAGCTTTTGACTTCCATAGTCAAGTCAACCTTTATTTCTTGCAAATCATAACGTTTCCTTTTGAACGATGCATTTTCACCATTGCCCTTATCAGCAAGGTGATGGAATTGTGAATTATGCATTATGAATTATGCATTATGTTAAATCTTTTAGACCAAGACATCATGTATCTGCCCGGCGTCGGCCCACAGAAAAAGGAGATACTGAGCAAGGAACTCAATATCCATACATGGGGCGACCTGCTGGAATATTATCCCTATAAATACGTAGACCGGTCCAAGATATACCGTATCATGGAACTGTCAGGCGATATGCCCTTTGTGCAGGTCAAGGGAAAGATTCTGAGCTTTGAGGAGTTCTCGATGGGGGCACGCAAGAAACGCATCGTGGCCCATTTCACAGACGGGCGTGGCGTGGTGGATTTGGTATGGTTTCGTGGGACGCGATATGTTTACAAGAACTATAAAGTAGGTGAGGAATACATCGTCTTTGGCAAGCCCACCGTGTTTCAGGGACGATACCAATTTGCGCATCCTGAAATTGATCGCGTGGCCGATTTGAAACTGGAGGAGATGGGAATGCAGCCCTATTACATCACCACCGAGAAGATGAAGAAGCGGGGAATGTTGTCGAGGTCGGTGGAAAGACTCACCAAAACACTCGCCACAAAGATTCCGAAAGGAGCCATTCAGGAAACATTACTACCGTCGATGATTAGCCGATTAAACCTGATATCACGTGAAGACGCCTATCGAAAGATACATTATCCGCAATCGTTGGATGACGTACAGCGTGCCCAAGTGCGCCTGAAGTTTGAGGAACTGTTCTATGTGCAGCTCAATATTCTGCGTTATGCTTCGGAAAATCGACGCAAATACAAAGGATATATCTTTGGAAAGATAGGTCCTATATTCAACAAATTCTTCGCCGAAAACCTCCCTTTCGATCTCACACAAGCACAGAAACGGGTGATGCACGAGATACGCGATGATATGCGTTCGGGCCATCAGATGAATAGGCTACTACAAGGTGACGTGGGCTCCGGGAAGACATTGGTGGCCCTGATGGCGATGCTCATTGCCATAGACAATGGTTTCCAGGCCTGCATCATGGCACCAACGGAGATTCTCGCCGAGCAACACCTCGATACCATACGCGCGTTTCTACGAAATATGCCGGTGAGGACGGAATTGCTTACGGGCATAGTGAAAGGCAAGAAACGTGCGAGACTCCTTGAAGACTTGGCCGAAGGAAAGGTGGATATCCTGGTTGGCACACACGCTATCATCGAGGATACTGTGCAATTTAAGCAATTGGGCATAGCCGTAGTCGATGAGCAGCATCGCTTTGGCGTGGCACAGCGCGCCAAGCTATGGAACAAAAGCGAGCGCCCGCCACACATTCTCGTGATGACGGCAACACCAATTCCGCGCACCCTGGCAATGACTATCTATGGCGACTTGGACGTGAGCGTAATCAATGAACTGCCGCCAGGGCGCAAGCCGGTGATGACCATTCACAAATACGACAACCAAACCACCACGATATATAATGGCATCCGACAGCAGATTCGGGCAGGCAGACAGGTCTATATCGTCTTTCCGCTGATAGAAGAAAGCGAGAAAAAAGACCTGAAAAACCTCGAAGACGGTTACAAAAACTTATGCGAGATATTCCCGGAATATCGACTAAGCAAAGTGCATGGACGCATGAAGCCGAAGGAGAAAGAAGCCGAGATGCAGAAGTTTGTAAGCGGAGAGACCCAAATTCTCGTCGCCACAACAGTTATCGAAGTTGGCGTGAACGTTCCGAATGCATCAGTCATGGTTATCCTTGATGCTCAGAGATTCGGCCTTTCGCAGCTCCACCAGCTGCGGGGACGCGTAGGACGAGGATCCGACCAAAGCTATTGCCTGCTCGTTACAAGCTACGAACTGGCCGCAGAAACCCGCAAACGCATCGACATCATGTGTGAAACCAATGACGGATTCCAAATTGCCGAGGCCGACTTGAAGCTTCGCGGTCCCGGCGATTTGGAAGGGACACAGCAAAGCGGCATTGCCTTCGACCTGAAAATAGCCGATATCGCCCGTGACGGACAGATTGTACAGCTGGCACGAAACGAAGCACAGAAGATCATAGACGATGACCCCCACTGTGAAAAAGCACAGTATTCCCTGTTCTGGAACCATCTCAAGGAACTTAGAAACACACAAATCAACTGGTCGGCCATAAGTTGAACGTAGGAAAATTCATATTCGCTTGATGTATATCAAGCATCCGAATGGAATTATTACAATATAGCAAATAAATTTATTAAAATGTTAATACTTTGCTGAAAATGCCCGTTTTGTGTTAAAACGCAATTGTTTTTTATGTTGATTGTGGTAAAAAACACATTTTTTTATTATCTTTGCGAAGTCTTTTGAAAATTGACGAACAACCTGTTTTGCTCTTCTTTTTTCTGTTTTGGGGAACATTTTGCTCCCCCGGACGTAATAAAACCTAAGATATAAATTAGAAGCTATGACTTTTAAAAAGACGGCAAAGACTGTTATTATATCCCTTCTTTTCGCCCTCACGGCGGAGCCAGTGGTCGGCCAAGACCTGCTGGCCAGACAAGCACCCGTAGACCGCCGCGCTAAAAAACTTGACTCAATAGAGATTCGGTCTGTTGTCGCAAGAGAAAACCTGCAGTCTCCTGCAGCTCTGCTTTATGGAGACGAATGGGATAATAAATACGCACACCGGGCCACAGAATTGCCTGACTCATTTATAATCAACCTCAGACACTTTTGCATGCCCACCCCAAGCCGCGTTGTTACCAGCAATTTTGGTAGCCGCTGGGGACGGCAACACAAGGGGCTTGACATCAAAGTTTATATCGGAGACACTATCCGCTCGGCTTTCAATGGAAAAGTGCGCATCGTGAGATACGAACGCAGAGGATACGGCAACTACATCGTCATTCGTCATCCCAACGGCTTAGAAACTATCTACGGACACCTCAGCAAACATCTGGTAAAAGAAAATCAAGTGGTTAGAGCCGGCGAACCCATCGGCTTAGGAGGTAATACCGGGCGCAGCACCGGTTCGCACCTGCACTTTGAAACACGCCTCTGTGGCGTCGCTCTGAATCCTGCATTGTTCTTCGATTTCCGCAATCAAGACGTGGTGGCAGACCAAGTGCTGTTTAACAAAGATACTTATCAAAAGGAGTCCACCATCGCTACACGTGAGCGTGGAAAAATAGGCAATGGCGGATATACACGCGACCAAATATACGGCATACCCGGACACAGTGCAGATTTGGCATCTACTGCAGTTAGAAATATCACCAACCAGCCTGAACGCGTATATTACAAAGTGGTCAAGGGCGATACCCTCGAGTCCATCGCCAACAAGTGTGGCGTAACGGTAGACAAGCTCTGCCGACTGAACGGATATAGAAAGAATCAGAAAATACGTCCCGGTCAGATCATCAGATACATATAACAAGATAAGCAACCTACGTTGCTGACAGTCATAAAAGGCTGACAAACACAGATAACATCAGCGCCCGAATGAATAGGAATTTCATTCGGGCGCTGATAGTTTCGTCATACCGCTATAGAATCAAAACTATATCATCTCTTGACAACAGCCCTGACCACAAACCAGAAATGCAAGGCGACGGTTGAAAAGAGTCCATAATGGGATACCATGACACGGAAACGCTCCTTCAAGGAAGCCCGGTGATTCTTCACGGTCATTCCTCCATCGAGATAGTTCACCAAAACTTCGCCCACATTTTTCAGCATTAAGCCTTTTTCCTCGGCAGCTTTCATAATTCTAATACACCAATCCACATCAGCAGAATATCGGTATTCCAGATTATAAGGATTAGCTTTAGCAAGGTCGGCACGTGCATAAAACGACTGATGACAGACCACCATGCCTTGCCTGAAAGACTTCCACGATAGATTTTCGGGGGGCTGCAACCGACGATGACGAATAAAATGTCCCTCATCATTCACAATGTCTGCATTACCGTAGAGCACTCCCGGCAACATCTCTCCATCCACCAAGTTGTGTGCAACGCGCCACAACGTCTCCGGTGAAGGAAACACATCGCCCGCATTCATAAACACCAGATAGTCGCCTGTACTCTTCCGTATGCCCTTATTCATCGCATCATAGAGTCCGGAATCTTTCTCCGAGACAACCTCCACCCGATGCCCATTATCCACGGCGGCGTCTCGCTCCATGTAATTCCTGGCCATTTCGACCGTGCGATCCTTCGACAACCCATCTATAATCAGATGCTCCACATAAGGATAGGTCTGCTCCATCACACTGTCGAGCGTGCGTTGGAGCTCATGTTCTGCGTTGAAAGTACAGGTAATCACGGTAAATTCTATCATAAGGCGTATCTTTTAACGGCTACAGCATGATTGTAAACTTCAATGTATTTCATGGCTATGGCTTGCTGAGAATATCGAGAAGAAACCTTTTGTCTCGCATAACGGCTCAAAGATTTATAGTCGGCCTCATCCAACACCCAACGGATTCCCTTTGCCAAATCGGCCGAATCCTTAAATGCCGCCACATATCCGTTCTTGCCGTGGTCAATCATTTCCGGGATTCCTCCGACGTTAAAGCCTACACAGGGCACCCCACAAGCCATCGCCTCCATGATGGTATTGGGCAGGTTTTCTGACAACGAAGGGAGCAGAAACACGTCTATCGCATTATAGACCTCTACGATTTTTTTCTCCCGACTGATATAACCCAAAGGATAAACAGGCAGAGCCAACGCTCCCTCGAACTCTTCGGAATGGGCTCCCATAATCACAACACCCGTATTCTCCCTCATCTCAGGATATTGTGACACCAGTTTGTTGCATGCCTCAATGAGATAACTCATGCCCTTGTTGACATTGGTTGCCTTCTGGGCTATAAAGGCAATCAGCCGCTTATCGTGCGGCAATCCGAGACTTGCCCTGGCCGCCTGCTTGTCTTTTTTACAAAAGACCGAAATGTTCAAAGGGTTGGGAATATCGGTCACGATTTGTCCCGGAATCAGTCCGCTCGCCTTAGCTTCTGCCGCAAGCCACTTGCTGCAAGCCACAAAGGAAATGTTGTACGGACTGAAAAATTTATTTTTCTTCTCCCAGATGCGATACGACAAATCCTTGTCTCCACCTCCATCGGGAAGGTATGGGCAATGAGAACAATGCGACTTGAATTTCTCACATCCCAGGGACAAATGGCAAATGCTCGATACCGGCCACAAATCGTGCATGGTCCAGACCACCGGTTTTCCACTTTTCAATATCTTACGGATGCCCCTCAACGACAGCATACCTTGATTAATCCAGGCCAAATGAATGATATCGGCTCGTTTAAACTCCGGCAGCGACGTAATGTCGACGCCCGCATTGGCTATATCCAAGTCGAACAAATGATTTTTAGAAAAGCGCAAATGCATGAAGATACACCATCGCTCCCACAGAAAAGCCACACGGTGTCGCCAAGAACGTGGTATGCCAATCACATTTATATTGTCGGTTTCCTTCTTTGCCACCAACATCCTTGCCTTGACCCCATTATTGTTCAAGGCCTCCAACAACCGATTGGTGGCCACTGCGGCCCCACCGGCTCGTTCGCTTGTGTTCACTAAGAGTACTCGCATTCTATCTGTTCTTAACATCAACAAAGGTAATAAAAAAGGAGTGAAAAAGAATCCAACCTATCAAATATTATGTAATACACTGTTTTCGTTGGAAGCGATTGCAATTGGAAACACGAAAAAACTCATGTATCCAGGCACTCCCTCATGTTTGTCCTCCGAAAAGTATTGAAGACTTGAATATCAGCATTATTCTTTACAAACACCTCTTTATATTTCGTTTATTCAAAAGCAAACTTGCGTCCGTCCGAAATTCGTGAAATCTGCGGAATTTGTAGTTGGTTGATTATCAGCGAGTATCAAAACAGAGCCTTTACACCCCTATTCTTGCCTTCTGCGGTTGGGTATGGAATGGCAGGGCGGTGGAGCCCTAACCGCATTGCGAAAGAGCTTCTTCCGCGGGGCCGTTAAGGCTCAACCATAGTGCCGTTAATACTCCGCCATAATATGGCGGAATACAGAACGAGCAAAGCGGGACGAATTTTGGTTACGCGAGCTGGTTTTAAGGGCGGAGACATAGTCCTTTTTGCTCCAGATGGTCTGAAGATGATCACTGGGAAAATGGTAATCTGTTTTTACATACTGGGGAAGGATGGTAAAGCCATATCAGCACCGCTTATTATCTTTCCTACGTCTGGCTTTCCATGAAATACAATGGATTAGTCGAACATTTACGGTATGCCGACAGCGATAGTTTGCAATGATATTTGGGGCAAAACGACTTGTGTGCGTGCACAAATAATTGATTTGCATCAAGAAAACAGGTGTTTTTCCACTTTACCGGTATCAAAAAGTTGCAACCTACACATTTTCGCCGTATATTTGCAACATCAAAAGGTTAATAGATTGTTTAGGTTAGTAGTAATAGATTTAGGTTTTTAGTTATTAGGTTTAAGGTAGATTTGATAGATTGTTTAACGGATGACTATGAAGGCCGTGAGGTTTTCATTCGATTCGAAAAAAATTTAAGTTAAACATAAGACATACGCTGAAGCTCGTTGATGAGTTTCAGCGTATTTTTTTTGCCAGCCAGAATCAGTTTGTATTTTTTCTGTCTCAGTCTTTCTCTATCAGACAAACCGCGTATGCAGCCATTCCTTCCTCGCGGCCTACAAAGCCCATTTTCTCGGAAGTTGTAGCTTTGATACTGATTAGATCTTCATCGCAGCCGATAGTTTGGGCCATGCACGATTTCATGGCTGGGATATGGGGGTTAAGTTTCGGGTGTTCCGCACAAATGGTAGCATCGATATTTCCAAGCCTATAACCTTTGGAAGCCAATAGCTCCATCGTCTTTTTCAGAATTACTTTGCTATCCATATTGAGCGTCTCGTCACTGGTATCGGGAAAATGATAACCAATATCGCGCATATTAGCAGCTCCCAGCAAAGCGTCGCAAACCGCATGGAGCAACACGTCTGCATCGCTGTGCCCCAAGAGCCCCATACTATGCTCAATCTTAATACCACCCAAAACAAGATCACGACCCTCCACCAACTTGTGAACGTCGTAGCCCATTCCAACCCTGATTTTCATATCTTTGAATAAAAACTTATCTTCTGTTAAACAAGTCCTTGATGCCGTCCATGTCGAAACTTAGCGTAAAGCGTAACGTCTGGTCCAGCGGATTGCTCTTGGCCGTGGCAATGACGTAGCCCGCATCGAGCGAAAACACATTCATCCTAAAGCCTGCCCCAACCGTGAAATACTTGAGATTGCCCTTGTTCTCATGCTGATAATGGTAACCTGCACGCAATGAAAACTGGTCGTGGTAAACATATTCAGCACCGACACTCCATTGGATTTCTTGCAATTCCTCCTTAAATCCGTCTGGGGCATCGCCGAAGCTCTTGAAAATTCCGCCAATCGAGGAGATGTCGTAATATTTTTTCTGCACATAGTCCTGATAATCGGCGTAGTCGTCTTTATCCTTAGCCTCTTTGTACTGTTGCTCCGTAGGATAGGTCGGTACCAGCAATTTGTTGGCGTCTGCCGCTATGGTAAACCGGTTATACTCGTCGACCGGCACCATAAGTGCCGCACCCAGTCGCAGATTGGTAGGAATAAACTCACTGTTGTCGTCTCCTCCGAAATTAATCTTACTACCTATATTAGAGATGTTCAGACCCAATCCTATCTGACATTCCCGGTCACCGATATTCAGGTAATTCTGATAATAGGCTGCTATGTCTGCTGCAAAGGCCGAGCCGGGCGACGTATCACTGGTATAGTCCCACGTCAGGTCAGAATAAATCCAACGCACCGCCGCTGCTATCGAGAACTTCTCGCTCAGCATTAGCGAGTAGGCCACGTCGAGCGACATCTCGTAGGGATTTATCGTCATGGCATTCTCATCCATGCTCGTCATCACCTCTCCCAAAGAGAAATAACGCAACGACCCCGACACAGCACTATAGTCGCCAATGCGATAATAGCCGGCCAGATAGGCCAGGTCCATGTCGTTGACCAGCTGACGGAGCCAAGGAGTATAGTTCAAGGCCACCCCCGCACGGCTGATGGTGAATGGGTATTTAGCCGGGTTCCAATATTGAGAAACCACGTCGGGGTCGGTAGCTGCACCCACATCGCCCATACCCGCTGCACGAGCATCGGGAGCAATGGTCTGCGAGGTTACCGACGCGCGCTCCGGATTAAACATATCTTGCTTGTCCTGGGCAGACATTGTGAGTGCACACACACACATCATCAATATCACCCCTACTCTTGGGAATTTGCTCATATTCTCTAATCAGTATTCTTTTTCAATGTTAATCAGGTGTTCAAAAGCGAATGCAGATACACACATTGTGTATTGTGCTTAGTCCCGGCATTGTTTTCACGTTTCATCTTCGTCTTTCTGATGTTCCCCTCCGGTTTGGTAGGGTCTGCTCAAGACCATAGACCAACTGAAAACCAAACTTAGGGCCGGCGACAATCCACACTGAACACCTATTTATAAACGTTGGAGCACGGTTAATTATTGCTTATCACTATAAGTTTCTTGGCTTTTGAGGCTTCAGTGCTGCCATCGCACGACAAACGAACTCGATATAGATACACGCCTGTTTGAAGTCTGCCGCCATTATCCTGCGTCAAATTCCAGTCTATGGTGTAAGTCCCATTGGTCGACACGCCCGACTCGACATGCGACCACAACAGGCGGCCACCGGTGTCGAACACGTCGACAACCACGTCCATATTGCTGCCGTTCATATTATGACTTACGATGAATGTTGTGGAAGTTGATGCCGGATTAGTAGACACGTCAACACTGTAGATGGATGGCGTAAGTGATTTTACCACCGTGAAATCAAGGGTTACCGTAGACGAATTGTTCTGAACATCCCATGCGCGGAACATCAGGCTGTGCTTCCCCGGCTCCAGTTCCGGAATGCTGAATGTCGTCGTACCACTCGTATAGGTGCCAAAATCGTATTGGAAATATTCGTTTAGGACATACGTTTTCGCCACATCTCCGTCTACAATGAGTTGTAGGTCGTGCCCAATGCCATTGCCGGCGACGTTGATTCCGTCGGCATCCGAGAGCTGTGCCACGAAATAAGGTGTTACGTTCACTTTGCCGCCATTCTCGAAGTCGGGTGTATTCAGATAACAATAAATCTTCGGCCCCACTGAGTCTGCTCCGGCCTCGTTGTACCCTCCTACGATATAATTGCTGTTAGCACCGTTAGCCATCAGCGTGTGGCTCTCGTTCACGGCATAGAGACTCATCAGACCGTTATCGCCCGCATTGTTAATGTCTTTCGGCACGGCAAACGAAAAGTCGAAGCGCCCGTTCCGAATACTGTCCGAGCCTTTATACAATATATTCGTATAGTCATAGAATTTTATCGGGGAATCGGCCTCCGCACTGGCATTCATCCTACCCGTTATGAGCTGGCGCGAATCTCCCACCACCGCAGTCAGCACACCATCGAAGTCTTCGCCATGCTCGATGTGTCCAGTCACTCGGGCCACATCGCCTGCTTTCAGATGGGCTGTGGTACCGGAGGTTGCCACGGGAGCACCGTTGATGGAATCCACCACCACCTGTAACGAGGGTAGATTCAGTGACAGAGCTGGGTCACCCAACAGTGAATATTGCAGTTTGTTGGTCGTGCGATCAGCCCCGGTAGTTATCATCGCGTTCTTGGCCCGGCGCTGCGCCTCGCCCAGTGTCATGGGTCGGCCGTTCTCCCAGCTCAACACCTGACGCAGGTAAGCCATGTTGATAACTTTATTATAGTTAGCATATACCGTACGCGTGGTGCCAAAGAAAGCCACCGCCCCACCATTGGGATTCAGCACGGCGGCCTCACCGATGGTGGGTTCTACGCCATCGAAAGGCATGATGTCGCACGACGCGGTAATCCAAAGGGGTAGATTTTTGTTGGTGAAGGTCTCGAAATCGATGAGCTTCAACACCGATTCATGGGATATCTGGTCTTCGCGTCCATGGCCTGCATAATCCATAATCAGTGCACCGGCGGCCTGCTGCTGCTTGATGACGCGGCTTACCTCAGGATAAGTATTACCCGTAGAAGTGGCCACACCCTTATACGCATCCCACATCACCTTCTTGACTTGGTATCCGGGATAGCGGTTGGCAATGTCTTCAGCAGCCTCATCTACGTCTTTCATGTGCAGGTTGTTGTTGCCATCATCACCCATAAACATCAATACATTCTGCCATGCACCGGCATTGGCGTTCATCGCATAATTAATCGTCTTGTCCACCATCACTTTGGCTTCTTCAGCCGTCGTGACCGGGAAACGGCCAACGGCCACGTCCAATTTGTCCGACCTCTGCGGATTGGCGCCCTCTCCATCGTCCAGCAAGCAGAAGAAGCCATCGTCTACATAACATGAAATTTTGTTGAAAGAGTTTTCGCTCTCAAAGCAGAGCAGATAGTCGTCGGGGTTCAAGTTCTTGCAATCGGAGGTGAGCATGCGGTTGTCCCACACACAATCGCCGAAAAGCAACAGGTACTTGGGCATATCTTTCTCACTCTCCGCACGATCATAGAGCATTTTTAAGTAGCGGCGATAGGCATTGGCATCGGGTGTGCCGCTGGAAAACTCGTTGTAAAGTTCGTCAGCCGGCACGATGCGCACACGCATGGAATCGTGTTCTGTGTGAAAGTCGGCCAGGCGCTGTGCCTGTTCCAGGAGCTTCTGCGAGGTGGGAATAATGATAATCATGTCGGCGGCTCCGTCGGCATGAAGGTCTTGATTGGTGATGTTATACACATATTCCGGCGTAGCGAAAGACCCGGACAGAATCGGTGCCGAGACTGGTTTATCCCATGCCATCGACACATAGTCCAATCGGAACGGGCCGCCCGAAAGGGTTTTTATCTTTATCGTGTCGGTGGGTTGAAGGTCAAGCATCGTGTAGATACCGCCCACCTCACGTCCCATATCGTATTCGCCAAGCTGGCTGGGGGATATCGTCAGCGTCGCCACAGCATCATCGTTTCTCATCACCTGCACCTGTCCGGCAGACCCTGCAGACAAATTGACCGATAGTTTCCCTTTCCGGGACTCGCTGCGATTGGTCAGCACCACACGCTTGGTTTGCCCCTTAGCGATGGCCTCGCTGTCAAAAAGGTTTCTCCCGCCATGATACCAGCTGTAGCCATCCACCTCGTAGAGCGAATGGTAATCGTCGGGGGAGGGATAAAACGAACTGACGAAAGTCGCCGAATCGACGATTGTCGGGGTGGCGTCACTTTCTGTGAGGAAGTAATAGCCGTAGTTGGAATAAGGATTTCTGGTGCGTCTTGTGGCGGTGTTGCTGCTCCAGCTCACCGGTCCCTTGGCATAAAACAATCGTTTGCCGTTTACCGTACACGTGGCCACTTCTTTCAAATCGTCGAGCGCCTGTAGCTCACTGCCCACCAGAGTTTCGTTTTGCAAGTTTCCGCCATAACCATATACCTTCACTTTGTTCAAGTCTGTGAAACCTGCCTTGCGTATCAATTCATCGGTAAGCTGATACACTCCCGATGCCGGCACACGAATCTTGGCCCACTTGCCCGATGCCAACACCGAGTGCGCAGCATATCTTCCGGCTGTGGACGATGCCCGCGTCTTAGCCATAGCCCGTCTGATCGATCGGCTTCTGGCCTTGGAATCGATGCGAAGCATGAAGCTCACGAGTATCTGGTAACGGCCCTCACGATAGACCAACGGGCAGAACTGCACCTCCAACGCACCGCGTTTCCTATCCAACACAATGCGCTGTTGAATTTCGGGAAGCGTCGGGAGACCGTCGGCTGACAGCTTGTGGTAGTTCTCCACATCGCGCGGCGTCATGTCGATAAACTCAGGATAAAGTATCGATGACGTATAGACCGAATCCTGAAAACCGTCATCCAATGGCATCGAATAGGCGAATTGTGGCAACACCGAGTCTATTTCCACCTCATCGGAAGTGAGATTGAAGAAGCGCTGTGCAGAGGCCGTGAGACACATGCACAAAGCTATTGCCATTCCCCAAAGACGTCTGTCTATATTCATTTTGATTTTATCGACATTAAAGAGCGGGCACTTGTCCCGGTCTCTTTTTGACTTCATGACTTCCTAACCGTCAGATGCGTTACTTGCAGTAAAAGTCAAGCACCTTCCTATCCTCCAAATAACCTTCCAGATGGTCATCAATCTGTACTGGTCCCACGCCTGCAGGCGTGCCCGTGTAGAGTATATCGCCGGTTTTGAGTGTATAATATCGACTGATGTAAGAGATGATTTCATCCACCTTATAGAACATATCGCTCGTGCATCCTTGTTGTACAGTTTTGCCATTAATGTCAAGGTGAAATCTGACGCGTTGCATATCCAGGAATTTATCTTTATCCACCCACTCGCCAATACAGCCTGCACCGTCGAAGCCTTTGGACAAATCCCAAGGGCGTCCCTTGCTCATCAAACGCTTCTGAAGCTCACGTGCGGTAAAGTCTATGCCCACCGTCACAGCATCATAATAGCGAGGAGCAAATCGCTCCGAAACGCTTTTACCCAGCTTACAGATTCGCACCACCACTTCAGTCTCATATTCTATCCGTCCCAAATGATCAGGAATAAAGAAGGGTTTGCCATCCTTGAGCAGACTGGAATCAGGCTTCAGGAATATCACGGGCTCCTCCGTTTTAGATAACGTGCCATGCATCTCTTTATTGTGCAAGGCGTAGTTCATACCGATTGCAAAGATCTTCATATACTATATTGTGTTATTATACTTTAAATCCTTGATTATGCTATGCAGCATTATGGCGGGAATAAGCTGTTCCTGGAGGCTAATTGCGTACAACAAACTTCCGGCCCTGCCTGATGTAAAGCCCTCGAGGCAGTTTGGTTGCGTCTGTCCCCATATACTGTCCGTTGACGGAGTAGATGCGATTGTCGTTTGTGGGAGAGAATTTGATGTCTTTCACGCCCGCCGCCTTGCGTTCCAACACGAGCTTCAAACCCTCGTAGGCATCTATCTCGCCATAGCCGTAGAGATTGTTTGGATAACTCAAAGTGGTGTCACGACGGTGACAAGTCTTATCGAAAATGTCGAGACAGTCTTGCATGGTGAGTGTAGGGTCGGCCTCCAACCATAGTGCAATGACTCCGGTTACAACGGGGGCTGCCATCGACGTGCCTCCGCTGCTGCTCCATGCATAGGTACGCCCGTTGTAGTCGAAATGCTGGATGTCGCTTTGCAGGGCTTGCCCGTCATCGCTATAGTTTTCGATATAAAACGAACTGTAAGAAGAATTGATATTCTGTCCCGGTGCCATCACGTCGGGTTTGGTGCGCCCATCCCACGTGGGGCCGACCGCTGAGAACGGCGTGCGCACCCCGTTGATGCCATTGGCATTCACTATGGTCTCGCCAAGATAGTTCACGAAACTAGTGCGATAGCCCGTAGCCCCCACACTGATAACGCAAGGCGCACTACCCGGAGACAGTATGCTGTGGGTGTTGTCACCATCGTTGAGTGAGGAATCAAGATTGTTGGGAAAGAAATATCCACCCGAACGAAACATCTCCACATCCACATCCGACCGAGTGATGCATACAGAAGCTTGCAAGCCCCTCGATCCTTTTGTATCAACTACAGGGATGATCCAGTCGCACACGATGTCATCCGAATTAAAACTCGATCGATAGGCAATGGCCTCAAAACGGAAAGTGTACGAGCCCAATGTCACCGAGTCGATGTAAGTAGAGTCCGGAGAATCCATCACCTCGCTCATCTGAATCTCCTTTAAAAACGGATAGTTGACATCGGCATACAATTTTATCTGCATAGTGAAATCTTCAGTGGTCTTGGTAGTGACCACCACCGGATACTTAACAGGATCGGTTGAGCCGACAAACGTACCTACCTTTTCCTGCGCTGGGGTCTTCTTGAGATATGTAATCCGCCCGCCATCGTTGCCTGCCGAAGCCACAATGATGTGTCCCGGACCCACAAGCGAGTCGAGCATCTCATAGTACAGTTTGTCGTAGCCGTATAAATCCTGCGTTGACCCTTCACTAAAGTTGATGACACAAGGCTTCCCCACACTGTCGGCGTAATCGAAGATATACTTAAAGCCAAGTGCATCGAGGGCGTAGGTGTACTTATATTGATCTTCGGGAGCGATGAGATCTGCATCGTTGGAAGTGGCATTACACACCAAGCAAATGTCGCTGTTGTAGGCAATACCCCGATACGGCGACACATTCCCATCGCCTTCGGCCCCACTCCCCGCCGCAATGCCGGTGGTATGGGTACCATGCGTCTGCAGCATACCATCGCGCGGCCGACCTATCCGGAGCAGAGCCTCCTCACCAACATAGTCGCGCCCCACGGGCAACCTACTGTTCAGTGTGTCTTCCGACAACTGGTCCCACATGGCCTTGATACGGTATTGCGACATATCGGCGGTATAAAAATTAGGATGCGTCAGGTCGAAGCCGATATCTTGGACGCCCACAACGACTCCCTTTCCGGTATAGCCGCAGGGCGGATTGAGCCCCTCGTACACCTGATTGGCCTTCACGATGATACCGGTGGTGTCCATCTGTGCCGTAGCGCGGGGCCCGGTCTCAATACGTTTCACCCTGTCATCGAGTGACAAAGCAGCAAGCTGATCCAAGGGAATATCTGCAATACAAAGGTCACCATAACGGGCCAGCACCCTGCATCTATGCTGTTCCAACACACGTTCGGCTTTATCGGTGAGCTTGACAAAGGCCGTCATCGACCCCAATGACTTGCCCGGGGCTCGTTTCGACAAAGCAACGGAATGTCCTTCGTGTGGCAATGTGGCATAATAAGCCTGGCGCACATACGGCGACATCTTTCCCAATGCCGGGCGCTGCGCACCCACACACAAAACCCAAAAAGCGGATATGAATATGAAAAGCATTCTTATCATGGCATGAAACGTATATAAAATCACCTTACAAAGATACGAAAAACTTAGTTTCCGCAAAGTTACATCATCGCTAAAAAACAAAAAAGTCATGGAAGAACAATCTCCCATGACTTTATATATAATTCTGTTTTATGATCCAATCAATTAGTCGGCAGCAAGACCGAAGCGTTTGAAAGCAACAACCTTCAAGCCCTTAGCCTGCTGGTCGAGCCAGTTGGCAACGGTAATCTTGTCGCCTTCGGCAAACTGGAATTCCTGATCTACGAGACAGTTCTCCTTGAAGAACTTGGCAAGACGACCCTTGGCGATGTTCTGGATCATCTGCTCCTTCAGGTTTGCAGCAGCCTCTACAGATACCTTCTCACGAATCTCTTTGGCCTTATCGGCATCTTCCTGTGTCAGCCAGCCCTTCTTGATGTTGGAAGCAATGTGCTCCTCCGAATCAACGAGGTTGCTGTTGATACCGGCCTTCTTCAGGGCCACGTTTACCTGGCGCTCCACTTGCTCTTCCTTTGTCTTGGAAACAGCAACCTTGAACTCCTCATCTTTCACCTCTTGAGAAACAGATGCCTCATCGAGAGCGATCGGCTTCATAGCGGCAACCTGCATAGCCACCTTGTGACCAGCATCTTCGTTAGCAGCAGAAAGTTGCACGAGGGTACCCAGCATATGCTTGTTCATGTGGTCGTATGTATAGATGTTGTCACCTTCGAGCACGTTGTAGCCGTCAAGTTCCATCTTCTCGCCCACTACTCCAGAACGGCGAGTTACGGCTTCAGCCACTGTTAAGCCATCGGCCAGCTTCAATGCATTAACCTCATCCAAGGTCTTAGCCTTGGCAGCAACAGCTGCGTCGAGAATCTCCTGAGTCAAAGCGATATAATCATCACCATTGGCAACAAAGTCGGTCTCGCACTTCAAACCAATCATGGCAGCAAAGCCATTCTCATATTTAACGAGTACACAACCGTTGGCAGCCTCACGGTCAGAACGCTTAGCGGCAATGGCTAAGCCACGCTCACGCACGAGTTCTACGGCCTTTTCGAGGTCGCCATTAGCCTCAGCGAGTGCCTTCTTACAATCTTTCATACCAGCTCCGGTCATGGCACGAAGCTTCTTTATATCTTCAATTGAAACAGACATAGTTGTATTTAATCTTTTAAATTTGGTTTTTGAATCAAAATGAAAAGGTCCTATAGGAAGAGAGTCAGCATCGCAACACAACCTGCTCCATCCTATAAGACCTTATGGATAGTTTTACTCAGCAGCAGGAGCTTCCTCCTTAGCAGGAGCAGCCTTTTCCTCTGCAGCCGGGGTTTCTTCCTTTGCAGGCGTTGCCTCAGCTACAGGAGCCTCTTCCTTAGCGGGAGCAGCTTCGGCTACAGGGGCCTCTTCAGCCTCTTCCTTACGGGCACGGCGAGAACGACGCTTGCCCTCGGCAGCCTCTTCAGCCTGCTCAGCAGCAGCCTTTTCGTCAGCCTTCTCTGCCTTGCGCTCCTCCAAGCCTTCAGCAATGGCAGCACAAACAGCAGTCAGGATTACTTCCACAGAGTCTTTAGCGTCATCATTGGCAGGAATTACATAGTCAATGTTGCGTGGGTTTGAGTTGGTATCTACAATACCAAACACAGGAATACCCAAGCGATTGGCCTCACGAACTGCAATGTGTTCTTTCATGACGTCTACAACGAACAGAGCAGAAGGCAGACGGGTAAGGTCTGCAATAGAGCCCAAGTTCTTTTCCAGTTTGGCACGTTGACGGTTAATCTGCAAAATCTCACGCTTAGAGAGGTTTGAGAATGTGCCGTCGGCCATCAATCTGTCTATGTTCGTCATTTTCTTAACAGCCTTACGGATGGTAGGGAAGTTGGTAAGTGTACCACCTGCCCAACGCTCTGTTACGTATGGCATATTAACCGACCCAACCTTATCTGCGATGATGTCCTTGGTTTGTTTTTTAGTAGCGACGAACAGAATCTTCTTGCCACTCTTGGCGAGATTCTTCAAAGCCTCAGCAGCCTCGTCAATCTTGGCTACTGTCTTGTTCAAATCGATGATATGAATACCGTTACGCTCCATAAAGATGTAAGGAGCCATAGCGGGGTTCCACTTGCGTTTGAGGTGGCCGAAGTGACAGCCTGCCTGTAATAACTGGTCAAAATTTGTTCTTGACATTGTGTTTCTTTCTTTTTTAAAATTGTTTACTTTCTTTTTTAATTCTCTTAGAATCAGCCGGCGAGTAGTCCGTAAGGAATCTCGCCAGTTTAGATACTAAACGGTTTTGTAATTCAAAATTCATAATTCACAATTCACAATTCACAATTAGGCTGACGCGATGTTACGAGCATATCGTGAAAGCTGAATTGGTTGTGATTCATTATTTTCAAAATTTGGTATGCACTTTACGCTGCATAGCAATTTTGAATATTTAATTTTGAATTCCAACATTATCGCTTACTGAACTGGAAGCGACGACGAGCCTTGGGCTGACCCGGCTTCTTACGCTCAACAGCACGGCTGTCGCGTGTGAGGAAGCCCTGGCTCTTTAGGATTTTCTTGTCCTCAGCATTGATTTTTACCAATGCACGGGCAATGGCAAGGCGTAGTGCCTGGCTCTGGCCTGTGAAGCCACCACCATTGAGGTTTGCCTTAATATCGTACTTCCCAGTAACTTCCAGAAGTTCCAGTGGCTGCTTAACCACGTACTGTAGGATAGCCGATGGGAAGAATTCCTCTATATCTTTCTTGTTTATCGTAATCTTGCCGGTACCCTCTGTCAGGTAAACGCGGGCTACAGCGTTCTTGCGGCGACCAATTGCATTAATAACTTCCATCTTTTCTCCTTAAATTATTTATACTGGTTAATATCGATTTTCTTTGGCTTCTGAGCGGTCTTATCGTGCTCCGGGCCTTCGAATACATACAGGTTGTCGAGCAGAGTGCGTCCTAAACGACCCTTAGGCAACATACCTTTCACGGCGTGACGGATAATCCTCTCTACACCGCCCTTGCGAGCACGGAGTTCTGCAGGGGTGTTGAAGCGCTGTCCACCAGGATAACCAGTGTAACGAGTATAAACCTTATCGGTTTCCTTCTTACCAGAGAAAACAACCTTATCGGCATTGATAATGATAACATTGTCACCGCAGTCTACATGAGGTGTGAAGTTTGGCTTGTACTTTCCGCGAATCAGTTTTGCGACTTTGGAGCAGAGACGACCTACAATCTGGTCCGTAGCATCTACTACAACCCACTCCTTCTGTACTGTTTCCTTATTGGCGGAAATAGTCTTGTAACTTAAAGTGTCCATTTTAAAACTTGAATTTACTACTAAAAAACGTTTTTATACCTTATTATACAGAGACCTCACGGCGCCTCCAGTCTAAAAGAGACCATCCATGGCTTTCGCTCTGTTGCATCATTGATTCACTAACCGCGATGTCCGGCCAAAGGCACCACTATTAACACAATGTGCGTGGGGGTTCTAAGTGTACCCCCGAAAAACAATCGGTCTGCAAAATTACTTATTTTATTCCATCCCTGCGAACAGAATAGCCTTGCAAAGCTGTGTATTAACTATTATTAATAGTATTAATTGTTTTTAACTCATGTCTTTGACATTTGAATAACAAAAAAGTGGGTAACAAGACAAATCCCATTACCTACTTTCTGTGAATTAGGTCAAATATTACTTCGTGATAACCAACTTCTGATTAACCGTCCGGCCACCTGCCTGCATGGAGATGACGTACACCCCATTGGGCAATTGAGCCTTCAGGCGATTCATATCTTCAGGCAGATGTACACGGGCCACAGCCTCGCCGGAGGTTGTGTAGACCACAGCCTTGCCGCTCCATATTGATGTCGTGACGTTACGGATGCCGGTCGTCCATTTTCCGAAGTCCGTCTCTGTGGTATTGACCAGCATAAAACGGTTGACATTCGTACCAGTCTCATTCATCGAGAAGTTATAAGTTGTGGTCATATCACTCAAGTCTACCAACTGATGGGCCACGAAGTCTGCCAACTTCAGATGTTCATACTGTGGCAAATTCTTCCTGCGAATTGTCAGCTTGTACATTTCGTCATTGCTTCCTGCAACTGTAACCTTCTCCTGTGTCAAGTCTGATGTAGCACTTACCTGCATCTGACCATCAATGGTCTGAACATAAAGACCGGTAGAAGCATTGGAAAGGAGCTTCGGTCCATCCCATCCACGGTCGTAGCCGGGCGTGGTGCCTGCTGTCTCAATGAGCCATAGCACATCGTTGCCCTTGTCGCCTTCCAAAACAAGTTGTACGCCACCCGTCTCACTTGATGTTGCATACATACCCTTGGCTCTGGCAGTCGCATCATTCCTGACTACGCTGGCGTAGGGAATGGTCATGCTAACCGCATCGGCCAACTTAGTTTCCTCGTTAGTGAACTTCAAGAGGAAGCCCTGCGTCGAGGGTATCGACTTATAGCCCATTGTCGTTGCCGAATTCTTTGGAACGGCAAGGTAGCCGCCCGCACCAACCTGCGAGTTCTGGGAGCCTCCGTTAGATGCATTCCCAATCCAGTCATTAAAACTACCCGTGTGATAAACATATACCGTAGGCTCAACAGCTTCGGGGAACTCTATTTGGCTGATGTCGATGCCTGCCGTATAGGAGTTGGCAAAGATGTTCTGCCCTAATCCCCAATGCTTCTCAGCCACATTCTCGGATTTGGAGGCGGTCACCTCCGCAGCCTCACGGGTCAGCGTCAGCGTCTGGTCGCAAAGGTTCAGTTTGCCAGTCATGGAGTACACCTTCGGCTCATCCTGCGTGAGTTGATAGCCCACGAACGGAAGCAACCGCGACTCCTTCGTCATCCAGCTCCATTTCTGGTAATATTGCTTCTCGCTGTTCTTGGCCTCAGCATAGGATTGCAGATAAGACCCCTTAAACACAGGGCTCGGACTCATCTCTCCCACAGGAATACCAATCTGCTGCCATGAATAAGGATCGGCATAGAGCGTACGCCCGTAGGTTGGCGACCCTGGCAGATTGTCCTTAATCGTCAATTTCTCCGTTCCGAGTTTCTCGCCGCGTCCATAGAGTTCCACCGTACCGTAAACCGTTGTGGCGCACGGGTCGTCGTAAGCCACGGCAAACGATCCACCTGCGGCCTGTCCGGTCTCGTCAGTCTTGATAACCAACTTATGTGCGTCGCTTGGCTGGTCGAAGCCTATTAAAGGATTGGTCACCACCAGACTGCTGGTCTTCGACACAACCAGAGACTTGTCGGAGCGATTCTCCAATGTGCCGATAGTCAGCACAGCACCCTCTGGCAAGATACAATCGCTTTGTGCGGCGCCTGCCTGATCGAGATTAGTGGGATTCGTGTTGTTATCCGCTGTAGCGAAGATGATGTCCTCGCCATCGCCGGGCACCTTCACCGTCCAGTTGGCATCTTTGCTAAAGTCGGTATCTACATTGCCGACCCAAAGGTTTTTCTGCATTGAGCTGGTGCAGTCGCCGACGTTGAGTACCACCGTTTTCTCTCCACCGGGAGAACCTGCACACGACGTACCTTGGGCAAACCAAGTCTTTGCCTTATAAGTATAGGTACCGGGCTGCGTGAACACGGCATCATAGGCATTGCCTGCTCCTACTTCCTGCTCGGTTTCTCCGTCAACAAGATACCATTTCACATCGTACATATAATTAGAAACCGGCAATTCCAAATGATTGGGCGGCAATCCCTGACCATAGCAATGTTCCTCCCATTCCAAATCAACCTCAGGAATGCCTACTCCGCTCACATACACATTTTTCTTCTGTACCGGGCAGCCTGCTCCGCTACCATAGTTGTAAGCAGCCGTCACCTGATACCAGCCCTCTGTCAATCCCGTAAAGATATGCTTCGAGGGGTCAGAACCTGTGATATCCTTGGAGGCCAACACCGTTTCATCGGGTGTGACGATACCGCCGGACTCGGTAGCTTTCTTAATTTCGTAGTGCAAAGGATAGGTGGCGTTGAATCCTTCTTTGATGCCGATGCTGATCATACCCGAATTAGGATTTTGGCCATCGCACATTGCTCCTTGGAACTCGAAAGCGCCCTTGCCCTCTACCGGATTGAAGTCTATTGTGAAGATCTTGTTAGAGAATGACTCCTCAAGTAGGCTGGGGCCAGCACCGGGTACATAATCTTGCTCCATAGCAGAATATAACACATTTGCAGTCTTCCAAAATCCAATCGAGATTTGCCATCTGTCTTGCGGCTCAAGAATTTCAATGGGCGTCTTCTCCTTATACCTTTCATGCACCGTGCTCGATGAGTTTCCATTTTTTCTCCAATACTGCCATGAGATGAGATTGAGTAGATCGTACCACTTTGTTGGTGTACACGCTTCTATACCAAAGTCGAAGCTTACCTTGTTACCGTCCTCGCATCCCATATCCACACGTACACCATTTTTATAGCCATTCTCATTGCTTGGTGTGTAATGTTTCAAATCAGATGCTTCAATCTTTAATATTGCGGGCTCTGACATTTGACCGCATCGGTCAACATAGATTTTATATTCACCAACAGGCAAGTCACCAATGGTGATGCGACCTTCTTTAGTGGCCGAAGAAATCTCAGGTTTATAGTTCTCAATGTAAATCGGGAAGTTCATGGTGTACTGATATTCCTTGTCGCTCAAGAAATCGGTCGCCATGAATGTGGTCGATTTTGTTCCATCGGCTTTTTCTATAGTCACATTCACCGTTGCTGGGCTATTTACCAAATCAATGACCGTGCCCGCCGTGTTGCCATGAATGCCATAAAAACAAAGAGCGTCTAATTTGGAGCTCTTAAGCTGTGGCGCTCCCGAAGCCTTGAGCGTCACCTCCTTAGAAAGAGTTGTGATACTGCATCCGTTGTCATAAACTATGCGGTAAGTGCCTTCGCCATAGTCATTCAAATCAATAATGCGAGGCGAATATTGATTTTGAAACAGAGCGATACCATCCAATGGCACGTCGAACAAAGTAGTCCACAACCCGTCAGCTTCTTTCTTTTGAATGGAAGCCTTGGTTCCTGTCGGGAAGTAATAATTAGTAAAGCCCTGTCCCCATTTGTTTCCTGTCATAGTGACATAGTATTCAATATGATAGTCCTTTGTCAACGGATTACATTCGTCATCAACAGTTTGTTGTGCCACAGGAGTCAACTTCATAGTTTCACCACCATGGAATTTATTTTCCTTTCCAAAATCAGTTACCAACATCATTGGACTACTCCCGACATTTACCTCCTTGCCAGAACATAAATCTTGATATTTTAATTCAATGTAAGCACTTGGAACCCTTGTATTTTGAGGAGTCTTAAATACTACATATTCAGTTCCATTGCTGCCCGTATAACTTTTCTCTTCTACGTATTCCAAGTCTGCAATCTTGGAACTGCTCCAACGATACACTTTTAGGGAACTTATCAGTAGCTCCTTCTGCGCCTGTCGCGCCTCAGGAGTGCCTCCTGTTATACGCAACCTAAAATAATCATTCATATTACAGCCGCTGCCATCCAACACCTCTCTGTAAAGACCAAGGCCATTAAAAGACACCGAAGGATTATTCGCTTGCGGTATAGTCACCTCTATCTGTGCCGCCGTCGACGTTTCCGGGCAAACGCCGTTTTGCGTATCGGCCACGGTTATCTTCACTTGGTCGCCTGCGGCAAGTCCGTCAACGGTCCAAGCGCGATCGGTGTAATTCTCTCCCGAGGTCCTTACTTCGGGCTCTCCGCCTGCCGCACGGGTGATAGTTGCCGTAAAATGAAACGGCCCCACACCGTCTTTCACTGTTACAGTGACCTTTCCGTTGGCGTCACCGGTGGGTGTGCAGAAAGGTGCGCTTGTCTCGGCAGTCATCGTAGGACTTGTGTAGTTCTCCGTTTTGTTGACTACTTCTATCGCCCCGGCCTCATCACGAGTGCCATCATGCTCGAAATAGACAACGTAGGATCCGGCAGGAACACCATACCAGGTCTTTTTCCATGTATTGTTGCCTGCATCAGTCACTACGTCATCGTCGAGTGTTCCTGTTCCTGTATTGATAATCGTATTAGGATCGTCCGATTTACGAATCTGTGCGGACCCATTAGGCTTTGTACTTTGGTTAGTAATGGTAAGCGTCACTGAGCCTGCGTCTTGGTCGCAGATTACATCTGTCTTTGTAACCTCATAGCTGTAACTCTGCGCAAAGGTGCCAACGGCAGATAGCAGCATCATGACAAGCAAGAGGAATGCCTTTTGCCAGATTTGAACCCGATGGGGTCTTATAAAAGTAGAATTTTCCATTGTATCTTTTATATTATATTTTCTCCTCAAAATTCATTTTATCACTGCAAAGTCATTTATTCCCATTCGTCCCATCCCGTACTCATGGGCGAATCGGCTTCATCTACAAAATCCATTTCCTTTGCGTCAATGGGGTGCATTCCTCCCCCAGTGTCATCATCACTGATATTCGCATTGGGACCCACAATCTGCATGGGAAGCAAAATTAATTCAGGTGTCACGTAGTTCTTTTTCATCATCTAAAATTTTGATTATGCTTACTATATATATTATATATATGGATTGACAGACTCTCCCATTAGCCTAATCTCTATTTTTGAGTTCATGAACGACAAGCCATGAAACTTGCTAAATAGTCCTATTTAACTAAATATTTTTCTTTTTAGGTAAATTTAAAAAAAGATTTAATAGAAACTCGTATAATTAATAAAGTTTCATACTATTTAACCTTTCAAGGATAAATGTGAGCTTATCCGGAAAGCAAGACTGATTGGAAACGGCCAAAGGGCAGCTTGACGAAACCGGAATATGCACGAGTCGTCTTGATCATTTTATCATCTGTCTATTCGGTGTTGTTACGACCCTTCATCGTGAAAGCTCTGCTTGTAAAAATTGATAACCATTTTTACAGAGATTATTTTCTGGGTATCTGGAGCAAAAAGAGCTATGTTTCAGGGCTCAAAACAGCAACAATACAGCATTTATTTTCCGCCATATTATGGCGGAGTACTAACGGCAGTATGGTTGAGCCTTAACGGCCAGGCGGCAGAGGTCCTTTCGCAAGCTGGTTGAGGCTTTACCGCAAGGCCGTTTGATAGTCAACCGCAGGCGACAAGAATAGGGGCGCAAAGGCTCTATTTTGAAACACGCTGATTATCAGAAAACTACGAATTTCGCAAATTTCACGAATTTCGGACGGAAGATCGTTTGTTTTTAAATAAACGAAATATAAAGAGGTGTTTGTTAAGAAAAATACGGGGTTAGATTCCTACAAGTTTTAGTTGACGGCAGGGCGAAAAGAACATTTTGAGATAGCATCCTATGGCTCAGACAAGACATACACGCACACGAATAATGGGCAACGGCGTATGGACAAGCGGATGTTGTCTGACATCAAAACGTCCTATCCACTCTCCCGAAAATATTGAATGAAAGCCCCTCGAAATATTGTTTGGTCCATTTTAAGGCCGAAAATGGCACAGTTAGGGATTTTTTGTGTAACTTTACCCCGATTTATCAATAGACTATATTATGAGTAACAACTTATTAAAAGGCAAAAGAGGTATCGTCTTCGGTGCCCTCAACGAGAAATCCATCGCATGGAAAGTAGCTGAACGCGCGGTTGAAGAAGGCGCCACCATCACCCTGTCAAATACACCTGTAGCCGTTCGTATGGGTACGGTGACCGCCTTGTCTGAGAAGCTCAACTGTGAAATTATCCCGGCTGACGCCACCAACGTGGAGGATTTGGAAAATGTATTCCGTCGCTCCATGGAGATATTGGGTGGCAAAATAGACTTCGTACTTCATGCCATCGGTATGTCGCCCAACGTGCGCAAGCACCGCACCTACGACGACTTGGACTATAAGATGCTCGACACCACGCTCGATATCTCCGCCATTTCGTTCCACAAGATGATTCAGAGTGCCAAGAAACTCGATGCCATCAGCGAATATGGCTCTATCGTGGCCTTGACCTACGTGGCTGCCCAGCGCACCTTTTACGGCTATAACGACATGGCCGACGCCAAGGCACTGCTGGAGAGCATCGCCCGCAGCTTCGGCTACATCTATGGCCGGGAGCACCATGTGCGCATCAACACCATCTCGCAGTCGCCCACAATGACTACTGCCGGACAGGGTGTGAAGGGCATGGACAAGCTCTACGACTTCGCCAACCGCATGTCTCCCCTCGGCAACGCCAGTGCAGAGGAGTGTGCCGACTATTGCATCGTGATGTTCTCCGATCTCACCCGCAAGGTGACTATGCAGAATCTCTATCACGACGGAGGTTTCTCCAACGTGGGCATGAGTCTCCGCGCGATGGCTACCTACGAGAAAGGACTGGACGAATACAAGGACGAAGAAGGGAATATCATCTACGGATAGTATATTTCAAGTAGGTCCTATCAGCCCTCATCTTCTTTGGAGAGGGTGAGGTGAAGGTAGCGCAGCAAATTAGAAATAGCCATTTCTGTCACTATGACGGAAATGGCTATTTGTTTCATGGGGTTTCAAGGAGACGGGTTATGAGGAATATTCGAGCCCCTTTCTGCGGCATATCCATATTTCCACGGAATTGATGATGTTCTGCCAAAGGATATAGCAGCCTGGTCCTACAGACGAGAGAGGGTCGAGAAAGGCTGTGGCTACCCAGATGGAGAAGGCCGTGTTCTTTTGTCCAAGCGCCTGTCCGGCCTCGGTGGTCTTGCCGAAATAGTGACCGATGAAGCGCCCTGTGGCAAACTGGACGATGCAAAGAATGAGCGCCATGAATGCGATAGACACAAGGAAGAATACCGATGTCTGCTCCCAGGCCTCACGGATATTCATGGCCGTGGTGCCCGTCACGACAACGAGCGAGCAGCCCCACATATAATAACTCAAGTCCTTGATGCTGACCACCCAATGGTGAAAGCCACGCAGCCAGTGCTTCACGATATAGGCCAAAAGCATGGGAAGGATGAGCACCATGCTCACCTTCCATAATATTTGGAAAAACAAAGGCCAAAATTCTATGTCGGAAAGCGCGCTGTTGGTCTGAGGAAGAAGCGGAAAACACAGTGGAATGAGCATGGCGGAAATAAAATTGGAAATAAATGTGTAGGTGGTCATTTCCTCCAGACTACCTCCCAACTTAGCCGTCACCACGGCAGCAGCGGCAGCAACCGGCCCGATGATACACACCAAAATGGCTTCGAGCATAATCAGTGCGTTGCCGGTAATGTGAAAACCGAGTATCGATCCTACCAACATCATCACGAATACCACCTGTTGAAGGCCTATCCAAAAATGCCATTTCACAGGCAGCAGACGTTTGTAGTCCACCTTGCAGAAGGTGACGAAGAGAATCAAGAACATAAAATCGGGCAGCACATTATCATTATAGGGTGCATACCAACGACCTATGGGCTGCAAAATGGGCACGAAATGGAACAGCAGGTAGACCACGATGCCCGTGATCATGGCTACCGGCAATGTCCAGTTTCTAATGAATTTCAAAAAGCCCATGCCTGTCTTGATGATAAAAAAACAACACTACATCATGCCGAGCCACCTCAACACGTCGTTCAGATTGGCCACAATCATGAGCAAGAGCAATATGGCTATACCCGCATATTCGGCCCGTATCATAAACTTTTCAGAAGGCTTGCGGCGCGTGATGATTTCGTAGAGCAGGAAAAGCACGTGTCCACCATCGAGCGCAGGGATGGGCAGGATATTCATAAAGGCGAGGATGATGCTTAAGAAAGCAGTCATCTTCCAAAACATATACCAGTCCCAACTGGCCGGGAACAAGCTCCCGATGGCACCAAAACCACCCAGACTCTTAGCGCCGTCGGCCGTAAAGACATACTTCATGTCGCTCACGTAGCCGGCAAGCACATTCCAACCATATTTCACACCGGCGGGGAAGCTCTCCAAGAAACCATAGGAAATGTGCGTGGTATTGGACGCATACATACTGTAAAGGCTTGGAACGGCAAAGCCCAGCTTTAAATCGGGTGTAAGCGTTGCGCTCAGAGTGTCCACCCTGTCACGTCCGGCCTTAGCCACAGTGAGCGTTATATTGCGCAGTTTCATACTGTCACGATGGGTCGTAACAGCCATCATCTGGTCTTCTATCCTTCCGATTTCGTTGGAAAATTCATTGTACGAATCTATCGCCTTGCCGTTCAGCGAAAGTATTTTATCGTTTTTGGCCAGACCGATCTGTGCGGCCGGCGTTGCCACAGAGTCTTTACTGCCCTCGGCTACCGGCATCTTCTGAAGCACGGTGTCGACAACGGCGGGAGTGAAGGGTACGACAAACTTTGGCGTCGACTTCAACATATCGAGCAGGTTGATGTCGCCCGGCAGATCGATACGCACCTTCTTGCCACCACGAATCACCTCCGCATATTGAGCTTTGGAAAGGTCGCGATATACGTCGACATTGAATTCGCGGAATTCGCGGATATTGGTACCCACAAGAATGTCACCATCTTGGAATCCGAACTGTTTGGCTTCCGTATTAAACTTCATGCCATAACTCATGTCCTTCATGCCGATATAGCTCTCGCCCCAATGGAACATGATCATGGAATAGATAAACAGGGCCAACAGGAAATTGACCAACACACCGGCCACCATGATGATGAGGCGCTGCCAGGCTGGCTTCGTACGAAACTCCCAGGACTGCGGCTCGCGTTTCATCTGCTCCGTGTCCATACTCTCGTCTATCATTCCCGCAATCTTGCAATAGCCTCCGAGGGGCAACCATCCTAATCCATACTCGGTGTTTCCACTCTTGGGTTTGAAACTAAAGAGTTTTCCGTTCCACTTGCCGACGCTCACATCAAAGAACACAAAGAATTTCTCCACCCTCACACCAAACAGCTTTGATGAGAGCATGTGGCCGCCCTCGTGCAAGAGAACGAGCAGGGAGATGGACAAAATGAACTGCAGGAGCTTGATTAAAAAGATTTCCATTGATTTTTATTCGATTGTTTGGGGAAGGGCATTAGGGAGTTGTAGGGTTGCGGAAACAAAGGCTTTGCTTATTGTGCATCTCTGATTGGACGAACATTTACCTTGGTTTCTCCAACCCCTCAATACCCTAACTCCATCATAAATTTACTTTTTGTTTAAAATTCTCGTTGCTATATCTCGTGCCTCGCGGTCGGTCTGCAAGTAGACATCGAGGTCGGGATTATTGTCAAAGGGGGTTTGCCGCATGGTCTGTTCAATGATTTCG
Source organism: Prevotella sp. (assembly GCA_050946435.1). Classification (GTDB taxonomy): domain Bacteria; phylum Bacteroidota; class Bacteroidia; order Bacteroidales; family Bacteroidaceae; genus Prevotella. The sequence goes on from JBMNUU010000002.1 coordinate 81,273, forward strand.
GCCATGCCCGGGAATGTGCACTCGTCGCGTCGGAATGCGGCATTGGCTATTTCGTTGGCCGCATTGAGGATGCAAGGCATATTGCCACCACGGCTGATGGCCTCGTAAGCCAAACCGAGACATTTAAATTTCTCGACGTCGGGCTCGAAAAACTCAAGCCGCTGCGCCTTGAACAGGTCCAGACGGTCGCCGTTTAACGGCAGACGCCGGGGGTAGGAGAAGGCATACTGGATGGGCAGACGCATATCGGGCACGCCCAATTGCGCCTTGACGGCACCATCCTTGAACTCCACACCGCTATGCACGATGCTCTGCGGATGAATCAACACCTGAATCTTGTCGGCCGGAACACCGAACAACCACTTGGCCTCCATCACCTCAAAACCCTTGTTCATCAGTGTGGCAGAGTCTATTGTGATCTTCGCTCCCATCTCCCACGTGGGGTGTTTCAGGGCATCAGAGGCCGTGACACTCTGCAACTGTTCATGGGTGAACTCCCTAAACGGGCCACCCGAACACGTCAGCAGAATCTTTTTCACCTCGTTCATATCCTCGCCTACAAGGCTTTGGAAAATGGCGCTGTGCTCAGAATCCACAGGCAGGAGGTCCACATGATACTGTTGCACCAACTTGAGTATCAGCTCTCCGGCCACCACAAGCGTTTCCTTGTTGGCCAAAGCTATTTTCTTGCCGGCCTTGATGGCATGAACAGTAGGCACAAGTCCCGAGAAGCCCACCATCGAAGCCAGTACGATATTCACCGGACCGGCCTCAACCACTTGATTCAACGCTTCCGCGCCGGCATAGACTTTGATATCCGGCAGATCTTTCAACAAGTCGGTCAGCCGGTCGTAATGTTCCTCATTGGCAATCACCACACAAGCGGGATTAAACCGTCGAGCCTGTTCGGCCAGTTTCTCCACGCTGTTGTTGGCGGTCAGGCAATAAACCTCATAGAGGTCGGGATGCTGTGCGATAACATCGAGAGCTTGCGTCCCGATGGAGCCCGTGCTGCCAAGAATACATATCTGTTGTTTATTCATATCTGTTTTTTCCTTGTGCTTTACTTATTCCTTTCCTCACAAATCGAACAGTCCTTCAGGAACGTTCATGGTGATGCTGTGCGTCTTTTTGTCTACATCCGTGATAAGTTCCTCACTTGCTGGGATGAGCAGGTTTCCACCTGCGGGTGTCGTTACGTCAAACAAGGTGTTGAGTGTAGAATCGTCCACAGCGCTAATGGTGCCCACCGATGCGCCCGATTGGGCATCTATGATCTGGTAACCAACGATTTCCGACCATGTCAGGTGGTCTCCATCGTCTTCCGTATGCGCTCTCGGAAAATACACATTACAACCTGTCAGTTCACGCGCACGGTCCTCGGTGTCAATGTCTTCAAACTTCACAAACGCCAGTTCGTCCGAGCGAAAGCGATACTCCTCCATGAAAAACGGAACAAGGATACCGTCAATCTCCAATACGAGATAGTCAGCATCCTGTCGGTCGAACACGTCGTCGTTGAACAAAAACGATATTTCGCCTTTCACACCGTGAGGCTTTCCCAGTCGCCCAATGTTGTAAACGTCTTCTCTTCTAATCATCCACACGTTTAATCTTAGCACCCAACTTATTCAACCGATACTCTATGTCTTCATAGCCCCGGTCTATTTGGGCAATATTTTCGATGCGACTCACTCCGTCGGCACTCATTGCCGCAATGAGCAATGCTATGCCCGCACGAATATCCGGACTCGCCATTCTGCCGGCACGAAGTCTGATGCGGTGATCCTGCCCAACCACAACGGCCCGATGTGGGTCGCAAAGGATAATCTGGGCACGCATATCTATGAGCTTGTCAACAAAGAACAGGCGGCTCTCAAACATTTTCTGATGAATCAGCACAGACCCTTGCGCCTGCGTGGCCACAACGAGGAGTACCGACAAAAGGTCCGGCGTCAGACCCGGCCAAGGTGCATCTGCCAGTGTCATAATGGTACCATCAATAAACGAATCGACCACATAGTGACCCTGGTATGGAACGAGAAGGTCGTCTCCATCGACTACGATTTTCACGCCAAGTCGGCGGAATGCATCGGGAATCATACCCAGATTTCTCAGCGATACATCCTTAATGCGCACACCATTACCCACCATAGCGGCCATCCCAATGAACGACCCCACCTCGATCATATCAGGTAACAGCCTGTGTCTTGCGCCATGGAGAGACTCCACGCCCACTATTGTGAGCAGATTACTGCCTATTCCACTGATGTTCGCTCCCATCGCATTGAGCAGATGGCAGAGCTGTTGGATATACGGTTCGCACGCGGCATTATAGATGGTTGTAACGCCCTCAGCCATCACTGCGGCCATAATGATATTAGCAGTACCCGTTACCGAAGCCTCGTCGAGCAACATATAGGTGCCCTTCAGCTGTTTTGCCTCTATATGAAAAATATTGCGGGCATCATCGTGCATAAACTTTGCCCCTAATTTTTTGAAGCCCAAAAAGTGGGTGTCGAGTCTCCGCCGTCCTATCTTGTCACCTCCGGGCTTGGGCACTACTGTCTTTCCGAAACGGCTGAGCAGTGGTCCAATCATCAGCACCGAGCCACGAAGCGAGGAGCTTTTCTCCACAAATTCGAAACTGTCGAGATAGTCCAACTTCAGACTGTCGGCTTGGAACGTATAGTCATGACGGCTGTTTTTCGTCACCTTTACACCTATATCGATGAGCAATTTGATCAAATTGTTCACGTCAAGAATATCAGGAATATTCGAGATTTGCACCGCCTCATCCGTAAGTAGCGTTGCACAAATCACCTGGAGAGCCTCGTTTTTGGCTCCCTGAGGAATGATTGTTCCACTAAGCTGATGTCCACCTTCGATGATGAATGACTCCATAGGCTACCTTCTTCTACGCTTTTTCTCGGTCTCGCGCACGGTTATCTTGTCAAATTTAAATGTGTTTAGATCCAGCTGCACACGTCCATCGGTGTATCGTGCCAGGTCATCGGCCACTTTCTCGTCACTGTAACTATGGCTCCACTGCATCAAGTCACGCTTCATCTGATTGGCGGCCAGTCTCACCAAAGCATCGAATGCCTCACCGTCGGGCATCGTCTTGAGCTTGTCGAAGATTTCAAACATCATACGCCCATAATGGCGCACGGGTATTTTCTTCTCGGGATAGTCAATCGGTGTCGGTTTCAGGCTCATCTTTTTAGCCTGAGACACATCATAAGGCCAGTCTATATCGAGTTTGAAATCGCTCATCAAGGCCAAATGGTCCCATAGTTTCTGCTTGTAATCGGCGTTGCTCCGCATTTGCGGGAACATACGTTCCATAGTCACGATGATGGTTTCTGCACAGCGCTGACGCTCGGCCTTGTCGTCCAAAGACATGGCATAGTCTACCATTTTCTGTACTTCTCTGCCGTATTCCGGCAACACCAGACTCTCGCGTTGTGTGTTATAATCCAATCCGTCTATATTCATAATAAGTAGTCTCTCCTAACCTAACCCCTCCAAATGGTGGGGAATGCCATAAGGAGAGCTGTATGGCATTTTCTTAAAACAATTCACTTCCTCGCCGCAACTCTCCCCAAGGAGAGGCCGGAAGGAGTTCTTTACAACAGCTTGCGCGGCTGTTTAGCCACGAAATCCTTGAGATAGAACGGCACAAAATAGGCCACGTCTTCATACTGTTCGAGTGCCACACGCTTCTCTGCCAACGGTTGCATATTCTTGGCGAGCGGCTCGATGCCTTCTATAAAGTGGGCATTGGGATGACTGATGGCTTCTTTACATTTCGCAGCTCCATTGCCAAAGAAATACACCGGACCTTTATCCAAATATTCCTTATAGGTTTCCGCATCCACCACATCGGCATGGATGGGGCGCACCTCGTTCAGCGAGCGGTCGAAAAGCTGAGCATAAACCTCCATCCTGCGGGCATCGAGCATGGGACAGAGCAACGCATTTTCCTCAGCAATCCTTTCCCGAAGCAACACGGGAACGCACAGCAGTTCCAGCGTGGGCACTGCAATGAGCTTCACATTGCGCCCATAGCACACTCCCTTGGCCATCGACACGCCAATGCGCAAGCCCGTATAAGACCCCGGGCCGCAGCTCACGGCCACCGCGTCCAAAGGTATGGCATGGCTGTCGATAAACGACAGGGCCTCGTCAACATATGTTCCGAGTCTTTCCGCATGATTTGGCCCGGAATGGTCTTCTTGTTCAAAAATACAAGCGCCGTCTTCACTCACAGCAACCGAACACACATTGGTACTCGTTTCAATATGCAATATACAAGACATAATATCGTACTGTTTTTATATTATATGTATCATTTTTCTGTCCTCATCCCACCTTTTGAGATGGTAGCAACCAACGAAATCCCTGACCCGCCTCGAAGATTGGGACGACCGACTAAGCTCCATCATTTTGCCAAGCCTTTGCCTTCCAACTTCCCTAACGGCTCCAACTCCTTCAGCTCCCAAACGGGTATTTGTTGAGAACAATATTAATAAATTGCAAATTTAGTCTTTTTTCCTCCATTTTTTGTATTTTTGCAGAAATTTAACTTGAAAGTAACTATGATACAATCGATGACAGGTTACGGCAAGTCTGTTGTAATCTACAGAGAGAAGAAAATCAATGTTGAAATTAAATCATTAAACAGCAAAAATCTGGACTTATCCGTTCGCATTGCCCCGCTCTACCGTGAGAAGGAAATGGAGATACGTCAGAAGCTCGCATCAGTACTCATCAGGGGCAAGGTTGATTTCTCCATTTGGGTAGAAAAAGCCTCGCTGGTTGATGCTACACCGATTAATGAAGCACTTGTTGAGAACTATTACAAGCAAATCAAAGCCATTTCTGCCAAGACGGGCATTCCCGAGCCCACCGACTGGTATGCCACACTGCTGAACATGCCGGACGTTTTGCTCAAGACCGACATAGAACAACTCGAAGACGAAGAATGGGAGACCGTGTGCGGAGCCATCGACAAAGCCATTGCCGAGATTCTCGAATTCCGTCGTCAGGAAGGTGCAGCCTTGGAAAAGAAATTCCACGAAAAGATTGACAACATTGAGGCCTTGCTCAAGTCTATAGAGCCTTTCGAGAAGAGCCGTGTGCCGAAGATCAGAGAAACCATCATTAAGGGACTGGAGCAGATTCCCGAAGTGGAGTACAACAAAAACCGACTGGAGCAAGAGCTTATTTATTATATTGAGAAACTCGACATCAGCGAGGAGAAGCAGCGCCTGGCCAATCATCTGAAATATTTCCGCAAAACCATGGCTGAAAATCGTGCCAACGGTAAGAAATTAGGGTTCATCGCACAGGAGATGGGCCGCGAAATCAACACCACCGGCTCCAAAAGCAATCAGGCGGAAATGCAGAACATCGTCGTCCAGATGAAGGACGAGCTGGAGCAAATCAAGGAACAAGTGCTCAACGCACTGTAAAACGTCGGCACCCCTAAGTTCCCACAAACACCCCGATTTTTTCTTCCAATCCCTCAAAGATTATCAACCATGACCACCACTTCACCCACCAACGACCACAAAGCCAAACTCATCATCTTCAGTGCACCCAGCGGAAGCGGCAAAAGCACTATCGTGAACTTCCTCATGAAGGAGCATCCCGAGCTGCGACTGGCCTTTTCCATATCCTGCACCAGCCGCGCCCCACGCGGCACCGAGCGTGACGGGGTGGAATATTTCTTCCTTTCTCCCGAGGAATTCAAAGCCAAAATTGCCAACGACGAATTTCTGGAATACGAGGAAGTGTACCCCAACCGATTCTACGGCACACTGAAATCGCAGGTCGAAAATCAGTGTGAGGCAGGACAGAATGTGGTGTTCGACGTCGATGTAAAAGGCGGTTGCAACATCAAGAAGTTTTATGGCGACCGCGCGTTGAGCGTGTTCATACAGCCCCCCTCGGTTGAGGAGCTACGCCGCCGACTCGTTGGGCGCGGCACCGACACACCCGAAGTCATCGAGCAGCGTCTGGCCAAGGCCGAATATGAACTTACTTTCGCCAATCAGTTTGACCGCATCATCGTCAACGACGACCTGGCTACGGCACAGGCCGAAGCCCTGAAAATCGTCAGCGATTTCCTTGCCCAGTAACCGCCGGCCCTTTAGGAGACGTGCGGAGCCAACCTTTTGTCTCCCTTTAGCATTGAAGATTATGACCGTCAAGTCAAACCAAAATCACATTATTTCTACCTGTGCGCACGCGCTGAAAAAGCGCACGGGCATCTTCGGCGGCAGCTTCAATCCCATCCACAACGGCCATATCGAACTGGCACGACAGATTCTGAGGGAGGCCGCACTCGACGAAATATGGTTTGTCGTCACCCCACTCAACCCTTTCAAGACTACTGCCGACGACCTTCTCGATGACGATTTGCGCCTGGACCTCACCCGGAAAGCGCTCCAAGGCGAGACACGTCTCGTGGCCTCCGACTATGAGTTCCACCTCCCCAAGCCTTCCTACATGTGCAACACCCTTAAACATCTTGCAACCGATTATCCTGACCGGGAATTCGTTCTCATCATCGGTGCAGACAACTGGCTGTCTTTCGACCGATGGGCCGAGCCTGACTACATTCTCGCCCACCACGAAATTGCGGTCTATCCACGCATGGGGTTTCCCATTGACGAAACCACCATGCCCCCCAACGTGCATCTCATCAACACTCGCCTCTACCCCGTTAGTAGCACCGACATACGCCAACGCATCAAAAACGGGCAACCCGTTGACGACCTTGTCCCCCCAAATGTTCACGACACAATAGTCAAGCTCTACCGCTAATCGTAGTCGATTTCGCTGTTCATCCTGCCCAACAACAGTAAGATTAAGCCTGCATGGCTCTTTCCTCATACACTTTTGCCCGATAGCTTTTGAATTATGAGAGACTGGTATTTTCCTTAACAAACTCCTCCTTATATTTCGCTTATTTAAAAACAAACTATCTTTCGTCCGAAATTCGTGAAATTTGCGAAATTCGTAGTCTTCTGATAATCAGCGTATTTCAAAATAGCGCCTTTGTGCCTCTATTTTCGCTGCCTGCGGTTGAGCATCAAACGGCAGTATGGTTGAGCCCCAACCGCACTGCGAAACGACTGTAGTCGCAGTGCCGTCAAAGCCCAACCATACTGCCGTTAATACTCCGTCATAATATGGCGGAATACCAAGCCTAACAAACGGGCGGTTTTTAGGTCTCGCCAACTGATTTTTGGCGTCGAGACATAGCTCTTTTTACTCCAGATGCTCTGAAAATAATCACTGGAAAACGGTAATTAAATTTAACAAAATATGGCTTTAAAAAAAGGAGCGATAGCGCCAGCAAGAATCATGCTAACGGTTTGTCAGGCGCTCCAATAAGATTTCAACAAGACGGGGCACGGCATAGCGATCGATGTCCGCCTCGTCTATCCAGATGTAGTCTGCGGGCAATTCGGGGCGCTCCTCTGTCTCCAACAAATAGAAATCGGCAAGGAGCACCTGATGGGTCAACACGTGTTTCACCCCGCGACAAATCAGCTTGACGCAACCCTTCGACCGGGAGACTATCGCCTCGACCGCTGCCGGCAGCTTGGCAGAATGTCCAGACGCCTTGTCGGCATCAGTACCCGCGCCACTTTGAGAGGCCAGGTATGGCTCCCACAGTCCCTGCCAAATATCACCCTTGCCACGGCGATGTATGGCCGTCTGGCCATGGCAGCGGATATATAAATAGGCGAGACGGCGTGTTTTCACCTTCACCGTCTTCAGCTTGACGGGCAACTCATCAATGCGCCCTTGTCTCAAGGCTTCGCAATCTTCATTGAACGGACAGACCACACAAGCCGGCGATTTGGGCGTACACTGTGTGGCGCCAAAATCCATCATGGCCGCATTCAGAGCGGCACTACCCTCCTTCAAGAACTCATTGCCCCAATCGACAGCAGCAATATTGTTGCTCCGTCGGGAGGCAAAGGCAATGATTTCGGCGGCCAACCTTTTAAACTCCTTTTCCCCTGCTGCTGAATTAATAGGCGTGGCAATACCGTAGACGCGCGACAGCACCCTGTAGAAATTACCATCTACTGCTGCGGCGGGTATGCCAAAAGCAAACGAGGCAATGGCTGCCGCCGTGTAGTCGCCCACGCCCTTCAGTTTCCTAAGCTCTTCCAACGTGTCGGGGAAATGACCCAGCGCCACAATCTGTTGGGCGGCTTTGTGCAGGTTGCGAGCCCTGCTGTAATAGCCCAAGCCCTGCCAAAGTTTCAGCACTTCGTCTTCAGAGGCCGCCGCGAGTTTGTCAACGGTGGGATAGGTCTCCATAAACCGCTCCCAATAAGCCATGCCCTGACTGATGCGCGTCTGCTGCAAGATGATTTCGCTCAGCCATATCGCATAAGGGTCACGGGTGTGGCGCCACGGAAGGTCGCGCCCGTTGGTGGAAAACCAATTGAGAAGCGTGTAGGAGAAATTTTCGGGTGACATGGTTTTTGGGGATAGGGATACAAAACTTTACGACCTCCGCATGGCCTGTCGTCAGAATTCACGACGCAAACAATCCGGGCATATACCTTTCACCATATAGTTGATGGTCTTCATGGCAAAGCCTTCGGGCAGCGACACCTGTGGAACGGGAGTGTCGTGAAGACAGAAAACCTGATGGCACCGCTCGCAATAAAAATGCACGTGCATATCGTCGTCCTCGTCTTCGTTGTGACTATAGCACAATTCATATTTCGCAACACCGTCTCCATCTTCCAGGGAATGGACCAAATGGTGATCGCGAAGGAGCATCAGACTGCGGAATATACTGCTTTTATCCATTGTCAGAAGCGTATTTTCCAAGTCTGAAATCGATGAGGGATGGTCCTCCGCGGCCAGCGTCCTCACCACCACGATGCGATTGCTCGTGGGTTTGATGCCGTGCTGTTGAAGCAGCTTTACACATGTGTCTTCATCCATAATACCTGCAAAAATACGAATAAAATTGTTCATTTATCTGTGATATGACGTTAATTTTCTTATCTTTGCATACGTCAACGCTATAAAACATCAAGCAATGAAAATCGAAAAACCTATCTTTGAAATATGGATCCAGGAGCCTGGAATCAACGGTATATATCGGCAGATAGAGCGCGCTGGGCGCGTCTGCTATAAGAGTGAGAATCATCGTAGTGCCGACTCGGCAAAACCTTTCGTAGAAAGAATGATTAGGAGTGACCACACAGCAATGTTGGAGCATGGCAGTGTCTACCTGACTCTCGCCCGGGACGGAGGCCGTGAGGAAGCCGTCGCAGAGAGATATCTGCACAACAAGTTCTCCCACGTGAACATGATCGACGGGCAGGCCTGTGTCACCACCAATTTCCGCGTGATTGTTGAAAACCAATGGAAGGACGATTTGCAATACCTCACCGAGCCGACCGACCATCACGAGCGTCGCGTCACCGTGCATTTCACCACCCAAATCGGAACGACGCGAGAGTTCAACCGCCATAGGGCCAACTCCATGGCCGAGCAGAGCACTCGCTACTGCAACTATGCGAAAGCCAAATTTGGCAATGAAATCACCGTCAACCTGCCGACATGGGTGAGGGAGCAAATAGACCAACAGGGCGACGCAGCATTGAAATTTACCCGGGAAGACCTGCCTGAGCTTTTCCAAAAAGTCTATGACGGCACTGCTACCGACTTGGAAAACTGGGTGTTTGCTAACCTTTCGTCCGAACAAGTCTACATGAACCTCACCGCCGCTGGACGGAAACCCCAGGAGGCCCGTGCCGTGCTTCCCCTCGACACCAACACCGAACTGGTACATACTGCGCTCGTTGCAGACTGGAAGCACTTCTTCGACCTCCGTGCCATCGGCACTACCGGGGCGCCACATCCCGATGCCAAAGTGCTCGCCGAGCCGTTGATGGAAGAATTTAAGCGAATGGGACTGATTGAATAATGGCGATACCCCAACCCTATTCGGCTCGCTTTTTCATGTCGGATGGGGTATGGCGACGTCCTATTAAAGCAACCCTCTTCCATCATTCTTTATTCCCACTTTGAAACACAGCATACTTCACCCCCTCCATACCACTGCTAAACCTCCTTCACGGTTTAACAACCCTTTTTATTATACCCCCGATGCATTGTGCCAACAGGCTATGGATGAGCTTGCGGCTTATCTTTCGGGCGCTCCCTCTCAGCATTTTTCATCCCATCCCGTCAGTCCTGAATTCCAATCGGAAATAGCCCAAGGCAAGATGTTCGGCGTGCTTGTCGTAGAACATACCTCTTCGGCATCAGATTCTTCCCTTTCTTATCTTGCCGGCTACAGTGGGCAAATCTGCGGACGAAGCGACTGGGAAGACTTTGTGCCTGCAGTGTTCGATTATCTCCAGCCCGACGGATATTTCAAACGGGAAGAGGCTGAAATTGTGAAAATAAGCGAACAGCTCAAGAGGCTGCCCCACCCCATGCGATGGCGGGGCAGTACAAGTGCCGGTGAGCGACCTTTGTTTTCCAAAGGGAAGAAAGACGGAGAAAGTGAGGAAGAATATATCCGTCGCCGACAGTTTGAGAATGCGGAAGTACATCGCTGGAAGCTCAGGGTAAGGGCTGAACGCGAAGAATTTGAGGCCCGAGAGCGGAGAAAGGGCGAGAAAATTCATGCACTGAAAACGCTTAGACGGCAAAAGAGTGATGCCTTGCAGACCTGGCTGTTCAGACATTTCATCATGAAGAATGCCCGGGGAGAGGAGAAAGATCTCATCGACATCTTCCAAACAGGCGGCAATACCTTTTATCTGCCCTCACAAAAGGAAAAGGGACAGACCGTCATAGACACAGATGGGCTCAATGAGGAAAACTCGGAGACACCGTCTTCGGGAAAGTGTGCGTCAGGCGTAGATGCGAAGCGCCTAACCCCACCGGCAGGCTCGGGGGAATGTTGTGAGCCGAAACTTCTGCAATATGCCTTCGCCCATGGACTGAAACCCGTGAGCATGGCGATGTTCTGGTGGGGAGAGAGTCCCCGGAAGGAAGTGCGTCACCATCTGCAATGCTATCCGGCTTGCAACGGGAAGTGCAAACCCATACTGCGATGGATGCTTCAGGGTATGGACGTAGAGCCCAATCCTTTGGAACAAGAAACGGCTCACGAATTGGAAATCATATACGAAGATGTGGACGTTTGTGTAGTCAACAAACCGGCCGGGATGCTTGCTGTACCGGGAAAAAGTCGTCGGGAGAGCGTGCAGAGTGTTATGCGAAGGCGCTATCCCCATGCTACCGGTCCGCTGGTGGTGCATCGACTGGATATGGCGACAAGCGGATTGATGGTGATAGCCAAGTCGATGGAAGCCTATAAAGACTTGCAAGCGCAGTTTGCCGGACATGAAGTGAAGAAGCGTTATGTCGCTATTTTGAGTAAGGAATTACCGATGGAAAAGGGAAGTATAGCCTTGCCGTTGCGCCCCGACCTCGACGATCGTCCGCGACAAGTGGTCGACTTCCAATACGGTAAGCCCGCTCATACCTATTTTGAACGAATAAGCGAATGTCGTGTGGCACTCTATCCATACACGGGGCGTACGCACCAACTACGCGTACACTGTGCCCACAAGGACGGACTGAACAATCCCATCAAAGGCGACGAGCTGTACGGAGAGCGCGCCGACCGCCTGTATCTTCATGCTGAACACCTTGTCTTCAGACATCCGAGGACAGGACGAGAAATGAAATTCACCATTCCGCCTCCTTTTTAAGCATGGATAAAGACGAGAGCAACGGCCGTGTGGCGCTGTGGAAACTGGAAGAAATGGCGAGAAAACCGATAAGTTCTATGCGAAAAACATAATCAGCATCTGGGCAATGATGACTCGCACAAACATGCCTAAAGGGTATACCGTTGCATAGGAAATGCTGGGAGTATCGCCCTTGATGGTGTCGTCAGCATAGCCTAACGCCATCGGGTTGGCCATACTACCACACAAAATGCCGCAAATTGTACCAAAATCGTATTTCTTCGTTCTAAGGGTGATAATCCCAATCAGCAATACCGGCACTATGGTCAGCAGGAAACCAATACCCACCCAGGTCAATCCCTCCGGACGAACGACCGTAGCAAGGAAGTCCGTTCCGGCTTCAAGCCCGAGACAAGCAAGGTATAACGACAGGCCCAACTTGCGCAACATCAGACTTGCCGAACGTGTGGTGTAGGATATGAAATGCATCCGCGGACCCAGCGCTCCTACAATGATACCCATCACAATCGGTCCTCCGGCAATGCCCAAACGTACGGGCGTGCTCATGCCGGGGATTGCAATCGGAATAGTTCCAACGGCCAATCCGAGGATAATACCCAAGAAGATACTACCGATATTGGGCTCTTCAAGCGTCTTGACAGAGTTTCCGAAGAACTTCTCGGCATTGTTCACATCCTCGTGTTTGCCTACGATGGTCACACGGTCTCCATATTGCAGACGCAGGTCATGGCTGGCCATTAGCTTGATGTCGCCGCGAATCACACGACTTACATTCACGCCGTACAACTGCCGCATATGGAGTTCACCGAGCCGTTTGCCGTTAAGCGCACGATGAGTAAGCACGCACACACGGCTCTCCACTTTCGAATCAATGGCGTTCCAATCTATTTTCTCCCTATTCCAATCCTTCTTCTCCTGTTGTCCGAAAAGCAACGCGAGGGCATCATCGTCCGATTTCGTGGTCACAACGAGCAGGGAATCATTGGTATGAATCACTGTATCGGCCAAAGGAACGATTACTTCCCCATCCCGCCAAATACGAGAAACGATGAAATGCAAATGCGACATCTGTACGATTTGCATTATCGTTTTGCCGTCCATAGCTGGATTGATCACTGTGAGTTGGGCTATATAAGTGTGATCATCGTCTTGCGGTTTCACCTCCAAGTCTTCAGACTTCACCAAAAACCTACGGATAATCACCATGGCCAGTATCACTCCCACCACGCCGAGGGGATAGGTGACGGCTGTTGCCAATGCCGCGCTGCCACTGGAAATGCCGAGATGCTCCAGGGATTGGGTAGCGGCACCCAGGGCGGGCGTATTAGTCGTGGCGCCACAAAGCAACCCCACCATATTGGGAAGGCTCACCCCCGTGATGGGTATCAGTATCAAAGCCAACACCGTACCCAGTAAAATTACCGCCAAACTCCACAAATTGAGCGCTTTGCCTTCGTGCAGAAGCGACCCGAAAAAGTTGGGGCCGACGTGTAATCCCAGACAATAGACGAACATTGCCAAGCCAAAAGTTTCGATGAAATCAAGTGTTCGGGCATCTGCTGAGAGCCCGACATGCCCGGCCATAATACCGACAAAAAAGACGAAAGCAATACCGAGCGAGACGCCCATCACCTTGATTCTGCCCAGGCCTAAACCCAAAGCGATGATCAAGGAAATGACAATGACCGTTTGTATGGATGAGTGTGTACTAAAAAGAGATAATATCCAGTCCATGATAAAGGGGTGCAGAAACTGATTTTATAAAATGCCAAGATAGTTTTCGAGTGGTATTCCGCGATTTTTATCCACGTTATCTTTATTCAAATCGATAAGTTTGAAAACGGCTTCCATAGCCATACGAGTAGACTTGCGGAGGGAGTCGCCGTCGAGCAGATGCCCGATGAGAACGGCCGAGAATATGTCTCCCGTACCCGGGAAATGCACGGGAATCTCCGTATAGGGCAGCATGAAATACTGACCGCTCTTGTGATTATAGCCCACCACGCTGGGTTGTCCCTCCACAGGAATTGATGTGATGAGCACAGACTTGCCGTTCATCATACGCAGAGCATTGACAAGGCTCCGCGCTTCTTTGAAGGAAACACCCTCTGCACGGTATTCCGTATCCGTCAGATAGCACGCTTCGGTGTAATTGGGGAACGTCAAGTCGGCCACAGCAACCATCGCGTGCATGTGTTGAATGGTAGCCGGCGTAACTCCATTATAGAGTTTTCCCTCATCACCCATGATGGGATCCACGTAGATTGTCGTCCCTCCGGCAGCCTTCTCCTTGCAAAAAGCCGAAACGATTTGTGCCTGCTGCTCACTCACAATGAATCCCGTAGAGATGGCGTCAAACCTGAATCCCAGCTCCTTCCATACCCGAAGCACGCCCTTGATATATTCCGTCGTGTCCAATATATGAAATTTTCCGTAATCCAACGTATTGGAAACCAACGCAGTGGGAAGATTGTAGGTGGGATGACCCATATATGAAAGAATGGGGAGCATGGCTGCAGTGGCTACCTTTCCGTAGCCCGCCATATCGTTGATAAGAAGTATCTGCTTTTTACTCATTGCGCTATGAAGTTGAATGCAAAGTTAGTAAAAAGGGGAGAGGCAGGGAAGTAAAAAGACAAAAAAAGTTGGATATTTAAAAAATAACGGAAAAAAGGTACTAAATTGTTTGGATAACCGTTTTAAAACCGTAACTTAGTTGTGTGATTCCCAGGCTTTGAAAGAAGGATGGAAGTTGAAGTACCCCGAATAACTGAAGAATTTAAAGAACATACCTTGTTACATCATCGTGCAATGCATCAAGCTCAGATTCCCGGGCAACACACCACCTCTTCAACTCCTTGCCCCCCTAAAGGTTGTATGAGAACATGACATTAACTTTTCAAACCCACACTCATATACGATGACGAACTATGAAAACTTCTATTGTCTGATTCTGGCCGGTGGCAAAGGCCGACGTTTATGGCCCTGTAGTCGTGAGAACTACCCCAAACAATTCATTGATTTCTTTGGGACAGGACGCACGCTACTCCAACAGACCTATGACCGAATGCTCAAGTTTCTACCTGCCGACCATATCTTCATCAACACAAACGTCAATTATCTGAAACTCGTAACCGAGCAGCTCCCCGATGTGTCGCGCTCGCAAATCATGGCAGAGCCCATCCACCGCAACACCGCACCCAGCATAGCCTGGGCCACCCACCGGCTCTCGCACATCAACCCCAAAGCGGCTTTTATTGCCGTTCCGTCCGACCAGCTGATCATCAATGAAGACGCATTCCGGCAGGACGTGCTCGACGGGCTCACCTTCGTGGCCTACAACAACATGCTGCTCACCATGGGCATCAAGCCCACCCGCCCCGAACCGGGCTATGGATACATACAGCTGGCAGACCATCTGGAACACGACGTATATGTTGCAAAGACGTTTACCGAGAAGCCCGACCGCGAGTTTGCCAAGACTTTCATGAAGAGTGGAGAGTTCTATTGGAACACCGGACTGTTCCTATCCAATGTCGACCATCTGAAACAGCGTCTCTCCAAACTCCTCCCCTCCGTCCTTCGGAACCTCGATGACATCAACTATTATGCTTCGCCCGAACAGGAAGACGCCTATATGCTTGAGCATTTTTCGTCATACCCCAATATCTCCATTGAAAGCGGACTCCTCGATAGAGCGGAAGGCGTATGTGTCATGAAATGCAACTTCGGATGGGCCGACGTCGGAACATGGCACGGCATCTATGAGGCCTTGCCAAAATCGACCGATGGCAACGTGGTCATCAACTCAGATGTTATCATCGAAAACAGCCACGACAATGTCATCAAACTGCCCAAAGACAAGCTCGGGGTTATTGACGGGCTCAACGGGTTCATCGTTGCCGAGAAAGGAAACGTGCTGCTCATCTGCAAGAAAGGAGATTCCTCGGCGCTCATTCGCAAATACGTCAACGAGGCGAGAATGAAGAACGGCGACCAATATGTGTAACACGCAGGCCGCAAGTCCTTCCAAAGCATCTGAAATCTAATCGCTTTTAAGGCAAAAGAGAGAGCCATATCAGCACTCGAATACAGAGTTTTGATATGGCTCTTTTTTTATTTACCGGATGTCTTACGGTCGCACACCCCAAACGTCTCTACATATCAGATGATACATATTATGTATAAGTATCAACGGAACAAACCGTTACGCATATAGGGATGCACCTTCGTGATATTAAGCATCCTTTCTTTCCGAGGCACCCGAAGAAGCGGTAAACGCCCCATAAATCTTTGCTGCCGTTTCCTTCATTTCCTCTTCCGACAGTTTCACATGCTTTCTGAAATCCACGTCTCCCTCTGTATTGATAGGCATCAGGTGGATATGAGCGTGGTTTACCTCAAGCCCGAGTACCACTTGGGCTACTTTCTTACAAGGAATCGCGGTACGAATGGCCTTAGCGACTTTCTTGGCAAACACTTCGAAAGCAGCCAAATCGTCGTCATCCATATCGAAGATGTAGTCTATCTCCTTGCGGGGAATCACCAGCGTGTGTCCCTTCACAACGGGATTGATATCGAGGAATGCATAGAAATTCTCATCCTCAGCACATTTGTAACTGGGAATCTCGCCATTGGCGATCTTGGTGAATATTGTAGCCATAATCGCAGTATTAATCGATGGAAATATTGTCAATACGCAGTCTCAACGTGCCACGCGGCACCTTGATATCCACTTCGTCGCCCACCTTCTTGTTGAGCAGGCCCTGTGCAATAGGCGTGTGGATAGAGATTTTGTTCTCTTTCAGGTTGGCCTCGCTCGCACTTACGATAGTATAGGTCATCTTCTTCTTCGTGGTCAGATTGGTCATCTCCACCTTCGACATGATTTGCACCTCGTCGGTAGACAATCTGCTCATGTCCACGATTTTAGCCTGGGCGATGGTCAACTTCATTTCGTTGATCTTGTTTTCCAGATGCAGCTGAGCCTCCTTAGCGGCATCATACTCTGAATTTTCACTCAAATCTCCCTTATCAGCAGCCTCGGCTATTGCCGCAGAAGCCTTCGGGCGTTCAATTGCTTCCAGTTGATGAAGCTGGGCTACAAGTTTGTCATAGCCCTCTTGTGACATATAAGCCATAAGTTATTTCTTTAATATTTGTTAGTGGTTCTGTAACCATAAACTTTAGAAAACAGGATTCCGACATCACCACGGATGTCGGAATCCTGTTTTCTAAAGCTCGTGTTTTGTTATTTGGTGCAAAGATAGGTATTATATTCGATATGACAAAACTTTTGGATTATTTTTTCTACATAGGCCTATGTTATATCGGTTTCTCGACCTATTTATATAAAGCGTTCCTTCGGCTAAATCTCAAGAAATGGTCCAAATCACGTATTCTCAATCTGACTTTAAGACGGTGGGACGCTACACAAGCTCCCTTATATGTAAAAAATAATTATCATTTTCCAGTGATTATTTTCAGAGCATCTGAAGCAAAAAGGGCTATGTCTCAATGCCAAAAATCAGTTGGCGAGATCTAAAAACCGCCCGTTTGTTAGGCTTGGTATTCCGCCATACTATGGCGGAATACTAACGGCAGTATGGTTGGGCCTTAACGGCACTGCGACTACAGTCGTTTCGCAGTGCCGTTGGGGCTCAACCATACTGCCATTTGATACTCAACCGCAGGCAGCAAAAATAGCAGCACAAAGGCCCCGTTTTGGAACCCGCTGATTATCAGAAGACTACGAATTTCGCAAAATTCACGATTTTCAGACGGAAAGCAAGTTTGTTTTCAAATAAACGAAACACAAAGGGGCTCTTGTAAAGAAAAGATACCTGCATGCCGTCCTGCAAAATGTTATCGAACAACCATCATGCAATACTTCCGCCCCAGCTCAATACGCAAGAAAAAGAAATGCCGGAGGCTTATGCTTCCGGCATTTCTGTGGTGTCTACTTCACATTCAGCGGTGTGATGCGGAATCTGAAGGTCATGTCTTGATAGTTCAGTCGATGCTGCGGCAACGGCCAGGCTCCCCAGCTATTCTCGTCTGCGAGTCCGAACTGGGCATGGTCGAAACACAGCTCCGTGTACTTGCTCTTGGGCACCTCAGGGGCATGGCGCTGAGCTTTTTCCTCACCTTCGTCAAGGTCGGCAATGCTATAGTGCAGTGCACTGGCGCTGAAATAGCCATCAGCGGTAAGGCAAAATCCCGCCCCCGAAGCACGGCTTTGCTTCCACCAGCGAATATCGCTCTTGGTACCCGTTTCCTGCGGGCGAATGTAGGGATAGAATTGCTGGTCTGCCGTCTGCTCATAAATACCCACCGCTTGACTCTCTTTGCGGTCAATATAGTTCTCTATCGGTCCGCGACCATAGAATAGACTTCTGTCCATATCATAGGGAAGTTGCATCAGCATGCCAAAACGGAAAAGGCCCTCTACCTTTGCTCCCTCTGTGGCATCGAGCAATTCCTCGACATCTACCGTACCATTGGCATACACAGTATAATTGAGTTTGAGTTTGGCCTGCACCTCAGGCATATCAAACAAGGTGTTCACGCGAACAGCCTCTTTGCCCAACTTGTCATAAGACATGGCCTTAAGCACCATCTTCGGATTGCGCCAAGCTTTGAATTTCTTGTGCAATCCGGCTCCCATATCGTTGTCGGTCACGGCACGCCAGAAGTTAGGGCGTAGTGTCCCCCCTTTTCCGAGCAGGTCCTTACCCTCCACTTTATATTGGGTCAGCAGCCCCGTTGTCTTGTCGAAAGTCAGTTCCAGTCCATCCTTCGAACTTATCTCATACGCGTTCGACTTCTTATTGTCCTTGACTTTGAATTTTGTTTCCCCTCTTGCCACATCTTTAAGCACGGGTGTAATCTCCCGAATGGCAAGCTGTCGATAGGCCACCACCTGTCCGGCCGCCATCAAAGGCTCTGCCTCCTTCAGTTTAAAGGCTATATTAAGCATCACCTCGCCCGTTGCCGGAACGGTGTAGGGCAGGGTCAGCGTCACTTTTTGCTGAGGAGCCACATTTAGTTCCTCCACTTCGCCTTGGTCCACTTGCCTGTGATCATTGAACAACACCCAAACAAGTTTGTAATTGGACAGATCACGGAAGAAGTTTTCATTGTAGACAGATATTTTGCCCGCCTTCAAATCAACGGCGTCGGCCCAGATGTTCTGATACACATAGGCCAGGTCGTAGGCGTGCGGATTGAGCTGACGGTCGGGCCCGATGATGCCATTGCAATTGAAGTTGTTGTCTGAGCCGTCGGTCTTGTTGTAGTCGCCACCATAAGTATAGAGCGGAGACATATTTCCCGTTCCGGCCTCATATTTGGCTGCGATGGCTTCATAATCGGCCAACGAGCGGTCAGCCTTGTAATCTGGTTTGCGGTGCAAAGCCTGGTCTACGAAATCCCAGTCGTAGCCCCCTTGGAACTTCGGGTACTTGCGCACCAGGTCCCAATATTCCAACAGTCCGCCTCCCGAATTACCCATCGTGTGGTTGTATTCGCACTGAATCAGAGGCTTCGTGTACTTCGGATTCTTGGCATATTTTTCACAATCGTCATGGGTGTAATACATCGGGCAGAATATATCCGTATTGGCTCCGTCGCGTCCAGCACGCTCCCAGTGGATCGGACGACTCTTGTCCTGCTCCTTAATCCATCGGTACACAGCGGTGAAGTTAGGTCCGTCTGCCGTCTCATTGCCCATACTCCACACCACAATGGACGGATGATTATAGTGCATTTCAACGTTATGCTGATTGCGTTGAAGTATCTGTTTGGCAAAAGCAGGCTTCTTCGCCTCCGATTTGTTGTCATAGCCGAACGCATGACTCTCCTGATTAGCCTCAGCCGTTACATAGAGTCCATACTCGTCACAGAGGTCATACCATATGGGATCGTCAGGATAATGACAAGTGCGCACGGCATTGATGTTCAGCCGTTTCATCACTTTAATATCCTGTATCATGCGCTCGCGCGTCATCACATAGCCACCATCGGGGTCCATCTCGTGTCGGTTGGCTCCCTTGATAAGCACAGGCTGACCATTAACGAGGAGTTGTCCGCCCTTGATTTCAACCTTGCGGAATCCCACTTTCTGCGGAATCACTTCTACAACATTGCCATCTCTGTCTTTCACAACGGCCAAAAGCGTATATAGATAGGGGGTCTCAGCCGTCCATTTCTTCACGTTACGCACCACAAAACGGGCCGACCCGTTGGTCAATCCCCGAAAATCGCCCGTCGTCTTTCCTACAACCAGGTCGTTGTGGTTAAGCAGTTTGAACTCGATAATCGGGTCTCCCTGCACATCGACGTTCATCAACAATTCTCCATCGGCGTAGTTGTTGCCCAAATCGGGGGTGATGCGCACATTGCCCACCTGCACCTCTGGACTGCGCGCATAGAGATAACTGTTGCGCGACACACCCGAAAGGCGCCAGAAGTCTTGGTCTTCGCTCATCGAGCCGTCGCACCAACGAAAACTCTGGAATGCTATGAGATTCTTGCCGGGCTTCACATAAGACGTGATGTCAAACTCTGCGGCAACCTTGGAATCCTCCGTATAGCCCACGTATTGACCATTGACATAGAGATAGATATTTGAGGTTACGGACCCGAAATGGGCTATAATCTGCTTACCATCCCAATCGGCAGGAATATCGATAGTACGCCGATAACTCCCCACGTGGTTTTCTTTGGTGGGCACAGTCGTGGGTTTCTTCCAATCCATCAGGTGCTTCCAGGCCAGCCCAATGTTTACATACACCGGGTCGCCATAACCGTTCAGTTCCCACATTCCCGGCACTTGCATGGTCTTCCATGCCGAATCGTCAAGGTCGGTCTTGTAAAAATCCGTAGGGCGCTGGTCGGCATTTTCTACCCAGTTGAACTTCCACGTGCCATGCAACGACAGGAAATTGGCCGATTTCTCCATGTCGCCCTTGATGGCCAGCGGCTCATTCTCGTATGCAAAAAACTGAGTATGCAGCCTGAATCGGTTCACTTCGTTCACCTGCAGGTCATTCCATTCGGTCCAACTAGGTTGAGGAACAGAGTCTGAAACTGTCGGTGCCTGAGGCGTCGCGGCACTCGCGTGCAAGCCCATAACGACCATAATTGCAACAAATAGATTTTTCTTCATTGTTAGTTTGGTATTGATTTTCGTTTTCTGTCAATATATTTGCGATAGTCGCAAGCGGACAACAAGAATCCGCCAAAGCCATAAAGAAGATGCCTTGTATATAGCTACAAAGATACTATTTATTTACCGATGACCATTGAAATAAACATTTTTTAAGCCCCTAAATTATTGAAACAAGGCCGTCCGTTTTGATGATTTCTGCCGATGAAGACTGGTCACTGCAAAGGCTACACCATCCGGACAGAGCAGCGCGGACGGCCGGCACACTGTTTTGGAATTATTAATATCAACCCGTAATGGGTTACGCGAAAATTCCTTATCTTTGCAATAGTGAAGCAGGTGTGCTCAATGCACTGCCACAATATCTGCATTGGCTTCATTTTGGCCACCCGCTTGCAAAACTAACAAGATAAAACATGGACAATCCATATCTCAGACAGTATCCCGAACTGATGAACGGGAAGACCATTATGTATAATCACGGCTTCGGCTCGGCCGCATCGACGGGCACGGTGACACGTATACGCCAAACGTTCCCCAATGCACGTGTCGTCGCCTTCGACATCCCTCTGCACCCGGAGGAAGCGATGGCTTTTCTGAAAAGCAAGGTAGAGGAGACCAATCCTGATCTTATCATCGGTACGTCAATGGGAGGAATGTACACCGAAATGCTCTACGGCTATGACCGTATCTTGGTCAACCCAGCTTTCCAAATGGGGCAAACCATGAAAGATCATGGCATGACAGGGTTGCAAACATGGCAAAATCCACGTCAAGATGGTGAAGAAACTTTCATCGTGACGAAAGCCTTAGAGAAGGAATACAAAGAAATGACCGAGCACTGCTTTGAGGAACTGGAAGCCATGGATACGGAACAGAAAGCTGAGGAGCAGCAGCACGTCTGGGGACTATTCGGCGATGCCGACCCTGTGGTGCATACCTTTGACCTCTTTCGGGAGCACTATCCGCAGGCAGCCCATTTTCATGGCGAACACCGCATGGACGATCGGTCGTTCATGAACGGCGTGGTGCCCGCCATTCGATGGATTGATGACAAGCAGGAAGGGCGCGAACGCCCCATCGTCTACATCGACCAAAGCACACTTCGAGACCATTACGGCAAACCGAAGTCGAGCTTGGCAAAGGCCTTTTCCAAGCTCATTGAGACTTATGCCGTATATATCGTGGTGTCCGCCCCAACCAACGAACACGACAGTCTCTCCTCTGAGGCCCTGTGGATAGAGCAATATCTGTCTACACCGGCACACAACCGGGTGATTTACTCCAATCAAAAGCATCTGCTCTACGGCGACTACTTCATAGATGCCAACCCTTGCGAGAATTTCATGGGTACCAACATCGAGTTTGGGAGCGATGAGTTCAAGACATGGGAAGAGGTGATTACATTCTTTGAAAGACTGAAACCTCTCTCCTAACACTATTCCCGTATGGCAGAATTTAAGGATAACTTTAATATGATTCGACGGCCAACAGACATCGAGCGCATGGTGAACGACTTGGGCTTCCTGCCGTTTTGCGCCAACGATATCAGCCAATTCTCCATCGAAGAAAACACGCCCGGCGACTTGTGGTTTGTCGATGATACGGACGGTCCCTGGGAATGGAAAGGGCCGGTAATTGTCGATGGCGACTGTGCCTATGGCAAATTTTACCGAAACAAGACCATGTACGTATCGATGGAATGGTTTCCCGACTTCATGAACTGGCGTCGGTCACAATACAAACTCACCGCGCAAGAGAAAAAGGTATTGACGGTTTTGAAAGAGCATCACTCCCTCTTGTCGAAACAATTGAAGCGCGAGAGCGGTTATCTCCCTAAAAACAGGCATCGCCCCAATAATCCCGTGCTACAATTATCAGAAGATGAAACAAGGAGCGATATGGAGCTTAGGCGTGCATCTACGGCAAAAAACAAGAAGAAAAAAGAGAGCTTCGAGACCTGCATCACTCATCTGCAAATGTCCACCCACGTGGTAACGGCAGACTTCGAATACAATTATGACAAGCAAGGCAAACGTTACGGATGGGGTGTAGCCAGATATTGCACCCCCGAAGACTTCTTTGGGGCAGAGCGGTTGATCGTGGACCGGACGCCCGAAGAATCGGTCAGAAAAATATTCAACCACCTCAGGAAACGACTCCCGTGGGCTACCGAAGAACAAATCTGGAAGATAATCATGTAGAAAAGCTGGGGAGAGAACATAACAAAACTATCAAAACAGAGAAGAGCAAGGGCCGCTTATTTCCAAAACATGGATTTGAGCCCCTTGCTCTTCTCTGCTATTTTCCGGAAGACAGGATTTAATATTCCGTCTTATCTCCTTTTTCCCGCCACATATCAAAGGCTTTCTTTCCTTCCTCGGGAAGCAAGCGCTCGATAGGACGATGCCGATCGGCCATAGACCTGCCAATTTCCTGATAGATAAAATCATCGTCAAACCCGATGCCAGCCGCCGCTTTCCGGTCGTTGGCATAATAAATATGATCGATATGGGCCCAGTAAATGGCACCAAGACACATGGGGCAAGGCTCACACGAACAATAGATTTCGCACCCCTCCAAATCAAAAGTACGGAGACGGTTGCAGGCTGTCCGAATGGCATTCACCTCGGCATGGGCCGTCGGGTCGTAGTCGATGGTGACACTGTTGCTGGCCTCAGCCACCACCACACCATTCCTGGCAATGACAGCTCCGAACGGACCGCCACCAGTCGCCACACTCTTTTCACTCAGGGCAATGGCCCTACGCATTAATTCTTCCTTATTCATCACTATATTTACAGTTTCGTTTCTAATGGCCAAACGGCCTTTTTTGCAAAGGTAAATAAAAACCGGAGTTCCGTCGGGGTTTATGAAACTTTTAACGTTCACACCATGGCTTTTAGGCGATTTTTCATAACTTTGCATCACTATGGGAACTATTGTATACGGATTCAGCGACAGTCCTTTTGGTGAAATCATCGCAGCAGGCACGGAGAAGGGCATCTGCGACTTGCAATTTCTTGACCACAACAAGTTGGAAACCATCCACGAGTTAGGGCAACGATGGGGCGTCTACACCCCCACCACATTGGACAATACAATGGCAGAGACCGTCACACGCGTTCTTTTCAAGAATGCAACCGACCGACTGACCATCGACTTGCGTGGCACTGAGTTCCAAATTAGCGTATGGAAAGAATTGCACAAGATTCCCTTTGGACAGACCGCAAGCTATCAGGACATTGCCAACCGACTCGGCAACCCTAAGGCCGTGCGCGCCGTAGCGAGCGCCATTGCCCAAAATCCCATAGCCATGCTCATACCATGTCACCGTGTTATTCACAGCGATGGTACCATTGGAGAATACCATTGGGGCAGAGAACTGAAACAAAGACTTTTAGCATGGGAAGCCTCAAAAGCTTCTCAAGCCTCCCCCACCTCCTCCAACAGGGAAGGGACACAGCTGTTAACCATCAACAGCAGCACCGTGCCATTGGCCGAAGAGTTATCCAATGATATGTTCAAGGGAGATTTAGATGGACTGTTCTGAACTTTTTGAAAGGGTTTCGCTGGTCATAGCCGGCAACGGCATTACCCCCGCCGTGTGCAATAAGATTATGCACGAAACGCTGGTCTTAACCTGTGCGCAAGGGCTTAAAAACTCCAAATATGGCTTTGGAGACCTCAATGCCCAGGTCGAAACGCTCATCAAACAACTCCATATCCCCACCGATGAGGCAAATGCCATACGGCAGATGCGGCACCACAGCAACCGCACCCGGGAGCTATCTCCCGAAGATCGGCTCTATGATGCTAAGGCACTGTCCGACTTTATTGGTCGGGTGTTCAACACGCCCCTACCCGACGACCTCACGGCCGTCCTTCCCCGGAATCGGAAAACGAAGGAAGAGACTATCCATACCAACGCTCCCGACAAACGATGTATCGTTGTTGCATGGGATACGACCACCATCACGGTCATCGTGGATGAAGACGGCGCCGAATCGACAAAGACCGTTTACTACACCCGAGAATCACAATATGCCCACATGGACTATCTCTACGACATTCTTCGGGAAGGGATGCATCTCAACCTATTGGGCTGTGAGGAGGATGGAAACACCATCACACCGCGCCTCATCGTGGTGGAACCCGACTGCCTGCTCGACATTAGCGTCATTGCTTCGTGCTTCGAAGACTACGGCCATCACCCGTTGCTCTATGTGGTAAACCGCATGAAGGAAAAACCCAACAGTCAGGCCATCCTGCTGGGAAACTTTGCCGGAAGCGCCCTCGACGACATTATCAACAGTCCGCAAGCCAACATCCGACAAACACTCATCCGGAATTTCAAGGAAAAAGCGTTGGAATACAGCACTTGTCCGAATTTCAACGCCTCAAAATTCAAACAGGATGCCGTCACGCAAGCGTCAAACATCAAACAGGCCATTGCCGAGCTGCACAAAGATTTTGACCTTAGCAAGGCCATTCTCGAGCCTTCGTTCATCTGTGAAAAATTAGGCATCCAAGGGCGTGTAGACCTCATGACCACCGACTTAAAACTCCTCGTCGAGCAAAAATCGGGTAAAAACATCTTCCTCGAACGCAACTCCAAGAACATTCACGGTGCACAAACGGTGGAGAAACACTATGTGCAGCTGTTGCTATACTTTGGCGTTCTCTATTACAATTTTGAAAAGTCGAAACCCGATATTCGCCTGTTATACTCCAAATACCCACTTCCCGGCGGTCTCATGAGCGTAGCAAACCTCATGAAACTGGTCTACGAGGCCATACGGTTTCGCAATGAAGCCGTCGCACAGGAATTCGACATTGCCCACAACGGCTTCGCGCACATCCTCCCTAAATTGACCACCGAGAACCTCAACACTGCCGATGTTCATAGCTTTTTCTACGACACTTACCTGCGCCCACAGCTCGACGCCACCCTCTTGCCCTTGCAACACCTGCGCCCGCTGGAACGTTCTTACTTCTGCCGGATGATGCAGTTTGCCATTCGCGAAAACCTCATGTCGAAAGTCGGGGTGGTGGAAGGTCATGGCAACAGCGTGGCCAATCTCTGGAATATGCCACTGACGGAGAAAAAAGAAACCGGAAATATCTACACGGGACTCACCATTATTAAGAAAGAAAAGAGCCCGACACTCAATGGCAACAACAACAGCTACGACCTCATCACCCTCGATGTGCCCATGCAGGGAGTAGACTTTCTGCCCAACTTCAGACGGGGTGATATGGTGTGTCTTTACGCCTACCCCGAAACCGAGGAGCCCGACATCAGAAAAGCAATGGTTTTCAGAGGCGCCTTGGCTGACATCCGCTCCAACCGACTCTCCGTGAAGTTGAACAACGGACAACAAAATCCCGACATCTTCGACCGCCTTCCCTACTCCACAATCCTGTCATCGACGGCTGCCAACGCCCGTCCGGACCAACATTTCTTGTGGTGCATCGAGCATGGCAGCAGCGATGTGGGTGGCACAGCCGCCATCCATTCGCTCTACGAATTTGTCACCTCTACCGACGACCGCAAAGCCCTGCTCTTGGGACAACGTGCTCCGCGTCGCAACAAAGATCTGCCCCTGTCACGCTCCTACGACCCCCGACTCGACCCCATCCTCCTCAAAGCCAAACAGGCGCAAGACTATTTTCTGCTGGTTGGCCCTCCGGGAACAGGAAAGACGAGCCGTGCCCTGAGGTTTATGGTGCAAGAGAGCCTCGCCTCCCAAGACTCGGTGCTGCTGCTTTCCTACACCAATCGCGCCGTGGATGAAATATGCAGTATGCTCGTAGAAGCAGGTATCGGCTTCATACGCATAGGCAACGAACTGAGTTGCGCACCACCATTCGTCCCTTATCTCCTGTCTAATGTAGTGGGCGAAAATCCCAAATTAGACGATATGAGGCAACTGCTGCTCGATACCCGGGTGGTGGTGGGCACCACGTCGATGCTGCAATCGCGCCCGTTCATCTTCAGCTTGAAACATTTTTCCGTAGCCATCGTCGACGAAAGTTCCCAAATACTGGAGCCCGACATCATCGGCCTGCTGGCCAGTCATCGAGGCACGGCATCGGGACAACAACGCCCCGTCTGCAACATCGACAAGTTTATCCTTATCGGCGACTACAAGCAGCTGCCCGCCGTAGTACAGCAAAACGACATCGACGCGACCGTATCAGAGCCCGAACTGCAAGCCATCGGTCTGCACGACTGCAAGAGCAGCCTCTTCGAAAGACTCATCGGACTGGAGCACAGAAGCGGGCGCACCGATTTCATAGGCACCCTGCAACATCAGGGAAGGATGCATCCCGACATCGCCGCGTTCCCCAACCGCGAATTCTATTTCGACGAACACCTGCTACCCGTGCCGCTTCGTCATCAGCTGGCCACAACGATAGATTACAACGGCACGTCTGAAGATGCGATAGACGACTTACTGAAACAGCAGCGATTGCTCTTCATCGCCTCGCAAGACTGTCGCCGGCCCGACATCTCCGACAAGGTGAATGTCGACGAAGCCCGTATCGTGGCTGACCTGTTGCGCCGCATCCACCGCTTCACTTCCACCTTCTTCGATCCCGACAAAACGGTGGGCGTCATCGTGCCCTACCGCAACCAGATTGCCATGATGCGGCAAGAAATAGAAAAACTTGACATTCCTGACCTTGATCACATCAGCATAGACACCGTTGAGCGGTATCAGGGCTCGCAGCGCGACATCATCATCTATTCGTTTACCGTGCAACAACGCTATCAGCTCGACTTTCTCACGGCCAACGTCCTTGAGGAAAAAGGCCATCTTATCGACAGAAAACTCAACGTCGCCCTCACCCGCGCACGCAAACAGCTCATTCTCACGGGAAACCCTGAAGTCCTTGCACATTCTCCGATTTTCAAGAAACTCATAGACTATGCCAAAGAGAAAAAAGGATATTTAAGTAGTTATCAAGCCGAAAAAGCATAAAAAAACATAACAAAAAGACGGAAAATCATCTTTTTTTAAGTATATTTGCAATTGATAAATTATATAACAGTTTTTAATCAAAAAACTCTTAGATTATGAAAAAATTAATTTTATCTGCAGTAGTAATGCTTGCTTCTGTTGCAACTTATGCACAGCACGCAGTGGGAACGACAACTATTCAACCCAAAATTGGTATCAATATCGCAAACCTTACAGATCTTGATGGTGATGCTAAAGTTGGTCTGGCAGCCGGTGCTGAACTTGAGTACCAGGTAACCGACATGATTAGCGTCGCTGGAGGCGTGCTCTACTCCATGCAAGGATCCAAATGGGACAATGATGTAAACATTTCTTCTGGTGACTTAAATTTAAATATTAAGGGAGGAACGCTGAAATACAACTTGGCCTATATCAACGTTCCCGTTGTGGCCAACGTATATGTTGCTCAGGGTTTTGCCGTGAAGCTCGGTTTGCAACCGGGATTCTGTGTAGACAAAGACAACACCGAAGCCAAAACAGTAGACCTGTCAATCCCTGTCGGCCTGTCTTATGAACTCAACAACTTCGTGTTGGACGGTCGCTACAATTTCGGTGTGACCAAAGCATTAGATAAATCCGATGCAAAAAACAGCGTGTTCCAAATCACACTGGGTTACAAGTTTGATCTTTAAAAACAATTGAAGAATGTCCTGAATGGACATTTAACCTCATAACGGCTCAAAATCTTCCAACGGGTTTTGGGCCGTTTTTAATATGTAAATTTTAATAACCATTTTTCGGTGGTTTGTTTTCGGAACATCTGGAGTAAAAAGAGCTATGTCTCAGCGCCAAAAAACAGTTGGCGAGACCTAAAAAACGCCCGTTTGTTAGGTTTTATTTTCCGCCATATTATGGCGGAGTACTAACGGCAGTATGGTTGAGCTTTAACCGCACTGCGGCTACGGCCTTTTCGCAGTGTGGTTGGGGTGCAACCGCACTGCCGTTTGATGCTCAACCGCAGATGGCGGAAATAGGGGCGCGAAGGCTCCATTTTGAAACACGTTGATAATCAGCAAACTACCAATTTCGCAAATTTCACGAATTTCGGACGGGAGCAAGTTTATTTTTGAATATGCGAAGCACAGAGAGACCTTTGTAAAGAAAAATAAGCGTACTCAATCTATCAAAATATTACCGCTTGGCTCTCCTTAAAGATCATGTCGGCAACACCTAAAAATATTTAGATTATTTCTGAATTAAGACAAATAGATGTATCTTTGCAGCAACTATGGCAGAATCGTTGAAAGAGAAGACCGCAAAGGGGTTGTTCTGGGGAGGCCTCAACAGCGGAATGCAACAAGTCATAGGGCTGGTGTTCGGCATTATTCTTGGTCGACTGCTCGCCCCGTCAGACTATGGAATGATGGCCATGATTCTCGTCTTCTCGCTCATTGCCAACGCCCTGCAAAACAGTGGCTTCAACGTAGCCCTGACCAACATTAAGGAGCCGAAGGACGAAGACTACAACTCGGTCTTCTGGTTTAACATCATCGTCGGGCTCTCGCTCTATGTCATCCTCTTCTTTTGCGCCCCACTGATAGGGGCCTACTACCACACGATGGAGATAGTGCCCTTGGCCCGCTATGCCTTCCTCGGTTTTGTATTCGCATCGTTCGGCACGGCCCAAAACGCCTTCCTGTTTAAAAACTTGAAGGCCAAGCAACAAGCCAAGGGAGGCATTGCCTCGGTGCTGATTTCCAGTACTGTTGGCGCCATCATGGCTTTCTATGGGGCTCGCTACTGGGCGCTGGCCACCCAGAGCAATGTTTTTATTCTGCTGAACACCTGCTTTGCCTGGCATTATTCTTCGTGGCGTCCCAACGCCAAGCACATCACGTTTGCCCCCGTGAGACGGATGTTCAAGTTTTCGTGCAAGATATTGGCAACCACCATCACCAACCATGTGAACAACAATGTGCTCAACATCTTATTGGGCCATTATTTCTCGCCCCACGACACCGGCAACTACAACCAAGCCTACCAGTGGACCTCCAAATGCTATTACCTCGTACAGAGCATGGTCAATCAGGTGGCGCAGCCCGTATTGGTGAATCTGAAAGATGAGCGAGAACGCCAACTCAACGTATTTCGGAAGATGATGCGCTTCGACGCTTTCATCTCGTTCCCCCTGATTTGGGGTTTCGGTTTGGTGGCCAAGGAATTTATCGTGCTTGCCATTGGCGAGAAATGGCTCGTCAGCGCCGGATATATCCAAATTCTGAGCTTTGCGGGCGTCACTATGCCCATCTACACCCTGCTCACCAACATGATTCTCAGCAAAGGCAAGTCGGGCATCTTCTTCTGGTGTACCCTTGTCTTCGGACTGCTGCAAATCGGCATCATGCTCCTGATATGGCCTTATGGCATCAGGACCATGATTATCGCTTACACCCTGCTGAACATTGCGTGGATATTCGTCTGGCACTTCTTCACCTGGCGTCTCACGGGGTACCATCCGGGATTGTTCCTCAGAGACACACTCCCCTTTGCCGCCGCTGCCGCCATTGTGATGGCGACCACCCATCTGGTCACATCTGCCATCGACAACCTCTGGCTATTGTTGTTCAGTCGCATAGCAATGGCAGCGGTGCTCTATTATGCCATCATGAAGGTGGCCCATGCGAAAATTCTGGACGAATGTCAGGACTTTGTATTGAGTAAACTGAAACATCGAAAGCCATGAGGATACTTGCTATCATCGTTTCCTTTAATTTCATGCCCTGGATAGACCGTTGTTTAGGGTCGCTACGACAATCGGCCATGCCGATCGACGTCATCGTCATTGACAATGCCTCCAAGGATGACACCACGACCGCCATCAAAGAAAAATATCCGGAAGTGAAGCTCGTGGAAAACAAAGGCAACCTGGGCTTTGGCAAAGCCAACAACATCGGGATGGAATATGCCGTGAAGGCAGGCTATGACGCCGTGTTGCTGCTCAACCAAGACGCATGGATAGACACCGACACCCTGACAAAACTTGTCAATGCCGGCAACAGTCACCCTGAATATGGTATTCTATCGCCCGTTCATCTCACGGGAAGCGGAAAGAAGATAGAATTCGGTTTTGCTGACTATTGCGGACTTTCAGACCTTGCCCGACTCCCGTCGCAAGAGATTGTAAGCGTCCCGTTCATCAATGCGGCCATCTGGTATATGCCTCTGAAAACATTGCGCAATGTAGGTTTCTTCTCTCCCATATTCTACCATTACGGCGAAGACAAGGACATGGTCAACCGCATGAAGTATCACGGCTACCGCATCGGCTATCTGCCCGGAGCCTTCGGCTATCACGACCGCGAGTTCCGGCAGGAGACGCGCAAACGGTTCCTACATTCGGAATATGTGTATCATCTGACGGAATACACCAACATCAATTATGGTTTCGGCAAGGCCTTTGCCATGAGTGTGTTGGCAGCCTGCAAGAAGATGCTCTCGGCCGTCAGGGATAGAAAATGGAACGATGCGGCAGCCTATGTGGGATTGTCCATACGCCTAATATTCAAAACCCATCGGGTGGTACAAACCCGCAACCTATCCAAACACGTCGACTTAAAACATTATCTATGAAAGACCAGGCCCCCATTCTGCTATTTGCCTACAACCGTCCACAACACGTCAAGCGTGCAGTAGCCTCTTTGCTCCAAAATGCTGAAGCCCACGCATCCGACCTCTATGTGTTTTCGGATGCGGCCAAGACTCCTCTCGACGAGGAGGCGGTACAACTCGTGAGAATGGCCATTCACAACATCGAGGGATTTCGCCGAGTCACCATCGTGGAACGGAAAGAAAACTGGGGACTGGCACGCAGCATCATCGACGGCGTGACGAGTATCGTCAACCAATATGGGCGGGTCATCGTGTTGGAAGACGACCTCGTGGTGGCGCCCTATTTCCTGCGTTTCATGAATGAAGCCCTCGACACCTACGAGGACGAGCCTCGCGTGGGACATATCCAAGCGTGCGACTTCACACAGTCGCCCCGTCTGCCCGAGACTTTTCTCATACAATGGACGGGAAGCTGGGGGTGGGCGACCTGGAAAAGGGCGTGGGAGAAATTCAATCCCAATGGCAAGGAACTGCTTGCCCAGCTCTATGAACGGAAACTCAACAAGCGCTTTGATTTCAACGGCAAATATGGATTTACACGGATGTTGCGACAGCAGATAGAGGGAAAAAACAATTCTTGGGCCATCCGCTGGAATGCCTCACTGTTTCTGGCCGACATTCTCTCGCTGAATGTGGGGCGGTCGTTGGTCTCCAATGAAGGGCTCGACGGCTCGGGGACCAACTCTTATTCGCAAGACCCCTATCGCTCGAAGCTGTGGATGCAGCCACTGACGGTGGAGCGCATCTCCCCCATCGAGGAGAACAAGGAAGCACGCAGGGAGTATGAGCGCTTTTATGGTCGCACCAATTCCATATGGGCCAAGGCCGTGCGCCGACTGAAACGGGCATTACATGGTGACTTTGGCCTATAGCAAAGCCACTGGCCGATGGTCAGCCTCAAAGGTATAAATGGTCGATGATCAACCAGCCGTGATAGGTCATCATCGACAAAGCGACCAAGGCAAGGATGCCCTCTGCATACCTTGCCATCGTGGGAGGCATTGATTTCAGCAAGTAGCCGATGGCTACAGGAATAATGAACACCCATCCGGATGCCATGATATACACTTCGTTGACGGCAAACCCCAACACAAGATGAATCATGACGTCTACGGAAAACCATATCAGCAACATCTGCATGACACGCTGCTTTCGGCCGGTCCAAATCCCCAAGACAAAACAAACAAAGAGTAGGCCCAACAACACATAAGGTCCCCAAGAACGATAGTGCACAATGACGGGACGCGTATAGAGCACGTCTTGGAGCGCATAGTCTTTATGAAGCAAGATTGATTCTCCCCAAAAATTCTCTATCACAGTAGGGATGCGGGGGGTGGAAAAATCCATCAGTTTCAGCACACCCGACTTTCCCGCATGCTGCATATCGTGCTGGCTCATCCACGCCCGACGTTCAGCGGCTTGCTGTTTCTTTTTCGCGGTGACTTTCTTCGCCTTCACCGCTTCTATCTTCTGCAGCTCTTTGGCCTGGGGCTGCTCAAACAAATTATACTGGCATTGCTGAATACCGAGTAGCACGACCATCGGAAGCAATATCCCCAGAAGCAAAAACCTGCGCTGAAACATTTTTTTGCCGTTCACAAAAAGAGAAGCCATCACCGACTTGATGCCGTTGGAGGTGGCCACCCCCGATGTGAAAAACAACAGCAACATGGACTGCCACCACTGCAAATATCGCCCGTCATGCATCCTTTTGCCACAGATGTAGACAGTCATGGTGAGCAACATCATCGAGATGATGAAGTGGTCGGGCACCATAGCGGGTATCATCACATGACCAAAGGAGAAGAGAAGCAGCACCAAGACCAAAGATTGACGATGCGACAAGGCAAGAACTTCACGGAAAATGCGATAGGAAAACACTACGGCATAACAGGCGGAAAACACCAGAATGGCCCCAACAAAGAAGACGGCAAAATTGATACCCGTCTGCGCCATGAGCCAATGATTGAGCAGATACAAGGGATAAAGTATCGTGAGATAGAGCGGATGTCGGTTGGTGGCATAATGGATTTTCAAATCCGACACTGTGAGCCATGACCAATAGTCATATCCCGACATACAAAATTTGTTGTTGAAAATAGACCAGAACCCTCCGGGGGCTCCTTTGGTATAAGCTGCCCACTGACTAAGAATCAACAGCAGGTTCAAGGTGACGAACAACAACAAGGCCACGACAACGAGCCAGCGTTCTTCTCGCTTGATCTTAAATATCTTCAAGGGATTAGTCATTGCTTCGCCTAATGGTTATATGAATGGATAATATATGCAAAATTACCACCTTTTTACCACATAGCCATGATTTCTATAGCAAATAATCGATGAATAATGTCCAGTTCCACACCATAAGGAAAGCCGTAAGAGTGAGCACTACAAGTCGCAAGGATAACCGAGACTTCGTGCCTGCCATCGCCTTGAACAGATAGCCCATGGCTATAGGCAGCACGAAGAGCCAGTGGGCACCCATGATATACACCTCGTTGAGACCAAAGCCGAGGACCACATGGATAAACATATCAAAGCCCCAGAAACTTAGGGCAAGCCATAGGAAACGGCTTCTTCGGCCACACCATATCCCCAGTAAAAACAGCAGGACGATAGCTCCTTCTACGATATAATTAATGACAAGACGGTATTTCACGATGACGGGACGGCTGGTAAGATTATCTTTCAACAGATAATCTTTGTGCAGCTGTATGGATTCGCCAAAAAGATTCTCCACGATTGACGGCCATCGCGGTGTGGTGATATCGGTCCATTGTGAGAACTCACCATTGGCGATGGGCTTCCCAATGTTTTTGTTCCAAGCCTTTTGGCTGTTCTTGATGCGTCTTTGTTCTGCCTTTTGGGCAAGTATTCTTTCTATTGAGGCACGAATAAGCACCGTATCCGTGAGTTTGGTTGTGTCCATAAAGGTCTTCTCAACCTTGTCTCGTCGTTTCTGCGCCACCTCTGCTTTCTTCTGCTGGCGAGCCGCATAATGGGGACGTTCATAAATCCGCCATTCCATTCGAGCCAGACCCCATATCAGCATGCTGGGAATAATGACAGCCGGAAGCAGATAGATGGGCCGCCAAAACCGTTTTCCGTTGACAAAAAGTGCAGCTAAAAACACCTTGATGCCATTGTTGAGCGATATGCCTGCGGTAAGAAAGAAAAGTCCGACGGTTTGCCAACGGGTGAGCAGTCGGCCGTCCTTCATCTTCCTACCGGCTACATAGAGCGTGAAAACAAGCATAAGCATCGACATGATGAAATGGTCGGGAACGCACGCAGAAAGCATCACAAAAGCAAAAGAATAGGTCAGGCCGCCAAGAATCCAGGCGTCGACGCACGGCAGCCCCATGACATCCCGAAAGATGCGGCACAGAAAGACAAACGCATAGAAAGCGCAGAAAACAACGATCGAGGCCACGACAAACTGCACGCAATTTGCTCCCGTGAGCCACATCAAGCCCCGATTGACCAGATAGGGAACATACATCATAAAAGCCAACAGCGGATGGCGGTAGATGTTGTAGTCTGTGCCCCAACTGGAAACGACAGAATAGGTCAGCGGGTCGAAGCCGGATATATGGAATACGCGCAACGCCAGACGATGATAATTGTCTGACAAGGCCATGAATTTATCGGCATATCTGCTAATCACCAAGCCGTTCAACACCAAGATATAGAGCAGCGCCACACACGCTGGCCACCGCTCCTCTCTTCGTATCTTAAACGCCTTAAATATCTTTTTCATGTTTTGTCAACATCATTCCCTGCAAAGATATTAAAAAACGGATACATGAAGCTCATATAGGCAATAAATAATCGACACACGGCATCAGCTAATTATTCGTGGCAAGGAAATTATGCCTGATCAATACCAAAGCTCGGTCTCTCTTCGTTTTACTCACTGTAAAATAGTATCTTTGTAAGATTATCGCGCAGAAACCGCAAAAACATTAAGCTATGAATCAAGATCGCGGACCCCATGAAGAGAAAACCGGTGAGGCTGCCGTGCTACTTTCCGGCAACGACTGGCGGCGGCTCTACTTCTATCAAAAAACTGACACGCTCTATCAGCTGACCTATATCTTCTGCAAGCGCTTCCTGCCTAAGTACGGTGATCGTACGGTGGATCAAATGGTACAGGCGGCACGCTCCGGCAAACAGAACATCGTGGAGGGCATAGAAGATGGAAGAAGCTCAACAGAGATGCAATTGCGATTGATCAACGTGGCTCGAAGTAGTTTGCAAGAGCTGCGTGAGGACTATCAAGATTACCTCAACACACGACAGCTGACACTTTGGAACAGTGCGCATCCGCGCTATGACGGTATGTTGAGATTCTGCAGACAACACAATGGTTTTGAACAGTATGCCGCTCTGGCAGAGCGATGGACGGATGAGGTGTTTTGTAATACTGCCATCACGCTTTGCCACATGACGGACAAGATGCTGTGCAGTTACCTAAACCGACTTCAAAAAGAATTTGTTGAGCATGGTGGCATCAAAGAGCGTATGTATGCCGCACGCACCGGCTATAGAAAAGAACAAGACAAAAGACTGCAAACAATGCAAGCTGCTAACACACGCATGAAACAGGAAAATGATGCGCTCAGGGCAGAGGTAGAAATGCTCAAGGCAGAGGTGGCAGCACTGCAAGCCAAATTGAAAGAAAGGGGCTTATAGAATGCTTAGAAATCCCAGAAGTTCTAGAGTTCCTAGAAATTCTAGATAGTCTAGACATTCTAGATATTCTTGATATTCTAGAAAGCTAAACGTAGAATCAGTGAACACGGAACATATCTCAATGAAATGAAATTCTTGTGTAATAATAATGAGAATAGATTCATAGGAGGAAAATTGTCAAGGAGAAGAACGACAAGAGTCGCTTCTCAAGTGAGGAGAGGCGACTCTTGGTAAAGGGAAGCAAATTTGCTGCAAGACTGCCTTCTGCTGATCCTATCGGATGAACAGCAGCTCGCGATACTTCGGTAATGTCCATAATTCGTCAGAAACGATAAGCTCGAGCTTATCTATCTGATAACGGATTTCTCTCATTTTGGTTTCCACAGTATCGTGGTAGGCGATGGCACGCTCTCGCATACTCTCAATGCGGTTGGCCACCTTTCGTGCATTCACTAAATCTTCCACTCCCGTCTCGATAATCTGCGTACGCTCGGCTATCTCACGAATGATTTTCTTGTTGCGTGCGGTGAGCTGAGTTGCTTCGTCTTTACTGAAAATAGCATACATATTGTCCACATTCTTTGCCAGTTGGCTCTGATAATGGGTTGCCACGGGAATGATATGGTTCATGGCGAGGTCTCCTATCACCCGCGCTTCAATCTGTATGCGCTTGGTATAAGTTTCCCATTTCACCTCGTTGCGGGCACGCAGCTCATTCTCGTGCATCACGTTTGTCGACTCAAACATCTTTATGCTTTCGGCATCCAAATAGCGGTCGTAGGTAACCGGGCAAGAGCTTTCGGTATCAAGCCCACGACGCTCTGCCTCCTCGACCCATTCCTTGGAATAGCCGTTGCCGTCGAAATGGATGGGAGAAGAAATCCTTAAATCCTCACGAACAACGTCGAGAATGGCACTGGTGCGGTCTTCGCCCTTAGCCTCAAGTTCGTCCACGCGCTTTTTAAAGTCAACGAGAGCTTCGGCCACTGCAGTGTTGAGCACGATGAGCGAGCAGGCGCAATTGGCCTCCGCGCCCACTGCACGAAACTCGAAACGATTGCCGGTGAAGGCAAAGGGGGAGGTACGGTTGCGGTCGGTATTGTCTATAAACAGCTCGGGGATTTCCGGAATATCCAGCTCTATGCCTTTTTTATCGGTCAGGGTGAAAAGTTCTTTCTTATCGGCCTTCTCTATATGGGTAAGAAGGTCGGACACTTGCTTACCAAGGAACGATGAGATAATGGCTGGCGGTGCCTCGTTGGCTCCCAGACGGTGGGAGTTGGTAGCCGACATAATCGAAGCCTTGAGCAGTCCGTTGTGTTTATAGACGCCCTTCAGCGTCTCGACGATAAACACCACAAAGCGCAAATTGTCCTCTGAAGTCTTCCCCGGAGCATGGAGCAATACGCCTGTATCCGTAGCCAGGCTCCAGTTATTGTGTTTACCACTTCCATTAATGCCTTTGAACGGCTTTTCATGGAGCAGCACGCGGAAGCTATGTTTATGGGCAACTTTCTTCATCAAACCCATAAGCACCATATTATGGTCTACAGCCAGATTGCACTCTTCATAAATAGGCGCCAACTCAAACTGGTTGGGGGCTACTTCGTTATGACGCGTCTTGCAGGGTATGCCGAGTTCGAGCGCTTGCACCTCGAGATCTTTCATAAAGGCCTGGACACGCTCGGGAATAGCCCCAAAGTAGTGGTCGTCCATCTGCTGATTCTTGGCAGAGTCATGCCCCATGAGTGTGCGCCCAGTGAGCATGAGGTCGGGACGGGCCAGATACAAATCTTCGTCGACGAGGAAATACTCCTGCTCCCAGCCTAAATTGGTCTGCACCTTCTTCACATCGGGATAGAACAAGCGGGCCACATCCAAGGCGGCGGTGTTTACAGCATGGAGCGACCGCAGCAGCGGCGACTTATAATCGAGAGCCTCGCCGGTATAGGATATGAAAATAGTGGGGATGCAAAGTGTGTCGTCCAAAATAAACACGGGCGAAGTGGGATCCCAGGCCGAATAGCCGCGAGCCTCAAAGGTGTTGCGTATTCCGCCGGAGGGGAAACTTGATGCATCGGGCTCTTGCTGCACGAGTAGTTTACCGGAAAACTCCTCTATCATTCCTCCTTTGCCATCATGCTCTACGAAGGCGTCGTGTTTTTCGGCCGTCCCCTCGGTGAGCGGTTGAAACCAGTGGGTATAATGGGTTACGCCGTTCTCTTCGGCCCATTGTTTCATACCTCTGGCCACAGCATCGGCTATGCTCCTGTCGAGGCGTTCGTGATTATCTATCACGTTAATAAGCTTTCCGTAGACATCGGACGAAAGGTATTTGTACATCTTCTGACGGTTGAACACCTTGCGGGCAAAATACTCCGAAGGGCGCTCGGCGGGAGCCGTCATTTCGAGCGGGCGTTTGTGAAAAGCTGCCGTCACAGCTTCTAATCTCAAATTAGCCATGGTCCTACACTGATTTTAATTGATATTGCAAAATTACGTTAATCTGCTCGAAAAAACGAAACAATCGGTAATAAAAAGCTATTGCCGGACGATATTTTCTGGCAAACTGTATATTGTCGGATTTTTAAAAACAACGTTTTTTAGTGAGATTTGGTAGCCCGTGATGCGGCAATATGCTCAATTACCCTTGGGTATCCATCACGTTATGAATATCGGTAATGCTACAGTCGAATGGACCGCTGCGTTCTAATTTGAGCGTACACATGGCAGCGGCAAACTTGCCCGACTCTACATAGTCCATACCTTGCATACGACAATAGAGATAACCCGCAGAATACGTATCGCCACAACCCGTAGCATCGACCACCTCTGATGGCTTATAAGCAGGAATCTCGAAGAACTTTCCCTCCGCATAAATGAGTGATCCGAAACTTCCAAACGTAATGACAACCTCCTTGACACCATATTCAGCCAGCTTCATGGCCACCGTACGCGGATTGTTGGAATTGGTGATTACTTCCATCTCGTGTTCGTTGAGCTTCAAGATATCGGTGCAGGCAAGGATTTTCTCCTTGTCTTTCCAGTCTATGGGATGCACCTGCTCGCCCACCACTTCTCGTAGATAACCCTGGACATCGATGGACACCCGCCCTTTGGTTGAAAGATATCTCACTACATCCGGTGAAAAATCGTCGCTGAGAAGACTGCCCAGATGAAACAGCTTTGCCTCGAGAGGCTTCATCTCCGCTATCGTGAACGCGTCGGCTTTGGCCAGCACCCGCTGCGTGCGCTTGTTGCTGTCTTCACCGTATTTGTTTTCAAAATAAACCGTATGACGGCTGGGATAGCAAATGGTATCAATGCCTAAACCGCGCAGTTTTTCTACTTCTTGCAATTGGCCCTGCCCTACTTTCGTCACCAGCTGATAATCTATCTGCCGAGGCAACCGACTAATTCCATGAGACATATAGAATGAGGTGCCACCGGCCATATAGACTGTGCTCCTGGGAGTTATGACTTTGTCTCGGGTGATGTGTCCGATACAGCAAATATCCTTCATTTAACAAATATATTTAGGCTGCAAAGGTACAAAAACTTTAAATTATACGTGGTTTCTCGGCAAACTTTAACCATCCTGCCACCTCTCCTCCCCACCGTATTCTCCTTCTCGTTTCCCTATTATGTCCTTGTTGTTTCCATCATATTTTGTACGTAAACAAAAATCTCGCAAATCTCCTGCATCTTGTCCATGCATTCCTACTTGCCCACTAAACATGGAAAAGAATTGGGACCAAACTGCACGAAGCCAGCATATGACAATATCCGCCAGCCGATATTACAATGGTATTAAAATTCAAGTTTTAAGCGATTTTAATTATTGTTTTCCTTTGATTCTCAATAGATTTTAGATAACTTTGCTATCAGAATATTAATCTTTAAAACGTATTTTTATGATGAAATCTTTACGCTTAATGGCCACTATGCTGCTCTTGGCAGTGTTTGGCATGGTTTCCGCACAAACCGTTGTTTTTCAGGAAACCTTTGATCAGGTTTTAGGAGAGGGAGGTAATGACAATGTATGGAGTGGTATAAATGCAAGTTCAACTAATAATATCAAATCCGATAATGATGGTTGGGCATTCGGTAACCTAAAGCAAGGCTTTAAGTGTGTTATCCTTGGCTCGACCAAAAATGCAGGAAGTGCTACTACGCCAGAAATCGAACTAAACGGTAATGGAACTCTCACTTTTAGAGCCGGTGCATGGGTAAGTAAAAAAGAAAAAAAAGTTTTGAACCTATCCATCACTAGCGGTACGCTCAGTGAGTCTCAGATCACATTGGAAAAAGGTAAATTCACGGAGTACACCGTTCAGATTACTGATGCTACTGCTCCTGTAAAAATTACTTTCGAAACTGCAGCAACGGGATATAACCGCTTCTTCTTGGATGATGTGGTAGTAACCTCTACATCGGAAACAGCGAAGACTGCCACCACACTTGCTTTCGAGCATCCAGAAGGTTACTCGTTCACGGTTGCTGATGGTGAACAAACATTTACAAATCAGGCAACACTCGATCCCGTTGTGGAAAAAGCTGCCATCACTTATGCCATCGACAATGAAGATGTTGCCATCATTGATGAGAATACAGGCTATGTCATGACAACCGGTAGAGTCGGTACTGCCAAGGTTACGGCTGAGTATGCAGGCAACGATAGCTACAGTGGCTCCACGGCAAGCTACACCATTACCGTTACCGATCCGAATGCCAAAGGAAGCATCGGCAATCCTTATTCTCCTTCCGAGGCATTGGCTGCATATAATCCAAATAAAACAACGGAATGCTACATCAAGGGTATCATCAGTGAAATTCAAGAAGTAAGCACGAAATATGGTAATGCCACTTATTACATCTCTGACGATGGTACAAGCAACAATCCGCTTTACGTATTCCGTGGCAAATGGATAGGTGGTGTAGACTTCACGGCAACAGACCAGATTGTCGTAGGGGGCAGCGTTCTCGTTAAAGGTACGATGAAGACCTTTCATAATCCTCAAATTCGCAGCGAATCCGTTTGCTCGAACCAATTTAATTGTTACGCGTGCGTGAGGCATCAGATTGAGGCCAATGATGCCTTAGTAATGCCATTATAGACAGAATTGCCCATATACGG
>JBMNUU010000003.1:0-102896 GCA_050946435.1 Prevotella sp.
GAGCAATTCGAATCGTCAATTTTGTGTTGAAGCTTGCTTGAACGGCTGGAACATAAGTAAATATCGAAAAACAAGGCAGATTTCAGCCTGCAAAATGAGCTATAGGTCTAAAATTTTAAAGAACTTATAAGATGCATATGTTTTTCCACACTCACCTATAGAGCCAACCAGTATATGCAAATTATCTTTATTTTAAAGCTCTTGTTTTAGCTGTTGACAACTTTAGTTATCTTGAAGAATCCAAATCGAAGACCAAGAGAAACATTAAGCTTTGACACTCCTAAAAGCTAAAGGATTATTCTTCGCAAACTTTCCATAATTTTATATTTTCTGTTGGACCCCACAGTTCAAGGCTATAAAAACAAAAGCAACCTGCTGAGAATCAACAGGTTGCTCTAATAACATGTTGGGAT
Source organism: Prevotella sp. (assembly GCA_050946435.1). Classification (GTDB taxonomy): domain Bacteria; phylum Bacteroidota; class Bacteroidia; order Bacteroidales; family Bacteroidaceae; genus Prevotella. The sequence goes on from JBMNUU010000003.1 coordinate 414, forward strand.
ACCAGGACTCGAACCTGGAATGACAGGACCAGAATCTGTAGTGTTACCATTACACCATATCCCAAGAACTTTCGCAATACATTTTCGAATTGCGTGTGCAAAGATAGACGTTTTTTTTGAATGTGCAAAAAAAATAAAGAACTTTTTTAAAAATGAATGCTTATATTCGTTTTTGAATCTTCTATTTTAACATTTTTCTCTCTTCGGAGAGGCTTTTTCCAAGAAAAAGAGAGCTTCTCCAGAAATTCCATACATAACACAAAGAGAAGCCGCAATGCGGACTTTACTTCCTAAAAATTTCAAATAATAACTTAAAAGACGCATTTTCTCAATTATTCAATGTAACTTTGCGCTATATATATAGTTTATAAAGAAATAAGGTGTAACTATTTTAAGATTTTCAATGACAGAAACAACAAAACTCGTTAAAACCATTACCAAAGGCATTCAAGACAAGAAAGGTCAAGCCATCACTATTGTAGACCTCAGCCATATAGATGGAGCGATAGCCAACTATTTTATTATCTGCGAGGGCTCCTCGGCCAACCAAGTAGAGGCCATTGCCGAATCTGTGGGCGATATATGCCGCGAGGAAATGGGCGAAAAGCCCATAGGTGTGAACGGGTTGGGCAACAACCAATGGGTTGCCATCGACTTTGTAGACGTACTGGTACATATTTTCCAACCTGAAACACGCGTTTTCTATAACCTTGAAGAACTCTGGGAAGATGCTAAATTAACTAAAATACCCAGCATTGACTAATCTTTGGCACATCGTTTGATGGGCGAAAGGATATAACAATCAAATATTCAACGATGGACAACAACAAAAGACAATTCCAAAATAATAAAGACGACCAACCGAAGATGCCCAAGTTCAACATGAACTGGATATATATCATCATCGCGGTGTCGCTCGCACTACTGTTTTTCACGGGCGGCGGCGAGTCTTTAGCCCAAGGATCGGGAACAAGCAAGGAAGCCTCATATACAGATTTCAAAACCTACGTCAATAAAGGGTATGCCAAAAATGTTGTAGTCAACAAGACAAACAACACCCTCCGTATGTATGTCAAGCCCAAGTTTATTCGCACGGTTTTCAAGCAGACGGCTAAACAGACAGGCAACAATCCCTATCTCGCCGTACAGTTTGGCTCGGTGGATGAACTCGAAAAATTCCTTACCAGCCAACAGGAAAAAGGCAAGATTGCAGAATTCAGCTATAACAACGAGAAAGGGAGCGACCTCGTACCCATCCTCATCAACCTACTCCCCCTACTCTTTTTCTTCGGTCTGATTTATTTCTTCAGTCGCCGCATGAGTGGCGGTGGAGCCGGAGGTGGCGTGTTCAATGTGGGCAAAAGCAAGGCCAAACTCTTTGAAAAGGGCAACGAGCTGGGCATCACTTTCAAGGATGTCGCCGGACAAGAGGGCGCCAAGCAAGAAGTACAGGAGATTGTAGAGTTCCTGAAGAACCCACAGAAATATACCGACTTAGGCGGAAAAATACCCAAGGGCGCACTCCTTATTGGTCCCCCGGGAACAGGTAAAACGTTGTTGGCCAAGGCCGTAGCCGGAGAAGCCGGTGTACCGTTCTTCTCGATGTCGGGCTCCGATTTCGTGGAAATGTTTGTCGGTGTGGGCGCCAGCCGCGTGCGCGACGTCTTTGCACAGGCCAAACAGAAAGCTCCATGTATCATTTTTATAGATGAGATAGACGCTGTGGGACGTGCTCGTTCCAAAAATCCCGCTATGGGGGGCAACGATGAGCGTGAGAACACACTCAATGCCTTGCTCACCGAGATGGACGGATTTGGCACCAACTCGGGCGTCATCGTGCTGGCAGCCACCAACCGCGCTGATATGCTCGACAAGGCGCTGTTGCGTGCCGGGCGTTTCGACCGACAGATCAACGTAGACCTGCCCGACCTCACCGAGCGCAAGGCTATCTTCCTGGTGCATCTCAAACCGCTGAAGACCGACCACAGCCTTAATGTGGACTATTTGGCCCGCCAGACCCCGGGATTCTCGGGAGCAGATATTGCTAATGTCTGCAACGAGGCTGCACTGATTGCCGCACGCCACAACAAGCCCTACGTGAGCAAGCAGGACTTCCTTGACGCCGTAGACCGTATTATCGGCGGACTTGAAAAGAAAACTAAGGTAATGACTCAGGCCGAAAAGCGCAGCATCGCTATCCACGAGGCCGGACACGCCACCATCAGCTGGTTCTGCCAGCACGCCAACCCATTGGTAAAGGTGACCATCGTGCCGCGCGGGCAGGCTCTCGGCGCTGCCTGGTATATGCCCGAGGAGCGCGTCATCACGACCAAGGAGCAAATGCTCGACGAGATGTGTGCCATCCTGGGCGGGCGCGCTGCCGAACAATTGTTCATCGGACATATATCAACCGGTGCCATGAACGACCTAGAGCGAGCCACGAAAAGCGCATACGCCATGGTGGCTTATGCCGGAATGAGCGACAAGCTCCCCAACGTTTGCTATTACAACAACCAGGAATACCAATTCCAACGTCCCTATAGCGAGACCACAGCTAAAGTGATGGACGAAGAAGTGCTGAAAATCATCAACCAGCAATATGAGCGGGCCAAGCAGATACTGACCGACCATAAGGAAGGCCACAAGCAGTTGGCCGACTTGTTGTTTGCCAAAGAGGTAATCTTTGCTGAGGATGTAGAGAAAATCTTTGGCAAGCGTCCCTGGGTGAGCCGCACTGAGGAAATCTTACAAGAAAATAAGGCCCTGCAGGAGATGCGCGACAAGGCTGAAGCTCCCAAGCTGGAAGACATGCCCGACGTTGTGAAGCTGGCACAGGCCGAGCACGAAGCAGCGCAAGCCAAACATGAATCGGCACAAACTGAAAACGAATCAGCACAAGTTGAAAATAAAGTAGCACAAAAGAAGGAAACGGAAACAGAAACTAAGACAGGGACAGAAACGGAGACCAAGATAGAAACAGAGACTAAGTCAGAGACAGAAAAATAGAATAGAAAGATGAGAGAAAAGTGGATGCGAGCCCATTACTCCCTTTTCTCTTTTTCTCATTCTTCACTTTCCACTCTCGTCTCTTCCCTAATTAATTCTTCATTCTTCCCTTCTCCCTCTCCACTTTTCATTGTTATGAGCAATAAGCAAAAGAATTTAATCGTCAGGACCATCACCGGTGTGTTGTTTGTAGCCATCATGGTGGCAGGGTTTCTCAGTCCGAGAGCCATGGTATTGTTGTTTGCCCTCATTACAGGACTCAGCGTTTGGGAATATGCCGGACTGGTAAACAACTATGCCGACGACGTACAGATCAACCCATTCATCTCCATCGTAGCCGCCGTGTATTTTTTCTTGGCAGTGGCCGCCTGGCGAACGGGTATCGTAGGCAACCTCATCGTAATGGTGCCCTATATCCTCTCGATCATTTATTTATTTATCATCGAACTGTATACTGGCGGCAAAAATGCCATCAACGACTGGGCCTACACCATGCTCGGTCAGATGTATATTGCCCTCCCACTCTCTTTAATCAACATTCTTGCCTTTGAGATGGCACCCGATGGCAGCGGCGTCCACTTCGACACCCTGCTACCCTTGAGCATCTTTATATTTTTATGGGTCAACGACTCGGGTGCCTACTGCAGTGGTTCGCTGTTTGGCAAGCACAAACTGTTTCCCCGCATATCACCCGCAAAAACCTGGGAGGGCAGCATCGGCGGAGGTATATTGGTGCTCCTCGTAGCCGGCATTATAGGCTATCTGACCAACAATGGCACTACCGGGCACACTCTGAATATCTATCAATGGATAGGCTTGGGGGTTGTGGTGTGCGTTTTCGGCACTTGGGGCGACCTTGTAGAGAGCCTTTTCAAGCGCACGCTTGGCATCAAGGACAGTGGCAACATCCTGCCCGGACACGGTGGCATGCTCGACCGTTTCGACTCCAGTCTTATAGCCATTCCCGCTGCCGTGATTTATCTCTACACCATCACGATGTTTTGATTCAAAATGAATTCATAATTCAAAATGAAGTTAGGAAAGACGGCTTTATAATAGATTCTCTTCTTTCCCCATTCTCTATGATGTAAAAAATGATTACCATATTTTGAAGATTATTTTCGGACCATCCAGAGAAAGAGTGGCTATGTTTCTTTCTTTTTTATCCGTCAAAATAAGATGAAAAATACAACGGTGCCGCGGTTGCTATCTTGCCATCATACGATAAGGCTTTAACGGCACTACGACTAAAGCCTTATCGCATTGTGGTTAAGGCCCTTTCATCCTGCCGTTTGATATTCAAACGTGAGTGATAAAGCAGGGGGTATAAAGGCCGTTTTACAAAACGGTCTGATTATCAGACAACTACGAAATCTCTCAAATTTCGCGATTTTCGAACGAAAGCAAGATTATTTTTGAATAAGCGAAATTTAGAGAGGTAATTGTAAAATAAAATACAAACACACAACGCATCTACAAGCATCGAGCAACAAATTTGCACTTGCTTTTATAAGCTATGGCTTGAAATTACTTCTATACCAAAATAAGTTAACATTGCTTGCTTTTTGATCAGCAAAATCTCTACTGAGGCGTTATCGAATCAGCGAAACCATGATGCGAGCAGCCTCTTCGGGAGCTACAGAGTGACCCAATTTGGCACGCATTTCCTCGTAACCTCGCAACATGACATCACGATCGGGCTGTCCGGGTAAAATCCTACCAAGTTCGTTGGTGATATTTGCCACGCTGAAACGGTCGGCAAAAAGTTCCCGCACCACCTCATCGTCAGCCACAAGATTAACCAAACTGATGTATTTGCATTTAAGAATATAGTTGAATCCCAACCGTAGAAGGTGTGGCAGGATGGTCTTGTAACACACCACTTGCGGCACGTTGAACAAGGCCGTCTCAAGCGTTGCCGTGCCACTCGTCACCAGGGCGGCTGTAGAATGAGCCAGCAAAGCATAAGTTTCGTTATCAACTTTCACCACATCGGTATTGGCTATAAATTGTTGATAGTATTCATCGTCTATCGAGGGTGCCCCGGCCAACACCATCTGATAGTCAGACCGACCACTGCAATAGGTGCGTGCCGCAGTTATCATCGCCGGGAGATTAGCTTTGATTTCCTGTTTTCGGCTGCCTGCCAGCAGGGCTATGATATGTTTCTGCGGATGGATGTCATAACGATTGCAGAACGATTCTTTCGACTCGTGATATTCGTCCAGAAAATGGCTCACCTCCTCAGCTGTGGGGTTGCCTACATAATGTATTTTATAATGGTGCTTCTCTTCATAAAACGGCACCTCAAAGGGCAATATGGAGAACATCTCGCTGATATCCCGTTTGATAGATTTGATACGCCACTCTTTCCATGCCCATATCTTGGGAGAGATGTAGTAATAAACGGGAATCCGGGTGTTTTTGTGCAGATACTTGGCTATATTGAGGTTGAAGCCCGGATAGTCTACAAGTATCACCACATCAGGCTGCCAGTCCACAATATCGCGCTTGCATATCGCCATGTTTCGGAAAATGGTGGGCAGATGCATCAATACAGGTATAAACCCCATATAAGCCAGTTCTCTGTAATGCTTCACCTGCGTGCCGCCCACAGCCGCCATCCGGTCACCTCCGAAATATCGGAACTCCGCCAATTTGTCTTCTTGCTTCAAGCACTGCATCAGCCGGCTGGCGTGTAAATCGCCCGAGGCTTCACCTACAACGAGATAATACTTCATCTTTATTTTTCGAACATTAACTTTTAAACATAGCCTTCACCAGTGTTTTGCATCAGGCATACATACAAAATGTCTTTTTCTTGCAAAAACGAATTTATCCGCAAGAAGCAAGGCATTACAAGTTCCAGCTTTTCACCTTGTCCATAAACTCGTATGCCGTCACATCGATGTGTGTGGGGGTGATGGCCACATAGCCGTGATTGAGCGCCCACTGATCGGAATCGACAGCTTCCGGCTCGTCATTATGGTATTCGCCCACCACCCAAAAATAGTCGTAGCCACGCGGATGGTGCTCTTTCACAATCTCGTTGACCCATCGGCCCCTCGTCATGCGGCACACCTTGACGCCCTCAAAGGTCTCGCGAGCCGGAAAGTTGACGTTCAGACAGACGCCCTTGGGCAGTCCGTCGGCCAGCACACGATGTACAATATTCTGAATATAGGGACGAAGCGGCTCGAGATTGGCATTCTCATCATAATAGCAACTGGAAAAAGCTACTGACGGAATATATTTCATGCAGCCCTCCTTGACGGCTCCCATCGTGCCACTGTAATGATTGTTCACCGTGGAATTGTCGCCATGATTGATGCCACTGAGAATCATGTCAGGACGACGGTTGGCACAAAGCTGATCGAGCGCAATCTTTACACAGTCTACCGGAGTGCCGCTACACGACCACAACTCCGTGTCGCCCATATTATGGCGTGGCTTGAGACGCAAGTAATCGGTAGCCGAAAACGCACACCCGAAGCCCGAGCGCGCACTCTCCGGGGCTACCACAAGTATATCGGCAAAAGACTGCACGATGTCTACAAGCTTATGAATACCTGGCGCATGATAGCCATCATCGTTGGAAATAAGTATAAAAGGTTTATTGGAATCCATATCTATTGATGTTAATATCGATTAAAAAATGTTGCTTTTGAAAGGTATCAAAATGCTGGAGTAAAAGCCATTAAAGGGCGTTGCACCTTACTTTGGCATTGGGGACTCGCGCTAAACTCGCCCCGACAAAAGGCAACGGCTGTGTTCGTAAGCATCCCACGCCCTCATACTCCAATCTCCAAGAGCTCATATAATTATGTTGCAAAAGTACGAAAAAACCTTTAATTATCTTCTTTCTCGCATAAAATACCTATCTTTGCAATCAAATCTCATGTCGTCTCACCATGCAAATTTGCAGTTCTCTCACCAGAGTTGCTGTTGTGTTGTGACAAAAGAAAACCAGACTATCAAAATGGCAAAAATTATAGCTTTGGCTAATCAGAAAGGTGGTGTGGGCAAGACCACCACCACTATTAATCTGGCCGCTTCGCTGGCCACACTGGAGAAGTCGGTGCTCGTTGTGGATGCCGACCCGCAGGCCAATGCGTCGAGTGGACTCGGCGTAGACATCAGCGAGGTAGACTGTTCTCTCTACGAATGTATCATCGACCATGCCGATGTGCGTGATGCTATATACACCACCGATATTGACGGGTTGGACATCATTCCCAGTCATATTGATCTGGTGGGTGCCGAAATAGAAATGCTGAATCTTCAGAATCGTGAAAAGGTGATCAAGGGCATTCTCGACCCGCTGAGAGGCGAATACGACTACATCCTTATAGACTGCTCGCCGTCGCTCGGGCTCATCACCGTCAACTCGCTCACGGCAGCCGACTCGGTGATCATTCCCGTGCAATGTGAGTATTTCGCGCTCGAGGGCATCAGCAAATTGCTCAACACCATCAAGATAATCAAAAGCAAGCTCAATCCGATGCTCGAAATCGAAGGGTTCCTGCTCACCATGTACGACTCCCGCCTACGTCTGGCCAACCAGATTTATGACGAGGTGAAGCGCCATTTTCAGGAATTGGTGTTCAAGACCGTGATTCAGCGCAATGTGAAACTCTCTGAGAGTCCCAGCCACGGATTGCCCGTGATTCTCTACGACGCTGACTCTACCGGTGCAAAAAACCACCTGGCACTGGCCAAGGAGATAATCATGAAGAATGAGAGAAGTTAAGGGTTGAGAATAATATTTTTAAATATAGAATAGATATTAGGAGTTAGAAGTTAGGAATGGCAGTTAAAAAGAAATACAATGCACTGGGGCGCGGGCTCGACGCACTCATATCTACAGAAGCTGTGCGCACACAAGGCTCTTCGACGATCAATGAAATACCGCTCGACCAAATAGAGCCCAATCCCGACCAACCCCGAAATCTCTTTGATGAAGAAGCGCTGCAGGAGTTGGCCCACAGCATCGGCGAGATAGGAATCATACAGCCCATCACCCTAAGGCAAATCTCAGAAAACAAGTTCCAGATTATTGCCGGAGAACGTCGGTGGCGGGCTTCGCAACTGGCCGGGCTGAGAACCATTCCTGCCTACATCCGCACCATCAATGATGAAAACGTGATGGAGATGGCGCTCGTGGAAAACATACAACGCGAAGACCTCAACTCCATAGAAATTGCACTGGCATACGAGCACTTGCTCGAACAATCGGGAATGACTCAGGAGAGGGTGGCCGAGCGTGTGGGGAAAAGCCGCACGGCCATCACCAACTACCTCAGACTGCTCAAGCTGCCCGCACAGGTGCAGATGTCATTGCAAAAGAGGGAAATAGACATGGGGCACGCCCGTGCGCTGCTGGCTGTAGACAGTCCGTCGCTTCAACTAAAGCTGTTTAGGGAAACTTTGAAAAACGGATGGTCCGTGCGCAAGGTCGAGGAAATGGCACAACACCTGAAGAATGGCGAAGACATAGAAAGCGGTAAGAAGAAGATAACGGCCAAGAAGCAATTGCCGGAAGAATTCGACATACTCAAGGAGCAGCTGTCTTCTTTCCTCAACACTAAAGTGACGCTATCCTGCAACAGCAGAGGAAAAGGCAAAATAAGCATCCCTTTCAACAACGAGGAAGAACTCGAACAAATCATGCACACGTTCGACAAACTCAAGGAACAATAACAAGTGAATACGCGTAGCACTATATCGGCAAAGCTCTGTTTCTTTGCTGGTCTGGCAACACTTTCGCTCACATCCCAAGCCCAAAACGAGGCAAAAGCCACACCATTTACGCCAACCGTTGAAGTAGACAACACGAGTCTCTCCAATGATACTATACAGGCTTTGGAACTGGTACCAGCGGAGGAAAGCGAGGACCTGTTACTCACAGCAGCCGACAGCTTGCCAAAGAACAAAAAGCGAGACTGGGACACATGGCGTCCAAGTCCGAAACGTGCGTTGTGGCTGGCATTGGTGTTACCGGGAGCAGGGCAGATTTACAACCGCAAATTTTGGAAGCTACCCATTATCTATGGCGGCTTCGTAGGATGTGCCTATGCCATGCGATGGAACAACATGATGTATCGCGACTATAGCCAGGCATATCTCGACATTATGGATAACGACCCAACGACGCAGAGCTATAACCAATTTCTGCATTTGGGCAATCAGATAACAAGCGAAAACATGGAGCGCTGGCAAGAAATCTTTCGAAAACGCAAAGACCGCTATCGCCGTTGGAGAGACTTGAGTTTCTTCGTGATGGTTGGTGTCTACGCACTATCAGTGATCGACGCCTATGTTGATGCATCGTTGTCGGAGTTTGACATCTCACCCGACTTGAGCATGCAAGTGTCACCAGCCGTAATCAATAGCGGCATGGAGCGGAATCCTATCAAAAGTTCTGCAATCGGACTGCAATGCAGCCTGAGTTTTTAAGAAAGACTTTCCAATGAGTGCAGTATTATATAAAGAGTGCAGTATTATATAGGGTATTGAGCACTCGGAGAAACATACATGGATGTCGAAAGACAAGCAACGGGATGAGCAACACGACCGTATCTCCCCTCCATCTTCTCGCATCCAAATGCAAACAACGAAAAGAACTATGTTGAATTATAAAAAAATATTACTTACATCTATCATATTTGGGGGCGCATTTACCCTGCAGGCCCAAACGGAAAAATCGATTACCGTAACCGGGCAAGACGGAACTCAGGAAGAGATAGACTTGCCCGAGTCTATGACTCAGGAGCTGGACAGTCTGATGAATCTATACAATGCCAAGGTCTATCTGAAGCCGGACCCCGACTGCAATATGCCAGACGAAAATCGCACTTTCCCCAGCTCGGTTTACAAAGAACGCCTGGCCAAGCTGCCCACCATCATTGAAATGCCCTATAATGACATCGTGCAGAAATTCATCGACCGCTATAGCGGGGAACTTCGGCACTCGGTAGCCTATATGTTGGGGGCTCAAAATTTCTACATGCCTATCTTCGAAGAAGCACTGGAAAGCTACGGGCTGCCGCTCGAACTGAAGTATCTGCCTGTCATAGAATCCGCACTCAATCCCAATGCTGTGTCAAAGGCTGGTGCCACAGGGTTGTGGCAGTTTATGCTGACCACCGGCAAACGCTACGGGCTGGAGGTAAACTCTCTGATCGATGAGCGCAAGGATATCGTGAAATCGTCGTATGCGGCCGCTCATTACCTTAGCGACCTCTATAAAATATATAGAGACTGGAATCTGGTGATTGCCGCATACAATTGCGGACCGGAGAAAATCAACAAGGCCATACGCCGCTCAAACGGAGAGAAAGACTATTGGAAAATCTACCCCAGTCTACCGCGCGAAACACGTGGATATGTTCCTGCATTCATCTCGGCCAACTATATTATGAACTACTATTGTGAGCACAACATCTGTCCATTGTCTACCACGCTGCCCGCAAAGACCGACACAGTGATGCTCAACCGCGACGTCCACTTTGAGCAGATAGCTCATGTCACGGGCATCAATATGAGTCAATTGGAAGAGTTGAATCCACAATATCGCACGAACATAATAAATGGATATTCCAAACCGTCTCCGCTACGTATGCCGGAGGAAATCATCAATGCCTTTATTGATAACGAAGACTCCATTTATAACTATAATAGCGAACTCTATCTTACCAAGCGCCGGGAAGTAAAGATTGATGACGATGCACAATATATTGTCAACAAGAATCAAGTCACTCGAGTAGCCGGCAACGCCTCAAGCAGTGACAGGAACTTAGCATCCTCGGGGACATCAACGTATAAAAAGAGTAGCACACAGAAATCCAGACGGAATAGCAGCGTGTCCAGGAAGAGGAGAAGTTCACGCAGAACACGGGCAAAGAGAGTCACGGTGAGAAGAGGGGACACCCTGAGTGAAATAGCAGAACGCAACCACACCACCGTCTCCAAACTGCGCAGACTCAACGGCATCAAAGGAAGCAACATCAGAGCCGGAAAGAAGATTAGAGTGAGGTAGAGAAAGAGCTTCTACACCTAATTATATCTATCACTATGGACGAACAAGAGCATAAAAAAAAGGATAGGGAAGCGATCGACAACGAGATGATTACGTCAGCTTTCGACCATTTACTGGAAACGTATTTGAACTCGAGACATCGCAAAAAGGTTGACATCATCACCAAGGCTTTCAACTTTGCACGACAAGCCCACAAGGGGGTGCGCCGCTTGTCGGGAGAGCCCTATATCCTCCATCCCATTGCCGTAGCACAGATTGCCTGCGAGGAAATGGGATTAGGCTCTACAAGTATTTGCTCCGCCCTACTCCATGACGTGGTGGAAGATACCGACTATACCGTCGAAGACATTCAAAATATCTTTGGCAATAAGATTGCACAAATCGTTGACGGGCTCACCAAAATTAGTGGAGGAATCTTTGGAGACCATGCCTCGGCTCAAGCCGAGAACTTCAAGAAGTTGCTGCTCACCATGAGCGATGATATCCGGGTTATCCTGATTAAGATGTGCGACCGACTACACAATATGCGCACCCTGGCCTCACAGGCCCCCAACAAACAATACAAGATAGCCGGAGAGACGCTTTATATCTACGCCCCACTTGCCAATAGGCTGGGACTCAACAAAATAAAGACTGAGCTTGAAGACCTCAGTTTCCGTTACGAACATCCGGAGGAGTATGCCGATATTGTGAACAAATTGTCGTTCACACAAGAGCAACGTAAAAAGATGTTCAATGACTTCACGAACCCAATACGTGAAGCCCTCGACAAAATCGGACTAAAATATCACATCAAGGCACGTGTCAAGAGTCCATATTCTATATGGTGTAAGATGCAAAACAAGCACGTCACCTTCGACGAAATCTACGACATCCTTGCCGTAAGAATCATTTTTACGCCACAGGATTGGGCTAACGAAATCAACGATTGTTTCCACATCTACGTCATCCTCAATCAAATTTACAAGAGCCATCCTGACCGTTTCCGCGATTGGGTGAATCATCCCAAAGCTAATGGATATCAGGCACTGCACGCCACTATGATGTCACACACTGGACAATGGATAGAAGTGCAGATTCGATCAGAACGAATGGATGAACTTGCCGAGCAGGGATTTGCCGCCCATTGGAAATACAAGGAAGGGGAAAACAAGGAGGAGGATTCGGAGCTCAACAATTGGATAGGGACCATCAAGGAAATTCTCGATGACCCGCAGCCCGACGCAATGGACTTCCTCGATTCCATCAAGCTCAATCTTTTTTCCTCTGAGATATTCGTTTTCACACCCAAGGGAGAAGTCATGACAATGCCTTCGGGGTGCACCGTACTCGACTTTGCATTCCGCATCCACTCCGACTTGGGCAGCCACTGTATTGGCGCGAAGGTGAACCATAAACTTGTGCCGCTCAGCCATAAACTGCAAAGTGGTGACCAAGTGGAAGTGCTCACCTCCAAGTCACAACGTGTCCAACCGGGCTGGGTGAACTTCGTGTCCAGCGCTAAAGCCAAAAGCAAGATACAAGCCATCCTGCGTCGTGACCGCAGAGAGCTGCAAAAGAAAGGGGAGGAAATTCTGAACAACTGGCTCAGCAAGAACGGAGTGGAACTCTCCACGTCAGTTCTCGAACGCCTCTGCGACATCCACAACGCTCAAAACCATGAAGCACTATTGCTCTCCTTGGGCGAACGCACCGTCATTCTCGACGATAAAGATGTGGAAGAACTTCATGGCAAGAAGAAAGACAGTGTTACTTCCGGATGGCGCAAGTTTGTTCCTTTCCTTGGGAAAGCCAAGAAAGATAAACTCGGAGAGCGCCTGCAGGCCTCCCGACAAAACCTGCTGGTTATCGGCAAAGACTTCGACAAAAAGAAGCCCTGTATCATCAGTGAGGAAACAATTGGTATGTATATCTTCCCAAGATGCTGCCACCCCATTCCCGGCGATGACATATTAGGATTCATCGATGGTAAAAACCGCGTGGAAATTCACAAGCGATCGTGTCCTGTAGCCAGTAAGCTCAAATCAAGTTTCGGCCCTCGAATCCTCGATGCAAAGTGGAATATGCACAAGGAACTCTTCTTTGACGCAACCATAGAAGTACATGGCATCGACCGGAAATCCATGTTACACGATGTCTCCGAAGTCATTTCCAACAAGTTAAACGTCAATATCCACCGGGTGAGCTTCACGGCAGATGAAGGCATCTTCGGAGGAAGGATTGAAATTCGCGTGCACGACCGTGATGAAGCAAAAATGATAACGGAACAACTCAAGAAGATACCCGATTTGAAAGAAGTGCAACAAATCATGTAAATATGAAACGAACTACTTTACTATTTCTACTTCTACTTTCCTTGATTTCATTATCTGCCAGCAACAAATACGATAATCCCGACACCCTCTTTGTGGCTCGTGACGGTACGGCAGAGTTCCGAAATATTGACGACGCCATCGAAGTGTGTCGCGCGTTTATGGAATACCACAAAGTAATCTATGTGAAGAAAGGTGTCTACAAGGAGAAACTGATTATTCCATCATGGCTCACCAATATCGAAATTTGCGGCGAAGACCGCGATAATACCATCATAACCTATGACGACCATGCCAACATCAGGCGACCGGACAACGGCAAACCTATGGGTACCTTCCGCACTTACACCCTGAAAATAGAAGGCTCCGATATCATCATAAAGAACATCACCATCGAAAACAATGCCGCCAAACTCGGTCAAGCCGTAGCACTTCACACGGAAGGCGACCGGTTAAGATTCATCAACTGCCGCTTCCTCGGCAATCAAGACACTATCTATACAGGCATTGGCGGTACACGACTCTATTTCAAAGATTGCTATATTGAAGGTACAACCGACTTTATCTTCGGGCCAAGCACAGCCTGGTTTGAGGGCTGTACCATTCACAGCAAGGCAAATAGCTACATCACCGCGGCCTCGACTCCTGCCGACCAGCCCTATGGCTATATCTTTAACCACTGCACACTCACCGCAAGCCCCGAAGTTACAACCGCATACCTCGGGCGTCCCTGGCGTCCCCACGCACACACTCTATTCATGAATTGCAGCCTGGGAAAGCACATCCGACCCGAAGGATGGCACAACTGGAACAATCTGGAAAACGAGAAAACGGCTCGCTATGAGGAGTACAACAACTCCGGCGAAGGTGCCGACAACAGCCAGCGCGTATCATGGAGCCACCAGCTCAAGGCGAGAGACGCCAAGGCCATTACCCCCGAAAAGGTATTTAAACTGGCCTCTGATTGGCTCCCTACACGCTAAAACCGTGTTTTTATGATATAAAAAACATTAATCCAAACATTTTCTTCCAAAAGAGTATCGGATTAATGTTTTTTTTATATATTTGCAATCGAACTATCTGAAACAAATCACAACAAGCCAATATCCCCATAGTTTATGGGGGAAATAATCTTATCATTTACTAATTAAACTAAAACAAAACGTATGAAAAAACTTTTTACTCTCATTGCAGCCATAGCTATGACTATGACTATCAACGCGCAGGAAATCTCCTTTGGAGACGGACCTGTAGCCAATGCCGATTTACCCGAAGCATGGACCGTAGGTAATGTTAAGCTTGCACTGACCAATGACGGCAAACCTGCAATCGACTCCAACAAGGCCTATTTTGGTACTGCAGACAACTTTAAATCATTCGCAACCCGTCTGAAAACTGGTGGCAAGTCGAGCAGTAAGCGCTTCCTCACCCTCACCGTGCCCTCCAAAGGCACCGTAAAAATTGCCGCACGCACAGGAAAAAACTCGGATAACACCCGCACCCTCGTACTCACACAAAACGACAAAGAACTTGTGAACAAAGTACTTGACGAGGCCGATGCCATCATGGTGGGCGAAGGCGATGATGCCAAAAAGGTTTATCCGTATGTTACCGCCGACGTTGAAGCCGGCGATATCGTCATTACATTCCCCGTAAACAGCATCAACTTCTATGCCATAGAGTTCGTTGCCAAGACTACAGGGATTCATAACGCAGAAGCCAAGACAACAAACAACAAGACCTACAACCTTGCCGGACAGCGTGTTGGCAAAAACTACAAGGGCGTAGTCGTTGCCAATGGCAAGAAGTTCGTGCAGAAGTAATCCTTGCACCATTTAAATTCGGGAGACGCTGGCTTGTGTAGAATGACGCGTCTCCCCAATTTTTTACTAAGACAAATACTCAACAAGCGAACAATTACAAAATATGCAAATTAGATTTTTATTGGCCACCGCAGCCGTTGCACTTTGCTGCACCTCTATGGCACAAACCAAAGCTCCGGCATTCCCGGGAGCAGAAGGCAACGGTCGATACACTACAGGTGGCCGAGGCGGAAAAATCATACACGTCACCAATCTCAACGACAGTGGCACAGGCTCACTTCGTGCTGCTGTCAGCGGCAACACGAAGAAAATTATCGTCTTCGACGTGGCAGGGGTTATTCCTCTAAGCAGAGATCTGAAAATAGGAGCCAACACAACCATTCTCGGGCAAACAGCGCCCTATCCCGGCATCACCTTGCGGTATCGCACCGTACAACCCATGTCCAACAATATCATTCGTTTTATCCGCATACGTCGAGGTGAAGAAAAAGACGTCAACGACGCAGCCGATGCTATATGGAACCGAGGACTCACCAACGTCATCCTCGACCACTGTTCTTTCTCATGGAGTATCGACGAGGTGGCTTCTTTCTACGACAACAACAATTTCACCATGCAGTGGTGTACTCTCGGAGAAAGTCTCAACAACGCCGGACACGGCAAAGGGGCACACGGCTATGGAGGCATCTGGGGCGGTAAACTCGCCAGCTTCCACCACAACATGATTGCCCATGTCAACAACAGGGCACCCCGTTTTAACGGTGCGCGTTACGATTGGCCAGGCTACACCTCGAACACCGAATATGCCAAGTACAACTGGGAGAATGCTGTACAGGCCGAAAATGTGGACTTCCGTAACTGTCTCATCTTTGATTGGGGCGGAGGAGGCTGCTACGGCGGTCCCGGCGGTGGTTATATTAATATGGTGAACAATTATTACAAGGCAACCCCGGAAACCAGCAAGAAAAACCGCGTCACACAGGTTTCCATTGCCAATTCCACCACCTCTGATAATCCAAAATACATGGGCATGACCAGTCGCTATTACATCAGTGGCAATTACGTTTATGGTTATGGATCCAACTACGACTGGAAGGGAGTGGTCTATGACCGTGGCATCCAGAATATCGATGGCGAAAGATATACCCTCGACACTTTATACTACTACGGCTCAGCGGTGGAACACATCAACAATGCAGCCGGGAAGCCATGTGTTCGCATCAAGCTCGACACCGAGACTGCGCCGGCCGGCGAGGTAACCACCCATCGTGCAGAAACAGCCTACGACAAGATACTCAGCTATTGCGGTGCCTCTTTCTTCCGCGACGACGTGGATGCCCGCTATATGGAAGAAGCCAAGAATGGCACATCGACCTATGCCGGGTCGGTAACCAAAAAGAAAGGGCGCATCGACCGTGTGGCCGATGTTAAAGGATATACCGAAAACAATTTCCCCACTGGGAAGCATAAGGAGGGCTACGACACCGATAACGACGGAATCCCCGATGCTTGGGAAATAGCCAACGGGCTCAATCCTAACGACCCCAACGATGCCGTCACCTACTCGCTCGACTCTAAAGGCTATTACACCAACATCGAGGTCTATGCCAACGCCTTGGTGGAAGAGATCATGAAGAATGGCAATGCCGATGCTGAATCGGCCGTAGACGAATACTATCCCGTAGTAAACAAGGCCGACGGCATAGAATATTACACGGGACGCATCGTGAAACTCAAAGATGAAGACCCTATAGAGCCCGAGACTCCCATAACCGGCGACGAAGGCACCATCACATGGGCGTTCAATGCAGGCCAATCTTCACTCACTGCCACTCCTGTGCTGTCAGACAATCTCAAAGACGGGATAGCCGAAACAAGCCTATCGCTTGGCAGCAATTTCAAGGCAGAAAACGTTGGCACCAAGACTGTAAACGACATTGTGGAAACTATACTTGCTCCGAGCGAAAGGCAGCCGGCAGCCGATGCAAGCAACGCGCTGACGTTCACCGTCACACCAGCCGACAACTACGTCTTTCAACCCACCAATGTGTCGTTCACCATTTCCAGAATCGGAACAGACAACGGACTCTTCAACGTGACTTGGACAAACAATTCCACCACTACTACTCTCGACGAAGGCCTAAGACCCAACCGAAACAAGGATGGGTACGGATGGTACACCGCATATACCAAGACCATCACCGACGTAGCCGCGAGCGCCGACCCGGGTAGCCTGATCATCAACCTGTACGACATGGCCAGCGACAAGCAGTTTGGCATCATCGATATTGTCATCAAAGGCAAGATTGGTACCACAAACGGCATCAGCAACATCAACACAAATCGTCAGCGCCCCAATACCTACTATAACCTTGCTGGTCAACGTGTGGACCAGTCCTATAAGGGTATCATCATTTACAACGGCAAGAAATACCTTTCAAAATAAGACTTCATTCATCTACTTCGTTTAACAAACATCTTAAAACATGAACTCAAACCTAAAACAAATCACCTTATCGTGTCTCATGCTTCTGGCGGCCATTGCTGCTAAGGCCCAAGACCTAACGGCAACATGGGATTTCCAGACCATGGCGGGCGGCTCGGTCGCCATTGAAGGCAATGTGGGTACCGTAGCCTCAGACGTCGATGGCGTAGAACTCACCGTTGATGCCACCAAGGGCAAGCTGAAAGCCCGCGGCAGCGATGCTCAATTCAATGCCAATACCATTATCCGCATCCCTGTAAAAAGCACCAGAGACTATATCTCCGTGATTTCCTACCCCAAGTATCACAACTACACCGTTGGCGGAACGGCTGCCGATGCCGACTCCGTGTGGCACAAGGCCACTACACAGGAAGTGGTGGACGGATATGTAGAGGTGGTGGGCACAGGCAGCTCCTATCTCTACCGCATCCACACCACATTCGTCTCTCCCTTTCAGGAAAAACGACTCTACGACACCGACTTCACCGATTGGGAAGCCGTGAACTACGGTATGTACAAGACTGATGCGACAGTTCCTGCCGCAACACAGTCCGCCACAACCAAATACAGCAACGAGGACCTCATCTTCACCTCTTGGGGAGTGGGCTGCTTTCCGGCAGAAGACAGTAAAAATATCGGCGAAACCGGTTACCTCATGGCCGGGAAATATAGCAAGGAGATAGCGGCAGAGCCCTATATCGAAACCTCCGCACTATCCAACATCACCAAGATTGAATTCTCCCAATATGCCACAGGAAGCGATCGTGGATGGAAGGTCTTTGCCAAAGGAGACGGCGATGCCGACTGGCAACTCGTGAGCAGTCAGCCTGTGAGCGGCTCACGCAAGGTAACCCCTACCGTTGTAGACATCAACAAGACCAACGTGAAATTGCGTTTTGAAAATTTAGTGTTAAGTCAGAATGCCTACATGACCGAGCTGCACATCTATGGAAACGTGGACATGAGCAAGGCGCCGGCATTGGCTACTTTCATCGCCAACGGCACCACTTATCAGGCTGCTGACGTGTTCGACCAAGACGCGGAGGGCAACTTCGTCACCACCGTAGAAGTATCCAAGACGGAACGCATGATTAATGCCGACAATGCCATTACCGCAACCACCGACAACGGCACCCTCGGTAAATTTTCCTACGAGTCGATGCCCGGCACCGGCAACGCTGATAAGCCTGCTGCCAGAGTCACTATTCCTGTGGTGCTCAACAAGGACACTGCACTATACATCATCAGTTTTGTGTGGAAGCCCGACTTCACCGTGAACTACTATGATGCAGACGGCATCACTAAACTCACCTCCCAGACTGTGGAAAAAGATGCCGCCATTGGCACGCTGAATGAGGGCGGCACGGTGACCGTGCCCGAGGGCAGTAAGTTCCGGGGCTGGCTGTTCAATCCCAAAGGCGACGAGAAGGCCAGCGCCGGTACTATCGTGACCGACGAGGAGCTCAACCTCTATGCACTTGTGACCGATATCGAAGGCGACAAGGCCAACGAACGTAACGTCTACGACCTTAAAAACAAGTTCTTTTATGTGGAAGACCATGAGGCCTTCGTACCCACGTCGGCCTACAGCTACAACGGCTCACAACACGGGCTCGACATCAAGGGCGGAGCGGTGAAACTGCTCGTTGGTGGCAATGCCACTATCATCATTGAGGCTTGCAAATACAGCAAAGCGCCCATGACACTTACCGATGCTGCCGGCAACGTCTTGGCCACCATCGACGTGGCCGACACCGACGGTGAGAAAACAGCCATTAAATATGTCGGTGAGGCCGGCGAGCTCATCCTCTCGTTCGACGACGAGGTTTATCTCCACGCACTCACCATCATCAACACGGGCAAGGGCGACATCGTCAAGAACAGCAACGGCTACTATGTGGCCGAGCCCGGCAACGGCGACAGCTTCTTGAATATTCTCGACATGATCGAGGCCAACGAAGACGGAAACGCCCGTGTAAAAATTTTCCTGCCCGACGGCATCTACGATCTGGGGCAAAAGGTGAAAACGGAATTTCCCGTAGACAATCTCTCCATCATCGGACAGAGCATGGACAACACCGTTATCGTGACCACACCTGACATTTCTATCGAGGGGCTGGGGTCTGCAGACTTGTTCTATAACGACAAGCAGAACATCTATTTCCAGGACCTCACCCTGAAAAATGCACTCGACTATTACGGTTCCAATGCCGCCGGGCGCGCGGCCGTCATACAGGACCGTGGCAACCGCACCATCTACAAGAACGTGCGGATGCTCTCCTACCAAGACACCTATTATAGTCAGAACACCGCCATGCAGAGCTATTTCGACAGCTGCGACATACACGGAACGGTAGACTTCATCTGTGGCGGTGGCGATGTTCGTTTCCAAAACACCACCCTCTCACTCGAGTCACGCCAGAAAGACGGCAGCGGCGGACGTACCATCACGGCTCCCACCACGACGACCAACTTCGGCTACGTGTTCGACGGTTGCAAGATTGTAGACCTGGCCAAGGGCAAGGGCGACTGGAACTTCGGGCGCACATGGCAGAACGAGCCCATCTGCGTATTCCTCAATACGACCCTCGATGCCAACGCCGCCCATACACTCATTGCCAAGCGATGGATCGAAAAGGGCATGAACAACAAAGATCCAAAGGTGTTCGGTGAATTTGGAACGAAAGACGAAAGTGGTGCCAACATTACTCCGGCAAGCAATACGATATCGTCTTATACCTCCGATTTCCAGACCATCCTCTCGGCTACCGATGCCGCAGCCTACGCCTATGACAAGATGTACACTGACTGGAATCCCCAAGCGGTAGCATCTCAAATTGGTATGGGGAATGTAACCGTGACCGACGGCACGCTCTCATGGAAAGCCGCCAAGGATGCAACAGCCTATGCCGTATTCAAGAACGGTGTGTTCCAAGCCATTGTTACCGAAACTTCGTATGCCAACGCCGATGTCACCAGCACTTGGAGTGTGCGTGCAGCCAACGAGATGGGCGGTTTCGGCGAGCCGGCAACGGCCACAGTTATGAACAGCATCAGCAGCGTCGGCAGCTTCAAAACCGGGGATGCGACCTACTATTCTCTGGACGGCATGAAACTGAGCCACCCCCGGAAAGGTGTAAATCTGTGCGTCAGTCAACTCTCCGACGGCAGGAAAGTTGCCCAAAAGGTGATTGTGAAGTGATTTCTTCAGGAACGTTGCCACGTTGAACACTCCAAAGACATCATTTATCTATAAGAACAAATCCAAATAACATGAACCCCGAAAGTTTTTGTATAACTTTCGGGGTTTATTTTATATCAACTGTGTACCTCCCTGTTAATCATGATCGAATGTTCATGGAAATGCGGACGTACGGACCGTACGGACCTACCTGGGGCATACTCCAAAGTAGGCCATGACATCACTACACCAATAGATAAAACCGTCTGAAAAAAGCCGACAAAAGCCTTCTTATGCTGCGCCTATTTGAAAACAAGTGGTCGCTTGGTCGAAATTATTGAAAAATTAGGCACTTTTATAACATCCTGATTATAAACATTTTGCGAAGTAATAAGGCTTTCCCCTGAACTTTGACCATCTGATACCTTTGCGGTTAAGCCTTTGTCGTGGTACGACAAAGGCTTAACCGCGAGCCGACTAAGTCATATCCGCAGTGTGTTTCGGACTCAACCGCACCGCAACAAAGGCCTAACCGCAAAAGCCATCTGATTTCCACGCTGTATTATTGTTGAAAAACGGCAAGAATACGGCTTTTCCATTGCTATAACCTTATAAAATTCAGACCGTTTTATGGTGAAGTTTTCCATACAGTTCTGTATCATCTTTACCTTGCAACCAGCACCATAACGAATATTGGTGTTAAATTTTATTAACCACTTTAATACGTAATTAAGTTAATTATTTTATAATTTTGCAATACAAAAATCCAAGAAATAGGAAAGACAGGGCTATTCCCTAATTATTATTCAACATCATTCCCCGACCTGCAAGCATGATTTGACTTCCGGGGATATGTAGGAATTTTCGACAATTTGCCGGAAATCCAAGTGATGTATGGCTATACTGACGCATCTGTTCTCTCACTGCAAGTTTCTGTAGATACCAAGCATTGTGGTATCGCAGTAGCACGGGTAGACGGCGGAATGGTCTATAAGGATGTGGCCGAGGGGCTGTCAACGGAATGGGCATGAGCCGCACGCTTAGGGAAGCAGGTCTATTTAGACCCAAAAGAATAGCCTGAAAATTCGTACTTCATGAACTAAATATGAGAAAATATAGATTAATAGTTGTCATGCTCGCTATGGCAACAGGAATAAATGCACAAGGAAATAATACAGACGTGGGCGGTGCAGACGACAATCATAAGTCGTTGGCCGAACACATATTCAAGTTTAAGAAAAAGTCGGACGCACTGAACGTTTATCTCAACTATGCGTCAAGTTTTCGGGCAATGGACCCTGATGGGCATTGGAGCACCTCGTTCAAGACCAAGCATGCACGCATTGAAATCCTTGGAAACATCACAGACAAGTTGTCTTATCGTTTTCGTTACCGTGTGAATCAGCACAATGCTGTTGGGAGCGAAGACTATGTTTCCAAGCCTACCGACCTGCTGATGGTAGGCTATCAGCCGAACGATAAGTTGAGTATTGAAGTCGGCAGGATATGTCAGAATTGGGGCGGATTTGAGTATTACGAAAACCCGATATATATCTATCAATATTCCGACATGGTGGGCCACATGGATATTTTCATGGAGGGCGTAAACGTGTCGTATAAGGTGACGCCTACGCAGGAAATTGCCATGAATATCACCAACACCTACAGCGATAAATTCAATGTCGAATATGGTGACAACCCGGTGTTAGTGTCGCGTGCCCAGAAGGCAAGCCGGTTGGAAGCGGCCCATCATCCTCTGACTTATATCTTTCTGTGGAGCGGCAACTTCTTGAACAACCTATTGCAAATGAGATGGTCGTGGGGCTTACAGACACAAGCCAAAGGACAATATGGCAATATGGTGGCTTTGGGACAGAAACTGAATCTGCCCTCCTTTCAATGGTACATCGATTATATGGGAGAATTTGATGGGATAGACCGCATCGGAATCGCCACTAAAGACCTGGGCGATTATGTTGCAGACGGTCTTATGGGAGATCCACGCTTCGGCCATGTTCATTACCACTCTTTGATTACAAAAGCCAATTGGCAGTTTGCACCAAAGTGGAATTTGATGTTGAAGGGAACTTACGAGACGGCAAGTGTAACCAAAATAGAAAAGTTTAAGAACTACCGCAAGTCAATCGGCTATCTCGCAAGTATGGAATACTATCCTATCCCATCTCAAGATTTAAGACTGTTTTTAGCTTATATCGGTCATAAATATGACTTCAGCAACAAGTGCGGATTAAAGGATAACAACACCAATTGCATTGAGCTCGGCCTGATATATAGGATTAAAGCATTCTAAAAAACTCCCTTAGGATTGAAAAAACAGATTACACCAAACTGTCGAGTCGCTTCTTCATGTCATTCAGCTGATCACGCACGCTAATCAAAGTCTCCAAAACTTCCGAACTTTTATCGGCTGACTCACGGTTGGTGTGCATATATTTGCGAGCAGCGGCAATCTTGAAGCCGCGCACCTTGATAAGATTATAAATTACCTTGATGTCTTCAATGTCTTTCTCCGTGTATTGGCGTACCTTGGTGGATGCCACCGTCTTAGGCTTGAGATCGGGAAATTCGGTCTCCCAATAGCGCAAAGTACTTTCGTTCACACCAATGATCTGTGCCACTTCCTTGATGGAGTAGTAAAGTTTGGTTTTGTGATTCTTATTCAGTGTCATCTGGCAATGTTGTTTTTTGTGCAGTTTTATTGGAGCAAAAGCGGTTATGGACAAGTGTCTGCTCCATTATCAAAGGTATCAGAGGTAATGACATTAACTCTTCAAGAAACCGCTTCCATAAGTTTCTATTGCAAAGATAGCAAAAAGATTGAATAGATGCCGAATAGCAACCGATTATTTTAAAAATTATTGCTGTCCGCTAAAACTTATTTTGGCATCTCAAAAACTAAGACCAACTCATATAAGATGAAAAGTCATGCGTACCCAGTAGAGATGTACGGCCTGTGCGCCCGACACCATTGGGAAATATTTAGTAGACTGCAATAAAAAATTAAGAGAATGAGAATTATCCTACCTCCGTAACCGCCTATGTGCTTTCTTTTTAGTAACTTTGCACACGATTGATCTCGGAGGGAGGGCTCTGCATAGGTCGATGGCCCGGCTATTCCACTTCTTTCGCATAGATGTGCAAGACTTGAAAGAGACTCAGGCCGCACTCCCCACATAGAAAGCATTAAAGATAAAGACAAGAATACAATGATGACAGCAAACGAAATTCGCGACTCATACAAGAAGTTTTTTGAGTCGAAAGGTCACGTCATCGTCCCGTCTGCACCAATGGTGATTAAGGACGACCCCACGTTGATGTTTACCAACGCTGGTATGAACCAGTGGAAAGATATTATTCTGGGCACCAAGGACCCCGAGCCACGCCGGCGCACCGACTCGCAGAAATGCCTGCGCGTGAGCGGTAAGCACAACGACCTGGAAGAGGTGGGGCATGACACCTACCACCACACCATGTTCGAGATGCTCGGCAACTGGAGCTTCGGCGACTACTTTAAGAAGGAAGCCATCGACTATGCCTGGGAGTTCCTGGTGGACGTGCTCCATCTCGACCCGGCCAACTTGTATGTAACCGTATTTGAAGGCTCGCCCGAGGAAAACATCCCACGCGACGACGAGGCTGCCAAATACTGGAGCAAGCACCTGCCCGAGGACCATATCATCAACGGAAACAAGCACGACAACTTCTGGGAGATGGGCGACACGGGGCCCTGCGGTCCCTGCTCGGAAATTCACGTAGACTCCCGACCTGCCGAGGAAAGGGCCAAAAAGCCCGGTCGTGAACTGGTTAATATGGACGACCCACAGGTGATCGAAATATGGAACATTGTGTTCATGCAGTTCAACCGCAAGTCTGACGGCTCATTGGAGCCGCTGGCCATGAACGTCATCGACACCGGCATGGGCTTTGAGCGTCTCGTACGTATGCTTCAAGGCAAGAGTTCCAACTACGACACCGACATTTTCCAGCCCATCATCAAGGAAATCGAGATTCACTCCGGAAAGAAATACGGTTTCACCACGCCTTCCGGCAAGAACGGTGAGGCCGTCGGCGAGCAGGAAAAAATAGACATCGCCATGCGTGTCATTGCTGACCACCTGCGCACCGTAGCTTTCTCCATTGCCGACGGGCAACTGCCCGGTAATGCTAAGGCTGGCTATGTTATTCGCCGTATTTTGCGCCGTGCCGTGCGCTTTGCCTATACCTTCCTCGACCAGCACAGTGCATTTATGTTCAAGCTCGTTCCCGTCCTGGTACAAGAGATGGGAGGCACTTATCCAGAGTTGCCAGCACAGCAAGAGCTCATCAGTCGCGTGATGAAAGAGGAGGAAGACAGTTTCCTCCGCACTTTGGAGAAAGGCATCCAGCTTCTCAACGGCGACATGGAGGCTCTTCGCCAGCAGGGCAAGACCCAGCTCGACGGCACCAACGCCTTCCGCCTGTTCGACACCTACGGTTTCCCCCTCGACCTTACCGAACTGATTTGTCGCGAGAACGGATTTACCGTAGACGAAGAAGGATTCAACGCCGAGATGGCCAAACAGAAGGAGCGCGCCCGCAATGCCGCTGCCGTAGAGAATGGCGACTGGGTGGTTTTGAAAGAGGGAGAACAGGAATTCGTTGGCTACGATTACACCGAACACGAATGTAGCATCATCCGCTATCGCAAAGTGACCCAGAAAAAGAGTAGCTTCTACGAGGTGGTGCTCGACCATACGCCCTTCTATGGGGAGATGGGTGGACAGGTAGGCGACCAGGGCGTGCTCGTGAACGAGAAGGAGACCATTAAAGTTGTCGATACGAAGCGTGAAAACAACCAGAGCATCCATATCATCAAGTCGCTGCCCAAAGACGTATCTGCCAACTTTGTGGCTCGTGTAGACACCGATTTGCGTACCGCAAGTGCTGCAAACCATACGGCTACCCACCTGCTCGACTACGCCCTGAAGACGGTTTTGGGTGACCATGTAGAGCAAAAGGGTTCCTACGTCAGTGCCGATACACTGCGTTTCGACTTCTCCCACTTCCAGAAAGTGACCGATGAGGAACTGCGCGAGGTGGAACGGTTGGTAAACCGTCTCATCCGTGAAGACCATCCCATAGACGAACACCGCGACACACCCATTGAGGAAGCCAAGGCAATGGGGGCTGTGGCCCTCTTTGGCGAGAAATATGGTGACAAGGTGCGTGTAGTGCGCTTTGGCCCGAGTTGTGAGTTCTGTGGCGGCATTCATGCCAAGAGTACCGGAAGCATCGGGATGTTCAAGATTATTTCCGAGAGCAGCGTGGCTGCCGGAGTGCGCCGCATCGAAGCCATGACCGCGAAAAATTGTGAGGAGGCCATATATGTCATGGAGGATACCATCAAGTATATCAAGGGGCTGTTCAACAATTCCAAAGACCTGAGAACAACCATCGAGAAGTTTATCGAGGAGAACAGCCATATTAAGAAAGAGGTGGAAGCCTTCCGCGCACAGGCTGTAGACCGCACCGCCAAATCGCTTGCCGACCATGTACAGAACGTTAATGGGGTGAATGTGGTCAAGGCCGTGATACCAGCAGAGCCTGCAGCAGCCAAGAACATTGTGTTCAAGATTCGGGAACTCATCCCTGCCAAACTTGTGTGCGTGCTTGGCTCTGTTTACAACGATAAGCCCATGCTTTCCGTGATGCTCTCTGAAGACATGGTGAAAGACCATAACCTCAATGCTGGGAAGATGGTGCGCGAGGCGGCCAAACTCATCCAAGGTGGTGGTGGCGGACAGCCTCACTATGCTCAGGCCGGCGGTAAGAATAAAGACGGACTGTCGGTAGCCGTTGACAAAGTCATTGAGCTCGCCGAACTGTAACCTCCATATAGAAGTGGCAAGACACTATGCTGCAGCACTTTTAACCTGCACTTCATTCTGTATTGCCTAAACTTCTCCAAAATCATTCATGTAAACGATAATATCCGTTAAAACCTTTACGGATATTATCGTTTTCTCATTACCTTTGCCTACATATATGAATAAAATGTGGGCAATCCTCTTTTTGGTGCTGCCCCTTATCGGGACGGCATATAGTTTATGGCACATTTGGAACATCCTACCATTGCCAAACCTGTACAAAAGCATTGTTACAGGTATTCTTCTTATACTGGTATTCTGGTTCTTTGCCAATTTCGCCATTTTCAATATAGACAATTGGCCCATGCCGTTGGCGCGGGCTTCCTACGAGGTAGGCAACTCGACGCTCTTTGTCCTGCTATACACAGTGCTGCTATTCCTGGTGCTGGATATCGGGCGGTTGGTGCATCTTATACCCCGAAGTTTCATGGTCGACAGTTGCATAGGCACGCTGACAGTGGTCGGAACACTCATCGTAGTGTTTACCTACGGCTATCTCAACTATTTGCACAAGGTGCGCGTACCCATTGAACTGTCTACAACGAAAAATATAGAAAGCCCCAAGAAAATCGTGATGATTGCCGACTTGCACATAGGTTATCATAACAATCGCAAAGAACTGGCTACCTGGATTGACAAGATGAATGCCGAAAAACCTGACCTTATTCTCATCGGGGGTGACATTATCGACAGAAACATCAGGCCCATTCTTGAGGAAAATATGGCTGAGGAGTTTCGAAGACTCGAAGCTCCAGTGTATGCCTGCTTGGGCAATCACGAATACTACAGCGGAAAGCAAGACGCCGAGAAATTCTATAAGGACGCCAACATCAATCTCCTGATAGACCAAAGCACCACCGTGCACGGCATTAACATCATCGGACGAGACGACCACACCAATGCCCATCGCAAGTCGGTGAAAGCGCTCACCGCCGATCTCGACATGAACCGATACACCATTCTGCTCGACCACCAGCCTCACCATCTGGAACAAGCGGAGCAAGCCGGCATCGATTTTCAGTTGAGCGGGCACACGCATTATGGCCAGATGTGGCCCATCAACTGGATAGAGAACGCAATTTACGAAGATGCTTATGGCCCGCTGACCAAGGGAAATACACAATATTATGTCACGAGCGGCATCGGAATATGGGGTGGCAAATTCCGTGTTGGCACACAATCAGAATATGTGGTGGCAACCCTCACCCGGCAATAAACCCAAGCACCCATGCAAATAGATATGCTCTGGATACGCACTTGGTTTGCCAAATTCAACAAACAGTATTTCGATGGAGAGCTCCCCACCCCACGTTTTCACATCGGACACTCCCGGACACAGCTCGGGACGATGTCGTATAAACGCAAGAGCAGATGGGGACGCACATACTATTTTGACTTTGCCATCGGCCTAAGCAACTATTACGACCAGCCGGAGCACCGCTTTCAGAGCGTACTTCTGCATGAGATGATACATTTGGCCATCGCCCATAGCGGTGTGAAAGACACATCACCGCACGGCATTGTGTTTCGCGGCATGATGGAACGGCTCAACCGAGACGGATGGGATATACACGTCACAACGGCCGCCAAAGGTTTGGAGAAGGCTCACACAGGGTCAAAGACCGTCATCCGACAGTATTTAGTATTGGCTCTTGAAACCACGAACGGGAAGAGATTTCTCTCGTCGGTCAATCCCAAATACGCCTCCATGCTCAATCAAAAACTGCCGACCATCAAAGAGGTAAGCCGTTTTGCATGGTACACGACAACCGACCAATGGTTTGAAGATATGCCGAGGGTACGCAGCTTTCGTGGACGTCGCGTGGCACAAAAAACATACAATGAGAAGGTCAGCGCCATGACTCCCATCAGTTTGCCGCTCCATCATTGATGCACAGAATGTTATTGGTTGTCAAAATAGCCGATAATGTTGCCGTAAAATCCATTTTTTTGCGAGAATATTTGTACTTTTGTACACTATAATGTTGTTTTACATGGCGCCCTGCGTCGTTTTGCAGTTATGACCCGAACATTTCATCATAGGTTTACATTGGGCTCCAAGTGTGGGGTAATCCTCTTTACTTCGCTTGCCATCTATTTATTTTGGATCAAAGCAGCCATTGCGGGATTCGTCTTCATCATACTGAACGTGCTGATTATCGAGCGCGTGCTTCATTCCGAATATGTATTCCATGATGACACGCTCACCATCTATCGCGGGCGATTTGCGAGGTCGAAAACCTTTCGTTTAAGTGAGATCAGGGCGTGCCGCCCCATCACCACTACGTTTGGGATGGTGCACTATCTGCTTATTGAATACGCCGACGGAAAGTATGTTACCGTAGAGCCCGAACAAGAGGCTTCGTTTATCAAGCATTTACAAAGCGTCTGGCAGTCCTCCCTTTCCCGGGAGGCCATATCAAAATCAACGACGGAGGGGTCTGGAGAGAAATAATGAGAAGGATAATATGTTGTTTAGTCAGAAGGTAAAATATATATATTGCTGTCTTTGGTGTCTTTTTGCTGCGGTTCCCCTACACGCACAGTTTGAAGACTATGAAATTATCGAAGTCAATGACACCATTGAAAACGACTCGTTGTGGGCCGACTCGCTCTTCATCAGGAACGACACGCTGTCCTGGCCGCAGAATGTTCAGGCCGACATAGACCAGCTGCTCACCCACGATATGTTCCAAACCTCGCAGCTTGGTATCATGATCTGGGACCTCGATGCCGACTCTGCCATCTATCGGCATAATGAACGACAGCTGATGCGGCCGGCCTCAACGATGAAAGTCATCACCGCCATCGCAACCCTGGACCGTCTCGGCGGCAGCTACCAGTTTAAGACAGATTTGTGCTATACGGGTCAGGTGGACAGTTGCGTCCTCAATGGCGACGTCTATTGCGTAGGCGGATTCGACCCCCGATTCAACACCGACGATATGCGCGCATTCGTAGAAGGCCTGCACAAGATGGGCATTGACACGATTCGCGGCAATATCTATTCGGACAAATCGATGAAAGACGACAAAGAGTTTGGCGAGGGCTGGTGCTGGGACGACGACAACCCCGTGTTGTCACCGCTGCTCATCTCGCGCAAGGACAAGTTCATGGAACAATTCTATACCAGACTGCGCAATGAGAACATCTATCTCACAGGAGCCATCGGCGAGAAGAGCAAGCCACAAACCGCCAACTGTATCGTGCGCAGGTTTCACACCATCGACCAAATCCTCATGCGCATGATGAAAGAGAGCGACAACCTCTATGCCGAAGCCATGTTCTATCAACTCGCCGCCGCCACAGGCAACCATCCGGCCTCAGCCAAAAGTGCGAGAGCCGTAATCAGGCAGCTTGTCGACAAATTGGGGCTCGACGGGTCACGTTATCAGTTTGCCGACGGCTCCGGATTGTCGCTATACAATTATGTCAGCGCAGAGTTGGAGACGCGTCTTCTGCGTTATGCCTACCATAACGAGAACATTTATAACCATCTCCTGCCGTCGCTTCCTATTGCAGGGCAAGACGGAACGCTGAAACGAAGAATGCAATCCCAGTTTACGCGTGGCAACGTTCACGCAAAGACCGGAACGCTGACGGGAGTAAGTTCGCTATGCGGTTATCTCACCGCTGCCAACGGGCATCACATTTGCTTCAGCATCATCAATCAAGGTGTGATGCATGGAAAGAACGGGCGAGCATTCCAAGACAAAGTGTGCTCGATATTATGTAGTCCACAGTAATCTTTATATATTAATTGAAAGAAAACATTATGGAAACCATTGTAGTTTACATTGAGAATTTGATTAAGATGTGCGGCCTATCGGGTAACACCGTCATCTGGGTACGCCACGCCGTGATGATAACCCTTGTGCTGGTACTGGCATGGTTAGCCGACCGCCTATGTCGGCGCATCTTCATTCCTATTGTGGAAAAAATCACGAGGCGCACCTCTGCTAAATGGGATGATGTTCTGTTTGGGCGTCCTGTGCTCTCAGCAGCGTGCAGCATCATTCCCGCCCTCGTAGTATGGAAGCTGCTGCCCATCGTCTTCTACGAACATCCTGTCGTTGAGGAAATATTCAACCGACTGACGGCCATCTACGCCACCATTGCTACGGTGAATCTCATTGTGACCTTCATCAAGAGCATGAAAAATATGCGTACAGACAGTGGCTCGAATGTGCATCAATACATCGTGTCATTCTGTGGACTGCTGCAGGTTATCGTGATTTTCATTGCCGTCATCATCATTATCGCTATCATCATCAACCGTCGCCCGTTCACCCTGCTGGCCGGACTCGGTGCAACATCCGCTATCCTCATGTTAGTCTTCAAAGACACCATTGAAGGATTGGTAGCCGGCATACGCCTCACCTCTGCCGATATGCTGCACGTGGGTGATTGGATAACCGTGCCTTCGACAAATGCTGACGGTAATGTCATTGAGATGAGTCTCACCACTGTCAAAGTGCAAAACTTCGACAATACCATCGTGACCGTATCGCCCACCACCTTGGTCAACGGCTCCTTCCAAAACTGGAAAGGCATGCAAGTCGCCGGTGGACGACGCGTCAACCGCATCATTCTTTTCGATATACGCAGCATCAAATTCGTGGACGAGAAACGCCAAGAGACCAATATGACACGCTACCGCCAAAAGATGGAAGACTATCTGCGCAACAATGCCGAAGTCAACAATCAAATGACACTCATGGTGCGCCAGAAAGAAGCCACGGCAAGCGGGCTGCCAATGGAAATGTATTTCTTCTTGAAAGACAAGGTGTGGGTGCACTATGAACACAATCTGGCCAATATCATGGAGTATGCTTACGCCTTGGCCGGAGAATATGGGCTGAAGGTTTACCAGCACTTCCCGGAACAGTAAAGCTCGAGGAGCATCCTGACCATACAGAAACAGAAATACGAACTTGACTCTACAGGTGCGGCGACGCACCAAACGGGTTAGGAGAATACCTAAGGGTTAGGAAAATACTGAACGAAAAAGAAGAATATTTCAAAACGTAGTGAGACTCAGTAGGTATTTACCGGAGGACACCGTACGTTCCTACGATTGTAACCATACAACCATAAACATGATTGAAAATATGGAAATGTGGTGTAGGAAATAAAGTTCTTACGTGTAAATTCCTACTGCGTCCGGACGCTTCCTCAAGCCGGTGAAGTTGTCTGTTCATCCGGATTTGAGCAAGCGTCCTCTCTAAAACGGTAAAATATAATTACCGTTTTTTGATAATTATTTTCGAGACATCTGGAGAAAAACAGGCTATGTTTTCTCGTCATCATCGGGCCGAGCATTCCCAAAATACGTAAGGTTGCTGCGGTTAGTATCTTCTCATCACATGGTTAGGCCTTATCGGCCATGCGGAAAAGGCCCAATCATACTGTGGTTGAAGCCTTCTCATCATGCCATTAGATACTCAACCGCAGGCGGTAAAATAGGAGAAAAAAGGCCGTTTTTTCAAAAACGCTGACAATCAACCATTTACAAGTCACAGCATATTTTACGTATTTCAGACGAAGGCAAACTTATTTTTGAATAAACTAAAATCAGAGGGCTATTTGTTAATATAACTGACCATCTAATTTTGCTAATGGGTTAAACTCAATACATAGCAAAATCTTCCCCCATTTCCCTACTAAATACGAAATGAGCCACACAGTCAAACAACTGCATGGCTCATTTCGTTTGTGCGCATTGGTCTACAATGCCCTATGATTCCGACAGACTACTTATGGGCCTTGTAATACTTCAATCCGGTTTGAACATTCTTCACCAAAGCCTTGCTCGAGACGGTTGCGCCACTTACAGCGTCTACACTCATCTTCTCAGCCTTCGTAACGGTTTTTCCACTAAAGTTGTCGAGCACCGCCTTTGCCTTAGCAAAGTATTTGGGCGTTTCCCGTGTCTTCAGTGCTTCCACCTTGACAACACGATTCTTCTTTATATATATCTTTACCGGCGTAGTACTCTTATACCCTCTTATATTCTTGGTCAGAGTAGTAGTGTTGACAATTGTGGTCGCACCATCTTTCGATATTACACTATCGGCAGGCATGGCACTGATAAAAAAGACGACAGCCAAGACGGCGACAGTCGATTTGATCATAGTTTTCCTCTTCATATCCTTCTATTTTTAATTTAGTCGTGTCCTTGAATAGGATGTATAAAGTTACCCAAAAAATTAGTGAATTGCAGAGTCTCCTTGCCTTTTTAACGTTTATTCTTTATCTTTTAACGTTTGAGACGTGATAGAGAACTCCACAATCAAGAATCAAAGTCTACCGTTATCTATCATGCTCTGGGGCAGAATCTACCGTTGACCACCATACTTCTTACCCTGGTTTCTCCCCGAGGGATTAAACCAGCTTAGCCACGATATCCTCACGGCTGCCCGGTAGCATATCTATAACGGGAATCTCGGGCATTGTGTAGCATCCCGGCTGCAGGCGCATAGCGGCACGAGCAACATTGACCAACACCTGAGCAGTGAGAGCGGGATTATTAATGCTCATATTGAATTCCAAGCGCTGATTGGGCGTTTTACCACTGACGCCCTTCCGCACGAGATTCACGCCATGACCCATATCCTGCACATCCTTTACCGAAGTCACGGCAAATACATGGGTCTCATCGTGGGCGAAATAAGGGTCAGCCTTGATTTCTGCGGTCACATCCTCCAGCTTGGCACCTTCTTCCAACTCCACATACACCATACGGCGGTGGATGCTCTCACCCAATGGAATAGTCACAGAGAGTGCATCTTTCACGCCCTTCTTGCCACGTGCGCACACACTATGTCCCATCGACATACCCGGACCAAAATTAGTATAGGTCAGCCCCTTAGGCGCAAGACTTTGCATCAGCACACGCACAATAGAATCCGAACCCGGGTCCCATCCTGCCGAAATCACACTCACACGACCTGCCTGCTTGCAGTTCTCCATCTGCTTTGTGCGATAATCCAGAATAGAAGTGTGAATATCAAAGCTGTCCACCGTGTTGATACCCATAGCCACCAGCTTTGCTGCTTGCTCAGGGCACAAGCGCGTAGGCATGGAAAGTATCGCTACGTCTACGTCATGCAGTTTGGTGATGTCATCTACCACCTCGTATGGGGTCAGCTCCAGAGGCTTATCCTTGTCTCCTTGGCGTCGAACGATACCCACTATCTCAAAATCGGGTGCCGCCTCCAATGCTTCAACGGCATAATGCCCTATATTTCCATAGCCGACAACAGCTGCTCTAATCTTTTTCATGTCTTCTTTTGTTTATTACTAATATTTATTTTCGATTGCAAAAATACACCATTCTCACGAAAAACAGACATTATCCAATGTTTAAAATATAAAAAAAAACACTAAACCGTAGCAAAAAGGAAGCATATTCGCGAAATAACCGACAAAACGAAAACAGAAGCGATTGAACACGTCCTCCTTTTTCTTCTCCTATGCAATATGAGTAGTAAACCAACGTTATTACATTGTATAGGAATATAGTAATTGTATAGTACATATACAAATTTAAATTATATGATAGAATATATTAAGGGTGAGCTTACTGAGCTTTCGCCTGCATTGGCTGTTGTAGAAGCCCATGGGATTGGCTACGCACTTAGCATTTCGCTCTACACTTATAGTGCCATTCAAGGAAAGAAGGAGGTTAAACTGTTTGTCCACGAAGCCATCCAGACAGGGGGGCGTGATGACAGCTACACGCTCTACGGCTTCGCTACCAAGCAAGAACGAGAACTTTACCGTTTGCTTATCACCGTGTCGGGCGTGGGAGCCAATACGGCTCGCACCATGTTGTCGTCGTTATCGCCCAATGAACTTTGTTCTGCCATTGCCAATGGCGACGAGAAGCTCATCAAGAGCGTAAAAGGCATCGGACTGAAAACCGCCCAGCGCGTCATTGTAGATCTACGCGATAAAATTGTAAACACTGGCATTGCTGACGAATTCCACGTCGGTACGTCATCCACAGCATCATCGACTATCAACACCGCTGTAAAAGACGAGGCCGTCTCGGCCATGACCATGTTAGGATTCTCGCCTGCCCCTGCAGCCAAAATAATAGCTGCAATTCTCACCGAACAGCCGGATATGGCGGTAGAAATGGTGGTGAAAGAAGCCTTGAGACGTATCAAATAGGGATGCGAGGCACTATCGCCGTGACCTGAAATGTTCCAGACCATTAGGCATACCTGTTTGCTCGGGCCCGGCTCTACCTCATGCAGGTCCTGCTAAAGCCTCAGGCTGGGGGCAAACGTATCTTATAGAAATGAAGATAAGGAAACAGTACATCATAATATTGCTGATGCTGGGCATAACAATGGTCAGCTCTGCGGTCGTGCTTCCTTTCTTCCAAGTGGACCCCACACTCCAAAACCGCAAACGCCAAAACACTAACAATCCCTCGTCTCAAACCAACAATCCTTCATCCCAACCCGTTTTGGAAAATGAGGAGGAAATACCCGATTCCCTACTCCACCCCCGATGGAAGATTCAGCGCACCACGCCCATCACCTATGACGACCTCGAGCAAAATGCAATGGACCTCAAACGTCCCGAAGGATTGGTATACGAAGTAACCTACGATGAGACCATCGACCGCTATATCATAGGCACAAAGATTGGCTCCACCTATCTCGCCGCACCCATTATGATGACGCCCGAGGAATATATGAAATGGAGCGAGAAACACGGTAGGGACGCCTACTTCCGCAGCAAGAACGACGAGATATACAAAACGCAAGGCAAAGAGAAGTTCAGCTTCACCGATATGCACTTCGACCTTGGCCCTGCAGAGAAGATATTTGGCCCCGGGGGCGTACGCATCAAGACACAGGGAACTGCCGAACTAAAAGTCGGGGGGACCTTCAAGAGCATAGACAACCCCTCACTTCCTATCCGAAACCGTAAGACCATGACAATGGATTTCGATGAAAAAATTAATCTCAACGTCAATGGTAAGGTGGGCGACAAAGTGAACATGAATCTCAACTACAACACGGATGCCACTTTCGATTTCGATGCGCAGAACATGAAACTGAAATACGATGGTAAGGAAGATGAGATTATCAAGTTGGTAGAAGGCGGCAATGTGTCCTTCCCCTCCAATTCGTCCTTAATCCAGGGAGCCAGCAGTCTGTTCGGATTGCGCACCGATTTGCAATTCGGCAAACTGAAATTGCAACTTGTCGCCTCACAGAAAAAGAGCTCGTCCAAAAGCGTGTCCAGCCAAGGCGGCAAGCAGCTCACTCCTTTTGAGATGAGCGCGGCAGACTATGAGGAGAACCGCCACTTCTTCCTGTCCCAATATTTCCGCAACCATTATGACGAAGGCATGAAGATGTTGCCCAATCTTGCCACAGGGGTGAGCATCAGTCGCGTGGAAATCTGGGTGACCAACAAAAGTGGAACAACAACCAACACACGCAATATCGTGGCACTCACCGACCTCGGCGAAAGCAGCAATATCAGCAACACGCTGTGGACGCCCAGTGGAACGAACGTGCCATCTAACACGGCCAACACTGAATACAGCACCATCGTCAACCAGTATGCCGATGCACGCGCCATCGACCAAACTTCTATCGTGCTCGACGGAGCAGGCCTGGTGGGAGGCGTCGACTATGAGAAGCTGCAAAGCGCACGTCTCCTCAATTCTTCCGAATACACCCTAAACTCGGCGCTGGGCTATGTATCGTTGCGCAGTTCGTTGCAAACCGATCAGGTACTGGCGGTGGCCTATGAATACACCTACGGCGGACACACCTATCAGGTTGGTGAGTTTGCCAGTGACATTACCGACGTCAACCAGGCGCTTTTCGTCAAATCTTTGAAAAATACGAGCAACAACCCCACGCAGGGCAACTGGGATTTGATGATGAAAAACGTATATTACCTGGCGTCGACCGTTGAGAAAGATAAGTTCCGCTTAGACGTAAAGTTCCAGAGCGACACCGCCGGCGTGTATCTTTCCTATATTCCCGAGCAACAGGTGAAGAGCCAGATGCTCATCAAAGTGCTTGGCGCCGACCGTCTGGACAATAACAACAAAGCTCACTCCAACGGTTATTTCGACTTCGTGGAAGGCTACACCGTGAGCAACGGACGCGTGTTCTTCCCTTCGGCCGAGCCCTTCGGCAGCTACCTCTACAATTATCTGACGAATAAGGGAGTGAGTGCCGACAAAGCTCAGAAATACGCCTTTACCGAGCTCTACGACTCTACCAAGACTATCGCCAAGCAAATTGCCGAGAAAGACAAGTTCCTACTGCAGGGCCAATATCGCGGCACGTCGGCAAATGTCATCTCACTTGGAGCCTACAATGTGCCGCAAGGGTCGGTGGTGGTCACAGCCGGCGGCGTAACCCTGACCGAAGGCGCCGACTACTCCGTGGACTACAGTGCCGGCGAAGTCACCATCCTGAACCAAAGCATCATCGATGCCGGCACATCCGTCAACGTGTCATTGGAGAGCCAAACCGAGTATTCGCAGGAACGAAAGACCATGTTCGGCATGAACTGGGAATACGATTTCTCCAAGAATTTCCAATTGTCGGGTACGCTCCAACACCTGTCTGAACAAGCCCTCACCACTAAGGTAGCAATGGGTATGGAGCCTTTGAACAACACCATATGGGGACTTAACCTCAATTGGAAGAAAGAAAGCCAGTGGCTCACCAATATGCTCGACAAGATTCCGTTCCTGCATCTCACCCAACCTTCACAGATTTCGTTTACCGGAGAATTTGCCCAGCTCATCGCCGGACAAAGTCATGGCGTGCAGGACAACGCCTCCTATCTCGACGATTTCGAAGGCACCACCGACAAGATGGATGTTTCCACCCCTACCAACTGGATTCTATCAAGCGTGCCTTCAATGTTTGCCGAGAGCCGGGACAACACGGGACTGACCAGTGGCTACAACCGTTCACAGATGGCCTGGTACACCATTGACCCGCTTTTCACCCGGCGCAGCAGCAGTTTGACGCCTTCTCATATCAAGAGTGACCTCGACCAGCTGAGCGACCCTTATGTGCGCGAGATATATGTGCGCGACCTTTATCCCAATCGCGACCAAAGCAGCTACAGCGGCGCCACCTCCACACTGCCCATCCTCAACCTGGCCTACTACCCCAACGAGCGGGGACCCTACAACTTTAACCCCGACCTCAGCCCCGAAGGCTTGCTCAACAATCCCCGCCAACACTGGGGAGGCATGATGCGTAAGCTCGATACCAACGACTTCGAGGCTGCCAACATCGAATATATCGAGTTTTGGATGCTCGACCCCTTCATCAAAAGCAGCAAACTGCCCAATGCTTCGGAATACGGCGGAGACTTCTATATCAATCTCGGCGAGGTGTCGGAAGACGTGCTTCACGATGGCAAGAAGTTCTATGAGAGCGGCATGCCCGTAGATGGATCGGACAATTTCATCTACACCCAATGGGGAAAGATTCCGGTACAGAGCACGGTCACTTACGCCTTTGCCACAACTAACGGAAGCCGTAAGCTGCAAGACGTGGGATACAACGGACTCAACGACGAGGAGGAACGAAAGTTTGAATCGTATCAGGATTACCTCACCCAAATACAGGGCACGGTAAACGCCGCCGTATGGGATTCCATTTGGGCTGACCCAGCAAACGACAACTACCACTATTTCCGGGGCTCCGACCTCGACCGTATAGAAGCCCCCATCCTCCGGCGCTACAAATACATCAACAATCCGCAGGGCAACTCGCCCGACAACGACAGCCGAACGGAAGGCTACGACACTTCGTACAAGACCACGCCCGACGTGGAAGACATCAACCAAGACTATACACTCAACGAATACGAAAAATACTATCAATATCATGTTTCGATACGTCCGGAAGATCTTGTCGTAGGCAAGAACTTCATTGTGGACAAGCGCGAGACGAGCCGCAAGGCCCGGAACGGCACCTCACCCAAGCTCACTTGGTATCTGTTCCGCATCCCCGTCAATGAGTTCGAGAGTCGCAACGGCTCCATTTCCGATTTCAGCAGCATCCGCTTCATGCGAATGTTCCTGACCAACTTTGAACACCCCATTGTGATGCGATTCGGAAGTTTAGACCTCGTGCGTGGCACATGGCGTGTGTACGAGCAACAACTCGACAATTCCGCATCGACTGGCACCATGACTACCGC
The DNA here is from genome assembly GCA_050946435.1 of Prevotella sp. Taxonomy (GTDB): domain Bacteria; phylum Bacteroidota; class Bacteroidia; order Bacteroidales; family Bacteroidaceae; genus Prevotella. The sequence goes on from JBMNUU010000003.1 coordinate 39,399, forward strand.
CTCGGTGAGCATTGAGGAAAACAACGACAAGACCCCCGTGAACTACGTCCTGCCACCGGGCATCACTCGCGAGCAAGACCCCACCCAGCCTCAACTCGTACAAGCCAATGAGCAAGCGCTCGACATCAACGTCAAAAACCTGTCGAGCGGAGAGTCGAAAGCGGTCTACAAAAACACCATGCAAGACCTCCGCCAGTACAAGCGCATCCAGATGTTCGTGCATGCTAATGCCAACGAGCAGAACATAACAAACCTGCAGGACGGTCAGCTGGCCGTGTTCATACGTCTCGGTTCCGACTACAAAAGCAACTATTACGAATACGAAATCCCCCTAAAGCTCACACCTCCGGGTAAATACGACCGTATGGTAAGGGCCGATTGTATTGCCGTTTGGCCAGAAGAGAATATGCTCGACATTCCCCTTTCGGTGTTCACCTCCCTAAAGAAGGAACGAAATCAGCAGAAAGGACTGGGGCTGGCCTCATACAACCGCCCCTACGAGGCCTACGACAGCGAGCACCCGCAAAACAAGATTACCGTGATGGGCAACCCCACCCTGGGCGAGGTGAAGACTATGATTATCGGTGTCAGAAACCTTTCGGCCGGCAGCAAGAGCGGAGAAGTGTGGGTGAACGAACTAAGATTGAAAGAATACAACAATTCCGGCGGATGGGCCGCCGACGGTAACCTGAACGTACAGATGTCTGATTTCGGCACCCTGAACCTGCAGGGACGATATATATCCCAGGGCTTCGGCGGACTGGAACAAGGCGTGGCCAGCAGGTCGCAAGACGACAAGAGCGATGTAGCTTTCATGACAAACATCGAACTGGGAAAATTCTTCCCCGACAAGGCTAAAGTCTCCGCCCCGCTATACTACAGCGTAACCAAACAGGTGACAACCCCCAAATACAATCCGCTCGACACCGACATGGAACTGAAGGACGCGTTGGACGGCGCCCCGACACGTGCCGAGCGAGACTCCATCGAGAACATTGCCGTGACCAAGACCATCAATACCAACTTCTCGCTGTCCAACGTGAAAGTGGGCATACAAACCAAACGCCATCCCATGCCCTACGACCCGGCCAATTTCTCGTTCTTCTACAGCCACAGTCACAGTCATACCCAAGGCGAGACGACGGTCTATGAAAACGAGGACAATTGGCGAGGCGGCATGAACTACAGCTGGACCCCCGTGTACAAAGCATGGGAGCCGTTCAGGAAAGCCAAGGGGAAAAGCAAATGGCTCGACTTTCCCAAGCGTTTCGGACTGAACTGGTTGCCGCAGAACGTAAACTTCAACACCGAACTTACACGCTCCTATTATGAACTGCAAGAGCGCGACATGGAAGCCATCGAGAACGCCGCCCTGCCCCTGGTGTTCGCCCAGCAATTCTTGTGGAACAGGGAATTCCAACTGCGATGGGATTTCACCAAAAACTTGCACATGAACTTCCAGAGCGCCACCCATGCCGAAATCGAGGAGCCCTATACTCCCGTCAACAAAGACCTTTATCCCACCCAATACGAGGCATGGAAAGACTCGGTATGGACAAGCATCCGCCACTTTGGAACGCCTCTCGATTATCAGCAAAATCTGACGCTTTCCTATCAGCTACCGCTCAATCTGCTGCCCGTCTTTGACTGGGTGAATAGCGATGCATCGTACAGCGCCACTTACAACTGGCTCAGAGGCACCGACCTCGAAGACGGCACCTCGCTGGGCAATACCATACAAAACAACCGACAGCTCAACGTCAACGGCTCGTTCGATTTGGTGCGCCTCTACAACCACAGTCCCTTCCTGAAGAAGGCCAACGACCGTTTCAACAAGGAGCCGACCCGCACGGACATCAACCGGAAAAGACAGGCCAGGGAAAAGGCCAAAGCCGAAAAGAAAAAACAACAGGAGGCCGAAGCTAAAGCCCGCGAGCAGGCTATTGCCGATGGCAAAGACCCGGACGAGGCCGTAAAAAAGCTCCGCGAAAACAACAGGCTGGCCGCACAGAAACAAGCCTCACTGCCCAAAAACAAGCGGGCCTTTGAACAAGAGATAACCCTGCTGCCCGACACCACCATCGAGGTGGCTCACGGCAAGAAGACCAAACGGCTCATCGTCTCTGCAAAAACGGAGGACGGCAAGCGCCTGAAGCTCAAATTCAAAAAACTGGACAGTAACAAGATACGCATCAAGAACAAGGTAGACTCGGCCACAAAGGTTAAAATCACCGTTACGGCCAAACCGCCTCTGGACGACCAGAAATGGTACAAGACGGCCCAGGCCTTTGCCCGCGTGGCCATGATGGTGCGCAAGGTTAGCATCTCCTATCGCAACCAGTACTCCATGACGCTTCCGGGCTTCATGCCCAACATCGGCGACGCCTTCGGACAGACCAAGCACAGGGGAGCCAACGCCCTCGCTCCCGGTCTCGACTTTGCTTTCGGACTGATAGGCGACAGCTATATCGAGAAGGCGCGCAACAACAACTGGCTGCTGATGAGCGACAGCGTTGCCACGCCGGCCACAACCAACCTGACGGAAGACTTGCAACTGCGTGCGACGCTCGAGCCGGTGAAAAACCTGAAGATAGACCTCAATGCCAGCCGCACGATGACCACGGCCAAGAATGTGCAATACATGTATGAAGGCAACCCGACCACACAAACCGGTACCTTCACCATGACCACCATTTCGATGAAGTCGGCTTTCGAAGGCATGGGCAACGCCAAAAACGGATTTAAGAGCTCCACGTTCGAGAAATTCTGCCGTGCCCTCGACGGCTTCCGCCAACGGGTTGAAGCCCGCTATGCCGGCACCGTCTATCCACAGGGCACCAGTCTGGCCGGAGAAACGTTTGACGTGGCCAACGGTGGAGTGAACCCCTACAGTGCCGACGTAATGATTCCGGCATTCCTAAGCACCTATACCAGTATGAGTGGAAACGGACTCGACATCTTCCCTGCCCTGAAGCGTCTGCTGCCCAACTGGACCATCCACTACAGCGGACTGGGCAAGCTGCCCTGGTTTAGAGACGTGTTCAAGAGCGTCAACGTAAACCATAGCTACAAAAGCATCTTTGCCATAGGCTCCTACCAGAGTTATTCCACCTTCATGGAACTGATGGGGCCGGGTATGGGATTCATTACCGACGCAACGAGCGGTGCCCCCATCCCCAACTCGATGTATAATGTGTCCTCGGCAAGTATCAACGAATCGTTCTCCCCCCTACTGGGCGTAGACGTAACTCTGCAAAACAACCTCACCGCCAAAATAGAGTATCGCCAAACACGGGTGCTCGCGCTCTCCATGACGAGCGTTCAACTGAACGAGGCTGTGAGCAAAGACTGGGTGCTGGGCGTAGGCTACAAACTCAATAACTTCAACATCTTCGGGCGCCGAAACAGACGATTGGTCAAGAGCACAAATAAGAGCGAAAATACAAATAAGCAAAACAACAATGCCAGAAACACATCACGGGGAGGAGTGAACCACAGTCTGAATCTCCGCCTTGACCTCTCGTATCGGAAACAGGCCAGCATCACACGCGACATTGCCACCATCACATCGTCGGCAAGCAGCGGGAACACTGCCTTCAAGCTCTCGTTCATGGCCGACTACACCCTTTCCAAACTCATGTCGCTCAGCTTCTATCTTGACAGACAGACCAATACGCCCCTATTGAGTAGCAGTAGCTACCCAACGACCACACAGGACTTCGGCTTGAGTTTGAAATTCTCGCTGACACGCTAAACGTGTCACAACACTCGTTCGAACGCTTAGGTCGGCAGCATATCCATTGTTTTATGTAAATTTTTCTTCACAAAAAGACATCGTTTTTGTTGGACCGATCCAGGTCGCCCAACTCAAAGTTTCAGCCCCCAAAGCTCAATTTTTCTGCCTTTTTTCTCCTCCGGTCTTCACTTCCACCCATGGACACATCACGGTTACTATCTATCGGCGTGACGGTTGTTGCCCAACGACCATGCCGATAGGCCGAGATGGGCGTGCGGTTAGTATCTATCCGCATCGCGAAAGAGCCCTAACGGCAAGGGCTGTCGGAATCTATTTTCAGAGAGAAAAGGTAAAACGGGGATTAATTTCTGACTATCAGCAAGTTGCGCAAATGCCCATAATTTTGGCGAATATCGGACAAAGGCTTTTATTTTTTTAAATACGCGAAAAATAAGAGCGTGTTTGTCAAGATTTTTAGAAACTCTATACAAGTGGGATACACTTTGTTTCTCAAACAAATGGCCAATATTTTGCCAGTCCCAACCGTTAACAGTCCTTATCCTCAAGCAGTTAACCCGGCAAGTCTGCTTTAAGATTATTTTGATATTTAAAAGCGACATTTTCAAAATTTTTAGGTAAGTTTGCAAATAGACGATGACAGATGTGATAATCATAGCAGTTATATGGGCCATCATGTTTATAGTGGCTTTCGTATTCATCCCGTTGTGGCGACGGCACCACGATGCGGAGAGCGGACTCTATGCGCGTACTCAGGAAGACAACAAGCTCAGCGTGGACCACGCACTCAAAAAACTAAACTGCAAAGCCAAATGGGAGAGAAACCAAGAAGAGATCATGGCCCACTACGACTATCAAAGTGGTCATTTCAGAATCAGACTGGAGAAAACGTCTCCCTATGTGCGTCTGATATATCTATTCTTTTTCGATACAGACCTGGACAATATCGAATTGGTGCGCAACGTGTGTAACCAATGCAACCTCAACACCGAGACGTGTCGCTTGGTCTACTCCGTGAATGAGACTAAGGGCACGGTAGACGTACACATCGTGAATGCCCTGCTGCTGAACGACAGCAACGCACAAGAGGTGATAGAGCGTGCCATGCAAAACATCTTCCGTTGGCAACGCATATTCATGATGCGCTTCAAGGCGTTGAAGGAAACCAGCGACAGAGCCATAAATCGCGATGCCGAGAAACGCGATGCGGCGTGGAAACGCGAATTGTTCTTGATACGCGAGCTGGAGATGACGCATCAGGAAGACGGACCGGAATGGCACGGCAACCCGCAGTCTCCAATTCTGCTGCGTCAGCTATTGGCTTCGGCCATGGGCCTGACCGATATTGTTCCGGCCCGGCTGACAATGACGTGTGACGGGAAAGCCGAAGTGTTAGAGGATGCGGATACCATCCTCGATTATGACATATCCAAGCCACTGATACAGGGCGACAAATTTATTCATCTTTCGGCCGTGGCGCTCCTCACCTATTACGACCCACGCGACCCCGTGAAGCAACGACAGCTCACCCTGTGTTTTGAGCAGGAAGAACAGACCGACGACACCCTCTATTATCGCATAACGTTGGCTTTGTCGCCTGTCTCCATGACCGGAGACACTGGCACCAACGAGATACAACGTCGGAAACTGATGAGCAGCGTGTTGCTGGGACACGACCTCACCTCTGCCGAGAAGCGACTGGCGGAATTCAGATATGTGTGGAAAGAAGCAAGGGCCAAAATGCAAAACGGGCAAACCGATGACCTCACGGATGAAGAACGAATGCTGTGTAACCTGCAAGACCCACATCATGGGCAGGCACTGCTGCGTGGAAAGGCACTGTTTGAACAGAAGAGGTTTTATGAGAGTGTGCTGATTTTGGAAAATGTATTCTATCATTTGCAATCGTCGTTTACCAAAATGGGAGTGTCCGCACGCGAGGCGTTTATCGAGCTATGCTATCTGATTGGCTCATGCTACACCCATCTGCATCAGTATTGCAGAGCCGGTTACTATCTCCAGCTCACCCTGCCTGCCCATCGCATCACTTATATGCAAACATTCGTCAACTGTCTGGTCAACGGCCGTGATTTTCGGGCCATGCTATTCATCGACTCTTTCCTGCAAGAGTTGCAGCCCATAGTAGGTGAAAATCAGCAGGAGGAAACCACCGGAGAAATGTACGAAATCATTGCGTTCATAGGATTTCTAAAGCGTCGCAAGGCTTATCTGCTCGTAAGTGCCGAACGCTATGACGAGGCAGAAAGGTTATTGAAGCAACTGCTCGATGACCCAGCCAACAGCGACTACGCACTCAAAGAACTGGCCTATATTCAGAAAAAGAAACAGAAATAAGATACACCAAAAACGGGAACTGCCCATTCTGACACATAAATTGACGGAGCACGCGCAGCATTTCTTTGAGGTGTTAAGGAAGACTAAGAGATATGGCATACCTGCATTGGATTTGGGGATTTCTTTATGGCCTGATCATCGTAGGCGTAATGATTAAGGTGCTGCTCGACAATCGGCAGCCCGCAAAGACGATGGCATGGATTCTGGTGTTGTGGTTTCTGCCCTTGTTGGGAATCCTATTATATATATTCTTCGGACAAAATACCAGAAAAGAGAAACTCATTAGTCAGTATTCTCTCGACCAACTGACCAAACGGTCGATGACGGAGTTTGTGGAACAGCGCGACCTCCGGCTGCCCAAGTCGCATCAACCCTTGATGCAGCTTTTCAAAAATCAAAACATGGCGTTGCCCTTTAAGAATAATGAAGTGGAGATTTTCACCAGCGGGTATGAATTTTTCCCGGCTCTTCTACGCGAAATCAGCAAGGCCAAGCACCATGTGCACGTAGAGTACTTCATTTTTTCCGATGACGAACTGGGCAACCTGATAGCCGATGCGCTGATTGACAAGGCACGTGAGGGCGTAGAGGTGCGTGTAATCTATGATGACGTGGGATGCTGGAATGTGAAGGGTTCCTTTTTTGAGCGCATGCGCAACGGTGGTGTAGACGTCCACGCCTTTATGCCCGTGAAATTCCCGGCCTTCACCTCAAAAGTGAACTATCGTAATCACCGCAAGCTCACCATTATTGATGGGCAGGTAGGATTTATCGGTGGCATGAACATTTCCACCCGATATGTCCAGGGAACCACAAGACAGGCTTGGCGAGATACTCATCTGATGGTGAGGGGTGGAGCCGTGTATGGCATCCAGCGCGCCTTTTTGGTGGATTGGTATTTTGTTGACCGCACCCTGATTACCGACCGAGATTATTATCCCGAACAAGATTTGACTATCTCCAACGACTGCCTGGCTCAGGTGGTGACGAGCAGCCCCATTTCGCCTTGGCCTGACATTATGCAAGGCTATGTGCGTGTACTTATCGAAGCCCAGCGCTATGTGTATATGGAAAGCCCCTATTTCCTGCCTACAGAACCGGTCCTTTTCGCCATGCGTACAGCAGCACTGACGGGCGTGGATGTAAGGCTGATGGTGCCCATGAGAGGCGACTCGAGGATTGTAGATTGGGCAAGTATCTCGTATGTGAAGGAAACGATAGAGGCCGGTGTGAAGGTTTATCTATACAAGGACGGATTCAATCATTCCAAAATGCTGGTCAGTGACGACTGCATCTCCACCTGCGGCAGCACCAATATAGATGCACGCAGCTTTGAACATGACTTTGAATCGAATATTTTTTTCTATGACGAGGGAATGGCACTGCGCATGAAAAAAGTCTTCCTTGATGACCAAGAACACTGCCAACTCATAGAAGAGGGGGATGAGGAAAATAATCATTCATTCCTGAAACGGTTGCGAGGAAGCGTGCTAAGGCTTATCAGCCCATTGCTGTAAAGCCTTTCGGTCCTTGCTTTCACAGTGATCGAGCAACAAAAGACACCTTCCCGACAAGCAGAAAGGACGTCAGCGGGAAGGCAGCAACTTGAATATGCTGAAGTTCACACTGCCATAGTTGCGATGTTCTACAAAGTGTTCGTGGCCGGAGAAGTCGTGATCTCTGCCGTGTTCAAAAACAAAGACTCCGTCTTCTTTCAACAACTCGTATTTGAAAATAAGGTCAGGAAGCGTTGGCAATTGTTCCAAAGCATAGGGAGGATCAGCAAAAATAAAGTCGAACTGTTGGTGACACGACTTTAAAAATCGAAAAACGTCACCCTTGACGAGCGTGTCTTCCGTAATGCCGAGCTTCTGCATACACTGGCTGATAAATCGTGCATGATCTCTATCGGCCTCTACACTTACCACCGAAGCACAACCACGCGACAGTAATTCAAGAGAAATACTGCCCGTTCCTGCAAATAAATCGAGTGCAACAGCGCCGTCAAAGTCAACGTATCTGTTCATCACGTTGAAGATATTTTCCTTTGCAAAGTCAGTGGTAGGACGTGCCTTGAATGACCGGGGTACATCAAAATGGCGCCCCTTATATTTTCCTGTTATAATTCTCATCGTCTTCTTTACCTGAAATTATCAACTTCCCGCTCTCCGCTCCCTATTACAATTATCCCAGATAGAGTGTCAACAGATCCATCGTGATGCCCTTGATGCTCGTCATTGGCGCACGATTGAAATCAGCAGAAGGGTTGATAACACTTGCCTTTCTGATGTGGAGGAGCAGCTGTTCCATCAGCATGTCGCGCTCAACAATATCTCCGGAGAGATAAAGCTCGTCTTTCTGCTGGTCAAGAGCGAGCTCTTTCCACACAAAAAGGATGAAATAGAGCGCATCCTTACCATGCTTCACATCATACCGATTGCTGAAAACGAAACGGTTGCGCTCGAAGCTAAACAACTCCAACTGATTATCGTGGAAGTGGGCAAACAGCTTTCGGCGAATGCCGATGAAGCTGCGATGATGCATATAACGCCACACGGGCAGCATCAATGCCGTAAACTTCACGTCGGAATAATGGTCCTCTACGACAAGCTTCAAATCACTGTTCACTGCAAACAAAGCAACCGCATTGAGGTCGGGAAGGACGTTACTCATGACGGCGCAGCCCTCTGTGTCCGGATAACTGTGTCGGTATAGCGTCTCAATATTTTCTTCATCATACTCCTCAATGGGAAGCAACAGCACGGGAGCATTGACCAAAACACGTGCACGAGAGGTTGGATGCCGTAACAATTCTTCCGTTTTGAAAGCTTCTCGCAGATTGGCTGATATGGAAACTCCGCTCCTAATGGTGTATGCGCTGAACGCCACCTGCTCTTGCGACCCCTTGTCGGCGATCGCAAACAACAGTGAACCTTTGCTCACACGGATTGTCATTCGGGGTGATTTGTTATAATTCATAATTCAAAGTTCATCGTTCATAATTGGCAGAGCACCAGGCTTATGCCGTTCATATTATCATCTTTCCATCTTTACTTCATCGTCTCATCACAGGATTTCTCCACGTATTTACTTCCGGTAGACCTATTCCCAATTGCCGATATTGCCGTTATACTCCGTGATATCACCTATTTTCAATCCCGGAAACTGTCCGGAGACGGTGGCTTCCTCAATGAGCGCAGCAACGGAATTGGGGTCAAGACCATGTAAATATTGCTCATACCCCGCACTACACTCCATAAGTGGGATATGCCGGCCACTCCTGCCGATGACTGACGAGACAGCGAGCGCAAACGGCTTGTTGCCGGAAAAGGGGATATACTTGAGCGAATCGGCAAGCAATCCCGCCTTGACGAGCGTGTCAAGACTTTCCGTATATGTGGCGTGAGCGGATTTATAAGCCTCCTCCGCCACACGTATTTTCACCAGATACTGCTTCACCGTCTGTTCCCTCGCAGCCCGTTCCTTCTCAAACCGAAGCGGACTGGAGATGCTCAGAACACAGAGTAGCACCAACACCAGCACACAACCTGCAAGTAGATAATTATTTCTGATATTGGACTTCATATCTCAGGTTTTATTGTTATCTTTGTCTCTCGGTCAAAACGGATTAGCATTGCAAAGATACGAAAAACCCAATAGATAACAATTTTCCCTTTGTCTTTTAACAAAACATTATTCAACATTTATAGCTTTATAGCGAAATGACACAAGCAGAGTTCATCGATTACATCAGACAAGACTTCGGTTTTGAGCCCACACTCGACCAGCAGCGGGCGATGGAAACCTTTGCACGCTTTCTTGCCGACCGCGACGACCAGGTGCTGATGATACTCCGAGGCTCTGCCGGAACTGGGAAAACCTCCCTGGCAGGCGCCATGGTGCGCACGCTGCATCGTTTGGGGCAAAAGCTCACGCTCATGGCTCCCACCGGACGCGCAGCCAAAGTGTTTTCGCTCAACAGCGGGATGCCGGCCTACACTATACATCGGCGCATCTATCGTGAGAAGGCATATCAGGGTCTGGACGGCCTTTTCAATCTCAATAACAACCGCTATCGCAATATGTTGTTTGTGGTAGACGAGGCTTCGATGGTGAGTAGCTTTTCCACAGGCGATAGCTCGTTCGGCTCAGGAAGCCTGCTCGACGACCTTATAAAATACGTATATAGCGGTGACAACTGCCGACTGCTGCTTATCGGAGACCGTGCCCAGCTGCCTCCCGTTGGCGAGGAGGAAGCTCCGGCGCTAAGTGCGGAAATGCTCGAAGGGTACGGCATGAAGGTGTACCAGTGCGATTTGGACGAAGTATTGCGGCAAAGCCAGGACTCGGGCATACTTTACAATGCCACGCACATCCGCCAACTGATTACGCACGATGAAGCCACCCGACTGCCACAAATTGAATTCTCCGGGTTTGCTGACGTCGTCTTGATGCCGGGAGCCGAGCTCATCGACAGTCTGGGAACAAGTTACAGGCAGACGGGATTAGACGAAACCATCGTGGTGACAAGGTCGAATAAGCGGGCAAATATATACAATCAGGGCATCCGAAACATGGTGCTCGACCGTGAAGAGATGCTCTGTTCGGGAGATATGCTCATGATTGTACGCAATAATTATTTCTGGACCGAGCAGATGTCAAAAGACAATCCATCGGCAAATGCCAACGTTCCGTCCTTCCTTGCCAACGGAGACCGAGCCAAAGTGTTGAGAATACGCAACGAGCGCGAGTTCTATGGCTTTCACTTTGCCGACGTGTGGCTGCGGTTTCCCGATTACGACGACTTTGAAATACAGGTGACCATCATCATGGATTCGCTCATCAACGATGCACCGGCACTGACCCGCGAGCAACACGAAGAACTATATAACAAGGTGATGGAAGACTATGCCGACCTCCCTACCAAGGCGGAACGCCTGAAAGCCCTGCGCAAAGATATCTACTTCAACGCCCTGCAAGTGAAGTTTGCCTATGCTGTCACCTGTCACAAGGCACAGGGCGGACAATGGCAGCACGTCTATGTAGACCAAGGATACATGACCGACGACATGCTCAACCCGAACTACATTCACTGGCTATACACCGCCTTTACACGTGCCACAGACAAGCTATTTCTCGTCAACTGGCCGGCCAAACAAATCAAGGAAAATTCAGAGAGGTAGACTCCATAACGCCACCCTCCGGCAGAAACTACCGAAGCAGCATTGGCCGATTACATAATGATATTGCTGCCCAGCTGTTTGGCCAGCTTGTTGCGAATGTCTTGCATATCCCGATACTCCTCCATGAGCTTCTTGAGCCGCTCCGCATCATCTGCAGAATGTTTGATTTGGTCCAACAAATCCTTGAGATGATGCTCCACATAGTCCATACGGAAATCCAATAACAAGTGCTCCGTCTGATGCCGCAAACTCTCCATCTCGTTCTCTTCGTGCATCCTGCGGTCTTCTTCATCCATAAATTCCTCCTCTTTCTCCGATGACAGATGGTAGTAATCCGCTGCCATCTTATTGGCCATCTGACTAATCCGGATATCGTCATGATGCACGAAATATGGCTCTGCCTTAAAATCGGGATTGCCGCTCAGCTGCACCGCCTCCATGAGGATATCGTTGAACAAGGGCTCCTGAAAACTCAGGTTGTCGGCTTCAAGATTATAATGTATATACTGCGCAACGGTTAGGTTATAGACGTTGCCATCCTCACCCTCCACATTTTCAAAGATGACACGTTCGCCATGGCGCACCACCATCTGTGTGAGCATCCTTTCCACCTTGCTCGCCTGCTGCATGGGGGTCGCCATAGAAATGGGTTTGACACGCTGAACAGTCTCTGAGCCAGTCTCCTGCTCCTCCTCATTTTGAACCGACGAAGTCTTGCCATTGCGTCTTCTGCGGATAAAGGTATTCATCTGACTGATGAGTGTTCGCTCGTTGATGCCGATGCGCAGGGCACAATCGTGAACATAGGTATCACGCAGGATGGGATTTTGCACCACCGAAATAGACTCCACAATGGAGTTGATGGCCTCTGCACGCTTGGTAGGATCTGTCTCGCCCTTTAACAATAAATCGGTCTTGAATTGTATGAAGTCACTCTGGTGCTGCTCGATATATTCACGAAACTCCGTCACCGTGTGTGCCCGGGCGAATTCGTCGGGATCTTGTCCACCGGGCAGGAGCAGCACCTTGAGATTCATGCCTTCTGACAGCAACATATCCGTTCCCTTCATGGCTGCATGGATTCCCGCAGCATCACTGTCGTAAATAAGGGTGATGTTCGACGTAAAGCGATGCAACATGTGTATCTGGTGAAAACTCAGGGCCGTACCGGAGTTGGCCACCACATTTTCTATGCCACACTGATGCATGGCTATTACGTCGGCCTGCCCCTCCACCATGAAGACATTATCCTCCTTGGCGATGGCTCTCTTGGCCTGCCAAATGCCATACAATTCCCGATCTTTATGATAGATGTCGCTTGCCGGAGAGTTTACATACTTCTGGTTGACTCCCTTGGTACGACTGTCCAGCACGCGAGCGGTGAACCCCACCACCTTGCCACTGACGCTAAACCAAGGGAACACCACGCGCCCGGCATAACGGTCGATGAGTTCGCCCCTATCGTTTTTGTAACAAATGCCTGTAGAGAGCAGGAACTTCTCTTTGTATCCCTGCTGCAACGCCGTGCGGGCCAGCGCCGTACGGTCGTTCAAGTCGTAGCCGAGCTGGAACTTCTTGATGACATCATCGCGAAAGCCCCGACTGCGAAAATACTGCATACCAACGGCCACTCCGTCTGCATTGTTATGGAGAAGGTCTTCAAAGTATTTACAAGCCCATTCGTTGACAATAAACATCGACTCGCGCAGGCTCTGCTCCTCTTTTTCTTCATCGGTAAGCTCCCGTTCCTTGATCTCGATATGATATTTATTTGCCAACCATCTGAGTGCTTCAGGATAGGTCATCTGCTCGTGTTCCATCACGAAGTTTACGGGGGTGCCGCCCTTGCCGCAACCAAAGCAGTGGCACGTCCCACGGGCAGGCGACACGAAGAACGAAGGCGTCTTCTCGTTATGAAACGGGCAGAGCCCCTTATAGTTGGCTCCCGCCTTCTTCAGCGACACGAATTCCGACACCACCTCCACAATATTGGCGGCATCCTTGATTTTTTCTACTGTTTGTCTGTCTATCATAAAAATAAACCGTTTGAGGGAGGAGTTGGAGATATTGAGGCGTTAAGACACTGTCATTCCTTAACCTTAGCTATAGCTACTTGTCCTCGCTTCAATACCAACTTTGCTCGTATAGTGCAAAGATAAGGCTTTTTATCTATAGAGAGGGTTTAAAAAAACAAAAAAACTACTTCCTGACGTCTGCCATTTCCCCTTCAGCTTCATAGCAAAAAACGATATTGACCCAAATATATAACGACCCCTTGTGTAAAATTTGATTACCATTTTTGGAGTGCTTGGTTACAGAGCATTTAGCACAAAAAGGGCTATGTTCTCGCCCCTAAAAACCGGCTCGCACGGCCAAAAACCTCCCCTCTTCGCTTATTCTGTACTCCGCCATATCACGGCGGAGCCTTAACGGCGCTATGGTTAAGCCCTAACGGCGATGCGAAAGAGGCCCTCCCGCATCGCCGTTAAAGCTTTGTCGCCCTGCCATTTGATACCCAACCGCAGGCGATGACATTGGGAGCATAAGAACACATTATTGCATCTGGCTGATAATCAAATAAATACAAATCCTCGCAAATTTCGCAAATTTCGAAGGGGAGCAGCCTTGTTTTCAAATAAACAAAAACTGAAGGGGCTTTTGTAAAGAAAACACCATCTTCCGTTCTTTAAAATTATTACTTGACCGCCGTCATCCACTGCATTTTTATAGCACAATGTCCCGTGGCTCTTTTTATACGTTTTGTTTGGCTGAGAAGCAAATAATTTGTATTTTTGCCGTAATTAACGACATATCAAATTTATAGATAAATTTATGAAACTAAAAATCGTTGTACTTGCCAAGCAAGTGCCAGACACGAGAAATGTGGGTAAAGATGCCATGACAGACGCCGGCACCGTAAACCGTGCTGCCCTACCCGCCATCTTCAACCCGGAGGACCTGAATGCCCTGGAGCAGGCGCTCCGACTCAAGGACCAGAATCCCGGCTCTACGGTCGGCATTCTCACCATGGGGCCTCCCCGTGCGGGCGAAATTATCCGCCAAGGACTATACCGGGGAGCCGATACGGGCTGGCTGCTCACCGACCGGAAGTTTGCCGGCGCCGACACCTTAGCCACATCATACGCACTCTCCATGGCCATCCGTAAAATTGGAAACGTGGACATCATTTTGGGTGGACGTCAGGCCATAGATGGCGATACGGCGCAAGTAGGTCCGCAGGTAGCTCAGAAACTGGGACTCAACCAGGTGACATACGCTGAGGAAATTCTGAAGATAGAAGATGGAAAAGCTACCATTCGCCGACACATCGATGGCGGTGTGGAAACTGTTGTTGCCCCGCTTCCGGTGCTTATCACTGTGAATGGAACAGCCGCTCCGGCACGGCCCTGCAATGCCAAACTCGTGATGAAATACAAATACGCCTCCTGCCCCATGGAACGCAAGGGAGACGAGCCGTGGACCGCACTGTATGAGTCCAGGCCCTATCTCAACCTTAACCAGTGGAGCGTGGCAGATGTAAACGCTGACGAGGCCCAATGTGGGCTGTCGGGCTCTCCCACCAAGGTGAAAGCCGTCCAGAACATTGTGTTCCAAGCCAAAGAGAACAAGACCCTCACGGATAGCGATGCCGACATCGAGGGATTGATGAAAGAACTCATCAACGAAAAAATTATTGGTTAATTAAGATTGGCTTTTGAGCCACACATAAAAGATGAACAACGTATTTGTATATTGCGAAATAGAAGAAACAACCGTCAAGGAAGTTTCTCAGGAATTGCTGACCAAGGGTCGCAAACTGGCCCATCAGCTGGGCGTACAACTGCACGCCATCGTTGCGGGGACAGGTATTAAGGGTAAGGTAGAGAGCCAGATTCTCCCCTACGGCGTGGACAAACTCTTCGTGTTTGATGGCGAAGGATTATTCCCTTATACCTCTGCCCCCCACACCGATATTCTCGTTAAACTTTTCGAAGCGGAAAAGCCACAGATCTGCCTCATGGGCGCTACCGTCATTGGACGTGATCTTGGTCCGCGCGTTTCGTCTTCACTGACGTCCGGCCTCACCGCCGACTGTACACAGTTGGAGATTGGCGACTATGATGACAAGAAGACGGGCAAACACTATGAAAACCTGCTTTTCCAGATTCGTCCCGCCTTTGGTGGAAACATTGTTGCCACCATTGTCAATCCCGACCACCGTCCGCAGATGGCGACCGTACGCTCCGGGGTGATGCAGCGCGAGATACTCGATGAGAACTACAAAGGCGAGGTGGTTTATCCGGACGTTGCCGAATATGTTCCGGAGTCCGATTATGCGGTAAAAGTCATCGATCGCCACGTGGAAGCAGCCATGAACAACCTCAAGTCTTCTTCCATTGTGGTGTCGGGAGGTTATGGCATGGGATCGAAAGAAGCCTTCTCTATGCTCTACGATTTGGCCGACGTGCTCCACGCCGAGGTTGGCGCGAGTCGTGCTGCCGTAGATGCAGGTTGGCTCGACAACGAACGTCAGGTTGGACAAACGGGTATCACCGTTCACCCCAAGGTTTATTTTGCCTTTGGCATTTCCGGCCAGATACAACACATTGCAGGAATGCAGGATGCAGGTATCGTCATCGCCGTGAACAACGACCCAGACGCACCTATCAACGCTATCGCTGACTATGTGATTCGCGGTAATGTTGAGGAGGTAATTCCAAAGATGATAAAGTATTATAAGAAAAACAGCAAATAGAGAAAAAGGAAGAGGAAAAGGGAACAAGGAGGAACACAGTTTCCCCTGAAACCTTGATGCTTTGACTCTACAAATAAAATATAAGAATTATGTCTAATTACTATACAGACCATCCCGAAATTGGATTCCACCTCAATCATCCACTGATGAAGAGAATTGTGGAACTCAAGGAACGCAACTATGCCGACCGGGATAAATTTGCAGATGCTCCCGTAAACTTTGAGGATGCTATCGAAAACTACAAGCGACTGCTCGAAATTACCGGCGACATTGCTGCCAATATCATTGAGCCCAACTCTGAAAGCGTTGACCTGGAAGGGCCGCATCTTGAAAATGGGCGGATGATTTATGCGAGCAAGACTAAAGAAAATCTTGAGGCCACCCGCCAGGCCGGTCTCTGGGGCGTTTCGATGCCACGCCAGTATGGTGGACTGAACATCCCCATCACCATTTTCTCCATGCTCTCCGAGATGGTGGCCACAGCCGACTCCGGCTTTCAAAACATCTGGAGCCTTCAGAGTTGTATCGACACACTGTATGAGTTTGGCTCCGAAGAGCAGAAGCAGAAATACATTCCCCGCATATCCGCAGGCGAGACCATGTCTATGGACCTGACCGAGCCGGATGCTGGCTCCGACCTTCAGCGCGTGATGCTAAAAGCCACACAAGACGAGGACGGCACATGGCGGCTCAACGGCGTGAAGCGATTCATCACCAACGGCGACTCCGACATCCATCTCGTATTGGCCCGGTCGGAAGCAGGCACCAAAGACGGGCGCGGTCTCTCCATGTTTATCTACGACAAGCGCGACGGTGGGGTTACCGTGCGCCATATCGAAAACAAACTCGGTATTCACGGAAGTCCTACTTGCGAGTTGGTCTATAAGAACGCTAAGGCCGAACTTTGTGGAAGTCGTCGGTTGGGTCTTATCAAATACGTAATGAGCTTGATGAACGGCGCTCGACTGGGCATCGCCGCACAGTCTGTAGGTTTGGCCCAGGAGGCATACACTCAAGCCGTAGACTATGCCAAGGCCCGTGTGCAGTTTGGAAAGAAGATTGCCACTTTCCCGGCCGTCTATGATATGCTCTCGCGCATGAAAGCCAAGCTCGATGCAGGACGCTCCATTCTCTATCAGACATCGCGCTATGTGGACATCTACAAGACTCTGGAAGACATTTCCCGCGAACGCAAACTCACACCCGAGGAGCGCAAGGAGATGAAGACTTACAGTAGGTTGGCCGATGCCCTCACGCCCCTGAGCAAGGGTATGACCTCTGAATATGCCAACCAGAACGCCTACGACTGTATCTCTGTTCACGGCGGCTCCGGGTTTATCATGGAATACAAGAGCCAGCGGCTCTACCGCGACGCCCGCATCTTCTCCATCTACGAAGGTACAACACAGTTGCAGGTGGTGGCTGCCATACGCTACATCACGAACGGGACCTATCAGAACATCATCAATGATATGCTGGGCGAAGAGGTTTCAGAAGAAATGAAGGCTTATAAGGAGCGCATCATCAAATGCGTGAAACTCTATGAGGAGGCTATCGAGAAAGTGAAAGCCGAAGACAATCAGGAAGCACACGACTACCTTGGACGTCGCCTGTACAACATGACGGGAGACATCGTAATGTCGTTGCTGCTCATTAACGATGCGTCGAAAGCTCCCGAACTCTATGCCAAGAGCGCCAAGGTCTATACCAGACTGGCCGAAGAAGAAATCATAGGCCATGCCGCATTTATCCAATCGTTTACCCTCAACGACTTGGAAGACTGCCGCCTGATCTCTGAGGCAGACGCCTGACAAGACAGAAACCACATACACACAGCCACACCCGCCAAGAATGTGGGCGGGGCTGTGTGACAAATAACACAAAACTTCATTTTGTAGAAAGGATAACAACAAGGTAAGAATTTATGAAATCACTCCGGGAAATTTATAGAATAGGCAAGGGACCATCGTCGAGCCACACGATGGGACCACAGAAAGCCGCACAGGCCTATCTTGCCAAACATCCTGAAGCCAAGCGTTTCCAGGTCACTCTTTATGGCAGTCTGGCCGCAACGGGCAAAGGACACATGACCGACATAGCCATCAACGACGTGCTCTGCCCCACCGCTCCGGTCGACATTGTTTGGAAGCCGAGCGAGTTTCTGGCCTTCCATCCCAACGCCATGAAGTTTGAAACCGACCAAGGCTATCCCTGGACGGTATACAGCGTTGGCGGAGGAGCTATCTCGGAAGGGCTCAGCCCCACAGGGCTTCTCCCTACAAGCGAGGATATTTACGACTTGAACCATCTGGAGGACATTCAGAATTGGTGCAACACCTACGGACGAACGTATTGGGAATACGTCGGTAAATGCGAAGACTCGTCGATATGGGACTATCTGCAAGAGATTTGGGAAGCTATGCAAGCTGCCGTAGAACGCGGCATCGACAGAGAGGGAGTACTGCCCGGTCCGCTTAACCTTCAACGCAAAGCCTCTACCTATTATATCAAGGCCAAAGGCTACAAGCAGAACCTGCAGACCCGTGCCCTGGTCTATGCATACGCCCTGGCCGTGAGCGAGGAGAACGCTTCGGGCGGCATCATTGTCACCGCCCCCACCTGTGGTGCCTGCGGTGTGATTCCCGCCGTACTCTATCACCTTTCTCGCGGACATAATTTCTCCGACCGCAAGATACTCCATGCCCTTGCCACGGCAGGCTTGATTGGCAACATTGTGAAAGAGAACGCATCTATCTCGGGGGCCGATGTGGGCTGTCAGGGTGAGGTTGGCGTGGCTTGTGCTATGGCCTCTGCTGCTGCCTGTCAGCTGTTTGGAGGTAGTCCGTCGCAAATCGAATATGCTGCCGAAATGGGATTGGAGCATCATCTGGGCATGACCTGTGACCCTATCTGCGGATTGGTACAGATTCCTTGCATCGAACGCAATGCTTTTGCAGCCACCCGCGCACTCGACTCTAACCTCTACGCTTCGTTCAGCGATGGCAGACATCGGGTACATTTCGACCGAGTGGTGGAAGTCATGAAACAAACGGGACACGATATTCCCTCGCTATATAAGGAAACCTCGGAAGGAGGACTGGCAAAGAATGGAGGCTACCTCTTCCCTACCGAAGAATTATAATCACCCGTTTCTCCATTTCTCAAAGATATCATGCGAAAGATTTTCCTTCTGGTTTTTATGGTGGTCATCACCGCACTGGCATCTACCTCTTGCCGTATGGCGCCTTCCAACAATCTTGGCGACACGGTGGAGGCTAAATATTTTGAGCCATACGACAGTACCATCCACGACACGGCAGCCGCAAAGAAACAGCTCGTCATCATTCAGGACAGCCTGGATATCTATGTCATCGGACCGGCTTCAACAGCTTCGCAGGTTCAGCTTTTAAGTTATCCAAGCCGGCGTGATTCGATGGTTTATACCAAGGGAAAACATATCAAGGTAATAGGTAATGCCGACTTCTATCATGTAGTACGGGCGAAGTTCTGGATTTCAGAAGCCGGCGACACTTTGGTGACTCGCCTGGAGGAGATGAAAGACCTTCCCTTGGGCGAAGATGAAACAAAGAAAGAGGACAACAATCCCCAATCCTTCGTCATAGAATAAAGGTTTACAGAAGAATCTTCTTCTGTAAACCTTTACTTATTTTCTAAACCACTCAAGTTTAATTGAAGTTCACACGCCCGTCTACTTTCAGGGCAAACGACTTTGTTGTCGATATAGATACAATACAATCCCTTGAAAAGCAGGAACTCATCATATACGACTTTGTGTCGGCAGTGAGGACTTACCAAAGGCGCAAGTCCTCCCGTTGTTACAATGGTGATATCCGATTTCAGCTCGGCGACAACCCTATCCACAAGTCCGTCTATCATCGCTGCGCTGCCGTAGATTATCCCACTTTGCATACATTCTGCCGTATTCTTTCCTATCAGATGTTCGGGGACACGCAGGGGAACTTCTGATAATTGGGAGGCGCGGCTACAAAGAGCGTCAAAAGAAGTCTGGACACCGGGAATAATCATCCCTCCAACAAAGCGTCCTTCTCGGTCCACGACATTGACAGTTGTCGCCGTTCCCATATCGATAACAACAAGTGGACATGGAAATTGACTCATGGCGCCGATGGCGTCGGCTATACGGTCGTGTCCCAACCGCTCGGGATGCTCTACACAAATCTCCATCCCCAAATTGAGTTTATCTTCGCCCATCGTCATCATTGCAACACCCGTAACCTGCAACGCCATTTCACGGACGGCTGGTGTCAACTCCGGAACGACAGACGATATGATGCCGCCTTCAAACTGTAGATAACGCGTTTGAAATTCCAGAAGCACCGTCTCCACACTTGCAAGGGTATCTGCTTCTCCCTTGCCCAGCACAGTTGCGATCCGGCGCGAGTCCAACACCTGGCTTTCCGCCATCACCCCAACAACAATATTGGAGTTCCCTATATCGATTACGAGTATTTGTTCCATTACAAAGAGGCTGTCGACAACAGCTTATTTGTTTTTCATGATGTTATCTAAAATCAGCGAGGCCGTCTCCTCCTTACTGCAGAGAGGCAATTCTTTAACCTCGTCCGGCGTGATAACAGTCACCTGATTTGTGTCTACGCCAAACCCGGTGTCACCCGTAGCAATCGTGTTGGCACAAATCATATCCACATTTTTCCTTATCATTTTCTCTCGTGAACGGTCCAACAGGTTTTCCGTTTCCATGGAAAAGCCTACAATATACTGGCCTTCTCTCCTATGCGTGCCCAGATGTTGCAGGATATCACGGGTCCTTTTTAGGGGCAGGTTGAGCGCTCCGTCTACTTTCTTTATCTTCTGCTGACGATAATTCTCCGGCATATAGTCGGCCACCGCACTGCACATCACGATAATATCATAATCGTTACTTATCCGCGTTACGGCATCAAACATTTCTCCTGCCGTAACTACGGGGACCTTCTCAACCCCAAGGTAAGGGTCCAATGCCACCGGGCCAGACACAAGCGTAACCTCTGCTCCCCGCAGCTTCGCCATCTTAGCCAGGGCATATCCCATCTTACCCGATGAATGATTGGTGATGTATCTCACCGGGTCGATACGCTCTTGCGTCGGCCCTGCCGTGACAAGCACTTTCTGTCCCTGCATATCATGGGGCTTGGCAATGTGCTTCAGCACATACTGCAAAAGAACTTTCTCCGAGGGGAGCTTACCAAAGCCCATATCTCCACAAGCCAGTCGCCCGGCTTCAGGCTGTATCACCTCCGTACCGTAACGTTCCAACTTCTTCAGATTGTCCTGTAATATGGCATTCTGCCACATATTGGTATTCATCGCCGGAGCTACAATCTTAGGACATTGGCAGGCCATAAATGTTGTCGTGAGCATGTCGTCACAGATTCCATTGGCCATTTTGCCGATGACGTTAGCCGTTGCCGGCGCTACCAGCATGATATCGGCTTTCTTCGCTAACGCCACGTGCTTGACGTCAAAACCTAAATCATGGTCAAAGGTATCGATGATGCATTTTCTCGATGTAAGCGTCTCGAAGGTCATAGGAGTGATAAACCGGCAGGCGTTCTTGGTCATAACCACATAAACTTCTGCCTTCTGCTTGACAAGCATCGAAGCCAAATTAGCTATCTTATAGGCTGCAATGCTCCCCGTCACACCCAGTATTACCGTTTTTCCGCCCAACATAGTCATCTCCTCTTTATTCCTGATCTTTGAGAAGACCGTGCTTCTCATAGTTTGTCTGTCGTGTTATCTTGTTCTTCTCATCGACAAACACCACCCTGGGATGATGTGTCGCAGCTTCCTCGGCAGTCATGTTGGCATAAGCCATAATAATAACTTTATCGCCCTTTTTTGCGCAGTGAGCCGCCGCCCCATTCACACAGATGATGCCCGAGCCGGCCTCCCCAGCAATCACATAAGTGGCAAAACGATTGCCATTGTCCACATCGGCAATCTCCACCCGTTCATATTCCATGATGCCGGCGGCCTCCATGACTCTACTGTCGATGGTGATGCTGCCCACATAGTTGAGGTCAGCCTGCGTCACTACCGCCCTGTGTATCTTGGATTTCAGCAGTGTTATTTCCATATAAAATTATCAATTAATCGGGTCTTGCCAATAAACACGGCAATGGCCACAAGTGTTTCTCCTTCTATCGTATCCACACGTTGCACGTTGTTCAAGTCAACCACCTCTACATAATCCACACGTGCCAACGGTTCTGTCTGCAGACTGTCGCTGATAATCTTCCTAACGGCCTGAGCGTTGCGTTCTCCGTTCTCCACCGCAGCCTTTCCCAGTTTGAGACTCTTCGACAAGATGAGCGCAGCCTGACGCTCTTTTGCACTGAGATAAGTATTGCGACTCGACTTGGCCAAACCATCAGACTCGCGGACGATCGGGCAAGCCACTATCTCCAAATCGAAATTGAGGTCGCGCACAAAGCGGCGCACGGTGGCCAATTGCTGGGCATCTTTCTGTCCGAAATAGGCACGATCCGGCCCGACAATATTAAAAAGTTTGCTCACTACCGTGCATACTCCCCTGAAATGTCCAGCCCGACGCGCACCGCAAAGCAGCTCCGTGGTCTCGGTGGTATCTACAAATGTGGTGAAATGGGGGGGATACATTTCCGATGGCTCGGGGTTGAAGATGAGGTCTCCCCCCGTTGCTTCAACCAAAGCACTGTCATGTTTCAAATCTCGTGGATAGGTCTCCAAATCTTCAGACGGACCAAACTGTATGGGGTTTACAAAAACAGAAACCACCGTCCGGTCGTTGTCGGCCACCGATTTGGCTATCAGGCTCTGATGCCCTTCATGCAGGAATCCCATCGTAGGAACAAGTCCAACGCTCAATCCCTCCTTACGCCATCCTTTTACAATCTCACGAACTTCTTGAATAGTCTTTACAACTTGCATTTTTATATTTATTTTGTTCGTCTATACGGACGATAATCTTCCTGATGTTTAATACAACGATTTGAGCACATCATCGCTGATAGAAAATGTGTGTTCTTTGGCGGGGAAGGCTTGATTCTCACAGTCTTCCTTGTATTGCTTGAAAGCGGCGAGCATCGTGTCGTGAAGATTGGCGTACTTCTTCACAAACTTAGGTGTGAAACCATTGGTATAACCCAGCATATCCTGGTACACCAACACCTGACCATCACAATATTTCCCTGCGCCGATACCAATCGTCAGTGGCGACACCTGCTCAGTAATCATCTTTGCCAAAGCTTCCGGTACACACTCCAACGTGATGGCAAAAGCGCCCACAGCCTCCAATGCCCGTGCATCTTCTATCAACTGTTGAGCCTTCACACTCGATTTCCCCTGCACCTTGTAACCTCCCAGCATGTTAAACGACTGCGGTGTAAGTCCGATATGCCCCACTACGGGGATGCCTGCCTCCACAATGGCCTTGACTCGGTCGGCATATTGTACACCGCCTTCAAGTTTCACGGCCTGACAATTAGTTTCCTTCATGATACGTCCGGCATTCTTCACAGCATCATAAACCGATGTCTGGTAAGACATGAAAGGCATATCTATCACCACAAAGGCATGTTTTGCCCCACGACAAACAGCCTTGCCGTGATGTATCATGTCATCCACAGTAACAGCAAGTGTATTCTCATAGCCCAGCATAACATTCCCCAGTGAATCGCCGACAAGTATCATGTCGATGCCAGCCTCATCAATGGTACAAGCTGTGTGATAATCGTATGCAGTGAGCATACTCAAACGTCGCGTTCCTTTCTGCGACAGGAAATAATCTACAGTCTTCTTCATTTTTACCTTGTACGTAGCAATCAATAGTTACCCTTCCCAACAAGCGAGAAAGATATCAATGTGCAAAGTTATAAAGAAACTCTGGAAAATTCAATGATATCTTGTTTTTTATCCTTCGCATTGCCGTCTACGCTATATTATATCAAATATTTATGCAAGCCTTAGCTTTGCATCATCAATCGTATCTCATTCCATGTGATATCTTCTCGACATATTGCCTTGATTTCGCTTATCGACGCTCCTTCGGGCAATTGACTGATGGCATGGCGTATAGCCCTTACCTTCGAGGCATCGATCACCTTGTCCGCCGACAGCTTACCCGATTTCACGTAGCGCGCCAAATGTCTGTAAATCGTATTAATCGTCAGCTCGCGTTTCTTAGCTATATCCTCGAGACTAAGACCGTCTATAAACATCTTGTAGCTGATGGCATAGGTTTCTCCCTTCTCCATCTTTCGCTTCCCTCGTTTCCGGTTTTTAGAATCGTCGTCTCCGGTTTTCGAGAAAGGGGACGCTCCGCTTTTCCTTCTTCGGCGCGAACGGGAACTCCCTCCGCCGGGATTCACCACATCCATGGCGTCAAGCATGGCTTCCTGCTTCGCCATCATATAGGTCGGAACGTCAAAGGTTTCTTCTTCCATCCTGCGGAGCAGTCTATCTTTGGCCAAATAGTTCAGCCGCAATTCCCTATAGCGTTCTTCCATCAGTTCCATGCCTCTGGAATTTTGGCTCTTAGCAGCCTTGGTGAGCTCCAAAACTCTTTTCAGATTTCCCTCTATGGCATCCAGAAAATAGCCCGCACTGCGCTTTACACGCTCGAGAAACTTCTCCTCATGCAGTCCTTCTACCGGTGTTGCACGAATCACACCCTGCCATTTATAGGCCACATCCATCACGCGTTCCTTCAGATTAGCAACCGTCTGCCCATGCAGATTGGTGAGGGATTGAAATCCCCTGAAATACTCCAGTAGCGTGCGATGCACCATCTGCTCGGCTTCCATCAGTGCCGAAAAGTCGAACAAGTCGAGCAACTGATATCTGAAATACTCCTCTTTCAGATTGGGCAGCTCCCTTATACTCTGTTCAGCCGCCTCCTGCTGATGCGAAATATAATCGGCCACACGATGGTCGTTGATAATGTTGCTCTCGCCAATCGGCGAAGCCAGCACCAATCCCTCAAGACTTTTGCATCGACTCAAGGCCACATACACCTGACCCGAGGCAAACGAGAGTCCTGCATCGATGATGGCGTGTTCGAACGTCAGGCCCTGACTTTTGTGTATGGTAATGGCCCAAGCCAATCGCAAGGGGTATTGCCTGAACACTCCCTGTACCTGAGGCTCAATGACTTTCGTCCGTTCATTGATAACATATTTGGTGTTTTCCCACTCCTGCGGCTCCACACGAATAGGCTCCCTGTCGCCTGTACAAAGCACGTCTATAAAATCCTCGCCGATGTTCACCACACGACCGATTCGGCCATTGTAATAGCGATGTGAGCCCGAAGCGTCGTTTTTGATAAACATCACTTGCGCGCCCTGTTTCAATTCCAGCTCTACGTCGGCAGGATAACTGTATTCGGGAAACGTGTCTTTGATTTCTGCCTTGTAGACATAGCGTTTTCCTCCGAGTTTTCTAAGCTCCGTCTCGTTGTAGCTATCGGCCATGCGGTTATGCGTAGTGAGCCGAATATAGCCCTCCTCCGCTTTGGGTATGAAGGTCGGGTTGTATCGTTTGTTGAGGTTAACGATATCTTCAGGCAGCACTTTCCCATCACGGATATGATTCAGAATATTGATAAACGCCTGGTCCTGCTGACGGTAAACGTGCGTCAACTGTATCGTTACGTAGTTGATTTGCTGCAAGGCCTTACTTCCAAAAAAATAGGGCGTGTCGTAATAGTTGCGCAGCATCTCCTCATCCTGTGGCGTCACCACCGGCGTGAGCTGTTGCAAGTCGCCTATCATCAGAAGCTGCACACCGCCAAAGGGCTTTGTTTGGTCGCGGTATCTGCGCAACACGAAGTCGATGGCATCAAGCAAATCACTCCTCACCATCGATATCTCGTCGATGACCACCATGTCGAGCGTGCGAATAATTCTGCGCTTCTCCTTGCCGAAATTATAGCGGTCACGAATCGATGTTCCGGGCACGTAGGGCGACAGCGGAAGCTGAAAAAAGGAATGAATGGTCACGCCACCGGCATTGATGGCGGCCACACCCGTCGGCGCAACGACAATCATGCGCTTCGACGAGTGCTCTTTCACAGCCTTGAGAAACGTCGTCTTGCCCGTTCCGGCCTTACCCGTCAGGAATATACTCGTACCGGTATGCTCCACGAAGTCCCATGCTTCTCTGAGTTCGTTGTTTCCCTCCATATATCTAATAGACGTGTTAATCATTCACAAAGGTAAGGTTTTTTATCTATATAAAGGTAGGTTTGCAACATCATTCCAAACCTAAATAGGTTTGTAGCAAATGCCAACACAACAAGATAAAAATAAATCGACCAAACAAGGAGCGCGTATTCATGGAGCAAAGCGTTGGTGTGTGACCTAAAAAACAGTATATTTGCGACATGATATCAAGCAAGGGCCTCAATCTCTACCCATTATTGCGCATCACATTGATGTTTATCATCGGCATCATCGTGGGAGATGCGTGGGGCAAAAATCTGCCCCTATGGCTATGGCTTAGCCTGACGGCCATCGTGTTGGCAATAGGATTGGGAATAGGAAAGAAGCACGAAGCGGGACAAGGACTGTGCATCATGACGTGCACCCTATTGTTGGGCGTCACGCTCACCTGCCGGACCAACCATCGGCTGAACTCTCCCCTGACGGGAACAACGCCTCAATACAAGGCCATCGTGATGAGTGAGCCGGAAGAAAGGGGGAAAACCATTCGGTGTGACCTGACCATCACCCACATCGGAACACAGCCACTCAACACGCCCATAAAGGTGAAAGCTTCACTGTTGAAAGATAGCGTTTCCAAGCGCTGGCAGCGACTGCACATTGGCGATGGCATTGAGACGGTGTCTCAGCTCGAAGTCCTTAAAAACTTTGACACGAGAAGCAACTTCGACTATGTCAGGTGGCTCCGCACACATGGTTTTGCCGCACAGACCTTTATTTTTTACCGCAACTGGCGTAAAACTGCCGTAAGCACTACCACCCTGCCCCGTTTCGACCGCCTAAAACTCCGCGCGCTGAAACTCCGACAAACATTTTTGGAACAATACCGCCTGCTCGGCCTTGAAGACGAGCAATATGCGGTGGTAGCCGCCATGACGTTGGGAGACAAAAGCCATCTTTCCAAAGCGCTGAAAGACCGCTATTCCATCGCCGGAGCCTCCCACGTGCTGGCGCTCTCCGGACTTCATCTTGGCATCATCTACGCGTTTCTGACACTGTTGCTCGGGCGATGGAGAAAATGGCAATGGCTCTCGCAAGCCGTCATCCTTACCGCAATATGGGTGTATGTGGGCATCGTGGGGATGCCAGCAAGTGCCATACGCTCGGCAACAATGCTCAGCATATATGCTCTGTGCATCGTTTTAGGAAGACAGCGCGCCTCCATCAATACGCTGGCTTTTGCCGCACTCATGATGCTGCTCGTCAATCCGCTGAATCTGTGGGACATCGGTTTCCAAATGTCGTTTACGGCCGTGGCCGCCATACTCATCTACTACCCCACGATTTTTCATGCCCTGCCCCTCTCCAATGCCGTTGCCCGATGGCTGTGGGGACTCACGGCGGTATCGCTGGCGGCACAGATCGGAACAGCGCCATTGGTGGCTTATTATTTCGGTCGCTTTTCCTGCTACTTCATTCTCACCAACATCATTGTCATCCCGGCCGCCACAATGATACTCTATGGGGCTCTGCTGATGTTCCTCTCCATCCCTTTCCCCACTATTCAGGAGGTGATTGTCAGGGGAATCGTACGCATTTCCGAATTTCTTAACCGCTCGCTCGACTATCTGTCAGGACTGCCCGGCGCAAGCCTTGAAGGCAGACATCTCAACACGTGGCAGCTTTTCCTGACCTACGTTGTCATTGCCTCGCTCACCATCATTGGCTACTATGTGCATATCGCACGTCGGCAAGACAAGTTGGACACTTTCTGCAGCACATAGCCCAACGCGCCAAAGACACCGAGGCGTCAGCGTTTTGACGTCTCTTCCTCCCACTCGAACACCGCCACCAAGGGCAGGTGGTCGCTGAAGCCATCGAGATAGCGTGGCCCGAGATAGGTCCGCCGAGGTTTCACTCCCCCATATTTCTTATCCTCCTCCAGCAGGAACGGGGCATCGTTAATATGACAATCCACAAGGAGTGCCGCCATCCCATCATCGCACAGAATATGGTCCAGACTGCCCCAATCGCCATGATAACGATAGGTTCCCTTAGCGCCATGGCTCCCCATCACCCCATCCGACACATCCTCGAAACCCTTGGACAGCAGGAATTGAATGGAGGCATTCTTGGTATAAGCATTGAAATCGCCGGCAATGATGATTTTCGGATGCTGCGTAACGGCCCGAAGCGAGTCGATGGCCCGATGGAGTTGCCGAGCCACATGCAGCCGATAGGGTCTGGTGAGACTTTCGCCATCAGAGCGGCTGGGCGCATGAACCACAAACACGTGCAGCGTGTCGCCCGTGACAACCTCGCCCGAGGCATAGAGAATGTCGCGCGTCGGTCTGAAATCACGAAATTTGGGAACACGGATGGAACGGGAACGGAGCAGTCGGAAACTGAAAGGCGAATAGAGCAGGGCCACATCGATGCCGCGAAGGTCGGGCCCATCGGTCATAACATACTCATAACCGGCCCGGCGAAGCAGTGAACGCTTGGTGAGGTCGCGCATCACCGAATCGTTTTCCACCTCGGTCAAGGCAATAAGATCGGGCACCACCTCAGTTGTGTCGAGCATGCCGCACGAGAGAATCTCCTGCCCGATGCGGTTTACCTTGCGCCAATATCGATAAGGAGTCCAATGATGGTTTGAAGCAGGCAGAAACTCCTCGTCCTGCTTCAAACTATCATCAACGGTATCAAATAGATTTTCACAGTTTAATTCTACAACCGTGAAAATGGACATTAAAAATGCAATGACAAACATTACATGCCGTCATCCATAAACAGGGGGTCTTCGGGCATCACCATCACGGGTTCCTGATCGAATTCCTTCAGAATTTTTTCCGAAGCATATTTCTTGTTAACCACGAGCCTGAACATATACTC
Organism: Prevotella sp.; assembly: GCA_050946435.1. Lineage (GTDB taxonomy): Bacteria > Bacteroidota > Bacteroidia > Bacteroidales > Bacteroidaceae > Prevotella. The sequence goes on from JBMNUU010000003.1 coordinate 68,526, forward strand.
GTTAAACCATCGGTTGGTCATAATGAGATAGCCGTTCTGTCCATTGTCCGCTCCCCAACTGTTCTCCACCTTCCATTTCAAGGGTTTGCCCGCTGCATCCAGGTCCACGGCCGTGAGCGTCATGGCATGGGTGGAGCCACTGTCGAAGGTCATGATGCGCTCGGCCTTGTTCATGCCAAACTCGGTGCCGAAAAGCGAAGCATAGTCATAATTGTCTGTGTCCAGATAGCCGCGCTTGCGGTCGAGCTGCTTGCCCACATCGTAGCTGGAATACATCTTGCGCCCATCTTTCAGCGAAGCGATGGCCATCCCAGCTATCTCGTCCATCGGAAGATTAAGGTATTTCCAGTTATGCCCATCATAGGTATGGCGGTCAAACTCTACCTCGTAGGTCTTGTGATACGGCCGTCGGGGGTCGTTCATCAGCATAATAAACGTTCCCGTGATGGGTCCGGAAACCGTTTCTTTGTAAAATTCCATCGGCGTATATTTTCTCGCCTGCCCCACGGCCTTTCCGTCCTTATTGCGAAAAACATAGGTAAACTCTTTCACTGGCTCACCAATGGTGAGTGTCAGCATGTGGTAGATGGTGCCAAGCATCTCCGTCTTGCGGCGGTTGATGGCGGCACTCTTCCTACCTTCATTCACCATTTTGCGAAGCTCGAGCCCGAATTCGCGCAGTTTCGATGAAATCATACGCTGCATTTGCGATGTGTTATCGCTCGAGAACGTCTCGGGCATCACACTCATGGGCACCAGTCCGTATTTTTCGGCCAAGTCGGCCACACCACAGAATGTTCCCCCATCGTTGATAGGATGATGGAAGAAAAACTGCACCCGTGTGTCGTCCATCGGCTTCTCGGCACAATCTATCACCCCCTGCAACATCAGGTTGGCCTTCTCCAACTGGTCATAGAAAAAGAGGTAGGCCTGTGAAAATTCCACCCTCAAGGAATCTTGATGCTTCTTGGCAAAATTGGCACGGAGCACATTCAAACCGGAAAACATCCAGCATCGTCCGGACCGCTGCTGATTGTGAATGTTCTGTGTGGGGGTCTCCACATTAAAATAGGTGTCGACCTGTCCAAGATTTTTATAGTTTTTGGCCAAATCGTCAATCTTGTTGGATGCGATGGCATTGGCCAGAGCCTTATAGGCGGAATTGTGGCTCTGGACGCCTTCGATTTGCCGGAGCATCTCTGGCGAAATACCGCCCGTACGAACCTGTGCGGAAAGCCCTAAAGTGAATGTTGCAAAAAAGGATAGCACCAATGTTTTCTTATTCATAGCTAACTGTTAATAGTTTTCAAAATCAAATCAGTGACTTTGCAAAGGTAACAAAAATATTAAAATTCCATGACCTAATGCCTGTTTAATAATTGAGGTTGTTTTCCATGATTATAATCTGATAAAATTTGGATAGAAAAGCATCGGATGACCCGATTTATATTTACAAACTTCCTTCTATATTTCGCAAATTCAAAAACAATCTTGATTCCGCTCAGAATTCGCGAAAATTTCAGCAATTTGTATTTGCTTGATTATCAGACCGATGGTGAAACGCACCTCGACACCTCCAATGTCGCTGCCTGCGGTTGGATATCAAACGGCAGGGCGACAAAGCCTCAACGGCACTGCGAATGGGCCTCTTTCGCATGGCCGTTAGGGCTTAACCATAGCGCCGTTAAAGCCCCACCATAGGATGGCGGAATACACAACATAAAAACTGACCAGTTTTGACGTTGTGCGAGTTGAGGATGAGGGCTAAAACATAGCCCTTTTTGCGCTAAATGCTCTGATTAAAATCATCGAAAAATGGTAATTATATTTTACAAGCAAAAGAATTAGAGTGGATACAAACATACGACAATTCCACCGACGGAGTAGTTATATTATAACTAAAGGAAATTGTTGTTCTTTTTGCATCTACGAAAATAAAACATTATCTTTGCATAGTTATTCTAACAGAATATCAATGAATCAAAATAAATATCGACTGTTAAGCCAGATCAAATATCCTGCCGACCTTAGAAAGCTGAGCGTCAATCAACTGCCGGAAGTATGTCGGGAACTGCGTCAAGACATCATCGACGAGGTATCCGTCAATCCCGGACACTTTGCCTCAAGTTTAGGCGTTGTGGAGATTACGGTAGCCCTGCATTATGTTTTCGACACCCCCGAAGACCGCATCGTGTGGGACGTTGGGCATCAGGCTTACGCTCACAAAATATTGACCGGGAGGCGCGAGCAATTCTCTACAAACAGGAAGTTGGGCGGCATACGTCCCTTCCCCACCCCCTTGGAAAGCGAATACGACACTTTCACCTGCGGTCATGCGTCCAACAGCATCTCGGCGGCCCTTGGTATGGCCGTAGCCGCCAAAAAAACCGGGCACGCCCATCGCCATGTGGTAGCAGTCATCGGAGACGGTTCGATGAGTGGCGGACTGGCTTTTGAAGGAATTAACAACGTCAGTTCCACCCCCAACGACCTGCTCATTATCCTCAACGACAACGATATGTCTATCGACCGTGCGGTAGGTGGCATGGAAAAATATCTGCTGAATCTCGATACCACAGCAACCTATAACAAGGTGCGGTTTAAAGCCTCGCAATGGCTGCGCTCCAAAGGTTATCTCAACGACAACCGGCGGAAGGGCATTATCAGACTCAACAACGCCATCAAAAGTGCCATAAGCCATCAGCAAAACATATTTGAGGGCATGAACATCCGATACTTCGGACCGTTTGACGGGCATGACATTCATGAGGTGGTGAGAATTCTCAGGCAGATTAAAGACATGAAGGGGCCCAAGCTCCTGCATCTGCATACCGTGAAAGGTAAGGGCTACGAACCTGCGGAGAAAGCTGCCACCGTGTGGCACGCACCGGGAAAATTCGACCCCAAAACGGGCGAACGCATTATCCAAGAAGACAATAACGAACCGCCAAAGTTTCAAGTGGTGTTTGGCAAGACGCTTCTGGAACTGGCCAAGCAGAATCCTAAGATAGTTGGTGTGACGCCCGCTATGCCTACGGGTTGCTCCATGAACATCATGATGAAGGAGATGGGCAACCGCACCTTTGACGTGGGAATTGCCGAAGGACACGCCGTGACTTTCTCCGGCGGTATGGCCAAAGACGGGCTCATTCCCTTCTGCAACATCTACAGTTCGTTCTCGCAGCGCGCATACGACAATATTATCCACGACCTGGCCATCCTCAATCTGCCGGTTGTGCTGTGTCTTGACAGGGCCGGATTGGTTGGCGAAGACGGATCAACCCATCATGGGGCCTTTGACCTCGCAGCCCTGCGCCCCATTCCCAATCTTACCATATCGTCACCCATGAACGAGCATGAGCTGCGCAAATTAATGTACACAGCACAGCTGCCCAACAAGGGGACTTTTGTCATACGCTATCCACGTGGCAGAGGCGTGCTGAAAGATTGGGAGTGTCCTTTAGAGGAGATTGCTGTTGGAACGGGCAGAAAACTGAGGAATGGAGAGGAAGTGGCCGTGCTTACCCTTGGCCCGATAGGCAATGTAGCCCAGCAAGCCATTGAGGAGTCGGGCATTTCGGCCGCGCATTATGATATGCGTTTCCTCAAACCATTGGATGAGCATCTTCTGGATGAGATCGGAAAGAAGTTCAAACGCATCATTACCATTGAGGATGGGGTGCGCAACGGGGGACTGGGGTCGGCCGTATTGGAATGGATGAACGACCATGAATATCAGCCTAAGATTGTAAGAATTGGACTGCCGAACACCAAATTTGTGGAACACGGAACTGTTGGCCAATTATACAAACTCTGTGGAATGGATGCTGAATCGATTAAAGAGACGATTCTACAACTTGTGAAATCATAACATTAGCAATGAAAATTATCATCACCGGGGCTTATGCCATAGGTACTCACCTTGCACGTCTGTTATCTCGTAACAAAGAGGAGCTCACAATTATCGACGATGACGAAGAGCGACTGGCCACAATTGGGTCAGACTACGATTTGCTGACCATACACGGCTCTCCCACCAGTATCAAGACCTTGAAAGAGGCCGGGGCAGGCAGTGCTGACCTCTTCATCGCCCTCACGCCCAATGAGAATGAGAATATTAACAGCTGCGTTATCGCCCATGCACTTCATGCCAAGAAAACCGTAGCTCAGGTTAACGACGCTGAATATATGGAGCCCGACATCCACCAGATGTATAAGGACTTAGGGGTGGACGAGCTGATATATCCGGAAATACTTGCAGCGCGAGATATTATTAACGGACTGAAGATGTCGTGGGTGCGCCAGCGATGGGACGTACACGATGGTGCGCTCGTTATGCTCGGCATTAAGCTGCGGGAAAATTGCCAAATCCTAAACCAACCCCTTCGGGAGCTCTGCGGCCCCGACGACCCCTACCACATCGTGGCCATCAAACGGGGAGACGACACGATAATCCCTGGCGGTAACGATCAACTCGAATGTTTCGACCTGGCCTATTTCATGACTACACGGGACTATGTGCCCTACATCCGAAAGATTGTGGGTAAGGAGAACTATGTCGATGTTAAAAACGTGATGTTCATGGGGGGCGGCGCCACGGCAGTAAGAGCATTGCAGAGTTTTCCCAAATACATGGACGCCAAAATACTTGAGATAGACCCTGCACGATGCGAGGAGTTGAACGAAATTCTCGACAGCGACACGCTTGTCATCCATGCTGACGCCCGGGATATCTCGCAACTCAATGATGAGGGCATAAGATACACACAGGCTTTTGTTGCCCTCACAGGCAATGCCGAAGCCAACATTCTGGCCTGCCTCACGGCTAAGCGCCTGGGCGTGAGAAAGACCGTTGCCATGGTCGAAAACATCGACTATGTGAGCATGGCCGAAAGCCTTGACATCGGTACCATCATCAACAAACAGGCCATCGCCGCCAGTCGCATCTATCAGCTCATGCTCGATGCCGACGTTATGAACGTCACGTTTCTGATGTCGGCCAACGCCGATGTGGCCGAGTTCATTCCGAAGCCAGGGTCCAAAGTGACCAAGAAAATTGTCAGGGAGCTTGGACTGCCCTCTGGCATCACCATTGGCGGCATCGTGAGAAATGGGGAAGGTCTGCTCGTCTCAGGTAACACAAAGATAGAAGCCGGCGACTCTGTCGTAGTGTTCTGCCATAATATGAACTTGAAGAAAATCGAAAAACTTTTTAATTAGTGATTAATTTTCGCATCATATATAAGGTTTTAGGGTCACTTCTCTTCATAGAGATCACGTTGATGTTATGGTGTCTGATTATGGCTCTCTATTTTGGAGAAGACGATATTCTGACGTTCATCATCTCTATCGTTGTCACTCTGTTGGGGGCTATACTGCTGAAATATGCAGGGCGAAATGCAGAAAACCGTCTTTCACGCCGTGAATCATTTCTTGTTGTGACACTGTCGTGGATTGTTTTCTCCTTTTTCGGTACCATGCCATTCCTCGTAGGAGGATATTTACACAGCTTCACCGATGCCTTTTTTGAAACCATGTCGGGATTCACAACCACAGGAGCCACCATCATCGATGATGTTGAGACATTGCCTCACGGTATACTTTTCTGGCGTTCGCTTACGCAATGGATTGGCGGACTGGGTATTGTATTCTTCACCGTAGCCCTGCTGCCATCGCTCGTCGGCGGCAGTACCAAGGTGTTTGCTGCCGAATCTACAGGCCCCATCAAGACCAAGCTCCATCCTAAATTATCTATGGGAGCTCGCTGGATATGGATGGTATATCTGTTTATCACCTTCGCCTGCATGGGCTGCTATATGCTCTTTGGCATGAATTGGTTTGAAGGCATTAATTTTGCTATGACATCCGCAGCTACCGGAGGATTCGCCATTTATAACAATAGCACCGAATTTTTCCAATCACCAGCCATAGAGTACACCACTACATTCTTCTGTTTCCTGTCAGGCGTGAACTTTACATTGCTCTATTTCTCAGCAGCGAAATTCAAATTCAAGGAACTTTGGAAAGACTCTGAATTCCAATTCTATTGTCTTGTCATTCTTGGATTCACGACTTTTATCATGGTTGAACTCATTACGAGAAACCATTATGACATCGAACATGCTTTTCGATCCGCTCTGTTTCAAGTAGTCTCATTCATAACAACAACAGGACTTTTCAACGATGATGCAGGCCAATGGCCACACGTCACATGGGTTATATTGTCCATATGTATGTTTTCAGGTGCGTGTTCAGGCAGTACCAGCGGTGGATTCAAGTGTGTGCGAGGCGTAATGCTACTCAAAGTGATTAGAAATGAACTTCGCCAGAAACTTCATCCTAATGCGGTATTGCCCCTCAAAGTGAGAGGCAACAACGTTCCCAACTCCCAACGCGTATCCCTATTGGCATTTCTCATCACCTATCTTTTGCTGTTGCTACTCGTGTCCTTTGTTATGATTGCCACAGGAGTCGACAACACCAATGCCATCACGATATGTCTAAGTTGTCTGAGTAACGTTGGACCGACACTGGGCGTAGAAATTGGTCCAACAATGTCATGGAGCAGTTTACCCAACTTCGCCAAATGGTTTTGTTCCATTATGATGCTTATCGGGCGTCTGGAAATATTCTCTGTCATCGTGATTTTCACCCCTTCTTTCTGGACTAAGAACTAAAATCACTGCCAGACACACCAACAACGGCTCCTGCTCGCAGACCCTTCGGCAGCGCGTATCTAACATAAAGTAAGCCTCGCTATAGTCTTTTTGCTATAGCGAGGCTTACTAATTTCACGTCATGGATTACTTCCTGATGCCCATATAGGTACATCATCATCCAATTTACGCTCTCTCTTTTCGTAGGAGAGACAGCGAAGCTACTTATTCATATTTTCCTTTATCGCATTCATAATCAGCTTTTCGAGTTCCTCACAAAGCTCCGGATTATCACGAAGAATAGCCATCGAGGCATCGCGTCCCTGTGCCAACTTGGAGTCGTTGTAGCTATACCAGCTACCGCTCTTCTTCACAATATCGTATTCCACGCCCAAATCGAGTATCTCGCCAACCTTATTGATACCCATTCCATATATAATATCAAATTCGGCACGGCGGAAAGGTGGAGCTACTTTGTTCTTAACTACCTTCACCTTAGCAAGGTTTCCAATGACGTTATCACCGTCTTTCAAAGGCGTAGACTTGCGAATATCCAGTCGAACACTGGCATAGAACTTCAAGGCATTACCTCCAGTCGTTGTTTCCGGGTTGCCAAACGTCATGCCAATCTTCTCACGCAACTGATTGATGAAGATACAGCAGGTGTTGGTTTTGGATATCGTAGAAGTGAGCTTACGCAGTGCCTGACTCATCAAACGGGCTTGAAGTCCTACAACAGAATCCCCCATCTCACCCTCTATTTCCTTCTTGGGAGTCAAGGCGGCCACCGAGTCGACTACCAAAATATCAACCGCCGAACTGCTTATCAGTCGGTCTGCAATCTGCAGCGCCTGTTCACCACTATCAGGTTGGGAAATCCAGAGGTTATCTACATCAACTCCCAGTTTCTGTGCATAAAAGCGATCGAAAGCGTGCTCAGCATCTATGAATGCAGCTATACCCCCGAGCTTTTGGGCCTCAGCAATGGCATGGATGGCCAATGTGGTCTTACCGGACGATTCCGGACCATAGATCTCTACGACCCTGCCACGTGGATAACCACCCACGCCCAAAGCAACGTCGAGGCCAATAGACCCTGTAGGAATAACGTCGATAGGTTCTACATTCTCATCGCCCATACGCATGATGGAGCCTTTGCCAAAGTCTTTCTCTATCTTCGACATGGCAGCCTGCAATGCTTTCAGCTTTGCATCTTTTTCTGCCTTCTGCTGTGCTTGCTTTTCTGCAGCCAGCGCTTCTTCTGATTTTGCCATATATAAATTTAATATTAACAGTCCTCTCCCCTCGCCGATGAGTGAACATCGGATTACTACCGTTGCACGGTTATAAGCTTGAGGTCTTGTTTATAGGTGATTAACATCATCATTTGACCGTATCCTCCTTTGGAGGGTAAATGTAAGACTACAATTCCAAATCGCCGTCAAACTCTTCGTGCCAGGGCAGGCCTTGTGCTCCGACTACCTCCAAGAACGGGTCCGGATTGAAATCTTCAACATTCCACACACCCGGTTTGGCCCACAGGCCCTTAAGGAACATCATCGCCCCTGCCATGGCCGGTACTCCGGTCGTGTAGCTCACACCCTGCATGCCTGTCTCATTGTAGGCATCTTGGTGCTTACAGTTGTTATATATATAATAGGTACGTTCCTTTCCGTCCTTGATGCCACGAATACGACAGCCTATCGAGGTCTCTCCGTCGTAGTTTTCACCCAAATCCTGTGGGTTGGGCAGCACGGCTTTCAAAAATTGCAAAGGTACGATATTCACCTTTACCGTCTTTCCCGAGCCGTCGGCCAGTGGCGCTTCATACTCCACATTGTCAATGCGGCTCATGCCAAGATTCTGAATACAGTCTAAATAGGTGAGATATTGCTGGCCAAAAGTCATCCAGAAGCGTGCACGCTTGATAGTCGGATAGTTTTTCACCAGACTCTCCAGTTCCTCATGATGCATCAAATAGCTGTCACGAGGACCGATATTCGGATAGGTGAGATCTTGATGAACAGCCAGCGGCTCGGTCTCAATCCACTCGCCGTTCTCATAGTAAAGACCCTTCTGCGTAATCTCTCGAATATTAATTTCAGGATTAAAATTGGTGGCAAACGCCTTGTGATGGTTGCCGGCATTGCAGTCTACGATGTCGAGATAGTGTATTTCGTCGAAATGATGTTTAGCAGCATACGCCGTATATGCCTGCGACACACCCGGGTCGAAGCCACAACCGAGGATGGCCGTGAGGCCTGCCTTCTCAAATTTATCCTTGTAAGCCCACTGCCAGCTGTATTCGAAGTGAGCCTCATCCTTGGGTTCGTAGTTGGCCGTGTCGAGATAGTTGCAGCCGCAAGCCAGACAGGCTTCCATAATAGTGAGGTCCTGATAAGGCAACGCAAGATTGATCACCAAATCCGGCTTGTAACTATTAAACAGCGCTTTAAGCTGTTCCACATCGTCTGCATCGACACCGGCAGTCTTGATATCCATCTTATAGCCCTTGGCATGAATATCGGCCACCAGTTTGTCACATTTTTCCTTGCGACGGCTGGCAATCATAAATTCCTTAAATACATCCTGATTTTGGACTATCTTGAAAGCGCAAACGGTGGCTACACCACCAGCACCAATCATGAGAACTCGCCCCTTATTCCTCCGAGGAAGAGACTTTTCAGCTACCGTCGGCTTTGTAGCCGTGCTATCTTTCTGCAATTCACTCATTTTATTCTTTATTTTATTTATTACTTGTTCTATGTTTGTTAACTCCTCCGGACTTTAAATTTCCGCAAGTTGAGAGACCATACTTCCGAAGCCCGTCACTCACAAGCTTATTTCAGCTCCTCCGCTCTGATACCCATAGCGTTCATGAGCGAATAGCCGAGTATTTCCTGACGGAAGTTACCGCCGGACATAGGTTGCATGGCAAACACCGTAATATGCTTTTCTTCTGGGGCATTTCGGAGGGCACCGCGAATCTCATCATAGATGCTTCCTTCCTCACCGTTGGGAATTATCATCAGCCGCTTCACATTCTTATGGTCCACCATGGTCTTGGTAACATCGAGGATATATTCATCCTTCGACACCATCTCTCCCACGGCATACGAATTAACCAGAAATTCGCCCAAATGATCGTCCTTGAAAGCCTGGGCATTAAGCTCTGTCTCAAAGTCGGAAGGCCTAAAATTATCCAACTTCCGACTCTTACCATGATGTACCAACACCACCTGCGTTTCGTGTGGAGTTGCATCCTCACGCAATCCTCCGTCCAGGGCTATATTCACAATCCATTGGCTGAGGTCTGCCGGAGGGATGGCACGGCCTATCATTCGCTCAAATTGCACAGTAAGCTGAAATGCAACATTGTCGATATAATCCGCATCGGCGATGATCACATTTTCACTCATCCGGACATTGCTTGTATCTTGCAAATTCATATTGCAAAGATAACTTTTTATTTTCATTGTCACAAGGGATTAAACAAAAAACAAATGGCTGTCCAAGTCACCCTATCGACATGAAAATCGCATTGAAAAAGTACGCTGTCATAAAGGCAAAACGAATGAAACCTTCCCCCAAACGCATCTTGAGCCTCATATTCATACACCGGATTGTTTACGAAGGATATTTTGGGAGACACAATCGGAGTTGGGCTGCTGCTTGATGCTTAAAGACGTATGCTCATTGCTTGCCCATCACCCAATCGCGAAGTATGATGGCATGATTGCAAGTCGTGCTTTTGGCACCATACACGAGGGTGACGTCATCGTCTTGCAGAAGTTCTTTGATGTGCTTGGCAAAGGGAAGTGCCTCCGGATTATCGTCGAGTTCCCCCCGATAGCGCACGGCAAACTCCTCATAGTTTTCCTCTTTATGGCCAAACCATTTGCGAAGCTCCGTCGAAGGGGTAACCGCCTTGTTCCACTCGTCAACATCTGCCTTTTCCTTCGAGAGCCCTCTCGGCCACAGACGGTCTATCAAAATGCGATAACCATCACCCTCTTCGGGGGCAAGATACACACGCTTAATCTTCAGTTCGTTCATACCTAATCCCTATTTTTTACACTGTTTATGTTTTGACCGCCTGTCGCAAAGCCAACATCGGGCAGCCACTGTAAAATTACACAATGTTTTTGAAAACACAAACAATAAATCCAGGCAATCTGCTGAGGGTAAATATACGACATAAAACACGCAGCCCAACAATAGGCATCTATGGGCTTGACCGACTGGTATGACCGGTTGGACATATCGGTTTATGCATCTTTTGTACATATTTAAGCTATTTCACCATATACAAGCATAATTGTTCAACTTTTTGGTCTATGGTCCTAAGATTTTTTATACCTTTGCAAGGCTCTGATTTCAACGCTTTTTATACAAGAATCCGAGCAGATATATTCATAATAAAAAGTACAAATGTCGTCTTTAACAATTGCAATCATCATTGCTTTTTGCGTGGGCTATTTTTTCATAGCTATCGAAAACGTGACCAAAGTTAACAAGTCTGCCATCGCTCTCTTGATGTTTGCAGCCTGCTGGACCTTGTTCATGCTGGCTCCCGAAACCTATATTCACGGTTTCTCCGGTCAGGAACTTGTCGACCAAGTAAGTTCCACCATCGAACGCCATCTGGGCAACACCTCCACCACCTTGTTCTTCCTCATGGGCGCCATGACCATCGTTGAGATTGTCGACCAGAACGGTGGCTTCAACTGGGTACGCTCGGTGATGAAGACCAAGACCAAGCGCGCACTGCTCTGGCGCATTGCTTTCACCACTTTCTTCCTCTCAGCCATTCTCGACAACCTGACGACAAGCATCGTGATGATTATGATTCTGCGCAAACTTGTGCAAAACCACAAAGATCGTATCATCTACGACTCGCTCGTCATCATTGCCGCTAACTCCGGAGGGGCTTTCTCTCCCATTGGCGACGTGACCACCATCATGCTCTGGAACAAGGGCGTCATCACCGCACTGGGTGTTGTTTCCGAAATATTCATCCCTTCGGTCGTGTCAATGGTAGTACCGGCATTTATCATGCAATATATGCTGAAAGGCAACCTTGACGACAACAACGAGAGTACCGTGCAGAGCGACTACAAGCTGCTCGACTTTACAAGCCGCCAGCGCAAGGCCGTATTTGTTATCGGAGTAGGCGGTCTGATGTTTGTGCCCGTATTCAAGAGTATCACCCACCTGCCCCCCTTCGTAGGCATTCTGCTTGTGCTGAGCGTTCTCTGGATCACCACCGAAGTGTTCTATCATGGGCTTTCCAACGGGAAAAACGATGGTAGCACCATGAAACGCGTCAGCAAGCTGCTGCACAACATCGATATGTCCACCATTCTCTTCTTCCTTGGCATTCTCATGGCCGTAGCTTGTCTGGAAGAGATAGGCGTGCTCACCATGCTGGGCGAAAGCCTCAACACGACTTTCAACGGCGACCACTATGCCGTGACCGGAATCATCGGCGTACTGTCAAGCATTGTCGACAATGTGCCGCTTGTGGCCGGATGTATGGGGATGTATCCCGTGTCACCCACCGGCGATATGGCTGTAGACGGCATCTTCTGGCAGCTGCTGGCCTACTGTGCCGGCGTGGGAGGCTCCTTGCTCATCATTGGCTCGGCTGCCGGAGTAATCGTGATGGGACTCGAGAAAATCACTTTCGGGTGGTATATGAAACATATCAGCTGGATAGTCTTCGTTGGTTACATCCTCGGCATACTCAGCTACTGGTGCATACGTACCTTCATTTTCTCCACTCCTCTATAGTTCCGCATATTCAAAAACCAACCATACTATTTGCAAGGCTCCCGGCATGAATGTCCGAGAGCTTTGTTTGGTTTATGCACCCGCACCCTGTTCGTTGTACGGAAATACGCTCCACAATAGGTCAGAACACAGACCATCGAACTGGAAAAGGTAGGGTATGTGGCGAGTATGAAATGCGTATTTAGCACAAGAATTGTCAAATTTTATTCACTTCAAAACGGCCTTCCGATTTTTGCATTATAGAATCCGAAAGCCTTGTTTTCATCATGTAGTGCTGCCCGCCGGTCCTAAATTATAGTGCTACGCCCTCCCATAATTTCAGTCAATCTGCCACTAAGGCCTAACGGCACTGCGATTAGAGCTTACTCGGCACGCGGCAAGACCCTTCTCACAATGGGTTAAAAGCCTAACCACAATGCCGTTAGTATCTTGTCGCAAGGGCACTGCTCCTCATGTTTTGTCGAACCAAATCGAAACAAAACACAAACGCTTGACAATCAGCGATTTGAATAAATTGCTCAAAAATCGCGAATTTTGAGCCGACGGTCTGTCTTTTCAGAATACGCGAAATATAAAAGGACTTTTGTAAGATTTTTTAGGGGATAATAAGAAGTTATTGGGACTGTACACTGTGTGGAGACCTACGGTGCGTACGGCCGTTTCCCATAATGATTAGGACTCAGTAGAAACTTACTTAGGGGTATACGCCTTGTAAGGACGTACGGCTCGTACGTCCGCAATTCCATGAACATTCGTTCCTGATTATCAGTTATTTAGATTAGCTTGAACACAACAATGAAAGCGGACGCACGAGCCGGGCATCCCTACTAATAAATATTTACTGAACAGTAATGCTTTGGAAGCCATCAAACCAACGAGATGCCCTCGTCGGTAAACGTTATCAGCCGCCGCTTGTACAAGTCTCCCAAAGCTCTTTTGTAGGTTTTCTTACTGACGTGGAACTGCCGTTTGATGTCTTCCGCATCACTCTTGTCGCCCAATGAACAATGCCCTCCGTTTTCATGCAGCCATTGCAAGAGAGTCTCCGCAAAATCCAGCGTCTGCCTGCGACCCACGGGCTGTAGGCTGATATCCATTTTTCCATCAGACCGAATCTTCTGGACATACCCCTGGAGACGGTCTCCCGTATGGACATATTGGAATATCTGGTTTTTATATATCAAACCGGCATATCTGTTTTCCACAATAACCTTGAAACCCAAGTCGCTCTTCTGCCACACCAACAGCTCTACGGGAGCGCCCGTCCGTTGCTTTTCATAAAGTTCACGACGATGTTCCTCAGAATCTTCATTGAAGTCTATCAAGAATTTATCAATCTTTGCTGAGGAGACTATGCGATAGCTTTCCTCATCAACATATAAATAGACGATGTAGCTATCGCCTATTTCCATGCGCTTCTTCTGTTCACGGAACGGACAAAAAACATCTTTCATCAGTCCCCAATCCAGAAAGGCACCATACTCATTCACCCAATTCACCTTGAGATAAGCGAAATCGCCTACTCTGGCCAAAGGCACCTCCAACGTGGCTATGGGGCGTTCTTCCTGGTCCAGATACACAAAACAACGTATCTCATCGCCTACCTTCACGCCTTGGGGCACATATTTCTGGGGCATCAGTATTTCTCCGTCTTGTCCACCGTCGAGAAAAATGCCAAATGTTTCCTTTCCTCCAAAAGAATGGGGATTGGGACGTTCGGCCACTTTCACCATTTTCAGTGTATTGTAATCTCCTAATCTTATTTTATTCATATCCGGTTTTCTTTTTCATTCTATAGGATAGATGTTCATAACCTATCGCTTATATACGATACTATCCGCTATATTCACTACTCGTTGTCCCGGGGCGCATCTTCAGGTTGCTGTTCGGCCGACTGCGCTGCATTTTCCTCCGGGACAGCAGCTTTCGGCTGGACATCCGGCTCGATCAGCTGACCATCCTTCATGTGGATGGTGCGGTCGGTAAGGGCAGCGAGCGATTCGTCATGAGTAACGATAACAAAAGTCTGTCCAAACTTGTCACGCAGGTCGAAAAAGAGTTGATGAAGTTCAGCCTTGTTTTTTGAATCAAGGCTTCCCGACGGCTCATCCGCAAGGATGACGGAGGGATTGTTCACCAAAGCCCGAGCAACTGCCACACGCTGTTTTTCCCCACCTGAAAGTTCATTGGGTTTATGGTTTGCCCTGTCGCCCAGTCCCATAAAATTGAGCAGCTCCTCGGCCCTTGCCTTGGCATTCTTGCGACTTTCGCCAGCAATAAAACACGGAATCATTACATTTTCCAATGCCGTGAATTCCGGCAAAAGCTGATGGAACTGAAAGACAAACCCAAGTTTCTGATTGCGAAACATGGAGATTTTCTTACTCGACAAACGGCCTACATCCACACCATCGACAATTACAGAGCCGCTATCCGGTTTGTCAAGCGTTCCGATGATTTGTAGCAATGTAGTTTTCCCGGCTCCCGACGGACCGACAATGGATACCACCTCGCCTTTGTCTATGTGTAAATCAATTCCTTTGAGTACCTGTAAGTTTCCAAAAGATTTCCTTATGCCTTGAATGTCTATCATATATTGTTCTGTTTTGTTCGTTTATATCATGATGCCCGTTGCCCGTTTCAGCTATTCAACTTGCTTTTTATCAAATTGTGCAGGGCTTCATAAGCCGACATCTCCTCTGTGTGTTGTGGCGCTGCAAACGTCATTTTGTCGTCACCATATTGGTCCGGGAATATAATCATGAGGTTTTTACCCGAGAAATATCTTGTTAATTCGTCCGGCAGGCGGTCCAATGCATTTTTATAAGACACGGTCCCCTTTCGGGCGGTTACCACCACAAACAGATGGTCTTCGGCGATGGTGGCCGCCAGTTTGGGCATTTCGTTCCAGTGTTCCATGTCGAGATACTCTGCCCGAATTTCGGAGTGCTTGTTTTTGATATACTCCCTGATCATCTGCAACGTGTCCGTACGTCCATGAAACTGAATGCGACATTCCAAAATTCTTGTGACTCTGGCCAGCCGCTCCAGCCAACGATAGAAGCCCGGCTCGTATTGGGCACGGGAAGGGACGGCGACCTGTATGCGGCGGAGTGTGGCGAGCGGATAGTGTAGACGGGTCATGATGATTTGCCGATTCAGACCATTAAACAGACTTTGATGGAACTGCCCCCAGAATTTTGGAGAAACTTTGGTATGATTGTGCATGCCAATGAGTATCTCTGATGCGTCAAACTCCTTGAAGGCATGCTTGATGCCGTTGGCTATATTGGCCGCCACCCGGACCTGCGTCTCGACCAGGACATTAGATCCCGAAGCATACTGGGTTACCTGTTCCAACAGCTTGCGTCCAAATTCCTGATTTCTCTTCATCTTATCATCATCATAGACAACATTCAAAGCGACAAGACCGCGATTGAGTTTGGGATTTCGCATCATCATCCCAAGATGCACCAGGCTGTTGGCATATTCCGGATATTTTACGGGAATTAATATTCGCTCATCATCCCCGTCTGATTTGTCCGGAGCAAATTCCTTGTCATGCAAAATAATCTTCTGAGCAGCATGCTCTGTGATCATGGATGAAATGATACAAGTGAATAAAATCATAATCACCACTCCGTTGAGCATCTCCTCATCGACCATCGGTTTCCCAGAGCCATTGCCGAACGTCATTCCTACCATCACCATTGCAATTGCGCCAGCGGCATGGGCTGAGGTCAGACCAAACATCATGTGCCCGGAAATCAACGGCATGCGAAACACAAAACTGGAGAAATAGGCGGCAATGGCCTTGCCCAAAGTACCAAACAAGACAATGCAAAAGGCAACCCACAGGATAGTACCTCCCTGAAACAATAGCCGCACATTGATGAGCATTCCTACTCCTATCAGGAAGTAAGGAATGAAAAGGGCGTTTCCTATAAACTCGATGCGATTCATCAAGGGGGAGACACGAGGCACGTAACGATTGAGAATCAGCCCGGAGAAAAATGCTCCAAAAATGCCCTCCAGTCCCACCAGTCCTGCCAAAGCCGCACCAAGAAACATTTCTGCGAGGATGAAGATGAATTGCATCACCGCATCGCTATATCTCCGCAGAAACCATCGCGTAAATCGTGGCATGAACAATAACAGGGCTATACAATATAGCGCCAATTTCAAAGAGAACCATAGCCAAAATGCCCATCCTGCCCCACCATGATAATAAGCTACAATTCCGGCAAGCAAGACCAGGGCAACGAACAAAGATATCATGGTTGACCCGACGCTCAGTGTGACACTCGGCTTGCTCTGGAGACCGTAACGCGACACGATAGGATAGGCTACCAGTGTGTTTGATGCCATGATGCAACTCAGCAGCAATGCGGCTACAGGAGTGTATTCCAACAAGTTTAAAGCCATAAAATAGGTGAGCGCGAAGGGGATACTGAATGTGAGTAGTCCAAAGAGGATTGTACGGTTTTTGTTTTTCTTCAAACCATCTATATCCATCTCCAAAGAGGCAAGAAACATGATATAATAAAGTCCTACCCGGCCAAAAAGCTCGAAGGAAGCGTCGCGGTCCAATATGTTTAAGCCGTATTGGCCAATGAGAATTCCCGCCAATACCATTCCGACAATATGGGGAATACGAAGTTTGCCCATGATGATAGGAGCAAACAGGATAATGAGCAATACCACAAAAAAAATGAGCGTGGGGTCGGTTATCGGAAAGTATGATGCGATATGCTCCATAATAGGATTGTATATTGCCTGCAAAGTTAGTAATTATTTTCTAATCAATTGCGAAAATATCCCCGTTTGTAAACACAGAAACACAAAAATCTTTCATAATGTGCATTGATGTCAATGAAAAACAGTAATTTTGCAACATATAGTTATTAATTTATAAAGCATTATAACATGAGAGTAGCAATTGTAGGGGCAAGCGGAGCAGTAGGACAAGAGCTTTTGAACATACTTGCTGAACGCAATTTCCCATTGGACGATTTGGTATTGTTTGGTTCTGAGCGAAGTGCAGGCAGAAAATACAACTTTAAGGGTAAGGATTATGAAGTGAAGCTATTGCAACATAACGATGACTTCAAAGATATAGATATAGCCTTTACTTCAGCCGGCGCAGGCACCAGTAAAGAATTTGTTGAGACCATCACCAAGTTTGGTACGGTGATGATAGATAATTCAAGTGCATTCCGTATGGATAAGGACGTACCATTGGTCGTTCCCGAAATCAATGCAGAGGATGCCCTAAACCGCCCTCGTGGCGTGATTGCTAACCCTAACTGCACCACAATTATGATGGTGGTTGTGCTCAATCCCATCGAAAAGCTTTCACACATCAGGAAGGTGCACGTTTCCAGCTATCAGAGTGCCAGCGGTGCCGGTGCAGCAGCTATGCAGGAGCTTGAACAGCAATATAAGGAAATGGTGGAGAACGGAAAGGTGAGCACTATCAGCAAGTTCCCGCATCAGTTGGCCTATAATGTCATTCCTCAAATTGATAAAATGACAGAGAATGACTACACCAAGGAAGAGATGAAGATGTATGATGAGACCAGAAAGATTATGCATTCTGACATCCGCACCTCTGCCACTTGTGTTCGCGTGAGCTCTCTACGCTCCCACTCTGAAAGCGTATGGTTTGAGACGGAGCAGCCCATCAGTGTTGAGCAAATTAGAGAGGCTCTGCAAAAAGCCCCTGGCGTGGCACTTGTTGATGATCCTCAAAATTATGTTTATCCTATGCCATTGGAAAGTGCCGGCAAAGACGATATTTATGTTGGCCGTGTTAGAAAAGACCTTGCAGACGACAATGGTAACACGCTATGGCTAACTGGCGACCAGATTCGCAAGGGAGCAGCGCTGAACGCCGTACAAATAGGAGAATACCTCATCCAATCAGGTAACATCAAATAAAACTTCTATATGATAGTAGCCATGGATTGAGCGCTATTATGGAAACTTCATTTTCAAAGAGGCTGATAGTAATTCACTATCGGCCTTTATCATAATAATAAGACTTACACTAATATTTGAAGGAAAAGTGAAAATGGTGGATTCCTCCTACAGATTCCTAACTTTAAGCATAACAAATTACTATCCCTCTGGAAAGGCCCCATTATCTCTTATACTCCCCTTCTGCCGTCCTAACATACCAACACCTATCATTCAGATGAATGAGGCACATGATTAATTCCAAAAAAGGGCATATGTGCTTAACTCCAGATGATTGAGACACAGATGATAAATACTAATGAATCGCCCTAAGCCTAGATTATCTCCACTCTTCTATAATTCCCGATACTTCCTATTGACTACTACTCTTAACCCCTACTCTTTTATTTCTCCCTATTCTCCTATAAATCCTCCTATAAACTCCTATAAACTCCTATAGACCCCTATAAGGTCCTATAAGTCCTATATCATCCTACAGATATCTACACTTCTGTATTCATCTATCTTACTGGGACAAGGCCCTCCCCTCTATAGAAAGAAAAAGAGCATCACCCATACGGATGATGCTCCTCTAAAACTATTTCAATGTCTTTCTTGTATGAAAGAAATCTTATTATACTAAATTACTCAACAACCTGAACTGTTGCACGACGGTTGAATGAAATCGGAGAGAGATCATCAACACCACCCTTACCTACAGTAGAGATATTGCTACGGTCAACACCGAGCTTAACGAGCTCATCAGCTACAGTTGCAGCACGGCCTTCAGACAAGCGCTGGTTGATTTCAGCGTTACCAGTTGCGCTATCAGCATAACCCGTTACAGCCAGCTTGCTACCATTTTCCTTAGCGTACTTAGCAACAGCCTCTACGTTTACGAGGTCCTTCTGAGAAGCAATGTTTGTACGGTTGATGTTAAAGAATACAGATACAGGTGTTGTAACGAATTCCTTAACAGCCTTAGGAGCCTCAGGCTTCGGCTGATTAGCCAGCAAGTTCTTCAGACGAGCGTTCTCTGCATTAGCATCATTGAGCTGTGCGTTGAGAGCGTCGATCTGGCTCTGAGAGAGAGCCTTGATAGCGTCAACATCTGGCACCTTGTCCCAAGTTGCTCTACCCAAGTTGAAGGTCAGACCAATTTCTCCGTAAATATCGTTGTCCTTGTCTTCCCAGCCACGATTGTGATGTGTGTTCTTCAAAGCAGTTCCCTGGTCGCCAGAGAAATCCTCTTCCAAACGGTTCCAACCTGCTTCCAAATACAAATTAGCGTGCTTGCCCAGACGCCATGTTGACTGGATACCAGCACTCAACTGCATAGCATAAAGGTTATAACTCATGTTACGAGAAACACCACCACCCATGAAAGGAATCAAATTCCATACACGGTTAGGATTGTAGCCGCAGAAAATATTGCTCAAGTTGAACATGATATGCTCGTTCAAGATCCACATATCGAAATTATCACGCTCACCTGTCTTGATGTCTAAGTCCTTACCTTGCCAAGCCTGCATTTTGGTACGAAGACCGAGGCCCGGTGTAAACCACTTACCTAAAGCAACGGAAGCGCCAAAAGTACGACGATCTTTAGAGAGCAGACCTACTCCTTTATGAAAATCGCGACCATGCTTTTCGTCTGGATACCAAGCATGCCAGTCGCCACCTAACTGAATAAACCAATTACTCCAAAAAGAGTTTGTTGCTACACTGTACTTCTGTACAGGGTCCGAATCCTGAGCAAATGCGCCCATGGACATACCGGCAATAGCCAGTGTCATTAATAACTTTTTCATAATCTATTATCTTAATGATCTAAATGTAATTCTTTCAACTCTATTCTCGTACGTTATTCGATGACAAAGTTAATAATATTTTTTAATAGTTGGCACTTTTTGTTGAAAAATTTTGTGAAAATTTAAAAAATACTCATTTTTAACAAAAAAGTAATCACTTTTCATCTACATTACCTTATTTATATATGTATTATCTTAGCATTTGCTCTATTTCTTCCTGTTTTAAAATATACAAAATAGTTTTACCATCTGGTGTATAATTAACATTTGAGCAGACAAACAAGCCGTTTATAATCCCTTCCATTTCTTCATTTGATAAAACTTGCCCATAAGGGACAGCTGCAGCACGTGCCATACTCAGTGCCAGGGAATCATTAACAGCATTGATATCGGCTACTCCCTTCTCACGAACAGATGCTATCATATCGCGAAGCAGCTGCAAGACGTCTATTCCTTCCAAGCCTTCGGGTATCGCATAAACGGCATAAGTGCTCCCTCCCAAGTCAGATAATTCAAATCCCATAGTCTTGATTTCATTGTGGATGGATTGGAATGTCGTATTTTCTTGAACCGACAATTGCAATGTTTCCGGGAAAAGAACTTTCTGGGAATGCATTTTACGGGCAGAAAGCTGTTTCTGATATTGCTCGAAAAGCATCCGAACATGAGCACGATGCTGGTCGACTATCATTAGGCCCGATTTAACTGCCGTCATGATATACCTTCCCTTATATTGGTAATGACTTGGAGACTTATCAGCAATCAAGCTCTCCTCACTTTCACCCGAACCTGTAAACAGCGTACCACTGACAGATGATGTTTCCGTCTCCAATCCTTCATAAAGCTGATCCCATTGCTCCGGCACACGAGAACGAATGATTTGCCCCCCATCAAAACCTCCTCCAACTTTGCTCCGATGTTCAGACTTTCTCTCGTTACTATTAAATGGATTGTATTGGGGATTTAAATTCATTTGGGGCAATTGAGCGTCTAATCCGGGGTCGTATACAGGAATATCAGGCTTTCCCTCTGTGTCAAACTCTATGGTGGTCATGTCACTGAACCTGCCAATGGCATCCTTGATCGATGCAAATAGAATCTGCCATATGGCCTGTTCGTTTTCAAATTTTATCTCGGTCTTAGTGGGATGGATATTTACGTCAATATCTTTGGGGTCTACATCAAAATAGAGGAAATAGGGAATCTGAGTCCCTTGGGGTATGAGGCGTTCATAGACCTGCATCACCGCTTTGTGAAAATAAGGATGGCGCATATACCGTCCATTCACAAAAAAATATTGATGAACACCTCTCTTTTTTGCGGATTCAGGTTTACCTACAAACCCACCCAAGCCGCACACAGAGGTCTCCACGTTTACAGGCAACAAATCTTGATTAATGCGCTTACCAAAAATATCAACAATGCGCTGACGCAATCCTCCCGCACGCAGATCATACATTTCCGAGCCATTGCTGTGAAAAGTGAATGCCACCTTGGGATACACCAACGCAATTCGCTCGAATGCCGTAATGATATGATTCAATTCTGTTGTGTTCGATTTAAGAAATTTCCGTCGAGCGGGAACATTATAGAAAAGGTTTTCAACCTTGAAATTAGCTCCAACAGGACAGGCACAAGGCTCCTGCCCTGTAAACTTTGAACCGGCAATAGACAATTGTGTACCAATTTCCTCCTTAGCCGTGCGCGTCTTCAGTTCAATATGAGAAACCGCAGCAATCGATGCCAACGCTTCCCCACGAAATCCCATCGTATGCAGATTGAAAAGGTCATCGGCCATACGAATCTTTGACGTGGCGTGACGCTCAAACGAAAGCCGAGCGTCGGTTTCCGACATACCTTTCCCGTCGTCTATCACCTGTATAGACGTCCGCCCGGCATCAACCACAAGCACGTTGATGTGCTGGGCACCGGCATCTACAGCATTCTCCATCAGTTCCTTAATCACAGAGGCCGGACGTTGTATCACCTCGCCCGCTGCAATCTGATTGGCCACAGAATCCGGCAAAAGTTGTATAACATCACTCATAGTAACAATAGCAGAACTAAAATAAATAAAACAAACAACATGACAAGCGTTCTCAAGATCGATATGAATAGACCCCATTGTTGCCGGGACCTCATTCGGCGATCGCCCTCAAAATTGAACGAGAGCCCTGCATGGTCATCGTTTCCCTTACCCGGCTTCTCTCCCAACTCTCTTCTTGCCTGCTGTTCTAAACGCTGCAACCGGGCTTTACGCTCGTCACTGTATATCGCCTCATGATGAAAACGGCGTGGTTTTCTGGTTTGGAAAAGTAAATTCATCCTACTCCTCCCCATCAGGCGCTTCCGACGGAGACGGCTCTGTCTGGGAATTGATCCGCTGCAAAGGAGCTTCATGCCTAACGATGTTCTTCATCTCCGTTCCCTGTGCCTTACCACGCCAATTAAAGATATCATCCTTATCTACGGGTCGGATATAATCAAACCACGCAAAGTTCTCCAGCTTGAACTTCGAGGGAGGTATTTGCGTCATTGGATAAAGCGTTCCCTCTGCTTTGGGCATCCATATACGTTCCAACCTGCGTTCGGGCGACAAATACATCCTCATCGTATCCGTTTCCGTATAGTTCAAACCTATCAGCGTACTATCTTTGTCGTCCACAGGATAGTAAATGGCCTGCACATTTTTCACCGCATCACTCCGACGGATATTCCCATCTATAAAGTAAGCATACATATCCCTCGATGATATCTGGTTGTAATGGGTGCTGTCAGGCAGCAGTTCCACCGACAGCGCTTGTCCCAATACACGCGCCTCACGCACAGTGGAATCATTCACATAGACCTTGATCACCTCACCCAGCAATTGCCGTCCCATGTTCCATACTATGGGGTCTTTATACATGGTCATGCAAGAGTCTTTAGAATTGAAAACCATCGAATCGCATACCGCCTGCAGGTCTACGCGATACGCTCGCACCTTAGCGTATCCATGCACCTTGCGGAAGACTGAGTCGGTATTGATATTAAAGGTCTCTATACGCAATGTGTCCGCATGCATATACAGGGTGTCTTTCTGCGAAAAGTCCATAGCCAACGTGTGTTTAGTGGCATAGCCCCGCCCCGTCTTCTCGTTGTATTCGGCTTCTCCACACATCAGTCCATTCTTGTTCTTACTGTCCGTATAGACCACGTTTCCCAAGCCACGATTTTGGCCTGTCTCGCTATTATAGAACAAGGTATCGGCAGTGATCGTCTTCTCCTCATCCACTATCGTAGACCGTCCATACATCTCCGCCTCATCCTTATCCGTATTAAAATAGGCGTCAGTAGTCGTTATTGTACTGGTGCCGTTCTTGATCAGAGACGGTCCCACCTTTCCCTTACCTTTGTCTGGCGTATAGTTGCCCACTATATGAGCCTGTGACTTGCTGGTATCATAATACAACGTATCTGTAGACACACGATTTTTAGGGGTCTGCAACTGTACATCCAGATTGAATCGGGCCATACGACTATCGGTGTGGTATTCTCCCCAGTCCGAGCTGAGTTTGTTCTCGCCGTCTATCAGCCGTCCGCCATTAAAGAAGTAAGCATATTCATACAACCGGTCATAGTTCAGACTGTCTGTATACAAGGTTTGCCCACGATGTTTCAACACCACGTTGTGGCGAGCCTCCAACATCTGTACCTGTCCATCATACAAGGCACGGTCACAAGTCAGCGACAAGGTGTCTCCCTGGCGGAAATGCACATGACCAAAGGCGCGCACGGAGTTAGACTCCTGATAGAAATAGGCACTGTCGCAATTCAGACGCCCCCCTTTATGTGTGAACGCCACATTGCCCTTCACAATCTGGGCATCGGGTGTCGGCCCGTATATGTCGTATTTCAGTTCGTCCGCATGGAGCAGATAGACTCGTTCGTCTTCTGTTTTCTTTTTCTTGTCTTTCTGGCCGGCTGCATTCAGTATACCAAGGACAAAGAGGCATAGAACCATCGTCAAGATAACTCTATGCCCTATGTTTAATCCTCTATCGATATTTCGAAATGTCATTTGTTCCAACCTTGGTACTGAAACTCGCAATCCTTATATCTGTCATTCATCCGAACATAAGTATGCTTTATCTTGTCTGATATCCAATCGCTGATAGCTTTCTGCCGCTCTTTGTTCAGCACAATATCCTTCATCACCTGGAAGTCTTCCGTGATGGTGGCCTTGTGTCCTTCCGTGCGACTCTTCAGTTTGGCAATCACAACCACTGTCTTGCCTTTGCTGTTTACCATCTGAAACGGTTTCGATATGTTGCCCACCTTCATGGTGTCCACCACACGGGCAATCTCCGTTGGCAACTCTTTCATCTGGAATTTCGAGGTCATGCCGTCCACCGTAGAGTTCGACATCAAACCACGATTGTTTCGGGTATCCTTATCGTCAGAGAGGAAAACGGCAGCTTGTTCAAAAGATATTTTTCCGGAACGAATCTCTCCTCCTATGGAATCGAGCTGGGCCGACGCCGCACTGATCTCGCTTGGAGAAACCTTTGGCTTCAACAAGATATGACGGCATTTTATCTTATCTCCACGCTTATCTATCAATTGTATAATATGATAGCCAAACTCCGTTTCAACAATCTTTGAAATTTTCTTGGGGTCTGTCAGGTTGAAAGCCACATTGGCAAAAGCCGGGTCGAGCAGTCCGCGACCTATATAGTCCATCTCTCCTCCCATACGTGCCGAGCCGGGGTCTTCAGAATACAGGCGAGCCAACGTTGCAAACGTAGTTTCTCCATTGGTCACGCGCTCGGTGTATTCTCGCAACAATCCCTTTACCCTATTGATTTCTTCCTGCTTGATTTTTGGCGCGCGTGCAATGATCTGCACCTCCACCTCCGTCGGAACAAACGGGATGCTGTCTTCGGGCAATGTCCGGAAATAGGAACGCACATCTGCCGGCGACACTTTGATGTCCTCCGTCAGCTTCTGCCTCATCTTTTGAATGAGCTGCTGGTTTTTAAAATCATCGCGCAGCGATGCCCGTATTTCATTAACGCTTTGCTTTCGATATTCTTCCAGCTTTTCCTGTCCACCGGCAGCTTCTATCCATCTTCTCACCTGCTGCTCCACTCCACTGGAAATTTCCGCCTCGGTAACTTCTATGGAGTCTATGGCAGCCTGATGGAGAAACAATTTCTGCACAGCCAACTGTTCCGGAATCGTGCAGTCGGGATCTCCACCCCAATGGACACCCTCGGCCATGCCCTGCATACGCATCATCTCAATATCAGAACGGAGGATGGGCTCGTCACCAACAACCCAAACCACCTCGTCCACTATGCTGCCCTCAGGAATCTCTGCTTCCGCAGGCTGAGCCGTTTTTTCTACCGTCGTCGTGTCCTGAGGCTGCTGTCCGTGTGCGCGTTCGGTCACATCGGCGTTTGCCATAACCGTTATTCCAACCGGCAGCATCATTACTGCCGCCATTGCGATATGTCTAATTCTCATATACTGTCCTTAATGCTTGTTTACCGTCTTGAGGACTTCCTCATTAACAGTCACTTGATATTTTCTGCGAAGCTGGTCAACCCATTGCTTCTCCAAATACTCTTGATAATCGGTCACCACCAGCCCTCTAACATCGGCCATTTCTTTCGGTGCTTTCAATTTTTTGCCATACACGTTCATATACGGATAATCTTTCTTGAGGGTTGCCACCGTGTCGACTTTAAATATTTCCTGGTCTACCAAGACATTGTCACCTTTCTTAAAGATGCCCTTCTCCACACGAATGCGCAAAACCGAGTCCGCATTGAATGTCTTGCGAAGCTGGTCCGCCCAAGCATCGAACGGCAATTTCTTCACCGCCTTTTTCACCGCCTTGATGTCTGCTTTATCGCGCGTGTAATAGGCAATACCCTTAAAGCGTGGCTCCTCCCATTTATACTTTTTCTTATTTTTTTTGAAAAAGGCTTCCAGAGCCGGCTCATCCTTTTGGGCTTTCTCCCACACCGTGCGATTGCTTATTTCGTAAAGCAGCAGCCCATCATGATATTCCTGAATCAGATATTTCAGATTGGGGTCTTGGGCTTCCAATTCGGCCCTTTTGGCTTTGAGCAGCTGCGCAGGTGATATGCCTTTCTGCTTGGATAAGGTGTCGAGTTTGGCATTGATGATTTGCTCTCTCAATCCACGCTGATCGATGTATTTCAAGATGCCCTCTCGCTGACTGTCGTAACTATAAAAGTTCTGATGTCCTTTCTTCAGCACAATATGCCATCCTGCAGCAGTCGTAAACGGACGACTCATCTCGCCATCCTTCAAACTCCATGCCTGATCTTCAAATTCTTTCAGGGTCTGTCCTTTGACAATCAGCGGCAGCTCTCCGCCCTTGCTTGCCGAGCTGGGGTCCTGCGACACCTGTTTTGCCAACGTCGCAAAATCGGCCCCCTCTTTCAAAGCCTTGTAAATGGAATCTATTCTGACCTTGGCTTTTCTGTTTTCCTCGGCCGTAGCTTGCTGCTTCATAACGATGAGGATATGGGCTACCTTCACCATTCCCCCATTATTATCGATTTGCTGTTGAGCCTGAGTATATATTCGCTTTGCCGCACGCTCCACGTCCTCATCACTTATCATCGCAGGACGTATTTGCTGGTCACGATAGCCGGCAAACTCTTGTTGGAACGAGGCCATCGTGTCCAATTTTGCTTCCTTGGCCGCTTCCACCTTCAGTTTGTAGTTGATAAAGAGGTCTACATACTCTTTCACACTCTTCTTGTCGATCACGCCTTCTGCATTGTTCTTGTTGTAGGAATATTCAAATTCCGAACGTGGCACGGGATTCCCGTTTATGGTCATCACCACAGGGTCCTCATTTTGGGCAAACGACAAGGAGCCATACAGCAACATAGCACCCAACAACAGTTTTGCTTTCATGTCAAATCTATGCTTTTTAACAAATGAATGCGAGTGGAGGGGGCCCCGTATCACCGCAGCTCCTCATCCACTCGTATCTTTCTCTTTATTCGTGTCTCGAATAGTTTGGAGCCTCACTCGTAATTGTAATGTCGTGTGGATGATTCTCCTGAACACCGGCATTGGTAATACGTGCGAATTTGGCCTCATGGAGACCATCTATGGTCTTGGCCCCGCAATAGCCCATTCCAGAGCGCAGACCACCTACCATCTGATAAACCACCTCCTGGACGGTACCCTTATAGGGCACACGACCGGAAATGCCTTCCGGCACGAGCTTCTTCACGTCGCTTGTGTCGGTCTGGAAATAGCGGTCTCTTGAGCCGTTCTTCTGTCCCATAGCCTCCAAGGAACCCATACCACGATAGCTTTTGAACTTACGGCCGTTATAGATAATCGTCTCGCCCGGAGACTCTTCCGTACCGGCAACGAGCGAACCTATCATCACACAACTACCACCGGCAGCCAATGCCTTGACAATATCGCCCGAATAGCGCAGTCCGCCATCAGCAATAAGTGGCACATCGGTATCCTTCAATGCAGAATACACATCGTACACGGCGCTCAGCTGGGGCATTCCCACACCAGCCACAATACGGGTGGTACAAATGGAGCCCGGCCCGATGCCCACCTTCACGGCATCTGCGCCATTGTCTACCAAGTATTTGGCAGCTTCGCTGGTGGCAATGTTACCCACGACCACGTCCACATTGGGGAAAGCTGCCTTTACTTCGTGCAACTTCCCTACTACGCCTTTCGAATGACCGTGAGCCGTGTCGATGACGATGGCATCTACTCCAGCCTCAACCAGAGCTTGCGTACGTTCGAGCGTATCGGCAGTAACACCTACGCCGGCAGCCACACGCAAACGTCCCTTCTCGTCCTTGCAAGCCATTGGCTTGTCTTTGGCCTTGGTAATGTCTTTATAGGTAATCAGACCTATCAGTCGATTGTTGGCATCAACAACCGGGAGTTTTTCAATCTTGTACTCCTGCAATATCTGGGCGGCGGCCGACAAGTCTGTTTGCTGATGGGTCGTCACCAGGTTTTCGCAAGTCATCACCTCGTCTACCGTTTTGTCCAGACGGCGCTCAAAGCGAAGGTCACGGTTGGTAACAATGCCGACAAGGATATTGCCTTCATCAACAACGGGAATTCCGCCAATGTGGTACTCACGCATCATTTGCAAAGCATCGCGAACGGTGCGACCACGACGAATGGTCACCGGGTCATAAATCATACCGTTCTCAGCTCGTTTCACGATAGCTACCTGGCGCGCTTGATCTTCGATCGACATGTTCTTGTGAATAACTCCTATACCACCTTCACGTGCTATGGCAATAGCCATTGACGACTCGGTTACGGTATCCATAGCCGCAGTTACAAATGGTATGTTCAACTCAATATGACGAGAGAATTTCGATTTTAACACGACCTCTTTAGGCAAAACTTCGGAATAAGCAGGTATAAGCAGGACGTCGTCGAAAGTCAGACCGTCCATTACAATTCTGTCTGCAACAAATGATGACATAAAACGCTGGTTTAAAAATTTATTGCGTGCAAATATAGCAATATTTTCGCACATAGTGATTGACTTTCACATTTTTCTTTGGTTGTTTAATGCTATTTAACGGCGGTTTTCATATATGAAGCTCATGCTGACCGCAATAATTTCTTTCCGATAAAACCGGATGGTTAGGATAGTCATATTTTTCTTTACAAACGGCCTTGTAGAATTCGCGTATTTCAAAAACAACTTTGTTCCCGTCCGAAAATTCGAGAAAACCGTTTAATTCGTAGTCTGTTGATAATCAGCGAGTTTGAAAAACACGACTTTATGCCCTCGATTTTGTCACCCGCGATTGAGTATCGAATGGCGAGACGAAAGCGCCTTAACCGCAATGCGGAAAGGGTTATTTCGCGGTACGGTTAGGGCTCCGTCATACCACGGTTAAGGCTCAACCATATTACGGCGAAATAAAAATAGTGAAAATCGAGCAACTGTCACATTGCGCATGCTGGTTTCGAGAGCGGAAACATAGTCCTTTTTGCGCTGAATGTGCGAAAAATAATTGCCAAAAAACGATAATCTGATTTTACAAATATATTTGGCAACACAAACTTTTATATAATTCAAAATTCACAATTCATAATTCACAATTGGGCTGCGCGTTGCAATGAATAATTGTGAATTATGAATTGTGAATTATGAATTGCTAGAATTCAGCATTCTTCGGCGTACGTGCGAATGGGATGACGTCGCGAATGTTTTGCATACCGGTAACGAAGAGGATGAGACGTTCGAAACCTAATCCGAATCCGGCGTGAGGGCACGACCCGTATTTGCGGGTATCGAGATACCATTCATAGTTGCTCTCATCCATGCCGCGAGCCTCCATCTCCTTCAAGAGCTTGTCGAGATTTTCCTCACGGACAGAGCCACCGATGATCTCACCAATGCGTGGGAAAAGAACGTCGGTGCCTTGCATGGTCTTCCCGTCTTCGTTCTTCTTCATATAGAAGGCCTTGATTTCAGTAGGATAATCGGTCATAATAACCGGGCGCTTGAAGTGCTTCTCCACGAGATAACGCTCATGTTCACTGCTCAAGTCCATGCCCCATTTCGTGATGGGGAACTCAAACTTATAACCGTCTTCGGCCGCTTTCTGCAGAATGTTGAATCCCTCGGTGTAGGTGAGACGGACAAATTCATCACGGACGACAGACTCCAGCGTCTCTATCAGGCTCTTGTCTATCATCTTATTGAGGAACTCAAGGTCATCCCGACAGTTGTCGAGCGCCCATCGCACGCAATACTTGATGAAGTCTTCTTCCAAATCCATCAGCTCCTTCTGGTCCATGAAAGCCACTTCAGGCTCTATCATCCAGAATTCGGCCAAATGGCGAGGCGTGTTGCTATTCTCGGCACGGAATGTTGGGCCAAAGGTGTAAATAGCTCCCAGGGCTGTTGCGCCAAGCTCACCTTCGAGCTGTCCGCTCACTGTGAGGCTGGTTTTCTTTCCAAAGAAGTCCTTGTCGTATTCCACCTTTCCACTTTTGGCCACACGGTCGAGGTCGAGCGTGGTCACCTGGAACATTTCCCCTGCTCCTTCCGCATCACTGGCGGTGATCAGTGGAGAATGGAAATAGAAAAATCCGTGTTCGTGGAAATATTTGTGGATGGCAATAGCCATGTTATGACGAATACGAAACACGGCTCCAAACGTGTTGGTACGGAGACGCATATGCCCATATTGGCGCATATACTCAAAGCTCTGTCCCTTTTTCTGCATGGGATAGTCACTGGGGCACAGTCCGTAAATCTCTATTTCCTTGGCCTGCACCTCACAGGTCTGCCCTTTGCCCTGGCTCTCCACCAGCGTGCCTGTGGCACGAATGCACGCACCCGTAGTGATGCGCTTCAGCTCTTCGGCGTCCATGGATGTTGGGTCTACCACGACCTGTATGTTCTTGATGGTAGAGCCATCATTCAGTGCAATAAAGTCTACCGCTTTGCTGCTTCGATGCGAGCGCACCCATCCCTTGACGGTGATTTCCTGTCCGAAATCAGTAAGCTGCAACGCATCGATAACTTTTGTTCTTTTCATGATGATATGATATTTTGAGAAAAGATAGAGATTTTGAATGGGACTCATGGAAGTTTGCAGAATTGCATAGACTTCTTCAAAATCCCATCATCTCCCTATCCTCTTACAGTGCTTTTATTCATACATTCCACTTCTAAGCATATCTACCTCTCGCTCTGTGAGGAATCGCCAGTCGCCGCGACGAAGATTTTTCTTTGTCAACCCGGCAAAGAGTACACGGTCGAGACGAATGACACGATAGCCCAAAGCCTCGAAGATGCGGCGTACAATTCGGTTTTTACCGCTGTGAATCTCGATGCCTACCTGTGACTTATCGCGCTCGTCGGCATATTCCGCTGCATCGGCATGGATTTCTCCGTCTTCCAGTTCGATACCCTCTGCGATTTTCTGCAGGTCCTCAACAGCTACATTCTTGTCAAGAACCACATGATATACCTTCTTCTTCAAGAATTTGGGGTGAGTCAGTTTGCTTGCCATGTCGCCATCGTTGGTCAGCAACAGCACTCCGGTGGTGTTACGGTCAAGACGTCCTACGGGATAAATGCGCTCCGGGCAGGCATCCTTGACGAGGTCCATCACGGTTTTGCGCTGCTGGGGATCATCGCTTGTCGTAACATAATCCTTTGGCTTGTTCAGCAACACATAAACTTTCTTTTCCAGTGTTACGATTTGGTCGTGGAATTTCACCTCATCGCTGCGCAACACCTTTGTACCCAGTTCGGTTACCACCTCCCCGTTTACACTAACAACTCCTGCCTGGATATATTCGTCAGCTTCACGACGAGAGCATATACCGGCATTGGCCAAATATTTATTCAGACGCAACGGCTCGTTCGGGTCAATATTCTCCTCCTTGTACTCAATGCGTTTCTTCATATTGTATTTGGCATTGGAATCATAGCCCTGACGGCCACGTGGTTGATAGCCACCCTGGCGACCGTAGCCACGTGGTTGATAACCGCCCTCTTGATTGTTATAACGGGGACGATAGCCGCCTTGGCGAGACTGGTAGCCGCCCTCCTGATTGTTGTAGCGGGGACGATAGCCGCCACCTTGGCGAGGCTGGTAACCGCCCTCCTGATTGTTGTAACGAGGACGATAGCCACCACCTTGGCGTGACTGGTAACCGCCCTCTTGATTATTGTAACGGGGACGATAGCCACCACCTTGGCGTGACTGGTAGCCGCCCTCCTGATTGTTGTAACGGGGACGATAGCCGCCACCTTGGCGTGACTGGTAACCGCCCTCTTGATTGTTGTAACGGGGACGATAGCCGCCACCTTGGCGTGACTGGTAGCCGCCCTCCTGATTATTGTAACGGGGACGGTAACCACCCTGACGCTGGCTATAGTCGCGTGACTGATAATTACTGTTGTATGATGATGAGCGGTTTTGGTCGTCACTTCCATTTTGGAGGTTGGCACCAAAACCTTCAGGACGGAATCCGCCCTCATCTTGGTTGCTGTTCTTACTGGTGCTATAAGCACGCTGCGTATGAATGCGCGGGCGCTGTGATCTTGCACCTTCTCCACGGTAGTCGTTCTGATAATTCGATGTACGTCCATAGCCCTCTCGGCTCTCTTCTTTGCTATGATTCTGCTCTTCTGTCGGCTCCTGAATCTTGCTGTCTAATTCTTCTGACATATTTTCTCTTTTTTTAGCCTCTCGGCCGGGGTTAATAAATTAAATATTGAACTAAATAATTGATAATGTTAAAATATAAATTAATAATGTTATAATATAATTATAATTGTACTTGTAATAATTTGTCGTATTCCTTCAATGACATCACCGCCATTTTATCAGATGCCTGTATAGTTGTGTGGCGTGATCGCTTTCAATTCAGCTTTTACGTCGTCGCCGACATTTAGGGTTTGAATGAATTCATGAATAGTCTGTTCAGTCATTTTCTGGTTGGTGCGTGTCAAAGCCTTCAGTGCCTCGTACGGATGCGGGTATCCTTCCCGACGCAAGATGGTTTGGATAGCTTCGGCAACGACCGCCCATGTGTTATCAAGATCTTCCTCCAGCTTCTCCTTGTTGAGAATCAGCTTTCCAAGTCCCTTTAACGTGCTTTGAATGGCAATAATGCTATGTCCAATCGGCACGCCAACGTTGCGCAACACGGTAGAGTCGGTGAGATCTCGCTGCAGGCGACTCACGGGCAATTTAGTGGCCAAGAACTGCAATACGGCGTTAGACATACCGAGATTCCCCTCACTGTTCTCATAATCGATGGGGTTCACCTTGTGCGGCATGGCACTTGATCCCACCTCCCCGGCCTTAATCTTCTGCTTGAAATATTCCATGGAAATATACATCCAGAAGTCACGGTCAAGGTCTATAATGATTGTATTGATGCGACGGATACCATCGAAAAGGGCACCCATATTGTCATAGTTGCTAATTTGTGTGGTCCACTGTTCACGCTCCAAACCAAGCTTCTCGCCTACAAAGCGGTTGGCAAAATCCCTCCAATCTATGTCGGGATAGGCCACATGATGAGCATTGAAGTTACCGGTAGCTCCACCAAATTTGGCAGAGATCTTGACTCTCTTCAATTCGGCAAGCTGCTCGGTCAGCCGATAGACATAGACCATAATCTCCTTACCCAATCGGGTTGGGGATGCCGGCTGTCCGTGAGTCTTGGCCAGCATGGGTATATCTTTCCATTCGTCAGCATACTGCTGCAGTTTGGCAATGAGTTTCTCCACTTGCGGATAGAACACATCTTCAAGCGCTTCCTTGACAGACAGAGGGACACTCGTATTGTTGATATCCTGAGAGGTGAGCCCGAAATGGATGAATTCTTTGTATTCGTCAAGTCCGCCAATCTTGTCGAATTCTTCCTTGATGAAATATTCCACGGCCTTCACGTCGTGGTTGGTTACTTTCTCTATGTCCTTCACACGCTGCGCCGAAACCTCATCGAAGTTGCGGTATATGTTACGAAGGGATTCAAATAAATTACGGTCGAATTTTGACAGTTGTGGCAGAGGGAGCTCACACAACGTAATGAAATATTCTATCTCTACGCGTACACGGTATTTGATCAATGCAAATTCGGAAAAATAGCCGGCCAGAGACTCCGTTTTACTTCTATAACGACCATCAATAGGCGAGATGGCTGTCAAAAAATCTAAATTCATATTTTAATACGTATTATCTATTTTGCAAAAATACGAATTTTAATTCACACGGGATATAAAGTCCATTGAAATATTTGGTGAATATTAGTTAATAATGTTTGCTATTGTACTGTGATGATGCTGCAATCTGCTTAGCATCTCATATAAGAAAAAATCTCACAACCATTAAGTTGCGAGACCTTGTTTCGTGGGCGTTGACGGATTCGAACCGCCGACCCTCTGCTTGTAAGGCAGATGCTCTAAACCAGCTGAGCTAAACGCCCTTTAAAAATTCCCCGCAGCCCCGAAAGGCCACAGGGAAACACCCCTAAGTGGGCGTTGACGGATTCGAACCGCCGACCCTCTGCTTGTAAGGCAGATGCTCTAAACCAGCTGAGCTAAACGCCCGATTATCTCGGATTGCGGGTGCAAAGATACA
>JBMNUU010000004.1:0-101368 GCA_050946435.1 Prevotella sp.
TCCAGGAAATGTACCGATGCTATGAGCAGGCCAGGGAAGATATCGGGAAGACCATAGACTTCTACAACCGCCTCAGGCCGCACATGAGCATCGGTATGAAGAGGCCCATGGAGGTCTATAGGGGAGCTGAGCCCGGAAAGAATCTTTGGAAGAAAATGTAGCCTGTCATTGCACGAAAGCAAAAGATATACTAACTTTGGCGTGCCGGAAGCAAGGCGAGCGACGGTTTTAAGCCATCAACGCCCAAAAGTCCCCCGGGGCATCGAGCCCCGGAAGACTTTGCCGGAAGCAAGGTGCGCTCAGGTATTATCCATCTTTTTACTGGCCATGACAAGTTATTCAGTACAGGGACAATGATAATGTCAAGTGAATTGGAATGAATGATTTAATTTTGACAAGTAAAGCAGAAAACAACATCAAAAACTGACAAGTGATTTCAGGAAAGGACATTGAATATCAAACGGCATCGCGGTGGAGCCCTAACCGCCGTGCCGTTGAGTTCCTTTCGCCGTGCCATTGAGGCTTAACCATAGTGCCGTTAAGGCTCCGCCATGGTATGGCGGAATACAAAACCTAAAAAACGATCGATTTTTGCGCCACGCGGACCGATAATGAGCCCGGAAACATAGCCTTTTTTTCGCTGGTTGGTCCAAAAATAAAGACAGAAAAACGGTTATCAGATTTTACACATTGGGGAATTGCGAGGGTGCGGTGCCGGATGCGGAGGATGGCTACAAATGATGCCTAATGAGCTTTCTGCTTCATCATAGGGGCCTCTTCCAAATCTGATGGGAGAGCCTTGTACGCCTTTGATTTAAGGTGTTTCCGTGTTGTCCATAGGTCGGGCACCCTTGCAAAATATTGAGGGTAGGAGCGAGAATACGCATTGAATACGTGTCAATTTTTGTTAAATATGACTTTATGTCCATCATTTTCCTTACTTTTGCGCTCATTATCAAGGAAGATTGGCAGAGTGACCGAATGCGCTGGACTCGAAATCCGGTATACCCTTTTTCGGGTATCGGGGGTTTGAATCCCTCATCTTCCGCTTTTTTTGACAGGATTTACGTCGTTTCGTAAATCATGATTTGCTCAATACTCCCCGCTCTTTTTCAACAAAAACAACCTAACAGAATCTGTCAATGCAATATATCAGCATCCCCCCTTCTGAAGCCATACGCACGCTGCCATTCTATTTTGCAGTGGAGGAATATGTGGCACGCCATTACACCGATGACGATTATTTCATGGTGTGGCGTGTCGGGCCCACCGTGATGCTTGGCCGCAACCAGCTCATTGCTAACGAAGTGAATGAGGACTATTGCCGGCAAAACAACATCCACATTTTCCGCCGCAAAAGCGGTGGCGGATGCATCTATTCCGACTGGGGATGCATACAGTTCTCGTATATATCTTCTACGGGCAACGTCAACGAGGCTTTTGCCCATTATGTGGAGCGTGTCACGGCTTTGCTCCAAAGTCTCGGCATCGATGCCCTGCGCTCAGGCAGAAACGATGTGCTTGTGGATGGGCGCAAGGTGGCTGGGAGCGCTTTCTACGGTTTGGGCGGGCGCAGCGTTCTTCACAATTCGATGCTTTTTGATACCCGCCTCGACCATCTGTCGCAGGCCCTCATCCCTGCTCATGAGAAGTTGCAGAGCAAAGGAGTGACTTCGGTGGAGCAACGCGTCACCAACATAGGTCCATACACCGATTTGGATATCGACGCGTTTATGGCCTATGTGCGCCGCTATATGTGCGGCGAGGAGGAACTCGTCTTGACACAGACAGACATGGACGCCATAGCCGAGATAGAGCGGGAACTGGCCTCCGACAGCTTCGTGTATGGCAGGAATCCGAAGTACACGGTGGTGCGCAAACATCGGTTTGAGGGAGTCGGTATGCTCGAGGCGCGCATAGCGTTGCGAAACAACATCATAGCCAACCTCAATTTGCTGGGCGACTACTTCCTCTTGGGCGATATAGATCACGACCTGATAGCTCCCCTTCGCGGCGTGCGATTTACTCGCGAAGCCGTGGAGAAGGCCTTGCTCGATGTTGACTTGCCGTCTGTTGTTCGGGGCTTGAAACGTTCGCAATTCCTGCGCTTGCTCTTTGGCCGTCGTCCCCATGTGATGAAGCCAGATTGGCTCAAAATCGACCTCACCTCGAAGAAGGCGACTGGCGAGACCGCCGACATTCTGGCCCAACACCATCTCAACACCATTTGCACCAGTGGCTTATGCCCCAATCGTGCTGAATGTTGGGCCGCACACACGGCAACACTGATGATTTGCGGTAATATCTGTACGCGCCGATGCCGTTTCTGCAACACGCCGACGGGACGTCCCGGCAGTCTCGACCCCGCCGAGCCGCGCCACGTGGCCGAAACCGTCAAGGCGCTCAAACTCAGGTATGCCGTCATCACCTCGGTCGACCGCGACGATTTGCCCGACTATGGAGTCGCTCACTGGGTGGAAACGGTGAAGCAGGTGCGCGCGCTGAATCCCGAAACTAAGATAGAACTGCTTATCCCTGATTTTATGGGCGATACCACGCTCATACGCAGGGTGATGGCCATGCGCCCCCATGTGGCTGGTCACAATATGGAAACCGTGCGCAGGCTCACCCCGTCGGTGCGTAGCGTGGCCAGATACGACCGCAGTCTGGAGGTGCTTCGCGAAATCGTTCGGTGCGGCATTGCGGCCAAAACAGGCTTCATGGTAGGACTGGGCGAAACGCAGGAGGAAGTGCTACAGCTGATGGACGATATTCTCGCCACCGGATGCCGTCGGCTCACCATCGGACAATATCTGCAGCCTACGGTCCGTCACTTGCCGGTACAGACCTACGTCACGCCCCGGGAGTTTGCCGAATACAAGAAGATTGCCTTAGAGAAGGGCTTTAAACACGTGGAGAGTGGACCGCTCGTACGCTCGTCTTATCACGCGGAGCGGACGACGATATAGAGGCTGCGAAAAGCAATCGGGATGAAGCCTTGCAAGTTTAGGAAGTGTTTGCTGACAGTATGTGTATGAAATGTTTCGCCCGCTCCTCTTGTTCGACAAGAGGAGCGGGCGAAACGTTATGTTATCTATCATGGAAGAAGCATGCTTCCTGATGACCTCAGCAGTTACCGAGATGTCGTCTGTTGATTAAAATTCGGAGCTGGTTTCCTGCTATTCCATACGGCCTTCGACCCTCATCCATCACTGTTTCATCTAATTCTATACGTTACTCCGAGTGCTCCGAAAATGGGATAGAGGGTCTGTTCAATAGTCTTGAAACTGCTTTCATGTACTCCGCTGAGTCCCCAACTGATGTCAGCATAGATGCCGAATTGATGATTAACGTTCCAGTCGGCACCGACATCGAGGCCCCATTGCAGTGGTCGCATGTGCTCGGAAAAATTGTAGTTACCCCTTGTGTTTTCGTCATCACCGATAATCACTTTCGGCCCAGTGGGGTCACCTACGCGCAGGTAGCCGTTGTGGGCATGGCCTGTAAACGATTTGCTGGTGAGGACAGAGAAATACGGACCGAATCGGACGTCTATCTTCTTCGACGGAGACCATACAGCCTGGAGGGGGACGGTGAACATCCATTCGCGCACTTCGGTAGTGACGTCGCCGGTGAAACGGCCGGCCAGAGACTCCTTGTCACGCACGATTTCCTCATAATAGTTCTTCACACCGGCATCCTCATGCATGCCCTTGCCCTCAAATTTGAGCCCCAACAACACGCTCCATGGTCCCTTGATGGGCTTCTGCGCATCTATTCCAATGCTAACGTTGGGCTGCAGATGGTATGCGTTGAGCTTGCGGATGGAAGCCGGAAGACCTACGGGGGCTGTGCCTCCAAGATTGTAGCCCAACCGTGCCTTCATGACTAAGTCTTCGCCAAAATCGCCGGCCATGGCATGGACACTGCCAAGGCAAAGAAAGATGGCTGATAAGAATATTCTGATGGGTAACATATATGTGTTTTTAGAAATTAAACAGTGTTTCTGGAGGAGACTGGAAAGCTAAAGAGCTTTGTTCTGTTTTTCCGTTCCTCGTCCTCTATGGCTTTCCTTTTTAGTCGTCCATTCTCCAACTCTTAATTACTGCTTCTATGTTTGTTTTCTTCTTCTTTTTTACAAATGATACGCAGTCGGTCTATGCATAGCTGTGAATCAACGGCACCCTGAAACTCTTTGCCTTCCTTGCTCGATGATAAAACAATGGTGAGGTTGTATCCCTGCTCCTCCAAAAGCGTGTAGTCAATGGGGGAACTGTAGTCGAATGTGATACTGAAGGACGTCCAGGTTTCGGTCTCCGGCACTTTACCCATATCAGCAATGGCGACAATGTGGCTGTTAGTTTTCACGTCGTTACCGTGTAGCATCACGGGGTTGCCCTGTTCGTCACGATTCCGGTATAACACCGCGTGGATGGCAGCCTCATCGGTTCGGTCGGGTATGATATTGCCTTTTTGGTCCTTATAGATTGGGCCGGGCTTGTATTTGTAATAGCCCGTCATGGTGATGGGCTGACGATCGAAAGGCACTCCGAAGCTGGTGGCTTTATTGGCATCGGTTAAAGCCTGGGACATATCGAATGAGCCGAGGAAGAAATTACCGGCGGCGATGGGCTTTCCAAACAGTGCGGCGAGTCTGCCGGTACTGCGTGTGGTGAGTTGTATGCCATATCCGTCGTAGCCGTCTTTCAATGGTGTCGATGGATATTCCTCTGGTTTTGCCGACCCCTTGCTGAGACTGAAGCCGGGGTTGCCGTTAGCCCAGTCGTTGCCGAGCGTGCCGTCCTCCAGAGTATTGTGCCAAACATAGTATTTCTTCCCTTTCGGTTCGAGCTCAAAGTTTTCAAAATCGTAGGCTATAGTGTCATTCACAGTGCGCACAACAGGCTGTATGGAAACGGTATAGTTACGGCTCCATTGTCGGTCTTCGGAAGTGACACGATAGGTGAGCATACCGCCTTTATCGCTCGTCAGCGTGTTGCTGAGCTGTGTAATGGTGGCTCCGGGAGTAAGCACGAAGTTGGGCTGGATGGTAGAGAGATCCCCGATGTGATTTCTGCGCACACGGAATGTGATGACATCGTCAGAGGGATTCACCCTCTGTATCGTATCGGAAACGGCGAAAAAGATACCTAAGGGATTGTCTACATGGATAGAGACTTGCTCAATATCACATTCTGCGTTGAGTGGCTCTTCTTTAAAACATGAAGTAAAAGTGGCACAAATCAACAGTCCTGTTATCCATTTATATACGTTCATACTGTCAATAAAGTGTTTATGGGTGTGTGAATCTGATCCTTGATCAGGTTTAAATAGGTTGCAAAATTACCTCTTTTATTTTTGTTTGCAAAGACTTTATTGCACAAAAAATGATTAAAAAGGATGAAAAGCCCTCGATAAGCCCGTATTTTGAATAATTTAAGTCTGTATATCAATGACTTTCGCATAAAATAGTTACTTTTGCAGAAACGTTCTAATTCGAATTAAACATGAAGATAGCTATAATCGGCTACGGTAAGATGGGGCACATGATAGAACAGATTGCCCTGGAGCGTGGCCACCAGATTGTGTGCAAAATAGATGTAGACAATCTGCAAGACTTCGACAGTCCCGAGTTTGCGACTGCCGATGTGGCCATAGAATTTACGAATCCTAAAGCAGCCTTCGGCAATTATCAGCGTGCCTTCAAACACAATGTGAAGGTGGTGAGCGGCTCTACCGGATGGATGAAAGATCATCGGGCAGAGGTCGAGGAAATGACACGTGACGGCAAACAGACGTTGTTTTGGGCATCCAACTTCTCGATAGGCGTGGCCATATTTTCCGCAGTAAACAGATATTTGGCCCGCATCATGAATCGCTTTCCACAATACGATGTGGAAATAGAGGAAACCCACCATATCCATAAGCTCGATGCGCCATCGGGAACAGCCATCACTTTGGCCGAAGGAATTGTGGAAGGCATAGATCGTAAGACAACTTGGAAGCTTGGAACAACGACTTGGGACGATGGGCGCGTGGAAGGATCGACAGACCATAAAGACGATGAGTTGCTCGTCAATAGCATTCGTCACGAGGAAGTGCCCGGTATTCACAGTGTTACCTACGACTCTGAGGCCGACAAGATAACGATAACCCATGATGCCCACTCGCGCAAAGGGTTTGCGTTGGGGGCCGTGCTGGCAGCTGAATACACCAAGGATCATACCGGACTCTTGACCACCAGCGACTTGTTTAAGTTTTAATTCAAATGGTCGACTTGTCTGACTAATCCGATTAATCCGACGGGTTCGACTTGTCTGGTTAGTCTGACCAGTCCGACAAAACAACCAATACTTTTCGATAGGCAACTATGATTGATAAGGAAAAAGCTAATCTAAATATGACCAAACAATGGGCCAAGTTCATTGTTGTACTTGTGCTCTATTTGTTATTTCTTTTTTGGGTGAAGAGCTGGCTGGGCTTAATCGTCGTCCCCTTCATCTTCGACGTCTATATTACAAAGAAGATTAAGTGGCAGTGGTGGAAGACAGCAGAGGGCCCCGTGCGCTTTATCATGAGCTGGGTAGATGCGCTGGTGTTTGCCCTTGTGGCGGTTTATTTCATCAATCTCTTCTTTTTCCAGAACTATGTCATCCCTTCCAGTTCATTAGAAAAGAGCTTGCTTACGGGCGATTACCTCTTTGTGAGTAAACTAAGTTACGGTCCCCGTATTCCGCAGACGCCCCTCACGATGCCGCTCACACAACACACGCTGCCGATTATCAATACCAAAAGCTACCTCGAGTTCCCTCATTGGGACTATCGTCGTGTCAAAGGATTCGGTAATGTGCAGCTCAACGACATCGTGGTGTTCAACTATCCCAGTGGCGATACCATCGTGACCGAACAGCGTTATCAAGCTGCCGACTATTATGCCATGGTCTATAGCTTCGGCGAACAGATTTTCCAGCAGCAGGCTGAAGGCACGATAAACCCTGCCAACCTGAACAAACAGGAGCAGCTCGACTACTTCAAACGCATGTATGCCATCGGGCGCAACTATATCGTTAATAACCCCAACGAATACGGAACGATAGACCATCGTCCCACCGATCGTCGTGAGAACTACGTAAAACGGTGCGTGGGCTTGCCGGGGCAGACGCTTCAAATCAAAAACCGTATTGTGTATCTCGATGGTAAACCCAACAAGGAGCCTGAGAATGTGCAATACACTTACTATGTGAAGTTGCGCCAGGCCATTCCCGACGACGTAATGAAGGAGCTGGGCATATCGATGGAAGACCTCTCGAGTCTGAATCAGAATGGATATATGCCTCTCACCAAGGCAGCCGTAAAAGCACTTCAAGGTCGCAAAGACCTGGTGGAAAGCATCCGTATCAACACCGATGCCACCACCGGAGACCTCTATCCTCTGAACAGTGTCACGGGATGGACGCGAGACAACTACGGCCCGATATGGATTCCAAAGAAGGGAGCTACTATACCGCTCACGTTGGATAATATTGCCGTTTACGAGCGCCCCATCCGTGTTTACGAGGACAACGATCTGGAGGTGAAGAACGGACAAATCTACATCAATGGCAAACTGACTAAGAGCTATACGTTCAAGATGGACTACTACTGGATGATGGGCGACAATCGCCACAATTCGGCCGACTCACGCTACTGGGGCTTTGTGCCCGAGGATCATATCGTGGGCAAGCCTATCTTCATCTGGTGGAGCTCAGATCCAGACCGTCATGGCTTCTCCGGCATACGCTGGAAACGCCTGTTCAACATGGTGGACAACATTAAATAATTCAA
Organism: Prevotella sp.; assembly: GCA_050946435.1. GTDB lineage: Bacteria > Bacteroidota > Bacteroidia > Bacteroidales > Bacteroidaceae > Prevotella. Next base: position 7,825 of record JBMNUU010000004.1, read on the forward strand.
AATTCACAATTCATAATTCACAATTGGCCATCCGGAACCTCCATCGTGGAACTTGAAGCGAATTCACAATTCATAATTCATAATTCACAATTGGCCGTCCGGAAGATATTGAGGAATTTGAAGTAGTATGCGATGAGTGGTTGTTAAAACAGGTATCTGTTAAAACGGATAGTGAAGAAGTTGTGAATTGGGGGTATTGAATTATGAATTTCAAAGAGTATGAAGCAAGCATTAAAGGCTTTATCAGCACTTGGCATTGCTTTAATCATTGTATTTGCAGTGCGCGCCTATGCGTTTACCGTATACACCGTACCCATGGATGTCAGTCAGACACTGACACGTGGCGACAGAGTACTGGTAAACAGATTGTCGCGTGTCGAATTCAGAAGGGGTGAAATGATCGTGTTCCGCAATTCCGGCGACATTATCGGCAGAGTAGAGGCGGTTCCCGGCGACACTGTAAAACTGGGATTGCTTTACTATCTCATTCCCCAAACCTGCTGCCCCAGATGTCGCTGTAACGATTGCAAGTTATATATGGTAAACGTCGGGCAGAAGCGAATGCTGGTGTATCGCCATCAAGTGATAGGCCGTGCCACCAAGCTATTCCATCTGCCTTTCTGATGCAGCAGGGGCGTATTGTTTTTCATTATTAAAACCATCCATGACTCCCAATATCTGTTTGCTTTCCTCCACCTATTTTGGTCCCGTTCAATGGTATCAGAAACTTAACCGTTATCCCAAAGTATTATTGGAGCAACACGATAATTTTATTAAACAGACTTATCGCAACCGCTGTGTTATCGCCACCACCAACGGCTTGCAAACGCTTTCCGTTCCCATCGAGAAATACGATGGGCTGAAGTGCAAGATGAAAGACGTGCGGATCAGCAATCACGGCAATTGGCGTCACATCCATTGGAATGCGTTGCAGTCGGCCTATGGAGAGAGTCCGTTCTTTGAATTTCTTGCCGACGACATTCGGCCTTTCTTTGAAAAGAAGTGGGACTATCTCTTCGACTTTAATCTGGAGATTGTCGGCACGATGTGTGAGTTGCTCGACATACAACCCGTGCTGCTGCCGACGACAGATTATGGAAATGTTTCTGCGTGGAGTGACGAGCTGACAGACGGTGTGGCCGACTTCCGCGATGCCATCCGTCCGAAACACCCGCTGCCCGATGCCGATTTCCACCCCCTGCGCTACTATCAAGTCTACGAACAGAAACATGGATTCCAGGCCAACCTGTCTATACTCGACCTTTTGTTTAATTTGGGCAATGAAGCGGTGCTATACCTTTGATATAGCTCAGCACCATTAATGATATAGCTCAGCACTATTAATGATATAGCATGGTCACTTTTCATCTCATAAAACGCAACGCTAAGACAAGATAGGAAAGGCTGTTTGCCTATTCTACCTTGTGATATTGTTCTTCAAAAGGAATGCGGAAGCGGTCGCCGCGTACCCCTTCGGGCAGTCGTACGCCGCACGTAATGACCATGTTGATGCCACAATTGTAGGGCAGATGGAGCGCTTTCTTCACCAGATGGCTGTCGAATCCCTCCAACGGACAGGTGTCATAGCCCTGCTCGCTCATGGCCAGCATAAAGGTCTGAACGGCCAGCGCGCAGCTTTTATGCACCACCGTGCTCACCTCTCCCTCCGAAACCTGACGGACGATGGGGCGGAAAAGGCCGATGCCCTGAGCCAGGAGCTTGTTGAAGATGCCTTTGATGCCCAAGAATCTGCTGTATTGCATGGGCATGATGCGGTTGTAATACAGTTTCTGCAGACGTATGCGATGCTCCTGCCGATCTTTCGGACTGTTTCTCAAGATGTTGTCAGTCTCCGCTTCCAGCACCTTTCTGGCATGGTCCCGATGACGGCTCTGACGTGTAACAAAGACCACGATTTGCTGTGCCGTGCGCGCACTGCCCTGGTCGAGACAGGCGTGTGCGAGCTTCTTGAGGACGTTTGGATTGGTCACATGATAACATTCCCACAGTTGCATGTTGGAGCTTGTGGGAGCCAGCGTGGACAGGCGGATGCAGTTTTTCACCTTTTCGTCGTCGAGGGGCTTGTTGGGGTCGTATTTCCTGATGGCCCTGCGGTGTTCTAAGATTTCTTGTAATGTCATAGTGTTTTTGAGTTTTTGTTTGGGTTTATCAAACCCAACGGCCAATATGTCGATAATAGTTCGTCATTCTCAGTGTTCCGGTTGGTAGATGAGCGTTGTCATCTGTTCCGGTGCAAGGATTTCCTTCGCCACCTCTTGGATGTCCTGAATGGTAATCTCGTCAATGTTTTTAAAGAGCGACAAGATGTCTTTCTCCCATCCGTAGTGCAGGAAACTTTTCCCGAAGTCGAGCGCAAAGCTCTCCCTGTTGTCGCAGGCCACGCCTATCTGCCCCTTTATTTGCTTTTTGGCTGCATTGAGACGCGTCTGACTGATGGGGGCCTTGATGAAATTGTTGAGCTCTTTGCGCACCAGTCTGAGGCATCGTTTGACATTGCGCGGGTCACATCCGAAGTAGGTACACCATATACCGGTGTCTCCGTAGCTCACCATCGTACTGTCTACCGTATAGACCAGTCCGTTATGTTCGCGCAGAATGAGATTGAGGCGCGCGTTCATTCCCGGTCCGCCGAGTATATTGTTGAGCAAGTAGAGACTCATACGCTTGCTGTTATGAATATCGTAGCCACGACTGCCCACCATCACGTGGGCCTGGTGAGTGGCTCTGGGGACGACCAATATCCGCTCCTCCGCCTGCGCTGTCATAGCGAGGGGATGCGCTCGGTCGGCTTGTTCTGCGTTTTCCTTCCCGACCGGGGAGAGATCGCCGGTGGCCTTGGAGAGGGCTCTCACCACTTTCTTAAAGTCTACATCGCCATACACGAAGAAGATGGAATTGTCCGGACGATAGTATTTTTGGGTGAAGCGTCTCACCGTTGCCGTCTTGAAACTTCTCACGTTTTCAGCCGTGCCGAGGATGGCATGACCAAGTGGATGTCCTTCGAAAATTAGGTTTTCAAACTCGTCGTATATCAGGTCGGAGGGCGAATCGTTGTAGCTCTCTATCTCGTCGCAGACCACTTCCACCTCCTTGTCCAGTTCTGTCTGGGGATAAGTGGAGTGAAAAACGATGTCGGTGAGTATGTCTATGGCGCGCACGATGTGCTCTTTCAGCACGGCGGCGTGATAGGTGGTGTCCTCTTTGGTGGTGAAAGCGTTGAGCTCTCCGCCCACGCTCTCCAGACAGTTGAGGATGTTCCAGCTGCGCCGACGCTTGGTCCCCTTAAAGGTGGCGTGCTCGCAGAAATGGGCAAGCCCCTCTTCGCCGGGTTGCTCGTCGCGTGAGCCGGCACAAATCTGATAACCGCAATATACCACCGGCGATGAAGAGCCCAGATGGATGACACGAAGTCCGTTGTCGAGTGTTGCTGTGTTATATTCCATTTCGTATGCAAAAATAGCCAATTTCGTTTTGAATTGTGCCCTTTTTTTCGGATATTTGCACGGTGGAGACACCGGCCTGTCATGGGAGTTGGAGAAGTTGAGGAAGTCAAAGGAGCTGAGAATCTTGCTCCGCGTCATTCTTTTTATCTTTTTCTCTCGCAGGATGATACCGATCGGGCAGCAGTCTTTTACATCTCTAATTTCCTTAACTCTAAAACAAGCTCATGCGTAAGGTAATCGGAATCGGCGAAACTGTATTCGACATTATATTTAAGGACGGGCAGCCCATTGGTGCTTATCCGGGCGGCTCGGCATTCAACGCGATGATCTCGCTGGGCAGAGCAGGTGTTCCCGGCTCTTTTATCAGTGAGACTGGCAACGACCGAGTGGGGCAGACGGTTATCAATTTTCTGCGCGAAAACGGCATCAATGCTGATCATGTGAATGTGTTTCCAGACTCCAAGTCGGCCGTATCCTTGGCGTTTCTCAACGAAAACAACGATGCGGAGTATATCTTCTACAAGAATCATCCTAACGATAAACTCGAGTTTATGTACCCCGAGATAGGGCAGGACGACATTGTCGTGTTCGGCTCTTTTTATGCCGTCAACCCCGTGATACGTTCGCAGATGCAGGCTCTGCTCGAAGATGCCCGAAAGCATGGAGCGATCATCTACTACGACGTGAACTTCAGGGCTTCGCATCGAAACGAGGTGATGAAGATCACGCCCAACCTTTTGGAGAATCTGGAATATGCCGACGTAGTGAGGGGTAGCCATGAGGATTTCGAGGTGCTGTATGGACTGACCGATTGCGACAAAGTGTACAACGCTGAAATATCGTTCTACTGCAAGCGGTTTATCTATACACAGGGCAGTATGCCGGTCGAACTGAGGGCAGAAAACGGGCTGAAACGAAGTTACGAGGTGGCGCCGACGGAGACCGTGAGCACTATTGGTGCCGGCGACAACTTTAATGCCGGGTTTATCTATGGGCTATTGAAATACGGCATTACGCGCGACCAGATGGAACGGGGACTGACCGAAGCACAGTGGGATCAGCTCATTGGGTGCGCACAGGAGTTTTCAGCTGATTGTTGCAAGAGCCTTTTCAACTATGTGTCTAAGACGTTTGGCGAGAGCAAGCGGCTGGAGTAGGGGCTAAGGCTATAGCCACAAGGCATGACGTATCAGGGCATAAAGCGCCCGACTTTCCTATCAAACCTAAACGTAAAATAATGAATAGAAGCCTATGAAACGATGGAAAATAATAGTGGGAGTGCTGCTCTTGGCGGCTTTAGGCCTTGCCGACTATGCGCTATGGGATTTTGCCGATTTCGGGTTGAAAATTTATAAAAGCGCCAACGATTCCACATCGCAGATAAGAACCTATGCCATGAGTCTGGTCGATGAGTTGGGCATCGCCCTATTAGTGAACTATATCGTAGTGGTTTACTTGTATGTGAAATGGGTGTTGACTCGCAAACGGAAACGAGAACGAGCATAGGTAGCACTGCGTAATTTTATTTACAATCTCCCGTTTATATTTCTCGTATTCAAAAATAATCTTGATTTCGTCCGAAATTCGTGAAATTAGCGAATTTCTGCAGTGTGCTGATAATCAGTGCGTTTTGAAACGGGGCCGTTTTGTCTCCTATTTCTTCTTTCGCGGTTAAGTATCGAATGGCATTGCGGTGAAGCCCCAACCGCAATGCGAAAGGGCTATCTTCGCAGGGCCGTTGAGACTTAACCATAGTGCCGTTAAGCCTCCGCCATGATATGGCGGAATACAAAACCTAAAAAACGATCGATTTTTGCGCCATGCGGACCGATAATGAGCCCGGAAGCATAGCTCTTTTTGCGCTGGATGCTCCGAGTAGGAAACATCCGAAAACAGTCATTAAATTTTACATCACCGAGGAAGGATGATGAGGCTGAATCAGCCCCAGAGGGGTAGGAACACACGGCCCGTGCGTCCGCCAAATCGTCTGACCAATCTGAGATCATCGATTAACCAAATCATTATGGTAAGCGGACGTACGAGTCGTACGCACCAATCTGCTGCATAGTCCCCAGCGAGTCTCTATTGAGCTGTATTATTTACCAAACAGCTCGTCGAGGAAGGTGTAGAACGAGGGATCTTCTCCTACTACGGTCTTCACGATCTTTCCGTCGGGTCCAACGATGATTTTGGTAGGGAAACCCTGTATGGCATAGTCGGCGAGCACCTTGCTGTTGCGTGGATTGTAGACGTGCAGCCAGGGCAGACCGTGCTTCTTCACGGCAGCCTTCCATTTGTCTTCAGTGTCGTTGCAGTCGATGCCGAGAATCTCAAACTTCCCCTTGTATTTCTCGTAATAGTTCTTCATTTCGGGGAATCCCTTGATACACCAGATGCACCAGCTGCCCCAGAAGTCGAGCACCACGTATTTGCCGCGCAGCGAGGACAGTTTCAGGGGTTTGCCGTTGATGTCGTTCAGCGTGAAATCTGGGGCTTCTACGCCCACTGCCTGCTTTTTGGCAGCTTCGGCCTCGGCCTGTGCCCGCGCTTTCATGTTGTCCATATAACCCTTGTAGATGATCTTCATCCGGCCTTCACGCACTTCGGGCGACAGGAGGTTTACAGCCTCTTCCATCGCCTCCAGACCGCGTATCTGTGGGATAATGGCGGCACTGGCTTCTGAAGTGGGATGTTGCTTGATGAAGTTCAAGATGCCATCGGTCAGTTGTTGCTCAAATGCAGGAATCTTTTCTTGGTATTCCTTCATCAGGACTTCCTGTGATTCTCCCGCAGCCTTTCGCTCGTTCATTTTTTCCATAAAATCCGCAAAGGGCTTGCTGGCTGCCTCCATGGCACGGTCGGCCTCGTTGTATTCCCGATAGAACTTAGAGCCGGAAAAATAGTAGGCAGACCCCAGGTCTCCACTCAGCTCGGCCGTTTCGCCCGGTACGGCGATAGCACGAAAGCCTATGTTCTCTTGCCGGCGCAGGGTGGCAGGGGTGACAGCAGCGATTTCCGTGGGTTTGTTAACGGTCACGGAGAATTCAAATTCACCGTCTTTCACGAGCACCGTGTCATGGGCTACTTTGTTGTCCGCTGTGGGGCTAATCACGATGAGCGAATCCTTTAAGCCGTTCAGCTTGCCTTTGAAATGTACGTTACCGTCGGTGGTACTTGCCGTTGCCGGCACAATGGCACTCACTGCAAGTGCTAATGCAATAATAATTTTTTTCATGCTGCTATTTGATTGTATCGTTTCTTATTGTTTATATTCTCGTCTCCGGTACCTCCTGAAGAGTTACCCGGAGTGACTTATGTAATTCCTTATCAGGCCTTTTTTCTCGGTTTGCGGCGTGCCCATCCCTCTTCGCTGAAGTCGGGCTCTTCGCCTTTCAGCTTGATGGCATCACCTTGCATCAATTTTTTCCAGTCGTCACGGTCGTATCGGAGGTAATCTCCGCCCCTGCGGCCTCCCGATGCTTCATCGCCTCGCCGATTTCTGCTTGCCCCGCGCTGTCCGCGTGAGCTGCTGCGACTGCTCCTTGAAGTTCCGCGTGAGCCTTTTGAAGATGCCTTTCCGCTTCTTGAGGCATTTCTCTCGCCTCGCGTGTCCTCAGCATCATTACAACGCACTTCGCGTCCACGATAGCTCACGCCATTCAGCGTGCGCATCACTTTTTGTGCGTCCTGCTCGGGAATTTCGATGTAGCAGAACTTCTGCATCAGGTCGATGTGTCCCACCTGCTGTCTTCCACGAATGTGCTGATTCAGGAACTGCATGATTTCGCCGGGGTAGAAGCCATCCTGCTTGCCCAAATTGATGAAGAGCCGCTTGTATCCAGCCTCGGGGCCGCGCTTTCCGTTTCTGCGTGAGGCGTTTCGCTCTCCCCGTTCCTCGCTTCGCTCACTTCGTTTGGTCGAGGGCTTCTCAATGACCGGTGCGTTCTTGTAGTAGTCGAGGAATCGGCCGAAAGTGACAGTAATCATTTTCTTGACGATATCCTCTTTGTCGATATATTCAAACTGTCGGTAGATGTCAGCCACGTAGGGAGCAATCTGCTCCTCGTCCACATCAGTCTTCATGATGTTGTTCATCACTTTGTAGAGCTGCTTTTTGCAAATCTCCTCGGGGGCGGGCAGTTCGCCGTCGACAAACTTTTTGCCGATGGCTTTCTCGATGGCGCGCACCTTATGCTTTTCGCGGGTGTGGATGATGGCAATCGAGGTGCCTTTTTTTCCTGCGCGCCCGGTACGTCCGGAGCGGTGGGTATAGCTCTCGGTGTCGTCGGGCAGACCGTAGTTGATGACGTGGGTCAAATCGTCTACGTCGAGTCCTCGGGCCGCCACGTCGGTGGCAACAAGCAATTGTGTTACGTGTTTACGGAATTTCTGCATGGTCAGGTCGCGCTGTTGCTGCGACAGGTCGCCATGCAGCGACTCGGCATTGTAACCGTCCTTGATGAGCTTGTCGGCAATTTCCTGTGTCTCAATCTTTGTGCGACAGAAGATGATGCCATAGATGTTGGGATAGTAGTCGACAACGCGCTTCAATGCCAGATACTTGTCTTTGGCATTCACCATATAATACACGTGGTTCACATTCTCTGCGCCTTCGTTGCGTGAGCCTACGACAATCTCCTTGTAATCGTGAAGATAGCTCTTGGCAATCTTTTCAATCTCCTTGCCCATCGTGGCGGAGAACAATAGGGTGTTGCGGTCTTGAGGCACCCCTTCGAAAATGGCATTGATGCTATCGCTGAATCCCATGTTGAGCATTTCGTCGGCTTCGTCGAGCACCACGTTGTTCACGTGGTCGAGCTTGGCCACGCCCCTGTTCATTAGGTCGATGAGACGACCCGGGGTGGCCACGATGATTTGCACGCCATGACGCAGCGAACGAATCTGGGTTTCGATGGACGCACCGCCGTAAACAGGCAGAATGTGCATGCCGTTGATGTATTTTGCAAATGCGTTGAGGTCGTCGGCAATCTGCAGACACAGCTCACGCGTAGGACTGAGAATCAAAGCCTGAGTCTCTTTCTTTTTGGGGTCGGTGCGCTGCAACAGAGGAATGCCAAAGGCAGCCGTCTTTCCGGTGCCGGTCTGTGCAAGTGCAATAACGTCGTTTCCTTGACCAAGTAAATACGGGATAACTTCTTCTTGAACGGGCATAGGATGTACAAAGCCCAATTCATCAATAGCGCGGCGAATCTCTTCGCTAACGCCTAATTCTTCAAATGTTTTCAAAAATAAATGTTTAAAAATTGTAACCGTAGGGACTGCTTAAAAACGCCCTACCGTTTCTATTGAGTCCTCTTTCGGATGCAAAGGTAGCAAAAAAAGCATCAACGGCAAGGCGTTCTTTCCAATTTTGTACTTTTTTTAATTTTTATTGTTCCTTGTGGTTGTGCTGATCTAGTGGTAGGAGGAGCGCGGTCGGGAGGAATGGCGAGGTGGGAACGGAAAGATAAAGGTGGGCAAAAAGTTGCACAAGCTGCCGATAATGATTAATTTTGAAACGTATAATGATTCAACGTTATGAAGATAGGAATATTTTGTTCGGCCAACGAACACATTGATGCTGATTTTTTCCATCTCACGGAAGAGTTAGGAGAATGGATAGGACGTCAGGGGCACGACCTCATTTTCGGGGGATGCAACCTCGGATTGATGGAATGTATGGGCCGGTCGGTGCATCAGTCGGGTGGCCGCACCATAGGGATGGTGCCGATGATAGTGGAAAAGAACGGTAGAGTTTCGGATTATGTGGATGTTAATGTGGCGTGCGACGATCTTTCCGACCGTAAGGCCATGATGATGGCTCAGGCCGATGTGTTTGTGGCGCTGCCTGGTGGCATAGGAACACTCGATGAAATTTTTACGGTCGCGGCATCCCATACTATCGGGTATCACCAGAAGATGGTGGTGCTCTATAATATGAAAGGCTTTTGGAACCCGATGATAGCCATGCTCAACGATATGCAGGCACACGGTTTCATCCGTGGAGACTGGTCCCAATTTATAACGGTGGCTAACGACTTTGCAGAATTAAAAGCTCTATTAGACAGGGCTTAGGACTTGTTTTGCGCTTGTAAACGGACAGGAGGGTCGTTAATAAGCATTCTCGTCGTGTATAAAAATGCTCTTCGCTGTCATGAAGATAATCTTTATATCAAGCCAAAAACTCCAGTGCTCAATATACCAGATGTCTTTCTTGACCCTTTGTTCCATTTGCCAGAGTTCATGGGTTTCGCCTCTGAATCCCGTGACTTGAGCCCATCCCGTGATACCCGGACGGCAGAAATGGCGCACCATATATTTGTCGATGAGCTTGCCGTACATCTCGGTGTGGTGCAACATATGAGGACGTGGTCCAACAATACTCATATCGCCAATGAGCACATTGAAGAATTGCGGCAGCTCGTCGATATTGGTTTTGCGCATGAAATTGCCGAAAGGAAACTTGCGTGGGTCGTCCTTGGTGGCTTGAACATTGTCGGCATCTTTGTTGACGTGCATGGAGCGGAACTTAATACACTTGAAGGTGGAGCCGTCGATGCCGGTTCTATCTTGTTTAAAAAAGATGGGACCCGGGCTTTGGAGCTTGATGATGATTCCCACAATAAGTGTGATAGGAATGAGGAAAATGCACACGAGCAGGCTGAACAGAATATCGAACGCTCGCTTCAACGCACGGTTTGACGGCCGAACAAGAGGTTCAACGTAATTGGTGAACAAGGTGTAGTTGCCAAAATGCTGCATCTTGAGGTTTAACTCCTGATCTTCAAAGATACGTGGCACGTAGAAAAATCTTATCACGCTTTTGTCGCATGAATGCATGATGCGCTGCACCAAACCTGCTTCATCGTGTGGAATGCTGCAAAAAACCTCATTGATTCCTTTTTCGATTGTAGGGTTTTCGTCCCATTGGTCCAGTCTGGCCTTTAAATCTTCAACATCACCAAGATACTCCAGACCTTCCGGGCAGTTCTTGATTTTCTGAATTGAATAGTAGCCTAGAATGCGGTAGCCTACGGATGCTGATTCCGTGAGGGAGTTGTATAGTTCTACCAAAGCCGGGTCATGTCCGACAAATAGGACGGTTTGGGTGTTCCTGCCGTGTGCCCTGAGTTTATTCAGAGTCCATCTTTCAATAAATCTCGACACGATGATTACTGCATAGAGGGCTCCGGCAAAGATAAGCATATAGCGGAAAAAACCGCCGCTATTGTTTAAAAGCCGCAGCAGAACATACATCAATACGGATTGGGTTAAAACCAGTTTCATACAGTTGCGTGCAATTTCCAAGGTCCCCACCAGGCGTCTTTGTACTATTGTATGATAATAAAGTTCCGCAATAACCATGGTGAAATTCATCACCAGAACAGACATCTTTGTGTACTTGGTGAAATATTGAGGAACTAAATCCTTGTCTAACCATATCAATGCAGCAAACAAAAGATTGAGTAAGAGGAAATCTATTGCCAACACGGCAATCTTAACATATTCGCTTCCGCCATATACTCTTTTCTGCAGCACTTCTTTCTTGTAATTAGTCTTTTTCATCTTTAAATGCCCTTTTTGAAACAACCTTTTTGCTTGTTATTATATAGACGGGATATTTTAGATCTTAAGTAGCCCTACCTTCAAACGAATGCATTATTTAAAAATTGAAACATCATGTAAAATTAGTCATTAAATTTGAACTTACAAAGTCTTTTGTAAAAAAACATTTGTTTTCGAAAAGATTTATTCGTTTTGAAATAGAAATAATGGTAACTTTGCAACTCGGTATGGTATTGAATTACATTTGGATTGCATTTTTTCTCGTCGCCTTTATTTTCGGAGCGATTCAGCTTCTTATGGGCGATGCCACCATCTTCCAAAAGATAGTGGACTCCACGTTCGACACCTCAAAGACCGCCTTTGAAATCTCGTTGGGATTGACGGGAGTGTTGGCCCTTTGGCTTGGCATCATGAAGATAGGGGAGCGTGCCGGCGTGGTGAATGCGTTGGCAAGGATACTCAGTCCCGTGTTCACCAAGCTGTTCCCCGATATTCCCAAGAATCATCCGGCTATGGGATCGATATTCATGAACATAGCTTCCAATATGCTGGGACTTGACAATGCCGCAACTCCTACGGGCTTGAAGGCCATGCAGCAAATGCAGGAACTCAATACGAAGAAGAACACGGCAACCAATCCTATGATCATGTTCCTCGTGCTCAATACGTCGGGTCTTACCATCATTCCAACCACCATACTCGCCTTTCGGGCTTCATACGGAGCAGCAACTCCTACCGATGTGTTCATCCCCATACTTCTTGCCACCACGGTCGCCACGCTTGCGGGTATCATCATCACCTCCGTCTGGCAGCGCATCAATGTTTTTCAACCCGTGTTGCTGGCCACAATGACGGGCCTTGTCGCTTTTGTCGGCTTGGTGATATGGGGATTCGGACAGATGGATAAAGACACGATGGGCACGGTAACAAGCGTGGCCAGCAACCTTATCCTGCTGAGCATCATCATGATTTTTATCCTTGCCGGATTCTTCAAGAAGATAAATGTCTACGATGCCTTTGTTGAAGGGGCCAAGGAAGGCTTCACCACGGCTGTCCGAATCATACCTTATCTCGTTGCCATCTTGGTGGCGGTAGGTGTATTTCGTGCCTCCGGTGCGATGGATATGCTCATCAACGGCATTGCGTGGGGCGTGGAACGTTGCGGACTGAACACTGATTTCGTTGGGGCATTGCCTACAGCTTTCATGAAGCCCTTGTCTGGAAGTGGAGCCCGGGGCTTGATGCTCGAGGCCATGACGAATTATGGCCCTGACAGCTTCGTGGGTCGATTGAGTTGTATTTTCCAAGGAAGCACGGATACAACGTTCTATATCCTCGCAGTCTACTTTGGCAGTGTGGGCATCAAATACACCCGTCATGCCGTGGCCTGTGGCCTTTTGGCCGATCTCATCGGTGTCATTGCAGCCGTATTTATCGCCTATATCTTCTTTTAAGGATGAAATGATAGGATTGGACAGAATATAGATAGGGGATGATAGAATGGAATAAGAACGCCCAACCCAATGTATAAAGTTCTGAGAAAATGAAGGCAAATTTTGAATTTTGACGATTTGATGAGCTTGTGAATAATTAAGAATTGTGAATTGTGAATTTTGAATTGAAACAATGGCAGAATTGAAATCGCTTTTAAAGGACACCGCTATTTATGGCATCAGCAGCATAGCTGGACGATTCATCAACTACTTGCTCGTACCCATCCAGACCGCAGCGTGGGCCGCTTCGGGCGGACAATATGGTGTGGTGACCAATGTTTATGCCTACACGGCGTTGCTCATGGTGATCCTCACCTATGGCATGGAGACGGCGTTCTTTCGTTTTGCCAACAAAACCGATGAAAATCCGCAGACCGTCTACACCACAACGCTCATCTCGGTGGGCAGCACCTCATTGTTCTTCATCCTCCTGGTGTTGAGCTTTCTCGGTCCTATCTCGTCTTTCATGGGCTACAAGGACCATCCCGACTGGGTGGCGGTGATGTTTATTTGCGTAGCCATCGACGCCTTCAAGTGCATTCCTTTTGCATACCTCAGATACAGCAAGCGACCTGTAAAGTTTGCTACCATACAGTTGGTTAATGTTTTCCTTAACGTTTTTCTCAATATTACCTACCTCTTTATATTGCCTTCTCTGCACATCAATCCGTTTGGTCTCTACGACGACCGATTCACGCTTGATGTGGGAATGGTGTTCTATATCAACCTTGCCTGTACCGCATTAGTGACCCTGATGTTCTGGAAGGAGCTTGTCGGCTTCCGTTATCGTTTCGATGCCCGACTCTTGAAGCGTATGCTCCGTTATGCCTGGCCATTGCTTGTTCTTGGGATTGCCGGCATCCTAAACCAGACGTTCGACAAGATTGTCTTCCCATTTTTATATCAAGGAGCTGATGCCAAGGCCGAACTGAGTATCTACGGTGCAACAGTGAAGATAGCCATGATTATGGCGATGATTACTCAAGCTTTCCGCTACGCCTACGAGCCATTCGTGTTTGGCAAGGCAAAGGATAAGGACAACCGCGAGACTTATGCCAAGGCGATGAAGTTTTTCATCATCTTCACCTTACTGGCCTTCCTCGTTGTCGTGGGTTATATGAACATCTTGAGATACATCATTCCCAATCACGATTATTGGGCCGGACTGCGTGTAGTGCCGATTGTGATGGCGGCCGAGATTATGATGGGCATCTATTTCAACCTATCGTTCTGGTACAAACTCATCGACCGCACCATCTGGGGAGCTTATTTCAGCGGCGCCGGCTGCTTGGTGTTGATAGCCGTCAATGTGATTTTCGTGCCCCAATATAGTTATATGGCCTGTGCTTGGGGTGGTTTTGCCGGATACGCCACAGCCATGTTGCTCAGCTATTTCGTTGGACAGAAATATTATCCTATCAACTATCCCATCAAAGACATCATGGTCTACGTTGGGCTTGCTTTCGTTCTTTCGGTAGCCATGCTCGCTTCCAACAAATACTTGGAAGCTCTGACAGCCATAGGTGTCAACACATTGCTTGGCTTGGTATTCATTGCTTATCTCGTCAAGACAGACTTGCCCCTGGGAAAGTTGAAAAGAAACAAACATTAAACATCGCGTATTATTGCTCTAAGTTTTGCACCAGACTCCCATCGAGGTAATGCCTTTCCTCGCCAAGTTGAAGAATGCTTCCCCGGTGACTGTATAGTGCAATAGTTTTATTAACATCGTTAATTTAAAAAATGAACAACAGATTATTCAAGGCCCTTGCCTTTTTAGCTTTTTATTTTCCATCGCTTTTGCCCTTGCACGCCGACGAGGGAATGTGGACACTCTTCGATCTGCCCGAGGCCGTATTCAATGAGATGCAGCGCGAGGGCTTCGAGCTGCCCTACAACAATTTGTATTATGGCGAAAATGCGGTGAAAAATGCCGTTGTCAACTTCTCGGGCTATTGCTCCGGAGTAGTTGTCAGCCCCGACGGTCTTGTGTTTACCAACCATCATTGCGGCTTCGAGGCCATCCGTTCACATTCCACCGTAGACCACGACTATATGCTCAACGGCTTCTATGCCAAGACCTACGAGGAGGAATTGCCCAATGAAGATATGTTCGTTTCGTTCATGATAGAACAGCAAGACGTTACCGGCCGCCTCCAACAGCTTGGCCTCAATCGTCTGGGCAACGATGGAAGGGCCGCGCTTATCGACTCCTTGGAGAATGCAATGACCGATTCCATAAAGAAGATCGACGCCACGCTCCACATCAACATCGATGCTTTCTACGAGGGGAACAAGTATTACGCCACCACTTATCAAGACTTTACCGACCTCCGATTGGTATTTGCCATCCCCAAGAGTATGGGAAAATTTGGTGGCGAAACGGACAACTGGATGTGGCCGCGACAAACTTGTGACTTCTCGGTGTTCCGCATCTATGCCAATCCCAAGACCAACGGGCCGGCCGACTATTCCAAGGAGAACGTGCCGTATCATCCCAAACATTGGGCCCGGGTGTCGATGGAAGGCTACAAGGACGGCGATTTTGCCATGACACTGGGCTATCCCGGCTCTACCAACCGCTATCTGTCGAGCTACGGCATCAGTCAGATGCGTATGGAGAACGACGTCCGCGCACAGGCTCGCGGGGTGAAGCAGGATGTGATGGTGAAACACATGCGCGCCGACGAAGGCGTGCGCATCAAGTACGACAGCAAGTTTGCCAACAGCTCCAACTACTGGAAAAACTCCATAGGGATGAACAAATGTATCGATTCCATCGGTCTGATACAACAGAAGAGAGACTTTGAACGCCGGATACAGCACTATGTCGACTCCACCAACTACATGAAAGACAGTCTCGACTTCGACCGTTTGGAGCAGCTTTATGCCAAGAGCGAGACAGCGAAACACGACTTGATGTATCTCATGGAAAGCTTTTGGCATACCAACGAGCTGACGTCACGTGCGATGGCTGGAATGAAGAAGCTGACTGTTCATGGCCCTGACGACAACCCCAAGAAACAATATGTTGTCTATGATGACGACCAAAAGACCTGGGATGAGGCTCTCGACAAGGAGGTGCTGGCGGTGTCGTTGAAAAACTATCGTGAGCATATCATGGATGAGGATAATCTGCCGTCGTTCTACAAAACTATTGAGACGCGATACAACAACGACTATGCCCGATATGTGAACGATCTTTGGAAAAACACCCTGTTGATGAAGTCGGGCAAGAAGATTTACTTCAAAAAGAAACAGTTTGGAAAAGACCCCGGCTACAAAATGGGAATCGAACTGCTCAATATTCTAAACCAAAATCGTCGATTGCTGTCTGCCCTGGCCGATACCATCGCTAATCAGGAGCGTTATCTTTGCGCCGCCAAGCTGCGCATGGAGCAGGACCTGCCGCATTATAGCGATGCTAATTTCACCATGCGGTTGAGTTATGGTCAAGTGGGAGGTTTCGACTTGGGTGGCAAGCCTTCAGGATTCTATACCACGGCCGCGAGTCTCCTGAATAAGATGAAGCAAGGCGACAAAGGGGTTGTCGACTATCAGACCGAGCCCATCATGCACACGCTGATGAGTGCCACCGACTATGCTCCCTATGCTGACAAGCAGACCGGCACACTGCAGCTCTGCTTGCTCACCAACAACGATATTACGGGTGGTAACAGTGGCTCGCCTCTGTTCGACGGGAAAGGCCGCCTCATCGGATTGGCTTTCGACGGCAATTGGGACAGCCTCAGTTCTGACATCCTTTTCGACAATCATCTGGCCCGTACCATCAGTGTGGATATTCGTTATGTGCTCTACATGATGGATAAATGGGGACACGCCGACCGTCTCTTGAAAGAAATAGGCGTAAAATAGGACTACAGCCTCAAATAGATGCCATTCCATCGGGAAAATTATCTCACCCGATGGAATGGCTTTTTCGTATATGATGCCGTCAAGGCCAAAGTCTCTCGCATGGCTTGTGAGGCTTTGGCGGCACAACGTGCACCAACGCAGAATCTGTCAGCCGATGGTTGATGCCGTGGGCATCACATCTTTCTGATTCACCCCTCCAACTAAAGTTTTCTTACATTTCTGTAACAATTATAAGCACGGAAGTGTTTTCATAAACCAATACAGGTTTGTCTGGGAACAAATCTCTTTTTCTTTTTTACGTAACTTTGTCAGTAGTAAAGATTTACGCACCATACCGAAAGGATGGAAGATGGTGCAACAGTATGTATTAACCATTAATTTTAAAAGATTATGAGTAGCATTTCACCCATTAGGGACCCAAAGGCAGACCATCTGCTAACACCGGAAAATTCAGCTTTGATAGTCATTGATTACCAGCCTATTCAGGTCAATTCCATTGAGTCGATGAACCGTGAAAAGTTGGTCAACAATATTGCCAACGTTTGTCGTGTAGCCAAAGGATTCAATATTCCTATTGTCCTCACAACAGTAAACGTGGCTACCGGCGCCAACAAACCTACCATTCCGCAAATTATGGAAGCCCTTCCCGATCATCCCACGATAGACCGCACATCCATCAACTCTTGGGAAGACAAGGAGTTCCAGGAGGCTGTGAAGGCTCTCGGTCGCAAGAAACTCGTTGTTTGCGCACTGTGGACAGAGGCTTGCCTTGCTTTCCCGGCTCTGGATCTCATCAAGGAAGGCTATGAGGTGTACACACTCGTAGACGCTATCGGCGGTACATCCAGAGAAGCTCACTTGGCTGCCCTCCATCGTTTGGAGCAGGCCGGCGTAGTTATGTCATCGGTTACCCAGTACTTCTGCGAATTGCAGCGCGACTGGGCACGCGAGAAAACCGTTCCCGTCTTCTCTCAGGGGTTGATAGACAATGGCTCGTTCTTCGTGGAAACCATCAAGTAAGTTCATCCCAAGGGACGTATCATATCGATTTTAAATAGCATCAAAGAGGGGGACGGATAGGCTTAGGCAAAATCCGTTCTCCTCTCTTCGTATATACCCACAAAAAATTATCATCATCATGGACAAAACAAGTATGAGCCCGGCAACGAATAGGAAATGGGTGAACGACAAGGAACACACACGCATTGCATTCGAGATACGCCATGCGGGACTCTCATGGATAACCGGCAATTTTACCGATTTTGAAATTAAGGTGAGCGGCGACGAATATGATGTGGAAGCCGTAAAGGCTGATGTAAAAATCAAGATGGCGAGTGTCAACACCGGTGTTCCTGCACGCGACAAACACCTGCAGACGGCCGATTTTTTCGATGTAGAGAAGTTTCCCTACATGACATTTGAAACCACAAGGGTGAAAAGTGACGATGAAACGCATGGAGCGTTGCAAGGCAATCTTACATTGCACGGCGTGACGTGCCCCGTAACGCTCAGCGTCGAGCTGATAGGCAAGCATACGAGCCCCTTTTCTCAGAACTATACTGCAGGCTTTCGCCTTTGTGGAGTGATTAAATGTACTGATTTTGGTATCGGTCCGAAGTATATTCCTAAAAGCATCGGCAACGAGGTGAATATCACCGTTGACGGGGAGTTTGCCTTGGAACAGGAAGAATAACGAAGTCTGCTCATCGAGCCAAACCTTTGGGAGAATGAGCTGCTGGAGTTTTTTGCTTGTTCCTGTTGCGGTAGAGCGTGGGAGACAGGCCTTCGAGTCGCTTAAAGAATTTTCCAAAAGCCGACTGGTCTGAGAAGCCAAGCTCCTCGGATATCTCTTTGATGCTCAGGTCTGTCAAAACCAACAGTCTTTCCGATTCCACCAGAAGGTGCCGTGTAACATGATGGTTCACGGTTTCTCCGGAGACCTTGCGCACCACCCTCGATAAGTAAACGGGCGACACGTGCAGCTGTGCGGCATAGAAGCTGATGCTACGATGCTGGCGAAAATGCTGCGCGACTTCCTTTCTGAAGAAGCGAAACAACTCGTCGCTGCGGCTTATCGATTTGGGCAAGTGAAGATGGCGTGTGGCCGGTATCTCCGAAATTTGCAGCAGAAAGAAAAACACCAATGTCCTGGCCGTATTGGCACAGTGAATAGGAGTTAAATAATGTTCCAACAGTTTCAGGGTCTTGCTTATCAGTTCCGACTCATCCGGGGTGAGCATCAATACTGCCGTAGCATCTCCTAAGCTGTGCAAATTCTTATAAACATAACTCACCATCGGCATGGTATCGAAAAAATCGGGGGAGAGGCAAATGCCACATGAGTGGAAATCCTCGCTCATGCTTTTTATTTGCAAGGTCATGCGTGGAGTCAGCATGAGCAATTGTCCGTGATTCACTTTCATGCCGTAGCCATCAAGTCGCAGGTCGCAACTGCCCTCAGTAACAAGAAAGTAATAGAAAAAATGCAGCTGCTTACAACTTTTGCTGTTTGCGGCGAAAAGCGTTTCCATACGTGCAAAAGTCATGTCCCGGTTAGAAACCTGCTGATTATTCGCTCCTCCCGCTGTTGCCGACGGTGCATGTTTTTCTTTTTTCATATTTGCAAATTTAGAGGATGGTCCGCCGTTGCTCTGACGGGAATGTATTTGCAAATATAGTTATTTACTTGGAGTTTTATCCGTTTTCTTAACAAAAAACGAATGATGGACCAATGTTTCGGCTTAATGGAAACTTACTTGAGGCTCTAACGGGGGGTGATTCGGTCTCATCATCTTTCCTCATCATGTAAAATTTAATGACTATTTTCGGACGTTTCCTACCCGGAGCATCCAGCGCAAAAAGAGCTATGCTTCTGCCCGCACCCCCAGCTCGCACAACGTAAAAATCGCTACTTTGTTAGGTTTTGTATTCCGCCATATCATGGCGGAGGTTTAACGGCACTATGGTTAAGCCTCAACGGCCCTGCGAAGAGAGCCCTTTCGCAGTGCGGTTGGGGCTTCACCGCAATGCCATTCGATACTTAACCGCGAAAGACGAAATAAGAGACAAAATGGCTCCGTTTCAAAACGCACTGATTATCAACACGCTACAATTTTCGAAAATTTCACGAATTTCGGACGGAATCAAGATTATTTTAGAATACGAGAAATATAAAGGGAGGTTTGTAAAGAAAAATACGAATTATCTGTTAGGATGTCTTTTCCTTTTCAATTCATGCCCCTGCATGTTTCCGCACATTTTTATTCCACGCACTTCCGTATGAGGCAAATTTTGCACCCAATCCCTTTGCCCAATGCCCAAATTTTGTTACTTTTGCATATTAAAACACATTAAACATCAATTCATTAGAACATTCATGGCGGTAGAAATAAAGAAGGTAGAGAGCAAAAGGGACCTCAAGGCCTTCATAGAATTCCATTATGACCATTACAAGGGAAATCCTTATGATGTTCCCTCCTTATACAGCGACGAACTCAACACCTTGAGCAAGGACAGGAATGCGGCATTCGATTTTTGCGAAGCCGAATATTATCTGGCTTACAAGGATGGCAAGTTGGTAGGTCGTGTGGCTGCAATCATCAATCACCGGGCCAATGAGCGCTGGAACTCCAAGGACGTGCGTTTCGGCTGGCTGGAGTTCATAGACGATATGGAAGTGAGCGAAGCCCTGCTCGAGGCGGCATCCGACTATGGCAGACGCAAGGGCATGAACAGTATCGTGGGACCTTTGGGCTTCACGGATATGGACCCGGAGGGAATGCTCACATCGGGCTTTGACAAGCTGGGCACCATGGCCACGCTCTACAACTACGAGTATTATCCCCGACACATGGAGAATCTCGGCGGCTGGGAGAAAGACAACGACTATGTGGAGTATTTCCTAACCGTGCCTGACAGGGTGCCGGAGAAGCTTTTGAAAATATCCAAGATGGTAGAGGAGCGATATCACCTGCGCGTGAAAAAGGTAACGCCGGAAGACGTCAAGCAGGGGTATGCTCGTAAACTGTTTGAAATTATCAACAAGACCTATGTTGATTTATATGGTTTTGTAACACTTACCGACCGTCAGATAGACCAATATGTCGATATGTTCCTGCCGGCCGTAGACTTCGACTTGGTGACCGTTATCGTAGATAGCAGCAAGGACGACATGATTGTGGGTATAGGCATCACCATTCCTTCGCTTTCCAAGGCGCTACAGAAATGTCGGCGTGGGCGTTTGTTCCCCTTCGGATGGTGGCACATGCTGAAGGCCATCAAGTTTCACAAGACCGAGGGCGTAGACCTGCTGCTCATCGGCGTGCTTCCCGAATACCGGTCGAAGGGTGCCAATGCTCTCATGTTCACCGACCTCATCCCGCGCTATATCAAATATGGCTTTAAATGGGGAGAATCTCAGGTAGAGATGGAGAGCAACGCCGGCGTGCAAGGACAATGGAGTATGTTTGAAAATGAAATTCACAAGAGGCGCCGCTGCTATCGCAAGTCACTTATATAAGGGATAAGTCGTTTGCGGGTATCTTCTAACAGACGATGACTGGCAAGTCGTGTCTGTTAGAGATGTTGGGATGGCTAACAATCCTTTTTGTGGAAGAATGTCTTGGCCCGGAGTCATGAGAGGCGATGCACGTCAACCTCAGCAATAGCATAGGGAGATAGGATGCATGGCAGTATGGTCTTTTGGAGTGTGAAACGATGGGCAAGGCTCACAGTTTCTTTATCTATTCAGAGTAAAATATATGGCAGATTCTAAAAATATAAACAACGGCAAGGGGTTGCAGGAGGCAGGTATACCTTCAACACCTGGCGCTGGAAACCAAACACCTGCATACACAGACGAAAATATTAGACACCTGAGCGACATGGAGCACGTCAGGACGCGGCCTGGTATGTACATCGGGCGACTGGGCGACGGCAATCTGCCGGAAGACGGCATCTATGTGCTCTTGAAAGAGGTCATAGACAATTCTATCGATGAGTTCAAGATGAATGCGGGCGACCGCATAGAGGTGGACATCGAGGATAACCTGCGCGTAAGCGTTAGAGACTACGGGCGCGGCATTCCGCAGGGAAAGCTGGTGGAGGCCGTTTCGATGCTCAACACGGGCGGCAAGTACGATTCCAAGGCTTTCAAGAAGAGCGTCGGACTGAATGGTGTGGGCGTGAAAGCGGTGAATGCGCTGAGTGCCCGTTTTGAGGTGAAGAGTTATAGAGAGGGCAAAGTGAGGGAGTTGGAGTTTGCCAGAGGGAAGCTCAAACATGACGAAACCTCCAAGACTAAGGACGAAAACGGTACCTATGTGTTCTTTGAGCCGGACAACACCTTGTTTAAGAACTATCGGTTTCACGATGAAATCGTGGAAACGATGCTCCGCAACTACACTTATCTGAACTCCGGATTGACCATTATGTATAACGGTCGGCGCATCAAGAGCCGCAATGGGTTGGAAGATCTGCTTAATGACAACATGACGGTGGACGGTCTTTACCCCATCGTGCACGTGAAAGGAGAGGACATAGAGATTGCGTTCACCCATACGAATCAGTATGGCGAGGAGTATCACAGCTTTGTGAACGGACAGCATACCACTCAAGGCGGAACACACCAGAGTGCATTTAAGGAGCACATTGCGAGGACCATCAAGGAGTTTTTTGACAAGAACTACGAGTATACCGATATCAGGAACGGCATTGTGGCCGCCATAGCCATCAACGTGGAGGAGCCTGTGTTTGAGAGTCAGACTAAGATTAAGCTGGGCTCGACACTCATGGCACCGGGTGAAGAGACGATAAACAAATATGTGGGCGACTTCCTCAAGCGTGAGGTGGATAACTACTTGCACATTCACAAGGAGGACGTGGCCGACATCTTGGAGAATAAGGTGAAGGAGAGCGAGCGCGAACGAAAGGCGATGGCCGGCGTGACGAAGCTCGCCCGCGAGCGTGCCAAGAAGGCCAGTCTGAACAATCGGAAACTTCGCGACTGCCGTATCCATTTCTCAGATGCCAGGAACGATCTTAAGGAGGAAACATCTATCTTTATTACCGAGGGTGACTCTGCCAGTGGAAGCATTACCAAAAGTCGCGACGTGAACACGCAGGCGGTGTTCTCATTGCGCGGTAAACCGCTCAATTCCTTTGGCTTGACGAAGAAGGTGGTCTATGAGAACGAGGAGTTCAACCTCCTTCAAGCAGCCTTGGATATAGAGGATGGGCTCGACAATCTGCGCTACAACAAGGTGATTGTAGCCACCGATGCCGATGTCGACGGTATGCACATCAGGTTGCTTATCATCACATTCTTCCTCCAGTTCTATCCAGAACTTATCAAGAAAGGGCACGTTTATGTACTCCAGACTCCGCTTTTCCGTGTAAGGAATCGCCGTACCAAGATTAAGAGCAAGAAGGTGATTGCCGAGGCTGATGCCCATTTGGCAAAAGGGGAGAAGAAAAATGACTTCATCACTCGGTACTGTTATACGGAAGAAGAGCGTCTGGAGGCGATTTCTTTGCTCGGTCCCGAGCCGGAGATTACCCGTTTTAAAGGACTGGGGGAAATTTCGCCTGATGAATTTGCGCATTTCATTGGCCCTGATATGCGATTGGAGCAGGTGACGCTCCACAAGAACGATCAGGTGCAGAAACTCCTGGAATACTACATGGGAAAGAATACGATGGAGCGCCAGAGATTCATTATCGACAATCTGGTGATAGAGGAAGACATCGTAGACATGGACGAGCAGTAAGACTAAAATAACAAGAACTACGACACAATGTTGTAATGCGGTATTGGATTTACTCCGATACGAACAGTAAATTAGCGGATGAGAATGACTAAACAACTCCATAAGGTAATCTTCTTGTTACCTTTTTATTTCTTAATCTTTTTACCTGCGCAAGCACAGTTGCGCCTTAATTTTGGCTCCAGCTCTCCGCTTCGCAAACTCCAGATAGCCGAGGTAGCTATCACTAACTTCTATGTAGACTCTGTCAATGAGCAGAAATTGGTGGAGGATGGCATACGTGGGATGTTGGAGAAGATGGACCCTCACTCCTCCTATACGACGGTGAAGGAGACCAAGGCCATGAGCGAATCTCTCAATGGCTCGTTTGAAGGCATAGGGGTGCAGTTCAATATGCAGGCTGACACCTTGTTGGTGATTCAGACTATCGTCAACGGTCCTTCTGAGAAAGTGGGCATCCTGGCCGGAGACAGAATTGTAACGGTGAATGATTCTGCTATTGCCGGTGTGGAGATGCCACGCGAGGAGATTATGAGACGGTTACGTGGTAAGAAAGGGACGAAGGTGAAACTGGGCGTGGTGCGACGTGGCATCAAGGATGAACTGACCTTTATGGTTACACGCGATAAGATTCCAGTGAAGACCATTGACGGCTATTACATGATTCGTCCAGGTATCGGTTATATCCGCATAGGAAGTTTTGGCGCTACCACCTACGACGAATTCATGACTTGTGTGAAGGAACTTCAGGACAAGGGAATGACCGACTTGATACTTGACTTGCAGGAGAACGGTGGCGGATACTTGCAGGCCGCTGTGAATATCGCCAATGAGTTTCTTCAGAAAAACGACCTCATCGTTTACACGGAGGGCCGCAAGGTGCGCCGACACGAGTATCGTGCTAGGGGCAATGGAAAACTACGCACGGGCAAAGTCGTCGTGCTTGTCAATGAATTCTCTGCTTCTGCTGCCGAGATTGTGACCGGAGCCATTCAGGATCAGGACCGAGGTACGGTGGTGGGACGCCGGAGTTTTGGCAAGGGACTGGTGCAGCGCCCCGTTGAATTCCCCGACGGCAGCATGATGCGGCTCACGGTTGCTCATTATTTCACGCCTTCGGGACGTTGCATTCAGAAGCCGTACAAGAAAGGAGACAAGAGAGGTTATGAGATGGAATTGGACGATCGGTATAAGCATGGTGAGCTGTATTCGGCCGATAGCATACACTTTGACGACTCGCTGAAATACTACACGCTGCGCGAGCATCGCACGGTGTATGGCGGAGGTGGTGTGATGCCTGACGTGTTTGTGCCGCTCGATACCACCCAATACACCAAGCTACATCGTCAATTGGCTGCGAAAAGCATTATCATGAACAGCAACTTGAAATATGTTGATGTTCATCGCAAGCAGCTTAAACGGCAGTACCCGACGTTCGAAAAATTCCTTTCAAACTTCGAAATACCACAAACGGTGGTCGATGAAATTATTGCAGAGGGTAAAAAACAGAAGATAGAGCCTCAGGATGAGGCCGAACTCAACAAGACTTTGCCCTATCTCAAGACACAGCTAAAAGCGCTTGTAGCCCGTGATTTGTGGGATATGAGCGAGTATTTTCAAGTGATGAACGAGCAAAATCACATTGTGAGGCGCGCTCTGGAGGAAATATTGGGCGGCTCCCATCGTTGATATTGGTGTTAGGTTCAGGCTTTGGCCCGCATCTCTTTCAGCAGCGCCAGCGCCTTTTCCTCATTGGCTTCCATAATCTCACGTTCACCGGGGCCTTTGTCATTGATGCCGCAGAGGTGGAGAATGCCGTGAATAATGACACGGTTGAGCTCTTCGGCATAGTCTTTGCCAAATAGTTCGGCATTGCTGCGAACGGTGTCGAGCGAGATGACCAGGTCGCCACTAATCATGTCTCCCTCGTCATAGTCAAAGGTAATGATGTCGGTATAATAGTCGTGACCAAGGTATTGGTTGTTCACTTCCAATATCTTTTCATCATTAACAAACATATAACCTATATCCCCCACGCGTTTTCCGTAGGTGGCTGCTACCGCTTTTATCCATGCAGTAATTTCCCGATGCTTGATTTTGGGCAATTCAATGCCGTCTGCTTGAAATGAAATCATAGGCTTATTTGCTTTAGTACGTATTTGCTCCAACGCTTGGTGTATCGGTTCCAACACCCTTCTTGCTTCTTGGATTATTTCGTATTATCTCTCCTTTCCTTTCTCGAGCTTGCATCTTCTATTTCTTTTTGGGTAGCATCCACGATGCGTCTTTGTGGAAGTAAACAAGTTGTCGGTAGGCGCTGGAAGAAATAGCGGTGAGCGATGGGTTAGCATAGAGCAGGAGAGTTTCCACGTTTCCCAATCGCATATTGTATTCGGCTTGGTCGCGTTCGTACTCAAAATCTTTCACAGAGCGCACGCCTCGCACGATGAATTGTGCTCCCGTGCGTTGAGCAAGGTCTATGGCGAGGTCGGCATAAGCTTCGACAGAGATGCGCGGCTCATCGGCATAGAGGTCTCTAATGGCATTAACGCGCTCTTCAGCGGAATACATGGTATGCTTATCGGGATTGATACCCACGCCGATGACAAGCTTACCGACAAGCTGGAGCGCACGTCTTACGATGTCGGCATGGCCGATGGTGAAGGGGTCAAACGTCCCAACAAAAAGAGCTGTAGGAAGAGAAGCGTGTTGTTGCATATAGAGCATATTTGATGGTTGCACCCATATCGCATGACATTAAACGGTGGAGCGTACTTGCAGAAATGGCTACCTGTATTCTAGAAGTGATAACAGAGCAGCTAAAACAGTTCCTGTTGCATCACGTTGCCCTCATAGAGGTTGCGTCCGAGATGGTCATAGGCCAGTCTTGTAGCCATGCGACCGCGTGATGTCCGCTTGATGAAGCCCTCCATGATGAGGAACGGTTCATAGACCTCCTCCACCGTCCCGGAATCCTCTCCGATAGCGGTGGCAATGGTAGAGATGCCCACCGGACCTCCGTGAAACTTGTCGATGATGGTCAAGAGTATTTTATTGTCGATTTCATCGAGTCCGTATTGGTCGATGTTGAGCGCCTTCAACGAAAGCTGTGCAATGTCGGTGGTGATGGTGCCGTTGCCCTTCACTTGGGCGAAGTCGCGTACACGGCGCAACAATCCGTTGGCAATACGAGGCGTTCCCCGACTGCGGCGTGCAATCTCTGTGGCGGCATCATCTTCGATAGGCACTTTCAGCAGCATGGCTGAACGCTTGACGATGCGTTCCAGAGTTTCCGGGTCGTAGTATTCCAAGTGCATATTGATGGCGAATCGGGCCCTCAAAGGTGCGGTGAGCATACCACTCCGGGTGGTGGCTCCAATCAGTGTAAACGGATTGAGGTCTATCTGTATGCTGCGTGCCGACGGCCCCTTGTCGATCATAATATCTATGCGATAATCCTCCATAGCCGAGTAGAGGTATTCCTCTACAACCGGTTGGAGACGATGGATTTCATCGATGAACAGCACGTCGCGGGGTTCGAGCGAGGTCAATATCCCTGCCAGGTCACCCGGTTTGTCGAGTACGGGCCCTGATGTTATTTTGAATCCCACACCCAGTTCGTTGGCAATGATACTGCTCAGCGTGGTCTTTCCCAGTCCCGGAGGGCCATAGAGCAACGTGTGGTCGAGTGGCTCGCCACGATATTTGGCAGCTTCGACGAATATCTCCAGATTCTCCACCACCTTCTGCTGACCGTTGAAGTCATCGAAGCTGAGAGGCCGGAGCACATTCTCAAATTCTCTCTCAGTGGGAGATATTTGCTCGTCTCTGATGTCAAAGTCTTCTGCCATTCGTATCTTTTTGATGCAAAGGTATGAAAAAGATTGCACATAGGGTGTGCGATTAGCTTATTTTTTGGTGTGTCACAGCCCTTTACGGCAGAGTGCCGGATGGCTTGCGATGATGCTGCCGAGGCGCAGCGAAGGCTCGTGACAAACAAAATCTTGCCGGACTCTGCAGACAGGGGCAACCTGTCCGATGAGTCCGGCAAGTTAGTTGGTTCCTACCGGTTGCCGCCTTATTGGGCCATACGGTAGATTTCCTCAATATCTTCGGCCTTCAAAACCTTAAAGTGGCCTTGCGTAATGGTGTTGTCGCGTGTGCATTTGCGTGCCATTTCGTGTATTTCTTCCTCGGTAACCTTGCGGCCAATGAGTTCGTGAATAGAGGTGGGCATACCGATGGAATGGTAGAATTTTTCAATTTCCTCGATGCCTCTCAGGGCTGTTGCCTCGGGGTTGGTATAGTCGTTGGGCACATCCCACACCTCCACGGCAAACTGGACGAAGCGCTGAATATTCTCCTTCATGACGTAGCGGGCCCAACTTGGCCAAACAGCGGCCAGACCGGCACCATGTGTAACGCCGAACATGGCGCTGAGCTCATGCTCAATCTGGTGTGTCGCCCAGTCGCCGAGAATACCGCAGCCTGTGAGTCCGTTGTGACCAAGGCTGCCACCCCACATAATTTGTGCACGATGCTGATAGTCGTTTGGATTCTTCAGCACATAATAGATGCACTCCTTCATCGTGCGCAACAAACTGATGGCAAGATTGTCCGTGAGCGTCATGTCGTTGTCGTGGGAGAAGAAACGCTCCATCGTATGCATCATCATATCCGTCACGCCGGCTGCCGTCTGATAGGCGGGGAGTGTAAAGGTGCGTTCCGGGTTCATGATGGCAAACTTGGGACGTGTCAACGGATGGGAATAGCCCCGTTTGATTTCTCCGTCTTCCTTGGTGATAACGCTGGCATCGCTCATTTCGCTTCCGGCTGCCGGGATGGTGAGCACGGAGGCTATGGGCAGACAGGTCTTGGGCTGGGCAACTCCTTCGTAGAAGTCCCACACGTCGCCATCATAGTTTGCACCGAGGGCGACGGCCTTGCCGGTGTCGATGACACTGCCGCCACCGATGGCAAGAATGAAGTCTATGTGATGTTGCTTTACGAGTTTGATACCCTCTTTGACGAGTCCAAGGCGCGGATTAGGTACCACTCCTCCAAGCTCTACGACGTCTAATCCTCCCTCCTTGAGATATTTGCAGATGGCGTCGAGCAGTCCTGAGGCTTTGGCGCTCTTGCCGCCATAGAGTACCAGTACCTTATGTCCGCCATACTTGGTGACAAGTTCTGCCACCTTGCCTTCCGCCTCCTTGCCGAATACTACTTCGGTAGGGGCATAATAAATAAAATCTTGCATTGTGAATAGAATGAGTAGTTTATGTTTTTGAAATACACTCCAAATATAACCTTTTTATTCCAATTGACAAAGAAAAAGGCGAGGGTTTCTGGGAATGAAAGTTGTTTGGAAAGGGAAAATGGCATCATGATGGCATTTCAAAACACATGGAGCATAGCTATCCCCCAACATGGTGCGCCCATGCCAAATCCGACATCCGCGTCCATGTTCATCATGACTGGGAAAAAACAAGGTTACATATTTTCCTTCAGAATGGCTCTGCATTCTTCCAAAATAGCTGTCAGCTCCTCAGCCTTTTCCGCCCGAAGCATGGCAATGCGCGTCTGACGGAAGTTTGGAATATTCTTGAAGGTGGGCGATGAAGCCAGATGCCGACGGGTATGAAGGATGCCCCGGTATTCGTCTATGCGCTCAATGTTGATGCGCAGCTGTTCCTCCAATATATCTATCTTGTCGTCGATGGTCAGAGGTGTGGCTGTTGACGTTAGGCCGTTTGACGTGGCGTTGAGATAGTCACGCATCTCCTTGAATACCCAGGGACGCCCGAAGGATGCCCGTCCCACCATAATCGCATCGACCCCGTAGCGTTCAAATGCTTCCTTGGCCTGTTCCGGGGTGGTGATGTCGCCGTTCCCAATGATAGGGATATGGATGCGCGGATTGCGCTTCACCTCGCCGATGAGTGTCCAGTCAGCCTCGCCTGTATACATCTGCGAGCGTGTACGGCCGTGAATGGTAAGCGCCTGTATGCCGCAATCCTGGAGCTGTTCGGCCAGTTCCGTGATGATGAGATTGTCCATATCCCATCCCAAGCGCGTCTTCACCGTGACGGGCAGCTTCACGGCCTTTACCACGGCACGCGTTATCTCCAGCATCAGCGGGATGTTTCTCAACATTCCGGCCCCGGCGCCCTTACCTGCAACCTTCTTTACCGGACATCCGAAGTTGAGGTCGATAAGGTCGGGCTTCACACGCTCTACAATCTTGGCGGCCTCAACCATCGACTCCACGTCGCGCCCGTAAATCTGTATGCCTACGGGGCGCTCGTCGTCATCGATGGTCATCTTGTCCAAGGTCGACTTGATGCTGCGTATGATGGCGTCGGCAGAAACAAACTCCGTGTACATCATGTCTGCGCCAAAGCGCTTGCAGAGCTTGCGAAAGCCAATGTCGGTCACGTCTTCCATCGGTGCGAGGAAGAGCGGCTGATTTCCAAATTCGATATTTCCTATCTTCATAATCGTTTGCAAAGATACAAAAAAAGCAAAACCGTTGCCAAGAAATAGACAAAGAATGCACATATCAGGACGATATCGAGAGACTTTCTCCCTATCTTTGTCATCCAAGAATGAAATCTATGATATATAGAAACCTAATCGTGACAGGACTGTTGTCCATGAGTCTGTCGATGATGGGGGCGTCCAAGCCCCGTGTGATTAATCTTGTTCCGGACGCTCCCTCCATATGTCCCGACTATTTCTGCACATGGAATATCCAAGGCTATTCAGTGAGTTACCAGCATGGCTCGGAACGTATGCGCGAAGCCATGAACGAGCAAAACATCTTTGGTCATGGTCCTGCCCAGAACTGGGTGAATTTCTTTCCCGAGATTCGCAGTGATATATTTTTCGTGTTGGATGATTCATGGGATATTCCTGCCGACCGGAACAACAAGCACGATAACCCGGATATAGGTATGCTTCAGCTCGATGAATCCCGTTTCCCATCGTTTACAGGAACGCCCGCCGAACGATTCAGAAAACTGTCTGACAAGCTCAAAAGCTACGGTTGGAAGGGACTCGGCCTGTGGTGTGCCGCCCAAAAAGCCCCTAAATGCCGAGATGTGGGCGATGAAGATTATTGGGACGACCGTTTGAAAACTGCCGCAGCTGGCGATGTGGGCTATTGGAAAGTGGACTGGGGACAACAGGACCGCGACGATAATTTCCGCAGAATGCTCTCGGACAAAGCACGAAAGCTGGCTCCAAATCTGTGTTTGGAAAATGCGATGAAGGAAAAATATATCGAGTTCAGCGATGCTTTCCGTACCTATGACGTCGAGAATATCATCTCACAACCTGTGACCATAGCGCGTGTGACCTCTCTGCTGAAATACAAACACCACAAAGATGTTCGGGGACTCATCAACTGTGAAGACGAGCCCTACATTGCAGCCGGACTGGGATGTGCCATTGGTATTATGCGTCATCCGTATGTCGGGCCGCTGCCCAACGGCGCTCCCGACCACACGTTTCCTTCAACGGTGCGCGATTTGAAAAATCGTCTGGATGAAGTTGTGCGTGGCGTGCGTTGGCACCGCATAGCGACGGCTTATGGGGTGGACGGCAATTACAATGTGGACGAGGTCAAACTTGAAGACCAATGGATTTATAGGCCCAACGAGAGTTGGGCGCACCATGAGCCCGGCGAGGTTATCAAGGCATCTGCTCCGGCCCGTGTGAGTCGCAATATGCCGTTGCCGATTGTGCGGAGTGAGGCAGAAGACCGTCCGTATGTTCTGTCTACGCGCTATCCCAACGGGGCAACGGCCGTCTCGGCCATCGGTCGCACGTTGGGGCGAAAATATGTGTCGTGCGAGGTGGACGTGGAGATAGCAGGTGGTCGATGGGATGCTCCGATAGGCATCTTCGGCTTTTTCAAGAGTCTCACGGTGAATTTTCAGCAGCCCGTTCCCGAGGGTGGAATATGCGTGTATGCGCAGGACTTGAAGTCTGACCGCGCTGTAGACGTCACGTCCGAGGTGCAACTTTCCAGCAACAAACTGGTTGTCCCCTCATCGGTGATACGTAGCGTCGGACTGATGTTTGCATCGCCCCGAGACGTGTCTGCTCCGGGCTTAGTGGTGAAAATAGTGCGGCAGTAGGCAGAATCGCTCTGCGTCGTCAGCCTTTTGCGTGTCGGCATCGATGGTTTTCTGCCCGGAAGCAGAAAGACAGAAGTATGGAAATAGTCTCGTAAAAATAGAGAGGTGTCAAAATTATTGGCTTGAAATCATGTCTCTGCGCATCTTCATTCTAGGGGAAAAGAGACTATGTTTTCGCCTGCATCATCAATCCGTGCAACGTAAAAATCGTTCGTTTGTTAGGTTTTGTATTTGGTCATATCATGGCGGAGGCCTAATCGCAGCATGGTGCGGCCCTAACCGCACTGCGAAAGAAGCCTATCCGCAGGGCCGTTGGGGCTCTACCGTCCTGCCGTTGAATAGTAACCACAACGGCTGTAGAAAGCTATGGAAAACGGATTAAATTTGTAACAATGTAAGATTCTGATTAATAATAGAATACAGAAAACCCGCAGAATTCTCGTATTTGCGTATAGAAGTTTTTGGTTTTGTAATTCGAGAAACCTGCGGAAGCTTTTGTCAAAACATTTCAGAAGTTCGGAATGGTTGTAGACTCAATATAGATGGGCATAACCGGATGGCGTTTTTATCCTGTTTTTAGAGGGATAGGAGAGAAGGACTTCCGCATTTCCGAGCAGAAACGACGTTCATCCTCCAAGATCTCGCTACGACGTTTTGCGTCAGGAGAGCAAGTGGTATGTGCCGCCTGCGTATGGCTTGACCACTCCTTTCATCTCAAGAGCAAAGAGTAGGGCGGTGAGACTTCCGATGGGAATGGCCGTCTTTACACTGATGATATTGAGCTGCAAATCATTGTTTTTTTGGAGCACGCCGACGATTTGCTTCTCCTCTGGCGACAAATCCGGGAAAAGATTTCGTTCTATTCCCGTTTGACGCGAAGCCGCTATCTCGCGTTCGTCTTCCCACCCCATGGCTTTCAGAAAATCGTCGGCACAGGTGATCAGAGCTGCGCCGTTGTCTCGGATGAGGCGGTTGCAGCCCTCGCTATAGGGAGCGCCCACCTGTCCGGGGAAGGCAAACACGTCGCGATGGTATTCCCTGGAAATGCGCGTGGTGATGAGACCGCCGCCCCGCTTGGCACTCTCCACGAGGATGCACGCATCCGATATGCCAGCCGTGATGCGGTTGCGGCGCACAAAATTGAGTTTGTCCGCATTGGTATGCGTCATAAACTCGGTGAGCAATCCTCCGTGATGCAGCATCTCATTGGCCACGTCGCGATGGCGTGGGGGATAGAGCGTGTCGAGTCCGTGAGCCAGCACCCCGATGGTTTCCAATCCGTTTTGCAGGGCGTTGCGATGGGCGCAGACGTCTATGCCGTAGGCCAGTCCGCTCACCACTACGATATCCGGGCACATCTGGTGTAGGTCGGCCACGAACCGCCTGACCAGGTCTTCGCCGTATGCCGTGCAGTGGCGCGTGCCGACAATATTGATGATGTGGCGCGCATTGAGGTTGGCCGTTCCTTTGTAGAAAAGCATCAGGGGGGCATCGGGACATTCCTTCAGGCGCATGGGATAGGCCTCGTCGTTGAGACAGAGCGGCAGAATGTCGTGCTGCTCGTCGTATTCAAGTTCTTCCTCCACTCGTCGGCGAACAACATCGACATCGTTCAGTGCGTCGATGACCTTTTGCGGTATGCCCGGAAACAAGGCGCGCAACTCCTTGCGATGCTCGACAATGGCTGTGGCCGAGCCGAGTTCGCGATACAATGCCACCACCACGTTGAGATTGAAATAGCTCAGTCGTGCGAGGATGGCCGTGTTGAGGAGTTCGTTAGAGGAGGTCATGGAAATGGTAGACAATTTTGGAGTATCAGCATCAGAAGAATGCCTTGTCAATCTTTGCTCTATGCTTTGTCAGCCTTAGAGCGCCGTTCAAAAGCCTCGATGACAGGGAGGAAAGCCCGATCATAGTCTTCGCTCACGCCCAGTCGGCCGTTGATAAGGGTAACCAGCTCCACATCGGCATGGAAACAGAGCCGTTCGTCCGAGGCCCTGAATATATCGTGTTCGAAAATATACTTTATCCCCTCCTTGCGTAGATTCATGCGCGAAACCATTTCATCGTCAGACTTCAAGGGAGTCTTGAATTTTAGCTGCATACGGGCTACAACGGCATCGACACCTTTATTGTGGAGGTCGGCGAAGCTGATACCCAGCGAACGCAGAAAGCGATGACGGGTATGCTCTGCATAATGCAGATAGTTGGCGTTGTTCACAATGCCCTCTATATCGCACTCATAATCGCGAACATCCATTCGCGTTTCGTATAGATATGTTTTTTTCTTGACCATAGTTTATGTTTGAATTCGTAAGATAGTGGTTGATTTTGCCCCCTCGGGAGAGGTGTCGTCGGAGGCAAAGCCTTATATCCTCTGCCCGATAGTATCGTCCGCTGTCAATCTTTCGATTTGAGATATTGGTATCCGATTCTGCATCTCAGACATTCCTTCCTGTCGCAGTATTCGTTTTTCAGCTGTATTAGGGCCTGCGAGTCACCGGCGTTTCCTGCCTTGATGCCGCAATCCCCCCACATCCTAACCACATGGTTGTTTTCGGCTTTCAGCTGCTCCAGAAACTCAAAGGCGCGGTCGCACAAGCCCTCATTCTGCTTGTGTCTGCCGTAGGCGAACAGCATGGGTATGGCCGTGTTGATGAGCAGCAGGGCGAGTGACGATGCGGAGAGCCGCTTTTCCCTTTTTTGGCTCGTCGAGCCGAAGGCATAGTGCGTCTCCCAATAAGGAGTGACGCCCGTGCGGTATAAGTCGGCCACTGCCTTCACGTCTGCGCAATCGAGGAGCTGACTCAACCCCATTTTCTGCTGATAATAGAGGTTGGCCAACTGTGCGATGCGTATGTATGGGAAGTTTTGCGGCCGCAAGCGTAGGAATCTCCACCGCTTGTGGTCGATAGGTTTCAATGAGAATTTATGTGACAGATAAGCGTATTCTCCGTGCAGCTTGTTGAAATAGCCCTCGCTCAAAGCTGCGTCGCGATGGCGCTGGGGGACGGTTTCCAATTCGAGCAACCCTGCCTGCCCCATAAAGATGGCTTCAATCTGGAACAGGTTGTCGCGATGATGTGCCACGCTTTGCAACGGAATGTTCATCGCCCACTGCTCGAAGGCGTCGCCGTTGACTCCAAAACCATAGTTGCGGGCCAACGTCACGAAGTAGGCCTTTTCCCAAGAGCCGTTGCAGAGCGTCACCCGTCGCATGATGGCCTCGGTCTTCTGTTCCAGTCTTTCAGCCTGCAGAGCGTTGAGCCAGGCGTGTATCGACAGTGGCGAGAGACGGGGAATAATCTTGTAGCATGGTGGGTAACGGTCTGCACGGAGCAGCTCCTCGTAATTATTTCTCACCGTTTCGGGAATCTTCAGCTGCAACTGCGGGGGCAACTGTCCGGCGGAAGTCTGCACATCGGTGTCGATAACCCCAACCACGTGGAGAATCACGTTATCGTAATGAGCATCGTTATGATGTTGGTGTAGATACCAATCGGACGCCCGATCGTGAATCTCCACATTTCCAACCCACACCGTTTCTCCTATCTTCACCTTGGCGTTGAAGAAGTCGGGACCAGCATTGTGGTTGTGCAAGCCGGGATCGATCACTTCCACTGCCTGTCCATCGGCCGTGACCAGCGGTGTGAGCGGAAAAAGCCTGTGCTTCCACACATAGTGTAAAAGTTGTTCCATTCCTTGCAAGGGGTTGTGGTTACGTAGTACTTGGGGTGAAATAATATGCACAAAGATAATAAAAAATTACTTACAATTCCCGTTTTTCTCCCTTTTTTTGACTTACAGCCTGATTTTACGATATAATCATGATACCGTTTTTATAGCTAAAGCATACTTTATCGTGTAATAATAGTATTAGTATAAATTCATGTTTTATTCACTGAAAAGGCCATGTATCTCGATTTTTATACTGATTCCGGTTCCTAAACATTCATCTGTATAGCTATATAAATTGCAAAAAAGAATGCGAAATTCTAATTGCTTGGCTCAAATTTAACCTTTTATGGTTCGATATTTATACGTTATTTAGCTGATGATTTTTACCTTTGTAATCATAATATTCAATACGAGAAAACATGAGAAAAGGATTAGTATTACTTTTTTGTACATTTCTTACCATCACTTCCTTTGCTGGCAAGATAGACACGCTGACCATTCATCATCCGGTTATGAACCGTGATATTGAGGTAATTGTCGTCTCTCCCTCAATGACCAAGGCCAATCGCCATTACCGTTTCCCCGTGGTCTATATGCTTCACGGGGCTTACAATAATGCAAGATGCTGGATAAGCATGCGTCCTGACCTGCCTGAGGTCGCCGATGAGATGCAGATGATTTTCGTTACGCCGAATGCGCTTAACTCTTGGTATTTTGACAGTCCGAAGTTAAAGGACTTCAGATATGAAACCTTTGTAGCTAAAGAACTTGTGGAATATGTCGACAGTCATTATTCTACTATTCCCCGTCGGGAGGCTCGTGCTATCACGGGACTGAGTATGGGAGGTCATGGGGCGCTGTTCCTGGCCTTCCGACATAAAGATGTCTTTGGTGCGTGTGGCAGCATGAGTGGTGGCGTTGACTTCCGTCCGTTCCCACGTAACTGGAATATTCCCGACGTGCTGGGTGAATATGCCGCCAACAAGGACAGCTGGGATGCGCATACAGTAGTAAATCAGATTAGTAAAATTAAGAATGGAGACCTTGCTATAACGATTGACGATGGCGAGCAAGATTTCTTCCTGAGTGTTAACAAGTCGCTGCACGAGCGCTTGTTAGGTGCCGGAATAAACCATGACTGGGCTACTCGTCCAGGGGAGCACAACAGTGAATACTGGGGCAATTCGATAGACTATCACTTGCTTTTCTTCCAAAAATATTTTAAGCGGCATCACACCACGGCACAGAAAATGAGGTAGAAGAAATGATAGGAAATGAAAAACCATCTATTGGTATACCGTCAGCATACCGATAGATGGTTTTTCTGTATATAGTTAATGTTTTGTTCAGAATATTGTTACCTCGTGCTCAATAGAAAGTAGAGGCAATCTGCCTTTTATTTACAACCATAGGTAGCTTCAAGCCAGTCGTCGGTGCGGAAAGTTCCTGCGGGAAGTCCGGCTCCATTGATGAGGTTGCAGTCTGGATTGTCGGCCCACGCATAGCGGACTGCAAGTGGATAGGGGACGTCAGGACAAGTCACGATGATGCGACTTCCTTCTATTTTGGCAGTCGCCCAATAAAAGCGATGATCGAAACCTGCCACTTGAAAACCTTTAAGAGGTTCACCGTTGATAGTTTTAAGGCCACCTTCGGCATGCTGCATATAGAGTATCACCCGGTTGCCGTCTATTTTGAAGCTATCCAAAGTCGGACCACTGTAGTCAACATTTCTGCTATAGGTTTTTGCCTGAGCCACCAGAGCGAGCCTTTGTGCGGCTTCCTGCTTGTTCTTGGGATGTATGTTGTCGGCTTCACCGAGACCCAGCAGAGTGGCAATACCCGTGTTGCTGAGTTCTAGAATTTTGGCTTGCGATTCTCTCATCTCAGCCCATTTTGATGGTCCGGGCTTCTCTTGGCGAGCTCGGTAGTTGGGGAGTTGTGCCACATAAACGGGGAAATTATACCCCCATTGGCTTCTCCAGTCGTTGACAAGCAATTTTAGCACGTCTCGGTATTGGTAAGCCCTGCCGTCGTTAGTCTCTCCCTGATACCACAAGGCCCCCTTAATAGTGTAGTCTTTCAGCGGGTGAATCATCGTGTTGTAGAGAATTCCAGGCACATTGGTGTCGCTTGATAGATCTCGGGGCATACGTGGCATATCGCCCACGTTGAGTGCAATACGTGATTTCCAAATGCCGCTGAGGTCGATTTTCTCACCTTTTTCATTTTCAAGATAAATCTTTCCATAATTGCCGTAGATGGCTATATCGCCTCCGGTATCATTGATTCTTACGGCAATAGTAGCTTTCCCCGGCTTCACAAGGTGTCCCGGAATAGTGTATTGGCGTGAGACCATGACTGTCTTAGAGGAACCTATTTCCACACCATTATAGAAAGTGATGTCGTCATCATCGACTCCTCCCAGAAAGAGTTTTATGTCTTGTCCGGCCCAAGATGCAGGGATTTCAGCTGTCGTGCGTGTCCATGCAATACCGTCAAAGAAACCCAGTTGTCCAGCATTCATTGTTCCCGGGAGTTTGGTGTCAAGCCATCCTTCGTCTGAAGTTGTCGTGGCCCAAATGGGGCTGCCGTTTTTAAAGCCTGGGTCAAGGGTTAGCGTTTGAGCTTCCCATAGTTTTGTTTCGTCCAGATATTGCTGGTGCAGCACTTTTGCATCGGTTGTGGCTTGCTCCATTTTGACGGCTCCGTCGCAAAATTCAGGCATCAACTTGAGCGAGCGGGTGCTGATGTAGGCTTCGGCAGGCGTGGCACCGAGGCACGACTGGATAATTCCAACGGGTACATGCTCACTGGCTTCAATATTTTTTGCGAAAAAATAACCGATAGCCGAGAATTCGGCGATGCTCTTTGCAGAACAAACCTCCCATCCGTTGTTGACTGCTTTGAAAGAATCCTTCGGTTTTGTTGACTCTTGAGCGACGACGTGCAAAAAGCGAATTGTGGGGTGGTTCTTGGCATCCAGCTGCTCCTGGTCGAAGTGAAGGGCTTGTGACGTTTTGAACTCCATGTTGGACTGTCCGCCACAGAGCCAAACCTCGCCAATGAGGACATTGTGCAGTGTCACGGGCTTGCCGTCGTCTATTTTCACCGTATAGGGGCCTCCGGCGGTGGGGGTGTGCACTCTGACGACCCACTTTCCTTGGCTATCAGCTTTTATAGCGTATTTCCTATTGTCCCAGGATGTTGTGATTACCACCTTCTTGCCAGCTTTTGTCTCTCCCCAAATGGGAACTACAGCCTGTTGCTGCATGACCATATTGTCGGTAAACAATGGTTGCAGCTTCACCTGTGCTTGTGTCCCGACAGTACAGCATAGTAGCGTGGCAAGTGCAAATATTCTAAGATTCATATTCAGAATTATCTTGGTCTCAACGTTCTTTTTACTTAATAGACTTCGTCTAAAGCAGAATGAAGCATAAGAAGGTGTGCCCTCCTTATGCCCAATCATTTTATTTTTTCACGGCCACACCTACTTTAGAGTCTGCACAGCCATAATAGAGGAACCATTTTCCTTGGAAAGGAACCAGTCCTTCAATGAATACGGTGCCTGCAGGATATTGTCCGCTTTTTTCGAAGCTTAACTCAGGCTTGAAGAAAGGTTCATCTAAGCGGTCGATCAGATGAGTAGGGTCGTCCTTGTCGAAAAGCGCCTGACCGGCACAATAAGCTCCGGCCGTATAGTTCTTGTCGCCTCCCCGTTGAGGAGTTTCATTCTTGCCATTATAAAAGAGGATAATGCCGTCATCAGTCAGGATGGCAGGTGGACCGCACTCGGTAAGGCTACTGTCAAAATAACCTTTGCGAGGAACCATCACTTTCAGTAGTTCCCCTTTGTCGTTAAGCATTGGCGTCCAGTTGATAAGGTCTGTGGAGGTAGCAACATTCACGAAATTCTCGCCCCAATACATATAGTATTTTCCATTGATTTTAGCGATCACCTGTTTGCCATCTTTCATGGTGGTCACGATGGAAGCTGACTTGTTGAATTGATGGGCATACTTGCCTCCATAGGCTTTTTCAAAGGGTGAACCATATTTCTTCCACGTAACGAGGTCGCGCGATGTGGCTATTCCCAGTCGAGCCAACATATGGTCGCGATCGAACTGAGTGTAGAGAATGATGTAGGTGCCGTCCTCTGTCATAGCCACTCGCGGGTCTTCACAGCCTCCGGGAACTTCCCAGCGGGCTTGATCGTCACCACCCGGATAGATAACTGGTGCCGGGAGGCGCTTGAAATGCAATCCATCTTCACTATAAGCATAGCCGATACGTGATGTTCTTGATGCAATACCTTGGTGTGTATTGTCCTCTGCCCGGTAAAGAACAACCACCTTGTCGCCAATCACCGCAGCTGCTGGATTGAAGGTATCACTTTCTTCCCACTTCATTGGGCCGCCCGTCATCGGGCAAAAGAAAACCGAATTGGTGTCAGGGGAGATAATGGGATTTACCCCTTCCGGACGTTCAAACCCTAGCCAAGCCCATCTCTTCTGGCTGTTGGGATGGTGTTTGGCAGCGCTTGCATTCATGGCCACGCAAAGACTCATGAGGGTCCATGTCGCTATTTGAAATAATGTTTTCATAAACTGAAAGTTATAAATGTCATCAATACTGTGGATTAGCTAATCGAAAAGTACGCTTGCCATCCGGTTTTTGAAGCTAAGTTAGGATTCTAAAACGGATGAGGCGCCTACCGTTGGTCTGCTTCTGATAGCGTCTTATTCAGGCTTTGACAGCGAGAAAGGTGCTGAGGCTTTAGTAATGTTTCGCGATTTATTCGGCTCAGCCCCCATGAGGAAAGTCAGTTTGCCACCTTTTACGATGTCGTCATAGGTGATGTAGTTCTTGTCAAGATTCTTTCCGTTCAATGCCCCAGTCTGTATGTAATAATTTTTGGGTCCGTTATTCTTGGCCTCAATCACAAACTTATTGCCATTTTCCAATGTTATGGTCACCTTTGGAAACAATGGGCTTCCGATGACATACTGATTTGTTCCTGGCGTAACAGCATAGAGTCCAAGTGCACTGAGTACATACCACGACGACATACCGCCTTGGTCTTCATCTCCGGGGAAGCCATTCTCTGTTCCGTTGTACAGTCTATTCATGATTTGACGTACCCAATACTGCGTCTTCCAAGGCTGTCCGGCATAGTTATATAGGTAAGGCATGTGCTGTATAGGCTGGTTTCCATGGGCATACTGGCCGAATCTGGCCATCTCCATTTCTGTCATCTCGTGTATCTTATAGCCATACCATCCCTGATGGATTACGCTTGGTAAAGCAAAAACAGAGTCTATCTTTGTGGTGAAAGCCTCATCAGAGCCAAACAGATTGATGAGCCCCTGCACGTCCTGAAATACCGACCAGATGTAATGCCAGGCATTTCCTTCGGTATATGGGCCACCCCATGCCAACGGGTCGAAAGGCTCGTGAAACTTTCCGTCGGTGTCTCTTCCACGGAAGAAGCCGGTCTTTGCATCCCAAAGATTACGATAATTGTACATATGGCGGGCAAAGATTTCCTCATAAAACTTATTGCCGGTCTCCTTGGCTAACTGATAAGCGCACCAGTCATCATAAGCATATTCAAGTGTCTGGGATACACTGCCATGCGATAATGGGAAAGGCACATAGCCTAAAGTGAAATATTCGTGCCAGCCACCACGCCCGTTGGCACCGCCAAAAGGTCCTTTGTTGAATGCTTCGTGGGCATAGCCTTTCAGGATGGAGTCTGGACTTACCGTGCGGATGCCCTTGGCCCAGGCATCTACAAAGAGCGATATGGCATGATTACCCAGCATGCCACCGGTCTCACCGGGGAACGACCATGACGGGAACCACCCCGATTCAGTCTGTTGGACGTGCATCATGGCTTGCATATA
Organism: Prevotella sp.; assembly: GCA_050946435.1. GTDB lineage: Bacteria > Bacteroidota > Bacteroidia > Bacteroidales > Bacteroidaceae > Prevotella. Next base: position 48,719 of record JBMNUU010000004.1, read on the forward strand.
ACGGCCTTGCTGAGTGGGGTGGAGGATATTTGTCAGCGGGAATTGAGACCGGAATGTGTCCCAGAAGCCGTTGTCAGTGTACATATAGCCGTCATAAATCTTGCCGTCATAGGGACTGTAATAATAAGGTTTGCCTTCTTTGTTTATTTCGTAGAAACGACGGGAGAAGAGATTAGCACGGTAAAGACAACTATAGAAAGTGCGTAGCTGATCTTCGTTTGCACCTTCCACCAGTATGCGATTGAATAAGTCGTTCCATACTTTGAAGCCTTTGGCTCTGGTTTGTTCTATGTTTTTGTCATCGCCCAGCTCTCTGTTGAGGGTCACTTCAGCTTGTTCGTAGCTGATGTAAGATGAAGCGGCTTTCGCTTGAACCTTGGTTCCGGGACGAAACTTCAAGAAAGCGCCAAATCCTTTGCCTTTGCCTTCGGTACGGCCGTGAAAGAGTTGGTCTTTCTGATTCTCCCATACACCATAGGCAACAAATGGCTTGTCGAACTGAATGATAAAGTAATTGCGAAAATTTTCTGCGTGATTGACAAAACGTTGATTGTTTACCCATCCTCGAACCTGACGCTTCTGAGGGTCAATCATTATCTCACTCATATCTGTATAGCCGTCGATGACGAGCCAGGCATCCTGGCTTTTGGGATAGGAGAAGCGGAAATGAACTCCCCGGTCTGTCGGTGCATATTCGGTCTTGATGCCATTGTCGAAAGTTACGGCATAATAATTGGGTCGTCCGATTTCGTTTTTATGGCTAAACTTACTTGCTCTGCGGTCTTCATTGACTATGAGCTTTCCGACTTCGGGCATAAAAGTATAGACGGCATAGTCACTTACCCAAGGAGAACATTGGTGAGCTTGACCGAAACCTCTTATCTTGTCGGAAGCATAAGCGTATTTGAAGCCGTCACCGTTTTTGCCCGTTTGGGGCGACCATTCATGCACCCCGAAAGGCATGGCTGTGGCGGGGAAGGTGTTACCTCGGCTAAGACCGAAATTAGAATTTGTACCTTGCAGTGTGTTGGCGTACTGCACAAGGTTGCGTTTCTTTGCATGGACGTAGGAAGTAGAAACGACCAATAAGGACAGCACTATGGCTTGTGTAATTTTCATAACAGGTATTTTTCTGTTTTGCTTTATATTTTAACGAGTCAGAAGCTCTTTTCCACTAATAGAGAGGGAAAGTTTTATCATTTTTTAACCTCTATTTTATTGCAAGACCATCTTTAAAAAAATACGCCGAGCAGCAAAAGACTGCCCGACGTATGTCATAAAACTATTAACTAAGAATGGTGATAAATTAACTTTTGCTTAGAAACTGACGTTTACACCAAAGTTGATTACACGCTGGTTCATGTAGGCATCACCGGCAGAATTGGTTTGAATTTCAGGATCCTGCTGATACTTGTCGTAGCTTGTCCAGGTGAAAAGGTTGTAAGCGTTCATGTAGAGACGCAGACCAGTCATGAACTTGGGTATCCACTTGTTTGGGAATTCGTATGATAGGTCGATAGTCTTCAAGCGGATATACCAGGCATCAAGAAGCCAGAAGTCTGATAAGTATCCCTCGGCACTGTTGATGGTGTTGGGATTGCTTGTGAGACGTGGGAATTCGATAGGATCTCCGTTCTGATAGCGCTCAAGAGTCCACCGCTTCTGGTGCAACGGTTGGAACTGGCTCTTGAATGGTTCGATACCGGTGCCGACGATGCTGAAGCTATAATTGAATGATCCTTGGAAGAGAACGCTCAACGTGAAGCCCTTCCAACTGCCACCGACGGTCCAGCCCAATGTGGTGTTAGGCAGATTTGGCTTACCGATGGCACTCTTGTCGTAGTCGTTGATGATACCATCGTTGTTGAGATCCTTGTATTTCAAGTCACCTGCTTGTACGGGGATGTCCGTATTAGGTACTGCAGGAGCCTTTGGGTCAGCGGCCTCAATGAGTGCGATGTCTTCGGGCGTGTAGTAGCCTATCCATTTGTAACCAAACATCTGTCCGATGGGATGACCTGTGGCGGCAAGCCATGGATAAAGCTGTTGAGCTTCAGCTTGGTAGATTATCTTATTCTTGGCATATGAGAATACGAAATTGGTGTTGAACTCGAAGTCTCCCCATTTGTCACGGTAACCTAACTGTCCATCAAAACCTTGGTTGGAGGTACGTGCCACGTTGACTGGTGATGTGCCGATACCGAGGATAAGAGGAATATCATTGCGATAGACGAGCTGATCGTAACGCTTGTCGTAGAAGTAGTCGAGAGTCAGCGAGATGCGGTTAAAGAGGTTCAAGTCAAGACCGATATCAAACTTCTTGGCTTTTTCCCATGTCACATTGTCGTTGCCGAGAGCGCCTTCACGATATCCCTGGAAGCTCTCCTGCTCGTAGTCGCCGAAGTGATAGGCGTCGCCTTTTTCGTAAACTTGATTATAGAGGTAACGATTGCCCATGGCGACATCGGAACCAACGAGACCATAAGATGTTCTAATCTTCATCAGGTCGACAAACTTTAATTTATTTTTGAACCATGGCTCCTCAGAGATGGCCCAACCCAAACCTACAGCAGGGAAGAAGCCATAGCGGTTACCAGCCTTGAATCGGTCGGAACCATTGTAAGCCATATTGAAATCAATGAGATACTTGCTGTCGTATTTATAGCTCAATTTCAATGTAGTTCCCAGGAATTTGGTGGGTACTTGAGGTTCAAAGGTCCAGGTGTTACTGTTATATTCCACCGTGTTTTCCTCACGGTTATAGAGCAGCATAGCACTAACATCATGTACTTCGTTGAAAACTCGTGCGTAGTTGATGGATGCCATAATGTTTACGTCCTTGATGCCACTGTGGGGATCAACAGTAATGGCGGGAACCCCGTTGGTGTAAATATTGTTGGGGTTGATGTTGTAACTGTCGGTCTCGGAGTTGTAATGGTATGTAGGATAGTCTGAGCGCCAAGCCGAACGAGCGTTCTCATCGATGGAGGAGTAGGCGATGCGGAAATTGGTTGACAGACCTGGTGTGATAAAGTCCATTTTCCAGTTAGCATTGTACAACAGGTTGTTGTCGTTACGCCGTGTGCGGTTGTACCCCTCGTTGGCAAGTCGGGCGTTAAGCGTTGCCTTGCGACTGTTGGTGTCGTAAAGATAGGCATAGGTTCCGTTAGGATTCATCACAGGTGCAGAGTAGGGATGCATCTCTGAGAAATTGTAGATTTCACCAGTGGTATTGATGCCTCGCGGTTCATTGATATTCATAAATCGAGATGTGATATCCAACCGCATGGACAGGTTCTTGGTCACCTGGAAGTCCAAGTTGGAACGGAAGTTGAATCTGCGATAGCGATAGTCACTTTTCAAGTCATCTCCCGAGTCAAAGTTACGCATCAGACTGTTCTGGCTGAAATAACCTACAGAGATGAAGTATTTCAGACGGTCGGAACCTCCCGAGATATCAATGTTGGCATTCGATTGCTGTGCAGTGCTCTTGTAGATTTCATCATACCAGTTCACATCGGGATGCCCGTAAGGGTCATCGCCCAAACGGAAATGCTCAAGGTCTTCTTCTGAGAACTGAGGCTGCAGTCCATCGTTGGCGTAGGCCTCATTAACGAGAGAGGCTGTCTCGAAGGAGCCCAGAAACTTCGGCTTACGCACCGGGGTTTGTAAGCCGGTCTCAAAACGCACATTGATTTTTGGCTTCCCTTTTGCGCCACGGCGTGTCTTTACTACGAGCACACCGTTAGCTCCCTTGATACCATAAATGGCGGTAGTAGAAGCATCCTTAAGAATAGAAATACTCTCAATCTCATTCACGTTGATCTGTGACAGCTGGTCGTAGCTGTATTCAATATCATCAACAATGATGAGAGGCTTGTTGCCATCGCTGTTCAGTGAACTGACACCACGGATAAAGAAGTCGGAGGCATCCTTACCCGGCTGACCGCTACGCTGTTGGGAGAAGAATCCCGGCAACTTTCCGGAAAGAGTATTCTGTACGCTACTTACCGGCACCTTACGGAGTTCTTTACCATTAACGGCGCTAACGGCACCCGTGTTTGTGATACGTTTTACTTGTCCATAGCCTACTACTACAACTTCGTTCAGGTTACTGTTGTCTGGTTCAAGCACTACGTTCATATTGGCCTTTGCCGATACAGTCTTATTGCGATAACCCAGGTAGGTGAAAGTTAGTTTCTCGCCGGCGCGTGCTGTCATTTGGAAGTTGCCGTCAAAATCGGTGATGGCAACATGGCTCTTGACGGTACCGCGAATGGTAACGCCAATCAGTTCCTCGCCGGTGTCGGAAGTGGTAACCTTACCGCTGACATTAATCTCCTGTGCAGAAGAGACCATGCAGATGCAAAGGCAGGTTAAAAAGAATATCAGTCGTTTCATAGTCTACCAATTAGGATTTTGTTTCATATTTACGTTCTTGATGACCTCGTCGTATGGAATGGGGTAAAGGTAATACTTCGGGTCGAACTTCGTTGTCATAAGGTTCTCACGTGTATAGATAGTCTGACCGTTACCCACGGTAATGTGCATGCCCTGAATCGGCTTCGAGAATACTTCTTCGGCAATTCTCCAGCGACGGATGTCGTAGAAGCGATGCTCCTCAAAGGCCAGTTCGATACGGCGCTCATTTTGAATGATCTTACGCATCTCTTCCTTTGTCATGTTCTTTTTCAGGCCGTAAGTATAACCAGTCACGTTACCTTTTTTAATACCGGCGCGCTTGCGCAGCTGTATGATGGCATTATAAACCTCATTAGAAGGGGCATCGAGGCGTTCATTTTCGGCTTCGGCGAAGTTGAGCAATATCTCTGTGTAGCGGAACATCACCCACACATGAGTCTGGTTTCCATAGGATCCAGCATCCTCAAACTTTCCCATAAATTTTCGCATGAAATAGCTTGTACGGGAATAACGTGTGCCTTTATTGGGGTTATTAACTCCACCTTGCCATGTTTGCAGTGTCGTGCCGAGCCACTTGGAACCATGATGGAAAATGGTATAGTTGAGGCGTGGGTCACGGTTGTCGTATGGATGTTGCTCATCATATTTGTATTGTGTGTCGGCAGCATCATTGATTGAACGGCCGTCAATCATTGGGAAAGCATCCACAAGGTTCTGGGTTGGACAGGTTTGTCCATTGCTCAGATTGGTACCAGTGAAGCCGAGAGGACCGTTAGTGCTCTCAATGGTATAGTTGCTACCTCCCTGGCGGAAGAAGATGAGCTCTGGGTTTGTAGCATAATTGTAGAAGTCGAGGAATGCATCACGGGGATCTTCATCGAGAATTATGTTCTCAGTACCATTATCACCGAAGGTGTCGATGAATTCACGAGCTGCATCGGCAGCTAACTTCCAGCGGTTGGGATCATAGTCAGTGTATCCCACGAGGTCGTTGTCTTTCTCCAGAGTGTTACCATTGAATAGTGGACTTGCAGCATAGAGTAGCACGCGAGACTTAAGTGCCATGCAGGCTTCTTTGGTTGCCACGTGACCGAATTCAGCTGCGTTGCTTATAGGCAATGTGCGTAAGGAGTCACGTATGGAGTCAAGCTCACCAACAATGTAGCTAACGCACTGTTCAAAGCTGTTGCGTGGTAGCTCTATATTGTCTTTAAGTCCGTAGACTTTGTCACCCATAAGAGGTACACCACCATAGCGGCGGATAAGCTGGAAGTAGAACCAGGCTCTCAGGAAGCGTGATTCAGCCTTCATGGATACACCGAGCGGACGCTTTTCGCCCAGGGCGTTGACATAGGTTGTACGGAACGGGACTTTGTCGATGCCGCGAATGAAACGGTTGACCTTTCTGATGCCAGTGTAGTATTCACCCCATTTCATATCACTTGATATTCGGTTGCTGGCTGTGTAACTGCCTTTGTAGAGTCGATATACGTCAGGCTCTTTATTAATGTTCACGCTGATGGCATCGTCAGTGGAGGCATCGAGGTAGTCGCCTCCCACACGATTGTGCCCATTCTCCATAATATCGTATATAGAATTGAGGAACTGTCTGGCCTGTGTACCGTTGGAATCAGTTCTTGAGAATAGGTAGTCTTCGGTGAACTCGTCGGCAGGCAGGGTTTCGTAGTTGTCCATGCATGAGGTGAGGTTCAGCGAGCAACAGGCAATTGCCAACAGAATATATTTATTTGATTTCATACTTGAGAAGATTTAAAAGTCGAGGTTTATACCGGTGAAGAAGCACTTCTGGATGGGTGAAGAGGTGAAAGACACTTCAGGATCCACAAGGTCGCAACCTGAGAACGTGAATGCATTTTGAGCGCTGACGAATATCTTTAAGCGTAGGCCTCCCAAAAAGTTATTGCACCATACCTCTGGTAGTTTATAAGCCAGTGTGATATTTTTCAAGCGGATAAAATTGCCATTGTTCATCCATAGAGATGAACCATACATACCACCGTAGTTATATGTGTTGCCACCAGCAGATAGACGTGGATATCGGGCTGTTGCAGCAGTCTCTGGTGTCCAGCGAGCTAACAGGTTACGGTAAGCTTGTCCATAAGACTGTCCATAGGTCTGAAAACCTTCTACGAGGGTACGGTCGTTTACATAAAGGTCTCGATTATATGCTCCTTGCCAGAGCATGGAGAACTCAATGCCTTTGTATTCGAAGCCTAAGTCAAGTCCGAAATATTGCAGAGGCTTGTCTCCGCCGATGACAACACGGTCGTATTCATCGATAATATTATCGTTGTTCATATCCACGTATTTTACGTCACCAGGTTGGGCTTCATAACCGGTCATTACAGGATAGCCGTTAGCAATGTCTTCGGCCGTAAGGAAACCGTTGGCTTGCAGACCAAGTATAACGCCGAGTGGACGTCCTGTAAGACGTTGATAATCGAAGGGAGTCATTTGCTCTTGCATTTCCAGCATCTTGGTCTTCTCAATGGTCCAGTTTCCATTGATATAATAGTTGAATGTACCGATATGATCTTGCCAACCGATTGCGATTTCAAGTCCACTGCGGCGTTGCTTACCGATGTTCTCGGTAGGATAGGATGCGCCAAGAAGAGCTATGCTTTTACCGCGTGTCTGCAACATATCAGAGAAGTTGTTGTTATAGAAGTCTACAGATCCGTTGAGTTTACGGCCAAACATAGAGAAGTCTATACCAATGTTTAGCTTGTGGGCTTTCTCCCATGTGATATAAGGATTGGCAATAGGTGTCACCTCTGTGGTGAAAATTCCGTTGCTCATTGACGTACCCTGAGGGTAGAAAGTCGTGGCATTCTGCTGGAAAGTCTCCCGATAGCGATAATAACCAGAATTGTCAATGCCATTGCCAGTGTAGCCGTATGTTGCGCGGAGCTTCAGGTTGTTGAGCCATGTTGCTTCCTTCATGAATTGCTCAGCAGTGATGTTCCATCCTGCCCCCACAGCCCAGAAGTTACCCCAGCGATTTCCGGGGGCATAGCGATTGAAATAACTCTGGATGACAGATGCCTCTGCGAAGTATCGCTTATCATAGTTATATTTGACGTTTTCCATGATGTTACTTGGTATCATTGGAAGGTCATATTGTACCACCTCGTGACGGGTGTCACCCAGCAGGCTGGCTTTGAAGGAGTGAAGGCCCCACTGACGTTGATAGTCAATAGCCAATTGTCCATAGAGCTTCTGATAGGTGGCTACATGGCGGAAGCTGTTGCTCTGTGATACAGAATTTCCATAGAGTGTGTAGTTTTCATTGCCGTCCTTATCAACAGTATAATAGTAGACTGGATTCTGCTTCGTTCGGACAATGGCGGTACGACTTTGGTTAGCCACGCTACCAGTGAGACGAGCCGACAGACCTTTGACCAATCGATTGAAGTCATACTTTAGTCTGAGAGTGGCAAATATATCGCGGGTATTGTCATTCATGTATCCGGCATCCATAGACTTCGACTCGAGGTTGTTTGTGAAGGATGCGTTGCCGCCATATGTGCCATTGGGGTTCAGAATTGGGTAAGCGTTGTTTGGTGTCTTCCACAGGTCAAGCAGCAGATCACTATAGCCTGACCCAGACCCACCTGGCTGATTGCCTTCTATAACCCGGGCTATGGCATTGAGAGAAGCTGTGAAGTCGCGTGTGATGTTCACATTTACTTTTGAAGTCATGAGATAACGCTCAGTGTTGAAATTGGTGGCATAGTCATCTTGACGGCCTTCGCGAAAGAGCCCTTTCTCATTGTTATAACCTAAGGAGACTATGAACTGAGCTGCTTTGCCTCCACCGGATACGTTGAGGTTGTAAGATTGTGAGAGGGCATTCTTCTTCAGAAGTTCGTCATACCAGTTGACGTTAGGGTACAAGAAGGGTTGGCTACCATCCTTGAAAGCTTGGAAAGCATCAGGAGTGTAGAGTGGCCTTCCACCATCATTGGTGAGAGCTTCATTGAGAAGCCAAGAATATTCGGTTGCATCGAGTGGCTCTGGAGTCTTGATATTGCTGTGAGAGCCCCATTTGCCAGTGAAGCCGAAATGGAGTTTGCCCTTTGTGGGGTTCTTGGTCGTGATGACCAATGCACCACGAGAACTCTTCATGCCGAGAAACATTGACGATAGGGCATCTTTTTCAAGCGTAACCGACTCAATATTTTCCGGGTCGAGCTCGAAGAATTCACGTTCCACCCCATCCACGATTACAACGGGAGCCAGCCCACGAGCTGAGAGGGTGAAACGTGTGTTATCACTAAAGGGTAGCTGGCCATAGTTTGCAGGCCGGTTACCTATCAAGTCTTCGGTCGTGTTGACAGAGGTGCGCTGCAGATCGAAACCGCGATACTGCGAGATATTGAGTCCTGTCATACGGCCCTGCAGACCTGTGATGATGTCGGTAGAGAGATATTTTTTCAGATCACGACCCACCACGGTGGTTGTTGCTCCAAGGTTGTCGTAGGCAGCTTGTTGGTCTCCAAAATGATTAGAGTAACTGGCCGTTTCGTCTTTGAAGCGGTCTTTCAAGCAAACTATGTAGTCTTTGCCTTCCTTTACTTTTACATGGGCTTCTTTGTAGAGATAGTTGATGTGTCTGAAAGTGAGAACGTCACTATCGCTGAAATCCAGTGTGAAAGCACCGTCAGCGTCTGTTGTTGCTGTCTTATCCTGTCCTTTGATGCTTATTACGACACCTGGTATGGGCTGGTTCTCCTCGTCATAGACCAGTACGTGTCCCTTGTGAGTGGTCTGTGCCTGTGTGGACAACATAGAGCCTGCAAGCATCAGAACAGTTATGAGATATTGATGTCTTTTCATTATAGTTTCCATTTAGGTTAATCGCAGTTGAACTTAAAGTTAAAAGGTTCTTTTGTTGTGGGCAATGGCTTTCCCAATTGGATGAAGTCATCGTCCGACTGCGTGATGGTCTCTGTGCCGTCAGCATTAGTAAACCAATAGTTGAAGGATTCTATTTCCTTTCCTAAGGGTACGCCGAAGAAGCCGGTAGGCCAGAAGGTCTTGGTGTAGGTCTTGCTCAGTTCGCCAGTACGCTTCATCAAGGTAGAAGCATCGCGACGGTCTATCTTATAGACATGTCCGTCCTTGGTAATGGCTTCTCCCTGCAGGTAGATGTCTTTGTAGTCATTGAGGTGATTAGTTGCAATGTCACCCACGTAGCTGACAGTAACATAGTCATTTTGCAGGGCTGTTAGCGGTGTCACTTTGCTGTAATGGTTGTTACAGAAGTCAATGGTCATACCTTGTCCTCCTACAATTTCAAAACATTCATTAGCGAAGATGCACTTGTACCGACGGTCGTCGGTAGAGAAACCATCATCGGTATCATTGACGAAGAAGCCCAGTTTGCAGCGAAGATTCTTCATCCCGGCCTTTGCCTTGATGTAGATAGTGTACTTAGGTGTTTGGTTGTTTAGGATGTTCCATTTGCGTGCGGTTTGGAATACCACCCATTCCATGTCGTCTAGAACGTTAGGTCCTACTCCATAGCGATTTATCAAGCATTGCTGCCATGATTTTCCCCCACCATTCTTGGGTAGAGACGTTTCCGGCATGATTTCCATGGGCAGCAGTGCATCAGGATCGTCAGCTAAGTCGTTTTTATAGGTAACGATTGCATTTTTGCTAAAGTTCCAGTCTTTAGGTACGAGCATGGCGAAAACTAAGTTGCCTGTGATACCGTTGTTGTCATCTGTGTTGCATTCCAGATGGCCATTGATGGAGAATTTCATCTCTTGTCCGGCATAGGCATAATAGACTTCTTTACCGTTGTCTATTTGAGCTATGTGATAACCGTCAATAAACAGTCCGCATGATACTATGAGCAGTACTGCCATCACCGTGACCAGAGTGGGTATGCCCCATTTCTTTTTAATGATTCGTTTCATAAAATGGATTGTTTATGGATTGGTTGTTTCTGTGCTACGCAGTAGCGTATAGGTGTAAATGTTACTGCTGCAGCCTGGTGACAAGCTGATGTTGAGAGAGCGGCTACCGTTCACAATTGGATAATTTATGTCAATGGTAGTACCCTCGGTTGCTCCGTCTTCAGTGAACGTCAGACGGAATGGATACTGTTCGTTGTCAGTGTTCCACGTACCATCTTTCTCCACCACGAAGGGAAGATAATTATCAATGTGGTAGGTGCCGTCAGGGTGGATGTTGAGGGAAAATTTCGTGAAGTCCATCTCCTGGGTGATATCGATGTCGTTGCGCGTGACGTTCTGCAGTTTCCATATTCCACTGAGGTCTTTCAGAGCCTCACTGGTGCCGTATGGATTGCTGTCGTCATCGAAACTGCTGCAGCCTGCCATGAGGACTATGGCTGCAAGCAGAGTGCTGTTTTTGATGATATTTTTTATATTCATATCTTGTTTTTTATTAATCGTAATAAGGGTTCTGGATGAGTTCTGGTATCTTCACAATCTCTGCATAGGGTAAGGGCCAGAAGTATTCAGCCTTACGGAATACATGCTTGCGTACGGGAATGGTTTTAGCGGTGAAGCCAGTTTTGCTGCGTGTAACCTCCAGACCGTGCATGGTCTTGTTCTCAGTCTCCTCAGCAATCATCCAACGACGCTCGTCAAAGAAGCGGAAACCTTCGAATGCCAATTCGATACGGCGTTCGTCCTGGATGGCTTTGCGCATCTCTTCTTGTGTCATATTGGATTTCAATCCATACATATTGTCATCTCCAGGCTCAATACCGGCACGGCTGCGAATGAGTTTCAGCATTTCATACGGACCTCCAAGTGTACCATTTCCTAAATCTTCGGTGAAGTCTGGTCCATAATATTCATTGCAACACTCAGCATAAGAAAGCATAACTTCCGCAAAGCGGATGAGTGGGTGTGATTGGATGGGCTCTATCCACCAGTTGGCACTGGCTCCGCGAGACATCATCTTGCGGGTGTAGTAACCCGTAGGAGTGCCGGAATAGATGGCATCCTGTGTTTCTTCCAAGCCCTGATAAGTGTAGATGGGCTTAAAGTTACCTTGGTTGTAAAGGCTTAGTCCATTGTATACAATGGTGTTGGCGAAACGTGGATCACGGTTTCTGGCTGGCACAAGGGCATTGTAAGTATACTTGCTTTGGCCGATTGGTTTACCGTCGATCATGGGGAATGCGTCGGCGATGTCAGCATAAGCATAACCGCCGGAGCCGTTGCCGCCCGTTGAGGGTGGACCGAGGTGTCGATTGGTCTCGGTAGAAAGAGGCAACTTGTGCTGCAGGATGATTTCCTGATACGGTCCATAAGGGTAGTCCACTCCATTCCAGCTGGTACATTTCGTAGCATACTCACCGGCCACCTGGACTGCATAGAAGCCCCATCCTTTTTCGTCGCCTGCTTCTGGAAAGTCATAGCAGTAGTCGTAGACGAACAGTCGATAATCTCCTTTCATCGTCATAGTAGCGCGGGCAGCATCGTATGCCATCTTCCAGCGTTCCTTGTCATAGGTAGGATAGCCCAAGAGAGTTTTTGTACTGTCGGTGCCGAATCCACTTCCGTTGTGAAGCGGGCTTGCAGCATCAAGGCGAACACGCATGATGAGTGCGTAGCATGCTGCAGCACTGATGCGGCCATTGCTTCGTCCGGAGCAGCGTGGCAGGAGTGCGCCATTGTCCAGTATGGCATTGCATTCGTCGACAATGTAGTTGACGCATTTTTCATAGGTGTCACGTTTTGCCTTGATATTGTCAGTCGCCTTATAGCAGGTATCACCAATGAGGGGGATGCCGCCGTAGTGTCGCAGCAAAATGTAATAGTACCAGGCACGCAGGAAGCGAGCCTCGTCTTTATACTGTCGCTTGATGTTCACACCCATAGGGGCGCCGTCAATTTTAGACATAAACTTGTTGCATCGGCGAATATTGGTGTAACAGATTGACCACACGTCATTGGACACCGTTGTGGGATTGACCGTACCGGTGGCGAAAGCCAGACCTGTAGATACATTAGACTGCTGTCGTGGTTCTGCTTCATCGCAAGCGACCTGCAGCCCCCCAGGGTCAAACCTGTTGATGTCTACGTCAAAACCAATATTTGCGTAAATTTGTGTCAGGAATCCCGCAGTGTAGGTACTGTCTGAGAAGACTCTGTCTTCGTTTAAGTCAGTTGTTGCCGTCTGGTCGAGAAAACTGTCCTGGCAAGAAGTTATGGTTAATAAAACCATTGCTATTGCAAGGAGAATGTTCTTCTTACTCATAAGGATAATATTTTGATGGTTTATTTTAATTAATCACGTTGATAGAGGGTTTTACCACTACTATATTTGAGTTAAAAAATGTTATTTCGACTATTTAATAGTCATTCAGAAGGTCCATTTACCGGTTTGTACTTCAAACCGTTTGCCTTTCCAACTGACGGTAGCTTTCATACCGACAGGTATTTCTACCATGAGTTGTTGCTGGTTCCACCGTGTACGAATGGTTCCGTAGGGAGTTTCCTTCTCGGCTGATGCCCAGCTGATACCTTTAGGTTGTTGCGGTGTGATGAATACATGGCGGTAACCGGGACTCATAGGGTCGGGCACAATACCGCCGAGTGCTTGTATAAACCAAATGCCAATGCCGTTGTAGCAGTTGTGCACGTGGCTGCGCTCGCCGTTCCAGTATTCCCATGTGGTGGTGGCACCATGGTCAATCATATAAAGATAGCCGGGATAGGAGTGCTGTTTGAGAATATCGTACATCAGTTGGCTTTCACCGTTGTTGATAACCCACTGGGTGAAAATAGCAGTGCCGACGAGACCGGTGGCTATATGGCTCTTATACTTTCCACGCGATAGCGACAAAAGCCGATCAGTGACAGCAGGGCGCAGACTGTCTGGCACTACTCCGATAAGCATTGGATAGGTCATATCAAGCGGTGACCCTGTGGCATAAGTGTTGTTATCTGGGTTATAGAAGCGGGCTTGAATGTTTTTGTTAAGGCTGTCGCGGCGTGCCGAGAACAAACGTGCGTCATTTTCTTTCTTGAGTATGGTGGCGATGCGTGACAGAGAGTTAAGGCAGTCGCTGAGTACACAGTTGCCTGTCAGTAATTGAGAATCTCCACCCACGTCGACACCAGCCGGTGCGAGCCAGTCTCCCAGAAACCACATCCTTCGATTTGTGTCGGGCCATGGCTGTAATAGGCCGTCCTTCATATAGCCTTCTACGAAATGCAACCAACGTTTCATGGGCTCATACAGTCGAGCCAGCATACGAGGGTCGCCATAGTTCAGATAGGTACGCAGAGGAGCCTTGATGATGAAGGCGCTCCAATAAGGCCCTCCACCTCCACCACCGGCAGGTGCCACATAAGGAAGGTCGCCATCGGGTGCCATTGCATCGCCCCATGCCGTGAGCCAATTATAATAGGTTGGTGAGACGTCGCAGAGAGTCTGTACTGTCATCGTCGATGAGTTGCCGTCGCCGCCGTATCCCATACGCTCCAGATGTGGACAATCGACCATATAGCCACTGAAGGTCAGACATCTCATAGTGCGTTTTATCATTTGGAAGATGCGGTTGATGTCGTTGTCAGAGCATTGAAAATCAGCTGTTTCGGCATAGTTGCCAGACAGCTGCAACGCTGTTAAGTCAGAAGTTTTCAACTGTTGCTGAGTGATAATGCGAACGTAGCGGAAGGCATGGTGATGGAACTTGTTGCAGAAGCGGTCTCGGCCGTCGCCAGCAGCAATGTATTCATCGTGCTCTCCTTGAGAGCGGAACACGCCTGTGGAGTCTATCCAATCAGCATATTCCATGGTAACTTTCTCTTGATTTTGTGCTTTAGGGAGTTCCACAGACAGCCATCCTGTGATGACGCGACCGAAGTCCACGAGCCATGAACCGTCTTCCATCTTCTTTAGGTTGATGGGATTAAGGCGGGCAATGATGCGGTTGCCTTCCGTCATTTGGGGAGTCGCTATCTTGCTTGTTATCTTGAACACCTGAGCCTTTGTCCAAGTGGGGTTGTGCATCGTGTTTGCATTCAGTCGTTCACCGCCAAATTGCAGAGGCTGCCAGCTTCCCAGATCATAATAACCACTGGGGGTAACCATCCATGAACTATCGGTGACAGTCACGGTCTTCCAAACCTTGCCTTCTTGCTGCATAATAGCAGCTTTGACTAGTGGGAAATCATATTCAGCGCGGAATGTGTTTTTACGATACCAACCCTTTCCGAGCCATATTTCAACTTTGTTGTCACCTTTATGTATGAAAGGGGTGAGGTCGTAAGTCATTATATGAGAGCGTTTGTCCAATTGTGATACTGCGGGTGACAAGACGTCTTTGCTGACTTTGTGTCCATTGATTTTCACTTCGTGATAGCCCAGTGAATTGACATGGATGAAGACGCGATGGAGATGATTGAGGCTAAACCGTCTCTTTACGATGGGTGCGGTGCGATTTTCGCCATCATTGCCCAGACCGATATATTGCCCTGGGAAGTCACTTGCTGAGAGCAAGCCTATGCTGAAACGGTGGATAGGACTCCATGCCGAAGTTTGAGACCGCTCGTTCCATGTACGCACACGCCAGAAGCACAACATACCGGCGCTGAGAGACTTACCGCCATAGCTGACCATGACACTTTCGTCGGATTGTCTCCGACCCGATTGCCAAAGATCAGCTTTTCCTCGGGCTACCTTTGTGCTGTCAGTGCCTACCTGTATTTCCCAAGAGGTTTGGCGAGCACCATTGTAGCTGGCTTGGTTTTTCCAACTGAAATGTGGTACGATGTTGTCGATACCCAATGGGTCGTAGAGATTTTCACATTTTAGGTCACTGACCTTGAGTGGCTTTGCCTCCAGGAGGGAAGGAATAAAAAGCAGTGCCAGTAGCAAAGAATGTAATTTCATAATTCCAGTTTTAAATGATAATAACAGCTTTAAAGACAGCAACCTCGTATAGACATACGTTTTATAGAGTTTAGGAGTTGTTAGAGTAAAAGGGGCTTATTGTAGTTGAAGGCATTATTTTAATTGGTAGCGGTAATGTCTTTCACTTTTTCTAACCCCTTTAACTACAATATATAATAACTGTTACAGTTTGAGCACCCTTTGCTCTTTATGATGATATTGCTTGCAGAGCAGACTCACCTTGTTTGTAGAAGCAGGCATGTCGATGGTGATTTCTTTCTCTTCACCAGGCATTAGGGTGACATAGTTGTCGCTCCAGATGACAGGCAGCACGCGCTTGCCGCTCTTTCGGTCGACGAGCCTCAACCGGTTGGCGAAGCTGACAGTCTTAGAGTTGTTCTTCAACTTTAGTGTAGCCTTGTTATCTTTGCGGCTGATGAGTGTAGCCTTGAGCTTGGCTTCAGGCAGATCGGTGAGTGCTTGGTAATCCAGATATTTCTTGCCGTTGTGCCAGTAGAAATTCTCTGAAAGTTGCTTTCCGTCATTGTCTTTCAATGTCAAGCGGATAAACTGCAGTCCTTTTGTGTGGGGTTTGAGCATTATTGCTTCACTTATGTTGCTTGCTTCGCAGGTGACATGTGCCTCTTGACTGCTGATGACATTGCCGTTGAGGTCATAAATCGTGGCTGTCACTCGTGCGTTGTTGAGATTTTCTTTAGTTGTATTGATCACCTTGACGCTGTTGTTGAGACAGTTCCATTGTACGTGCAGAGGCTCGCAGGCCTTGCGTGCACCCCAGTAACAACCTGTGGGGTCGCCATAATAATCGTAGGTTTGCCAAACGAAGGAGGGGTAAGCAGGGTGACTCATCCAGATAATCAGTCCGGCGGCATCGTTCCACATCTTGTCCTGCCAGGCTTCATACATGCCTCTCATGTCTTCGAGGTTGATGAGCTGGGCTTTTTCGCAGAAGTCTTCCAGCGATGTGGCATCACCGTAACGTTCGTTCACAGCATGTTTATAGCTTATAGGATCAGCATTGGAAGCTTCTTTCCCGAAAAAGTGATGGTTCCAGACGGTGCTGGTGTCCTCTTTCAGTTGTTTGTCGGTAGGCAGTGGCCACTGCTGATCTTTAGGAATAAAACGGATGACACTTTCATATTGAGGGAAGGTAGGCATGCCTATTTCTGAGCGGAATCCATAGCCGTAATTGCTTCCATAGGGATAGGCAGGATGGTTGAAAGCCAAATTGCTGCCAGAAGTCTCGAAGTGGTGTTTCGGTGGGAAGTCTCTCCACCATCCACTTCCAGAGAGAGCATCTTGATTGGAACATGATTTGTAGAGGCGGTCGTTGCCGTCTTCTTCCATGACAATCATGCGCAGAGCTTGGTCGAGATCGGCTACAGGATGCGTTTCGTTGGCACCACACCACACGGCTATGGATGGATGGTTACGCAGTCGACGTACCTTGTCTCGGGCGTTTATCTTGAAAGCGTTATGGTCGGCTACGTCGTTATAGGCTACATAAAGCCAGAAGTCGTTCCACACCATAATGCCCATTTCGTCGCAATAGTCATAGAATTCGTCGTCGGTAACACAACCTGTCCATAGGCGAATCATGTTGTAGTTGAGGTCTTGGTGCAGTCGTATCCACTTGTGATATTCTTCGTTATGGCAACGCAAGAGATATTCGCTCATACCCCAGTTGCCACCTTTTACATAGATGCGTTGCCCGTTAATGTAGAGGTTGAGGACCGGATAGCCCACGGTGTTTTTCTCTATGCGATATTCGTATTTCTTGATGCCGAAACGAATATCACGCTCATCACTGAGCTTGCCGTTAACCCAAGTCTGTAGCTTACAGCTGTAGAGGTTGGGGTCGCCGTATCCGTTGGGCCACCAGAGTCGGGGATTGTTGATGATGAGTTTTTGGCAATCGGTCTTGCTGATACCTATGTTTGCCGTGTCGCCACTCTCGACCTTCATGGTTTTAGTGAAGGCGATATTGCCTGGCATGATAACTCCCTTGACCGTGATATCCTGCGCTTGGCCGGAGTAATTGGCGATGTCGGAGAATATGTTTATTTCAGCCTTGTCACGTGAGGGAAGATAGCTTCTCACCCATGGGTCGATAAATTTGGCCTCACCAGTTACCTCCACGCGAGCATGTCCGGTGATACCAGCTTCACGACCTGGCACATAAGGCATCCAGTCCCATCCCGCTCCAGCCAGGTAGGACGGACTGCATACTACACCGTAAGGGTCTTTGCCCGTGCGCGTCTTCTTTTCGTCAGGATCATAGATGAGCACGGCTATATGGTTGTCACCATCGGACTTGTAGTAAGGTGTTATGTCGAAGCGTGAGCGAAGCATATGCCCTTTTACGTCCTTGGTAGAGTCAGCAGCTCCAGAGATCTTGTGACCATTGAACCAGAAGTCGGCAAATTTGTTGGTGTTGTCGAAGCAGAGCCAAACATGTTGTCCGGCCGATGGTTTTTGTGCCAGCCGGAAGGAAGTGACATACCAGAAGGGGCGGTTGTAACGTGCTTCGTCCACTTTATATATATTGTCACCATATTCAGGACACGCCTCTTTGCCGGCTTCGACGTAAGAGACAAAGACGGTACCCGGTACAATGCCGTTGACTGCCCCCTCTACTGATCGCCCCGAAGATAAGTCACTACCCTTGAAATGGCTGTTGGCTTGAGGGAATACTTTCCAACTCACGTTGCCATCTTTACTGTCGAGCGAGAGCTGTTGCAACTGTGCTTGTGCATTTATTACGCTCATTATGAGCGCAAAAAATGCAGTAAGAGTTCTTATTTTCATGTTAGATACCTTTTATTTATGTTAGTTTTGGGCTTTATTTCTTTGGCTTACTCCCCATTTCCAGTTGAAGTGTTCCACCGTTGATAATATCCTTATAATCAAGGTGTAGTGGGATGATATTGCCATTGAGCGAAACCTTTTGTATGTAAATGTTATTATCACTGTTTGCAGGGGCGTTTACAGTGAATTTTTTCCCATTTTGCAAATGTAAGGTGATACGACGGAAGACAGGAGAGGTGATCTCAAAACGTGTATCTCCAGGACAATATTGGTGAATGCCCATGGCAGAGAGAATATACCAGGCCGACATCTGCCCCACATCTTCGTTGCCCCGTAGGCCTTCTACTGCGTTGCGATAAGCATTGCGACAGATATAGCGTGTGTGGTATTGTGTTTTCCATTCGGCCCCCAAGCGATTGTACAGATATGGCACAAAGTGTACAGGTTCATTGGCATGGTTGTAGTAAAGATTCCAGAACATTTGCTGAGGAGTATTGCTGAACATCCAATCAAGGTCTGCGATGACCTTCTTCTTGCCACCCATGAGGCTGACCATTCCCTTGACATCTTGTGGTACAAACCAACCTTGTTGCAGAGGGTTACACTCTATGCAACCATACCATTCCTTCAATCTGCCTTCCTTGGGCCATGGCATCCATTTTCCGTTCTCATCCTTGGGGCGGAACCATCCTTTCTTTTTATCAAAAATATTACGATAAGCCTTGCCCTTGTGATAATAGAGTGTGGCCTCGTCCTTTTTGCCAAGCATCTCTGCCAAGCGCCCTGTACACCAGTCCGTATAAGCGTATTCAAGTGTATATGATAAGCAGAGATTGCCTGGCGTGTAGCCGATGGCTTTATTGCCGGTCTTTGCCGATGAATTCTTGGCATAAGTATAGGCTTTGCTGATATCATAGTCTCTGATACCCTTGGCCCAAGCATCGGTCAGCACGGAGACAGCGGGGTTACCAAGCATACAGCCGGTGTAGGCATTAAACAGCTCCCAGCGCTCGAAGTATTGGCGCCCACTCTGGTCTGCCATGGTGATGAGCGAGTTAAGTAGATCGTTGACAAGTTGTGGATTGATAATGGTTTGCAGTGGCATCTGAGAGCGGAAGACATCCCATCCACTGAAGATGGTACGCTTGGTGAATTTACCATCTGACTGATGGATTTGATAGTCTCCGCCGACATAGCGCCCGTCAACGTCCTGGTGAATGCGAGGGTCTATCATTGTGTGATAAAGGGCTGTGTAAAAAACAGTACGCTCTTCATCCGTGCCGCCTTCTATTTCTATGCAATGCAAGGCTTTGTTCCAACGGTCTACAGCTTCACGATGGATGCTGTCGAAGTCTTTGCCTTCTGCTTCGGCTTGGAAATTGCGGCGGGCACCTTCGAGGTCAACGTAGGAGATGGCACAGGTGAGCGTGACGGGTTCGTCTTGTGTGGTGGCATAGTTGGCAAAAAATCCGATATGTTTGCCTATCATGTCGTTCTTATCAACCAAAGAGCCTGTGATGATTTCTGCATTGGCAACGTGATTGAGATATTCAGCGGTGACGACATCATCCTTTTTGTGAGCCTGATGCTCAGGGAAGGAGGCTTGCCAAAAACCGAAAGACAGCATTGGCTTGCTCAGTCGGGCATGGAAGTAGAGTGTGTATTTCACATGTCCATCGCCATTGCCCCATCCGCCTCCATCCGGTGTGCAACGAATCCAGCCCTCAAGAGTCTGGTTGTCAACCACCTTGATGTATTCCATGTCGGCTGAGCCGCCTACGCGTCGAGCCAGATCAATCTGTATGCGTGACTGCTTGCTCTCGGGGAAAGTGAAGCGCAATGCACCACACCGGGGTGTACAGGTGGCTTCAGCTTTAATACCATAGTCGGTGAGGCGAACGCTGTAGTATCCCGCATGAGCCTTTTCAGAAGCCTTGTCATAATGTGATCGCCAACCGTCGATATGCTCCTTTTCCCTTCCGGCGAGGGTTTTCAACTTCCCTGTGGTAGGCATAACCATAAAGTTGCCCATTTCGCCAAACCATCCGATGCCACTCAGCTGGGTCATCGAGAAGCCTTCTATCGTCTGATGCTCATAGCTGTAGCCTGACCCGTTGTCGCCACCTGTGATGGTCTGTGGGCTGACTTGTACCATTCCATAAGGCGTATCGGCACCGGGAAAGGTCTTACCCAACCCATGATAAGCTTCAGCTGCTTCTGTGTTGGTGCTTGCTCCGATAAACGGATTTACCCAGTGGGCAAGGTCTTTCGGTTGTGCAAACACAAGTGTTGGACAGAGGAAAAGTGTGGCAGTGAACCACTTTGACAGTTGTTTATTTAGTTTCATGATGTATGTTAACTTTATATTTATTTCTTTAAAGTGAGTCGCAAGGTACGAATGCCGAAGCGAGGGATGGTGAGCGTCAGTTCGCCTCGCTTAGTTTGCAGTGTCTCTGTAATGTTGCCGTCAAGGTCAACAAGTTCTGCCCGACTAATTGGGAAGTGAAGGCGTACCGACTGCTTGCTGTCGCCATTAGCGTTGAATAGTCGCAGGCTAATTGTGCCGTCGTTGCTTGTGGTAACTGCCGACAACCGGCAAGAAGTTTCCATGAGTGACTTATCGACAGTCTTTCCTGCCTGGATGAGGATGGGTTGCTGCCATCTTTCAGCCAGTTGCTCGATGCCGGCCTGGTCCCAACGCCCTTGGTGAGGAATGAGTGCATAGTGTATCTCCGAAGGTCCATCGATGGGATAGTTGCGCCACCACAGTCCCGGACCCGAATATTGTACGGTCAGCGCTAGAGGATAGTCCTTGCCGAAAGTGTAGCTCGTGGTATGATCCGTAAGCAAAGCCATGCCGTTATTACCGTCGCTGACATCCGTCCAGTGGAGTATGACGTTATGCTTCATATTGTTCCAATCGTGAAAGAAGTTGTTGTCCTGTCGACTCTCACACACGTCGAAGGGTGCGTCTTTACTCAATTGGGTCGCTTTCATGTTTGTCGGGAAGAGGAGGTTGAGCTTGTAGCGAGTGTCATAGAATCCCGTGCGAGAGCTATTGCGGACCACCTTGACATTCTCTCCAATGCGTACATCGTTTTGCCAGTCAATGTGGAGTTTACAGTCGATAATCTTGCTGTCTCGTTGCAGGGTGACAGTCTTGGTGAATAGTGTTCCGTTGATGATGCCTTGCAGTTCCAGCGAGGTGAAGAGAGTTCCACATGCAGTTAAGGAAGCCTTAACGGGCGAAGCCGTGGATGAACTAAAACCACCTATTTCGGGGAAATATCCGCGCAGCTCGCCAAAGTGATAGTTGTCATTGTTTGTATCAATGAAATCTTTACCACTTTGCTTGTCGATAAGTGACTTGAGCGTACCTCCATGGTTAAGGTCGAATGTCAGCCGATAGAGATTGTTCTCAATGGTGCATGTCTGTCCTGTGAGATTTCTTTTTGTGATAGGGGCCATTTCGGGCTTTTTAATGCTGATATGCCCGAAGGCGGGTACCGAGACCTGGGTGACCGAGAGGTTGTTATTTCTTCCTGTTATCACAACTTCACGTCGAGGTTGTCCCGTGGTATTGTAAAGCGTGATATAGCGAGGGTCTGTATTGGTAGTTGCAGCTTGGTTGATGATGCCGTAGGAAAGACTGTCGGCAGTACTCGTCCACCACTGTATAGCTTTTGCCCAAGAGCCCTTTATGCTGAAACCATTATAAGGAACAATCCATGAGTCATGATGCTGAGAGAGCATCAGTCGCCGCCATGCCTCGTCGAGGTCGGTCTGACGAGGCTTGTTGCCGTGCTCGATAAGATCCATAGCAGCCAACTTCTCAGCTTGCAGAAGGGTGTTTTCAGTGTGGCGCACTTCGCGGGCTATGCGCTGCAGCACCTGCGAGCCCCACATCAGTCCCGGTCGTACATCTTCTTGGGTGAAATGATGTGTGGTGGCGCGGTTAGTATCGGTGTACTGACTGATATAGTCTGTCCATGTAACATATTTAGTGTCCTTACGGTCAGAGCCCAGCCATGGGCCTCGTTTCCATCCGGCGTCCTGGTAGCACATGCCTACGGGATTAACGATGCCGGCATCGCGGCAGGCCTTTAGGTATTCGGGTGAGTTGGCCCAAGCGATGGTTTGCCATACGCTGTTGGGTTGTAATCGCTCACAGGCATAACGAGGCACAGTGGTGATGGCTGTACCGTCAGGACCGATGAGGTTGACCAACTGCCCGCCGAAGTTGGCCATATAACCACCCCAGCAAGTGTTAGGATTCTTGAGCGACAGATAGCTGAAACCTAACTGACTGAGTAACTGTGGCAGCTGGCTGGTGAAGCATGGCTCTTCGCTGGAATAAGTAGAGAAAGTTATACCAGGGAAGTGGAGACGTAGTTTCCGCATACCATATTGAAACTGTCGGATGATGCTTTCGCCATTTATATTGTACAGGTAGGGTTGGGCATAGGTAGGGTTGGTCACGTCGATGCGGGACGAACTCATCAGAGGCCGTAACTGGCGGTAGGCTTCAGGTGTGCGTACCTGTACGGTGTCCCATGTTTCCGGTTCAATCTCCATACCTATCACCCATTGGGGATTAACGTTCAGTTGGTCGACAAGGTACTGAGTGTACCATTCCACAGGGTAATGACCGTAGATGCCGCCGTGGAAGCCGTCGACAAAATAGTTTTGTTGTCCCGATGTCGGGAGAGCGAAGGTCAGTATTAGGCAGGAAAAGAATAGCTTGCCGTACTTCATGATTGTTTTGAGATGTTTTTGATCCATGTGGTTCATTTAAGTTATTTCGTCTTAGAGGTTTGCATGATATTACAGGCGATAGTCTGGTGTTGGATGGTCGATACAGTCAATCAGACCGTCAAGATGGCCTTTTACCAGCCAAAAAAGTTTATAGGGCAGAGGATCGTTGCTGTTGGTCATAGTTTAACATCTGGTTTACAGTAAAAGATGACGGCTGCATTACGAATCTCTGTTTTTGCGGCATTTTAGCCAGTCTGCCGCACATCTCACGGCAAAGATAGCCTCCAGTAGTGCGTGTTCGAAATCCAGCTGTGGTATAACGGGCGTCAGCAGAATAAACAGTAAGAGCACACATGTATAGAAGAGGAGTAGATGGCAGTACCAATGTCGCCGCCGACAAGTCAGCCACAATAAGGCTGGCAAAGGATTGAAAACAATGACATACCATGATCCGGATGTGCCTGGCAATATGGATATGAATGCCATGTAACAGATAAAGATACCTACTATGGTCTGTAGCGTGAGCAGAACACCATCAACGATGCGTGCAGCCTTATGCAAGTGAAATTTCTTTTCAGCCAGTGTGAAGCCGATAATCAGCATTAGTAAAAGGCTGAAGATAAGGATTGGCGAGAAGGGTGTTTCGTGTGTGCCATCGTCCCCCGAAAGGATTATTTTACCATTGCCTGCAAACATGGGACGCCTGGCGCCAACAGTATCGATAATAGCAGCATTGCTCCATGCCTCAACGAGCAAGGCTGGCGAGAGCTTATCATCCAGCGAGCCTGACAGTTCTCCCTCTGCCCCCAGCAACGTGTTCCAGAAAAAGCTAATCCACGGTTTGTGACGAGAAATGTAAAGCACGAAGTCGCGATAGGTTCCTTGCAAGGCCGCTGGGAGGTTGGTGTACTCGATGGTCTCCTTGCCCAAAATATTCTCAACGGCATGGGCGCACATGGAAGAGCAGTTGGTTCGCAGATAGTCGTAGGGTAGCGATGTCCCCGACAGCTCACTATCAAGGAGTGCCCATAGGTTGCGTTTCTCATTGAGACTCAGGTTGAGCTCAAATTCGCTCACTTGACGATGGTGCAATTGGTAGTCATGCAGATAATCACGGGTATAGCAGGTGCTAAAACGCCCCATACCTTTGCCGGAGAAAAAACTCATATAGCTTTGTGAATTGTCATCCAACCCATAGGTGAAACAGTAGTCGAGATGCTGAGAGGGACACTGCATACGCAAGGCACAATGGCCGTGAGCGGTGTAGGCGGTGTAGCCTGGTGACACGTAGATAAGACTTGCCTTTAGGTCGGTGGGCAAAGTTTGTGTATCTCCAGCTTTGGCAGAAGTCCAGCCGATGAGAGAAAACAGAAAGGTGATTATGAGGTGGATTGCGTATCGGTTCATTATAGCTATATGTAAGGTAGTCAAAGAAAAAGCTGCTTAGATATGTTGAAGCAGCTTTTTTCTAAGGGTTACCGGAGTGATGTCCGGTTATTTCTGTATGTATTTTTTGCCGTTGCGGATGACTATTCCTTTATACGACTTGTTCACCCTACGACCATCGAGACTGTAGGTGGCATTGTTGACAGACTTTTCGGTCTTTATTTCGGTAATACCGGTAGAGGGGCCATCGGGCAGCTCAGTGCCTTCTTTAACGAACACAGCGTAGATTTTCCAGTCTGGTTCATCACCCCAACCAGCGTTCTGTCGGGCCTGTTCGCGAGCTACATCATCGCTTCCTTCCGAGCCGTCACCCTTGCCACCTTCAGGGCGGGCTACATTGGCATTGAAGATGAATTCCTGACCGTCATTGTCTTCAGCAGGATAGGGATCTTCAAAGTTTCCGTTGTCGGTCCAGGTTGATTTGATGAGATCAGCCTTGGTGTAGGAGTCGGGATCGTCTTTTTGAATAAGAGAATAACCGGCGAGCTCATAACCATCCTCGGGCTCAGCATAAAGCCAGCACATATAGAGCCCATTGTAAGTTTCGGCGTCGAAGTCAGCAGGAGCTCCCGGATACAAATAAGGAGTGAAGTCAGTGACTTCGGGATCCGAGTTGCTGCGCAAGGTGTCTTTACCATTTTCACCGATAACGCACTTCAATTCAACATCTTCCTTTTTTCGGGTTTGCAGGTTGTCTGGGTCTTCGGTCTTTATGTAAACTTTCCCACGACCTGTCTCGTTGGCTTTTAGTTCCAGATAAACAGCTTTAAACGGTGTTGCCGATGCAGAAGCCGATACTACCAGCAACGCAGCGGTTGCCAATGTCTTAAGTAAATGTTTTGCCATAATGTTTTTATTTAGGTTTTAATAAATTGTTAATTTCTAAGGTTCAATGGTGCAAAGATAGTTTGAAATATGTCTTGTCACTATCATTATTGAACCTAAAAACATTAAAAAAAAACCAATGTCAACATTATCCCCTCATAATGAAGTCTTTTGGCAGCAGGCCGAACTGTTTTTGAAAGCATTGCGTGAAATAGGAAGGTGAGCTAAAGCCAACCCTGAAGCAGACTTCGTTTACCTTCACGTCATCCTCCTTCATGAGTTGTGCGGCTTTCTTCAATCGCTCCACCTTGATGTAATTGTTGGGCGTCAGATCGAATATCCCCTTGATTTTCCGGTTGAGGTTGGTCCGGCTCATACACATGATATCGGCTAGCTCGGTGATACCGAAGTCGCTGTCGGTAAGATTGTCGGCTACGGCTTTCTCCAACTTGCGGGTGAATTCTTCATCGGCCTTGCTGATAGTCACTGTCTTCCGATCGGTAAAGGGAGAAGCAGCGTAGGCTTGTTTGATTTCTTTGCGGGTGCGTAGCAAATTCTCTATTACACTCATGAGATAGTCCATAGAGAACGGTTTCTCAATATAGTAGTCGGCTCCACTCTCCATACCTTTCACCTTGGCAGAGTCGATAGTAAGGGCGGTGAGGAGAATGAAGGGTATATGGCTGAAATTAACATCTTCTTTCACCATTTTGCAAAGTTCAAAACCATCTATAGGTTCCATCATTGCATCAGACACTATAAGATCTATGTCATATTGCTTCAATATCTCGCTTGCTTCCTGCCCGTTGTCCGCTGTAAGCACGGTCCACTTCTGTTGAAGGTGGCTTTTCTCGTAGCGCAGCATATCAGCATTATCCTCCACGACAAGGAGCGTGTATTTCTTCTTTGCGTCAGCGTCAATGTTGTCGGTATCCTCTGTGCCCGTAGGTTGTTCTAATTCCTCCGTTGCATCCAGTCTTTGCTCTTCGAGGTTGAGAGTGGGATTGCTGCCTATGGGCAGTTGCAGTACAAAGACGTTGAGGTCGGCGCGGTCGTCCATCTTCAGACTGCCTCCATGAAGCTCAGCCAATGTACGTGCCAGTGCCAGCCCTATACCTGTGCCCGTAGTGGAAACTTTGGTGGCAGACTCGATACGAAAGAAAGGTTTGAAGAGCTTTTCTCTTATCGACGGTTCAATCACATGACCGTCATTGCTGATCTTGACCAGGAACGACTTGTCGTCAGTATCTGGCTCGAGCGTGACGCTCATCTGTTTGTCGCAATATTTCACGGCATTGTTGGTAAGGTTGCTGATAATCTTGGTGAAGCTTTCCCTATCGACATAGGCCCAGAAAGGCTCCTTGGGCATTATCAATCTGTGGCTGATGCCTCGCTTGTCCATCAAGGAGGTGAAGCGAACGTACACGTCGTTGATAAGCTGGTTGATATCACTATGCTCAATATTAAGTTTGAGACCGTCCATTTCTGTCTTTCGGAAGTCTAAGAGCTGGTTGGTAAGGTCCAGTAGGCGACTTACGTTCTTGTCCATAATAGAAAGGTCGCTTTCGGTTGCCCTGTCATAATTCTTTCTCCCAATGATATCAGTCAATGGCCCTTTGATGAGTGTCAGTGGAGTACGTATTTCGTGGGCTACATTGGTGAAGAAATTGATTTTGCTCCGGTAGAGATCTTTTTCTTTCTCAAATTCGAATTTGCGTATTGCGATACGCCTTAACATATCGGAGCGCTGCGTAAGATATCGATAGATGAAGTAAATACTCGTGCAGCTTATGGAAAGCCAGAGTATCCAGGCCCACCAAGTGTTCCACCAAGGCTGTCGTATGGTAATGTCTAAGGTGTAGACATCTTTATTATTGCCGTTTGTATCCTTGACAAGCAACTGATAATGGCCTGGTGGAAGATTGGTGTAGCGAATGTAGTAGTAGTTGTAAAGGTGTTGCCAGTCCTTATCAAATCCTTTCAGCATATAGACGAGTTCTTCATTCTGGGCTTCACGGTAGGAAAGCACAGACATCTTTAGGGCGAAAGAGTTTTGGTTATGATTGAGGACGATACTCCTTGTTGCGGTGATGCTATGTTTGAGAGGACTATCTTCTGACAGGTTGTCGACGGTCTGTCCGTTGATGATAAGTTCAGTGCCCCTAATATTGTGGGAGGCATTGGAGCCAAGAAAAGTTTCCGGCATGAAACTTGTCAATCCACTTTGACTGCCGAAGTACATTTTCCCTGTACGACTGCATAGTGCAGATGAATAGCTGAAGTTGTTGTCAAGCAGTCCGTTGGTTGTGGTAAAGAGGCGTGTAGACTGGTTGCCGGGATCGTAACATATCAATCCATCGTTTGTACCCATCCATAATCGTCCTTTATGATCTTCATTGATGCTCACTACCACCTGACGGGGGCGATAGTGGGAAATATCCATAACATCGAAGCGCTTTGTCCGTGTGTTGTATCTGCTGACACCATTGCCGTCGGTAGTTGCCCAAATACCTCCCCTTGAATCTTCGAAGAGACATACTGTATTGTCTACTTTTTGTCCTTTACCGACAAATCGTTTCCAAGTCTTTCCATTGGCTGGCAACATGTAGATAGCGTCATTGTATACGGCTACCCACAGATTGTGTTGGTGGTCTTCGAGAATTGCATATATGATTTTCTTTGGAATGCTTTCCACCGATATCATTTGATGAGTTGACGGATTCCAAATGTTCAGTCCGCCAAATGTACCGATGGCAACCTTTCCGTCATGAAGATGCTCAGTGGTAAAGATGTTGGCATCATTGAGTCCGTCACCTGGTGCAGTAAGACGTTTGACTATCTTACCTGTTCTGGGATTGATAATTGTCACTCCGTCCTGAAAAGTACCTACCCAAAGCATACCATCAATGAGATTCATGCTTTGCACGTTAGCCGACAATCCTGGTAAATCGAGGTGATGAAACAGATTTGAAGACGGATCAAACCAGCCAAGACCCCCGTCTTCGGTCCCTATCCAAATACGTCCCTGTACGTCTTCCTCCAGTTGGTGAACGCGCCTGCCAAATAATGAGGTGGGAATATCAACGCGGGGAAAGAAGTTGGTGAAGACGTTGTTCGTGTGTGGTGAATAGTTAATGCCACCGAAGTAACTACCTATCCATAAACCTCCATCACGATCCATGTAGGCAACTTGGAGGTGGACATCGGATAGTGAGAACGGGTCTGTAGGTTCATACTCGTAACATTGTGTTGTATGGTTGGTGATGTCATAAACCACGAGTGCTGTTTCTGTTGCCATAATGATTTCGTTGCCTGCTTTCAATAGAGAGTGAGCGTAGAGCGACCGGCCTTTATATGAGCTGAAGATAGATGCGGCTTGTCTCGTGTTTGTATTATATACATTGAGCCCACTCTCCATGGTACAGAGCCACAGTTTCCCGTCGTCGGATGTGGCAATACTTGAAATGGTTTGCCCTTCCAGTACTTGTTTTCCGGAATCGGTATATACAGAATGTGTGGTAAGGAAATTGTCACGTGTATAGTTAAGGCCGCTTCGATAATAGCCTACCCAGAGCGTTCCACTCTTGTCGACGGCCATACTGAATATGGATGGTCCTCCATTGGTGGGCTTAAAGGTCAGTTTTTTGTTATGAATATCATAAACGTAGACCCCATAAGTGGTTGAGGCTATATAAATATACTGGCTGTTACCAGTAATGACATTGATGTCGCCCGAAACGGTTTTTCCCTCCGCTGTGCGTACATTGAAATGGCGAAAGGTGTCATCGCGTGGCGTATAGATATAGACCCCTTGACTGGTACCGATCCAAAGTTCATCATCCGGCCCCTCATAAAGTACGTTGATATGGTCGTTGCCCAAACTGTAAGGCATATCACCGTGCCGATACACCTTAAAGGAACGTCCATCGAAGCGGTTGAGGCCATTGCGCGTACCAAACCACATAAAGCCCATTTTGTCTTGAACGATGCACATTACCGAGTTCTGGGAGAGCCCGTCACTGGTATCGTAATGACGGAATATGTTGTTGGCTGAATTCACAGGCAGGAGTGTGAGCAGGAATAATATCGTCGCCAGGAGAAATCTGTGGTTTATGTTTGCTTGCATGATTTTCAGATTAATGTGGAAATAGACCAATTTATCACTGTAAACTTACATATTTTTTTTCAATTATACACCAATTGGATAAAGGAACAATTTTTTATTAAGGGAAGGATGCAGCTATTGCAAACGTTGTGTAACGACAAATCAGTTTTTTTCCAATGATGGGTGCACGACAAATATGGATGGTCGTGGTATGAGTTTTTTTTGTTTATTTTTTGACAAAAGCTTCTTTATGCTTGGCTTATTCAGAAATAATCTTGCTTTGCTCCGAAATTCGTGATTTTTTTGCGAATTTTACAGCTTGTTGATAATCAGCTATTTGTGAATAGACGTCTTTGTGAGCCGTATTGAGCCATTCGCGGTTAGTATCAAACGGCAATGCGACTGGGCCTCAGCGGCCCTGCGAATAGACCTCTTTCGCACTGCCGTTGAGACTCAACCATACTGCCGTTAGTACTCCGTCACACTACTGTTGGTATTTGGCTATAATACGGCGGAATAAAAATGCTGCATCGTTGCTCTTTTGAGACCGGAAACATAGTCCTTTTTGCACTGGATGCTCCGAAATTAAACCACTGAAAAATGGTCACTAAATTTTACAAATCAAGGATTGCGATGGGACGATACATATCTTCATTCCACATTCAAAGTGTTTCTTTATTTGACAAGAACCTTTTTGCCATTGTGGATATATATGCCATGACGGGGATGTTTCACCCTCATACCCTGAAGGTTATAGTAAACGTCTATCTGGTAAGGCTTCTCCTTTTTTTCCGTTATGCCCTTGATGCCTGTAGCGAGATCGGGATAAAGTTTCTCCCAATCGAA
Organism: Prevotella sp.; assembly: GCA_050946435.1. Classification (GTDB taxonomy): domain Bacteria; phylum Bacteroidota; class Bacteroidia; order Bacteroidales; family Bacteroidaceae; genus Prevotella. Next base: position 78,858 of record JBMNUU010000004.1, read on the forward strand.
GACGCGGTAGAAGAAAGGTCGATAGAAGTCTGCACTTCCTTTGGCATTGAAGTTATCCCAAAAGTCGTTGGCATCACTGTTGGTTGACAATACCAGTTCGCCTTCACGGGCCAATGCCGGATGCAGGTTGACCATGTAAAGCCAGTGGTAAGCCGTATTGCCGAGCTTGTCGAGGTGGTCTGGCAACCGGAGTAGGAGCTTGCGTTCGTCAAACGGTCCCCAAGGATTCTTGCTGCGATAGAGATAAACAGAAGTGCTGAAGATAGGGGCCTGTGACATAAGGAAGTACCATCCGTCCTTTTTGAAGACCCAAGGCAGCATGATGGCGTAATCGCTCTTGGCCATGATGTTCGACCGTTTCATTGTTGTGGGGTCAGGATAGTTGTCTTGCCATGTCCATGTGCCATCATCATTCTTCACATAGTATTGCCATTTGCTGTAAAGGTCATGGGTTGCTGTGCGTGCCACGACGGCATCTGTGCCGTTGGCGGCGTAGAGATAGTTGTGCCCGTCTTCGTCTTCCCATATCGTGGAGCCATAGGAAACCATGTTGCTGTTGACGTCGTGGGTCACATCTTCCAATCCCAGATAGTCAGATGGCTTGGGCAGATAGTCGGGGATATCGTCCAGATAGTATCCTTTCGGCATGGTGCCGTCAATATTATAAGTAGCCAGGGCCGTACCGATATTTTTGAGTTTTGCCGACTCTGTTCCTATCCAAATCATTTGCAGCTTGCCGTTGTAGATGGTTCCATCGCCTGACCAATACACCATACCCTGGTCTATCTCTCCGTCTGCAATCTGCTCTTCGGTTTTTTCTCCAAGCGGATGACGTAGATGGGTGCGTGCATGGAAGTATTTGTCACTCGAAGGATCGGTCCAGTTTACGTAGTCAGCCAACCAGACGAAGTCTTCTGGATTGGTACCGGGTACGCCGTCGTGGGCTCGTTGCACCATGATGCTGTTGCGTGGGAAAGAACAGCTGCCACGGCTGCGCGATGCCGAGTCTACCACTCCGTAGAAACTGTCGTTGAAAGTCCAGAAAACATCTCCATTAGGAAGCCCTACGGTCAGTACGCCGTCGCCACCGTTCCATCCACGTGTACGGGTGAACAATTTGTCGTATTTCTTGTCTTTATAGGCTTTCACCGATTCCATGAGCGTATTATTGGGCAATGCTTCCAGTTCCCATTCTACAGGTTTGGCGAATTCATCGTTGGTGGCATCATAGCTGCCATCTGGATTCACTACTGTCACATGGGTGTCCATGTTGTAGACATGGGCAATATTGTCACCTTCGAAAGTGGCACAACGTGTGTTCCAGTCCCTGTCGTAGGTGCCAATCTCGTCTTCGTGGCCCGCTGTGATATGACCGCCTACATAGTCGAGATAATAGACCCCAGTGGTATCTTCAGAGGGATAGATGGTGTATATGACATAGATGCTGTCGATGTCTTTGGTCGGGTCTGCGTTGTTGACAAGGGTCTTGAAGTCGCTCTCGGTGGCAAAGCCTATCCATGAGTAATCCTTTTTAGGGTAGTCCTTATTGAGCAAGGCTGTGTATTTCTCGTTAGCCACCATCTTCCGATGTATGGTCTTCTTATAGGAATCATCACCCACATCGGTTGTAGGCTTCGGCACTTGTGTCATGACGATATCAGTCTCTACTTCCCATCCTTCTGGCAGTCGGATGCCAAAGAGCCCCGTGACATCGCTGATTTTTCCGTTGGTAGATCCACCGGTGGCTTTGACCACCATTTTGCCGACGAGGGCGCTACCCTTAACCACGCGGTGATTTTGTTTTATGAAGGTGATATGATAACAGGACACCAATGTCAGCATGGTGACGGTGCCGACAACCAACTGATGTAAGAGGTGTTTGTTGATTTTTTTATGATAGGTCATGACCAGTAAAGGTTTAAAATTTTAATGCTTATAGCAGGCTGGCATTGATGCCAGCCTGCTATGCTTATATCTTTGTCGGAATTAAGGAGATCACATGGTTAACGGGTTTATTGATCTTATAGATGCGATCAACGATGTTGTCCATGTACTGAGTCATTATGTCGCGACAATCCTGATGGATCATTTTATCGTACAATCCAGCCTTGGCTTTCACCCATCCGTCTTTCTTTTCTCCTTCGTGGAAGGCTTCAACGGCTTTGCGGTCGTTGCGGTTAAGCATGTCATTCTTTAAGAAGAAGTTATATTGCAACCAGGCGTAGTCGCGGAATTGACGCTCGGTTTCCCAACGCATTTCATTCAGTTCCATGATGGTACGAGCCTGTTGATATTGTGGTGTCCATTCGTAGGTGGCCAGATTGATGCCCTTTGCCAGGCTGTCGGCAGAGAGGGTGTCAATGACCATATCATCGATTTTCAAGCAGTAGTTGCCTTTCAGTCCTTTCACGGTAAGGGCCTCATTGTCCATTTCCTTGATGAACTGCGGAATCACCCTCAGCGCTGCTTTCTGTTGCCGTTTGTATTCCCAGCCACGAGGGATGGTGTCCAGTGGGAAAGGCAGTGATTTGGCAAGATAGTTGAAGCTCACGGTGCCCTTGTTGTTTTGAAGATTGCTGATGGTGCAGTTTTCGCTCTTCATCACTTTTTTCTTCTTGGCATTGATCTGGATGTCAGCAATATTCTTCCCAGCCATGCCTTGTGCCTTCAAGAAGAGATAGGCCATAACGAGTTGCCCATCGTTGTCAGGATGAATGCGGTCTTGCCCATTAATGGTGAAGTTGGGGTCAGTCTTCTGTGTTTCAATGTTAATCTTCGTCATAGGAGCCCAGCAGTCCATGAATTCCCAGTTGTTGGCTTTGGCTGCAGAGTCCTGCATTGCTACAATTTTGCCGATGACATCGTTCTTACCATGAAAGATGTTATCGTTGAACTTGGAAGTCTGGTCATAAGGGGCGGTGCCAACCATGATGATGCGGACATCCTTGAGTTTTTTTAGTTTTTCATCAATAATCTTATTGAAGTATTTGTGGGCAAAGGCGAGACGTTCGGCAGCGAATTTCTTGGGGTTGTCTCCATTATATTCAAGGTATCCGGTATCGTTCATGCCGAAAGCAAGGGTCATTACTGTGGGGCGCTTCGTCAATACATCGTAATCAAAGCGGTTGTAGATGCTTTCACTGGTATCGCCGCCTACGCCACAGTTTGCCATCCAAAGACGCATCTGTGGGAAATGGGTCATATAGTAGAGCCAGATGTAGGAATGATAATGCCCGCCGTCGGTCTTACTGTCGCCGACAAAGGTCACGCGGTCTCCGGCCTTAAAAGGAGCCACCTGCTGGGCATTCATCTTTGTAGAGAGTACCAGAGCCAGTGTGAGGAGAAGAAATGTTTTTTTCATTTTTATTATATTATATAATGTTTTGAAAATCATGCTGCACGGAACTGTTCACGAATTTTGCGAAGAGCGTTAGTCATGTGGCATTCTACTGTGTTGACTGAAATGCCAAGCCTTTGAGCTATCTCGCTGTTATGGTAGCCTTCTTCCCGACTAAGGAGAAACACTTCACGGCAGCGTCCCTTCAAAGTTGCAATGGCTTTGTTGAGACGTTGCTTGGTCTCTTGGTATTCCATGATATCCTGTGGCTTCTCCCAGTTTATAGAATTCTGCAGTTGCGTCCACATCATATTGTAGCGTTGACGCATACGCGATTGCATTCTTAGCCTGTCAATGCAGCGGTTCTTTACAGCCGTAAAGGCGTAAGCCTGAATATCGTCGAGGAAAATCAAGGAATCACGCTTCTCCCACAAGTTGACGAGTACATCTTGAACGATGTCTTCTGCGTCCTGGGGAGTCACCCATATGCAGGCAATGCCTGTAAGGTGTGGAAATAGATTTTGATAGAGTTCCGAATAGTTCATGCTTAGGTTTGGAGTTTTTACGGTTACAAAATTAACCTTATCATGCGGTTAAAAGAATAATAATTGAACCCAAAAACATAAAAATTGAACCAAAAACAGCACAATAGTGCGTGAATGGCGCTATTTTACTTTTTTGGTTCAATAATGATAAAAACCTATAATCTAATTTTTCACCTATATAGCAAGTGTAGATTGATTGCTTGGGTGACCGCTTAATATCAAGTGGCGGTTTGTCATCTTTCCTCTCCCTCTCTTGTTGCTGTCGATATGGGTAGGTCGGCAGCAAACAAAAGAGGGTGGTGGAGCTTAAATCTTTACGGTTATCTCATTGCTTTCTTGCCATGCCGAATAGACCAGACGACCTTTCTTGATGGTGGCCACACGGATGAACTTGACGGGTGTATCCATTTTGCCGGCTATTTGTTTCAAGCTGACGGTAAGTTTACTGCCATTTAAACTTGCACTGATGTTGTATTTGGCATACTGACCTTCGCGGTACTCGAAGCCGTTACCGCTGTCTATGTAGAGCTTGCCAGAGGCTTTACCCTCCACGTCGGGGTTGACGATGAGAGTCAGAGAGTCTGTGCGGTAGTCTTCGGTGTTCTGATAGAGGTTTGCCACGGGAATCGCAGCTCCTGGGCGCAGACTTAGTTCGGCCTGATAGCCGTCGTCTTTCTTTTCGAAGCGAAACGTTTTCCAATTACCTTTCGGTAGGGCGGGATTCTTAGACCAGCGCGGAATTACGAGAAGGTCACTGCCCACGGTGAAGGCCTGTTGCTCGCTGCGCAAACTAAGGTCTTTCAAGTCGGTTAAGAAGACGGGTCGCATCACGGGCAGACCGCTCTCGTGGGCCTGTTGGAAAAGCGTATAGAAATAAGGCAAGAGCATATATCGGCGGTTGATGGCGGTGCGGCAAATGTCTTCAGTCTTCTTGCCAAAGGCCCAGGGCTCCTGGAAATGTGTTTCAATGGTGCTGTGGTTGCGTACGAATGGGAAATAGACGCCTAAAGCCGTCCACTGTGCCAAGAGTCCGGCTGTACAGTTGTCGGCAAAGCCGCCAATATCGGGTCCGTTGAATGGCTGTCCTGTGAGTCCCATATTAAGGGTCATTGGAATGCTCATTTTCATGTGCTCCGTTGATGAACGGTTGTCGCCGGTCCATGTGGCAGCATAGCGCTGCCCACCTAAGAAGTTGGAGCGAGACAGCAGGAACGGACGTTTGCGTGGTTGGGCTGCGAGCATACCCTCACAAGAGGCTTTCACCATATTGTAGCCATATACGTTGTGATAGCGGAGATGAGGTCCAGGAATCAGTCCTTCGCCACCTAAGTGCTGAGCATCTTCAGGCAAGGTGCCGTCAGGTCCTTCAAAATTAGACGGTTCGTTCATATCGTTCCATATTCCGTCGATGCCGGTAGCCATGAAATCCTTATAAAGCCCGCTCCACCAGGTGCGCACTTCGGGGCGGGTGAAGTCTGGAAAGACGGTTGCTCCGGGCCATACTTTGCCCACATAAGGTTTGCCGGCATTGTCCTTCACCCAGTAGTCGGCGGCAGTTCCCTGCTGATAGACAAAATACGAGGAGTCGGTCTTTGCTGCAGGGTCTATCATGTAGACCATCTTGAACTTCATGTCGTGCATTGCTTTGTTGAAGCCTTTTGGGTTGGGAATTTCTTGTGGAGAGAAGGTGAAAATGCGGAAACCATCCATATAGTTGATATCCATCCAGATGACATCGCAAGGAATGTTTTTCTTACGGAAAGTCTCGCCCACTGATTCTGCTTTGGTATAGGGCGTATAGCTGAAGCGACTTTGCTGATAGCCTAATGACCACAGAGGTGGCATGGAAATGGTGCCGCTCAGTTTGCCCAACTCCTGAAGTACGTCTAGAGGATTGGAGCGCTCAATGACAATTACTCTGAAAGCTGGCCCCTCACTTTCGAAGGTAACCGTGCTGTTGGTGGTCACTTTAGATTTCCATGTGTTGTCGGCAATGAGGCCGAAGGCTGTTCCGTCTTTACGCACGCCTAACACCCACGGGTGAGTCTGATAAAGACGCTTCCCGCCATCAACGAGGTAGAGTCCGTTATCCTTATTCCAAAACTTCACCGTCTCTCCATTGCGTTTCAGGTCGCCGTAGACTTCGCCACAACCGTAGAGATCAGCGTCGCCAACGTCGAAGCGGGCATAACTCTTGCTGCCTTCTGTGCTGAATTGTGGACGCAAGGACCAGACTCCGGGCACGTTGTCTTGTGGAACCAGTTCGCGTAAGAAAATGGGCGAGGGAAGATGTTGGCTGGCATCATATCCCTTCGGATAGAACACGGCTACGCTGTCGTCTGTCATGTAGCTTTGTTGTGCTGATGTTGCTAAGGGCATTGCGAGCAGACCCAGCAAAAGAAGTTTCCTCATTTTTACTTTCATACGATATTATAATGTCTTGTTGAATGGTTTTAAGTTTGTGTTGAATGCTATAGTTGCTACTGTCCTTATTCGTAAGAGGGCGGTTCCACAGCCGTGCCCCAGACCTTGTTAGGTTTCGAACTGGTAGAGAATTCAATATTAGCCCCGTCTTTCAGTTCATCCCAACTGAGCCATGTCCCACCGACTTTGTGTCCGTTTACTTTCAGACCAGTTGTATAGATGTTCTTTTCAGAGCCTCCCTTGATGGTGATGTCGTTGTTTGGCAGATGAATAACAGCATAGGGAAAGATAGGGGTATTAAGGCTGAAGCCTGCCACTCCTGGAATTTCGGGATAAAGACCCAGGCAAGCCCATACATACCAAGCCCCCATGGACCCGAGATCATCATTGCCTGGCAGACCGTTGATACGAGAAGAGAATTGTGTGTTGAGAATACGATTTATCACTTGTTGCGTTTTCCAGGGCGTTCCGGCCCAGTTGTACACCCATGGTACACCGAAGCTTGGTTCATTGCCGGAGGCATGCCAAGCATCACCATAACCGGCATCCAAGCGTCTAAAATATTTGTCAAGACGTTCTTGGGCGACTTTCTTTCCACCAATGATCTTTATTAGCCCGCCGATATTGTACGGAACCATCCAGAAGTAGTTGGCATAGGTGGCCTCGCGCCAGTCTTCGCCCAACGATTTCCATGTACCGTCTTCGTTGCGTGATTGCAGCCATTTAGTTTTTGGATTGTAGAGATTCTTCCATGACCTTGCTGTTGCGAAGTAGCGCCAGCTGGCAAATTCATCGCCTGCAGCATGGAGAGCAAACTGGGCAATGGCAAAGTCTGCAGAGGTATATTCAAGTTGGATAGATGCATTATAATAGCCTTTCTCCAGATATTGTTTCAAGCCAGGACGTGTTTCTATTTCCTGTGATTTTGCTCCAGGCTGTTCGGCTCCCTTTCTCATGATTTGGAAGAGCGGCTTGGGATCATAATTGCGTGCTCCAAAAGCCCATGCGTTGCTCACGAGAATGGCTGTCGGATCTCCCTGCATGATGCCTGTCTCAATATTGGCGAGCACCCAGCGTGGGAAACTTCCACCTGATTGCTGTGCGAAGTCTTGTAGAGATACTACCATATCTGATGTCACTTCCGGCTCTATGATGGCGAGCAGTTGTATCTGTGTGCGGTAAGTGTCCCAGTTGCTGAATTGGCTGTAATGCGGAAACGGACTTTTGTGCACCCTATAGTCGGCGCCCATATATTCACCATTTATGTCGCTCGATAGGCTTGGATGAATGAAAGTACGATAAAGGTGGGTGTAAAATTGAGTCGTGCGGTCGTCCGTTCCTCCCTTGACTTCTATTTTACCCAGAAAATCATTCCATTTTTTTTCAGCCTTTCCCACAATCGAGCAGAAATTCCAGTTAGGGTTCTCTGCCTTAAGGTTTTCCTTGGCGTTCTCCACTGAGACATAAGAGATGCCAATCTTGTAGTGCACAGTCTTGTTTTTAGTGGTGTTAAAAGTGAAGTAGATACCCGAACCTTGTCCTTCGGCAAAAGTAGCTCCCGGGTGGAGCTGATGGTATTTCCACGTGCCGCTGATCTCGCAAGGTGTGTCGAATTCGGCTGCAAAGTATATTTTATATGGTGTGCGAATACCACAGAAGTAACCTCCATCGGCATAGCCCTCACAACTGTTCTTTCCCGTGATGACCGCTGCGCCCTCACTAATATTTGACGCTGCTATGCCGGCGCCAATGATGACGGTGCCATATTGTTCATTCTGTGGAAAAGTATATTGTGCCATTCCTGTACGGGGTGTGACGGTGAGTTCAGCCTTCACGTTCTTCTGCACCATGGCTGAGTAGTAGCCGGCATGGCCCTGTTCATCCGTGACGGAAATACGAGCGTCGCGTATGTAGCTGGGTGATGATGTCAGTCGTCCTGGCAGAGGAAAAGTGGGGAAATTGCCCATGTGATCGCATCCACCGCCACTGTTTTGATTGATTACGAATCCACCGTTCTTGCAGAAATAAGTGGGTGTAAATTGCACCATGCCATGTGGATAAGTAGCGCCCGGATAGAGATATCCGGAGCGTAATCCTGCTCCCTTTGTACCGATGAGGGTGTTCACCTTATGCGCATAGTCAGTAGCTGCTGTGCTTACAGAAGAAACACAGCAGGCAATTGTTGTGAGTATTATACAGACAAGTTTCATAACATTGATTTTTAAGCATAACGTTCTCATCTGTTTTCACCACTATATATTAAACATCTTTTAACGTTGATGGGTGAATTCAACTTATTATCCTTTATATAGATGTCATCTAAGTTGCATGTGAAGTTCTTTCTAAAATGTGAACAATGCCGTTGGTTGGGTATTGTGTAAAAAAGTGAAGGAGATAGTATAAAATACCACTAAACACAACTGCTACATCTTTTCATCGTTTTTAAAAAATAAAAATCAGCAACCTACTAATCTTTGTAAGTTGCTGATTTCCATCGTGGACCAGCCTGGGCTTGAACCAGGGACCTCCAGATTATGAGTCTGTTGCTCTAACCAACTGAGCTACAAGTCCGATTTGCGGCAAAGGGATTGCCTGCAAGTTTAGTGGTGCAAAGGTACTGTGTTTTATACAAATTGCCAAATGTTTTTTGCAAAAAGTATCTAAATAAGATTTAATATATTGGTCATTATATGGATTTTGACTAACTTTGCCAGAAATAATAAAGCATCTATGAATAAGCAGACATCGCACAGTGTGAACCCACAAGGGTTGACAGATGCCCAAGTCGAGGAAAGTCGTCTGAAATATGGCGATAATGTTTTAACACCTCCTAAGCGAGTTTCCCTTTGGAAACTGTATATCGAGAAATATAGAGACCCTATCATTCAAATTCTTCTTATAGCCGCCGCAATTTCGTTGGTTCTCGCCTTTGTTGAGAACGATTTTATGGAGACGATTGGCATTATTTTGGCAGTGTTCATCGCCACCACGGTGGGCTTCTACTTTGAGCGTGATGCCGCTAAGAAGTTCAAGATGCTTACAGCCATCAATGAAGACCAACTGGTAAAAGTGCGTAGAAATGGTAAGGTGATGGAGATTCCACGTCGCGATGTAGTGGTGGGTGACATTGTCTTGATAGAAGTTGGTGATGAGATTCCTGCAGACGGAGAACTGATAGAGGCTGTGAATCTCCAAGTAGACGAGTCGAGTCTGACGGGGGAGCCGCTAACAAGCAAGGCTGTAGCTTCCGCTTTACATGAAGAAAATATTGCAAATGCTCCGGAGAAGACCGTTGGACAGAGCGATGCCGACTTGGACGAGACAGGCAAATCAGCCTATCCGGCCCATGTTGTTCTCCGTTCATCGATGGTGATGAATGGTCATGGTGAGGCAGTGATTACACAGGTGGGTGACAGTTCTGAAATTGGCAAGGTGGCCACGAGTTCTACGGAAGAAACAAGCACGAAGACGCCTCTAAACATTCAGCTTGACAAGTTGGCCAAGCTGATTTCGAAGATTGGTACGGGGGTTGCCTTGTCGGCATTCGTTATATTCCTTGTACACGATATCATGACCAACAGCTTGTGGCAGGGCGACAACTATATTGCGATGGCTCATGTGGTATTGAGTTATTTCATGATGGCTGTCACGCTTATCGTCATGGCTGTCCCCGAAGGACTTCCGATGGCTATCACATTGGCTTTGGCCCTGAATATGCGCCGCATGCTGAAGTCAAACAACCTGGTAAGAAAACTCCATGCCTCAGAGACGATGGGGGCAGTAACGGTGATTTGTACGGATAAGACCGGCACGCTGACCCAAAATCAAATGATGGTGAAGGAATGTGTTCCCTTTGATGGTCAAAGCTATGAGCAGTTCTACGAAGCTGTCGCAACGAATACCACTGCCCATTTGGATGAAGCCAAAGGCGTAGGCAATCCTACGGAGGTGGCCTTGTTGAAATGGCTGAAAGCACAGGGGCAGGACTATATGCAGCTTCGCAACGATGCACATGTGACCAGCCAACTGCCGTTCTCTACAGAAAACAAATACATGATGACGGTAGCTGACGGAAAGCGTCTGTATGTAAAGGGCGCGCCAGAAATCGTCTTGTCTATGTGTGAGATGCCCGATGCACAACGCCGAGAAATAGAGGCTAAGACAGTCAGCTATCAGAAAGCCGGAATGCGTGTCCTGGCACTCGCTACGGGTGAAACCGGCGAATTTGCTACTTCAGGATTGTCGCCACAGTGTATTTTTGCCATCGAAGACCCGGTGCGTGAGGATGTCCCCGATGCTGTTGCCGCGTGTCGGCAAGCCGGTATCGAGGTGAAGGTAGTGACGGGTGATAACTCGGCGACGGCTATAGAGATAGGGCGGCAGATAGGAATTTGGGAGGAAAGTCCTGAAATTGCATCGCAGGGAGCGAATCGTGGAGAGCACCTGCACATCACCGGTGCAGAGTTTGCAGCTCTCTCGGACGAGGAGGCCTACGATAGGGTTGAGGAGCTCAGAGTGATGTCCCGTGCGCGTCCTGCCGATAAGCAACGCCTTGTAAAACTGCTGCAGAAACATGGCGAGGTAGTTGCGGTGACCGGTGATGGCACCAACGATGCCCCTGCCCTCAACTATGCCCACGTGGGACTCTCGCTCGGCTCGGGTACATCGGTGGCGAAAGAGGCTTCAGACATCACGTTGATGGACGACAGTTTCCATTCCATCAGTTCTGCCGTGATGTGGGGACGTTCACTGTATAGGAACATCCAGCGCTTCCTGTTTTTCCAGCTGGTGGTTAATCTTTCTGCCTTACTGTTGGTGCTGGCCGGAGCCTTTGTGGGTACCGAGATGCCTCTCACCGTTACCCAGATTCTATGGGTGAATCTTATTATGGATACTTTTGCGGCTATGGCATTGGCATCGCTGCCACCATCGCGCGAAGTGATGAAAGACAAGCCCCGTAGTCAGTCTGAATTTATCATATCCAAGTCGATGGGCCGCTCTATTGTCGGTTGTGGCTTGGTGTTCTTTGCCGTGATGTTCGTGTTCCTCCTCTGGTGTGAACGTCATGGTGCAGGCAGCATCGTGGATGTGCATGAGCTTACCCTTTTCTTTACCACATTCGTGATGTTGCAGTTCTGGAACTTGTTTAATGCCAAATGTTTCGGCTCCATACATTCCACTTTCCGCTATCTGTGGCGCGACAGAGGACTTCTGATCGTTTTGTTGCTCGTACTTGTTGGACAATGGCTAATCGTGACCTTCGGCGGACGGATGTTCCGTACGCAGCCGTTAAGTCCAGCCGAGTGGGGCACAGTCATAGGTATTACTGGCGTGTTTGTGTTAGGAGGTGGAGAGCTATTTAGGGCTTTCAAACGTTTGAGGAGTAGGACGTAAGGATGAAGATCATATATTTGAACCAAGACCATAACATCAGCACCACCCCATGTGTGGCAACACTGGGTTTTTTCGACGGGGTGCACTTAGGGCATCGCTTCCTCATAGAGCAAGTCATAGCGGAGGCGCGCCTGATGGGATTGGCTTCAATGGTTATCACTTTCGACCGCCATCCGCGCGAGGTGCTGCATCGGGACTACCAGCCAGAGCTGTTGACGACACTTGATTCTAAATTGAAATTGCTGGAACGCACGGGTGTAGATTATGTGGTGGTGCTTCATTTTGACGAAGCGACAGCGATGTTGCCGGCTAAGGAATTTATGAGTCATGTGCTGCGCAACCGGTTAAACGTAGAGAAACTTGTCATAGGCTACGACAACAAATTCGGACACAACCCGACAGATGTTTTCGACGACTATGTGGAATATGGCAGGGAACTCGGCATGGAGGTGGCGCACAATTCCGCCTTCAAACTGAACGGTATAGAGATTAGTTCTTCTGTGGTCAGGACCTTTCTGAAGGAAGGAGAGGTGGAGTTGGCCAGACGCTGTTTAAGCTACCCTTACACGATTACTGGGAAGGTGGTGGACGGTTATAAGGAGGGACGAAAGATGGGCTATCCCACCGCCAACCTTGATATGCAGAACTCGGGACAGTTGGTGCCGGCGAACGGGGTATATGCCGTGCAAGTTCGTATCGGAGAATCGGAACTTTGCTTGCCGGGAATGACGGATATCGGTGTCCGACCAACGTTTGGTGGAAAGAAACGAACCTTGGAGACCTATATATTCAATTTCAATGAGGATATTTACGGCAAGCAGATCAGCCTTTCCTTCATCAAACGAATACGAGAGGAGCGCAAGTTTGACAATGTGACGCTGCTTGTGGAGCAATTGAAAGAGGATGAAAGAATGATAGAGGAATTATTTAACAACAAGAAAGATAGAGATGAATAAGATAGTTCGCGGATTACTTGATATTGTATTGTTTATCGTTGTATTTTTTCTGATACAATACTTCATAACATTAGGTGTCAATGCTATTGCAGCTTGGAACAATGGGGAAGTATGGCAGGAAATTTCCACAAGACTGATACACAGTAATTTCAACATGTCGGGCAAACTTTTGGTCGTCACATCCGTGTTAAGCAGTGTACTCACCATGACGGTTTTCATCTACGCAAAGTGGGCAGAGGTATCGAGGGTATGGCTTGCCTCACATCCATGGCTTACATTGGTATGGGTGGTGATTATGGCTTTGGGAACGATTCTGCCGTCCGAATGGTTGCAGGAGCAGATTAACGTGACAATGCCCGAGAATACCGTGAGGTTGTTTGAGGCTATCATGGGCGAGCCTACAGGATACTTGGCCATCGGGATTTTGGCTCCACTGGCAGAGGAACTGGTCTTTCGCGGTGCAATACTCCGCGCGTTGCTGAAACTGTTTGACAGCAAGCTCCATTGGATTCCAATTCTGCTTTCTGCTTTGCTCTTTGGTGCCATGCATGGCAACTATCCCCAGTTTATCCACGCTTCGCTCATTGGTCTTATTTTGGGTTGGATGTATTACCGCACAGATTCCATCGTCCCCGGTGTTGTTTTCCATTGGGTAAACAACACGGTGGCGTATGTCATGTTCAACCTCATGCCGCAGATGGCCGACGGCAAACTCATCGATTTGTTCCATGGTGATAGCCGTACGATGTGGTTGGGGCTGGGCTTCTCCCTCTGTCTGCTCATTCCCAGCTTCTTCCAGCTGAACTTGAGATTGAAGCATAACTAAGGTGGTTACAAGGCACAGCAGAAATTTACTGGTGGTTCTGCACGAGCGGACGTGTCATGCTACTCAAAAAGTTTACACGAAAAAGCCCCCAAAAGGGCTTAAGAATTTAATTGGTAATCTTTCTGTGAGACGAACAATGTCTCAGCCAGTTCTTTAGGAAGTAGAGGGCTCTCTATTCTGAATATGGAAATGAGGGCTTGGCCAGGACCAACAAAGAAGTGTCTCCTATCCTTCCACTGGGGATAAACCTATTATTCCTGAATTTTAAATCTTTGGCGATGAAAAAACTCATTTTGACTTTTATGATCTGTGCTCTATTTACAAACATATGGGCACAGACAGCAAACAACAAAAACGTAAGAGAGAAAACAACTTTTCAGACAGGTAGTTGGTGGAAACCGGTGACTGACATCCGTTCTGATGTGGTCATGGTATATGGTGCCAACGATCATGCGCGTATGACGTTCCGAGATCGTGTACAATCGTGGCGCGATCGAGGCTATATCACCCACTTCATGACTGGTATAGCATGGGGCGAATACAAAGACTATTTCACTGGGAAATGGGATGGTAAATGGCATCTTGATGAAGGACAGAAGACGATGAAGGGCGATACGATCTTCCATGGCTATCTGATTCCTTACATTGTGCCTACAATGAACTATCTGAAATACTTCAAAGAGCGGCATATCAAACCGGTTATCGATGCTGGTATTGATGCTATTTTCCTTGAAGAACCGGAGTTTTGGGCTCGTTCGGGTTATAGCGAATCGTTCAAGCGTGAGTGGAAAGACTATTATGGATTTGATTGGCGTCCGCAACATGAGAGCGCAGAGAATACCTATCTGAGCAACAAACTCAAGTATCATCTATATTATCGAGCCCTTGATGAGGCTTTTACCTATGCTAAAGAGTATGGAAAGTCCAAGGGAATGAATGTGCGATGCTATGTTCCCACACATTCTTTAGTGAATTATTCGCAGTGGCAGATCGTTTCTCCAGAAGCAAGTCTTGCCTCTATGAAGAATTGCGACGGATATATTGCACAGGTATGGACGGGTACTTCTCGTGAACCCAATTACTTTAACGGTAAAAGGAAAGAGCGTGTTTTTGAAACTGCCTATCTTGAATATGGCTGTATGGAGTCGATGACACGACCTACACATCGCAAAATGTTCTTCCTAACCGACCCGATAGAAGACCGGGCGCACGACTGGGACGACTATAAACATAACTATGAGGCTACTTTTACCGCAGAATTGTTGTGGCCGCAAATCGATAATTTTGAGGTGATGCCTTGGCCGGATCGCATTTATGAGGGGCTATACAATGAAAGTGCCACGAGTAAAAAGAAGATTCACATCCCGCGTTTCTATTCTACTCAGATACAAGTCATGATCAATGCGCTCAACGATGTGCCTGCTTCTCACAATGAAGTTAGCGGATCGCAGGGCATCAGTATTGCCATGTCGAACAGTATGATGTTCCAACGCTCACCGGAACCTGTCGAAGGTTATGATGATCCACAACTTAGCAATTTCTATGGAGAAGCACTTCCATTGGTGAAACGCGGTGTTCCTGTCAACATTTTGCATCTTGAAAACACGGGCTATGAGGACACTTGGAAGAATACACGTGTGCTGTTGCTGTCGTATTCCAACATGAAACCGATGGAAGAGAATAGCCATAAGGATATTGCGCGTTGGGTAAAAGAGGGTGGTGTACTGATTTATTCCGCCCGAGACAATGATCCTTATCAGAGTGTATTGGAATGGTGGAATCAGAACGGCCATGACTATTCGGCTCCTTCACAACATCTATTCGAACTTATGGGTATGCCTCGTGATGCTGGTGAAGGCTCTTACAATGTTGGAAAAGGCAAAGTATATGTTATTCGAAAGGATCCTAAGGAGTTTGTTCTCAATGCCAAAGGAGACAATCAACTAATAAGTACCGTGCGTAAAGCCTACGAAGAGGATGCAAATGCAGGTAAGCTGGTTTTCAAGAACAGCTTCATGCTGGAGCGTGGCAATTATGTTTTGGCAAGTGTCGTGGATGAAAATGTAGTTTCCAATAAGCCGCTTGTGCTGAAAGGTAAATACATTGATCTCTTTGATCCAACGGTTCCATTCGTGACGGAAAAGATAGTAAGCCCGGGTAATCAGGCTTTTCTCTACGATCTTGGCAAAGTGAAGAACAAAAAGCGTCCGCAAGTCATCGCTGCTGCATCACGCCAATACGATGAGGTCGTGACAGATCATAGCTATTCTTTCACGTCGAAAAGCCCTTTAAACACACTTAATGTCATGCGTGTTTTGTTGCCGAAAAAGCCTAAAAACGTACAAGGAAGTTCTACGTGGTCTTGGGATAATGCCAGTAAGACTGTTTTCTTGCAGTTTGAAAACAATCCTGAAGGTGTAAAAGTTAAGATAGAATTTTAAGGTGGGTTCTCTATAAATCGCCACCGTAAGTTTAATAGATTTGACGTGGGTGCCGGTTTGATATCTTTCGGCTTGTTTTCGAGGGTAAAGTGTAAGTGTCTCAATCACGTAGGCCGCTAAGCTCCTTTGCTTACTCACACTTTGCTCTCGACAACAAGTTCGAAACCTGACAAGGCTAATTTATAGAGCCCACTTTAAGTAAACCAATATATCAGGCTAACTCTGAAAGCGGATGCACGAGACGTACGTCTCTATCAGGGCACATGAGTTATACGTCTTAAGAAAATGATTAAATAAACGATAATTTAATTCCGTCAATAGGATAAGTTCAATTACAAAGTAAATTTCTTCACCTTTTTCCTATTGAGTCGAGAACAGAGCACACAGCACACTGCATCGCGTCCACAGGATGGTAAAAAAGACGAGGGGTCACGGCTCGATACTGAGTGGTGACCCCTTTTTCAACGTTAGTATGTTATGAAAAATTTGAGAGAAATGAAACTTCACAGCTTCATGTTGTTTTACTAAACATTATTTTATAGAGAAAGCATAGAAAATAATCTTATTTAATCATGGATTGCTCGAGAGATGTCCTCGGAGCGCCCATGCTTTGTTTCACCGTGTCCATCATGACGCTATCACTCATGGCCACCGATGTGCCTTTGTCGAATTCTGGCATGGTGTAACCATCGTAACTGCTGATAGCCTCGCCATCGTGCTGACCGAACGGGAGCTGCATGGCATTGCCCAATGTGAGAATGATGGCAACGACGGCTGCGGCCTTGAATAACGGCTTGAAGCGTTGCGGCATCGTGATGACACGAGCCTTTACTGGTGCCGAAGCCTCAATCTTTGACAGAATTTTTTCGTCGAACGCTTCACCTAACACATCATTCTTTTGCTCTTCCCCATAGTTGAAGAAGGCCTTATAGCGCATGAACTCAGCGGGGATGTTGTCCTGGCTGAAGAAAGCGCGCAATATATCCTCTTCTTCGAGAGAAGTATCACAGCGCCAATAACGCTCTAAAAGCTGTTTGATGTATTTATAGTCCATTCTATTATTCGTCTGTCTAATAAAATGACGAATGGGTATCATGAAAGTTACAAGCACCAATTCTTTTAACTTTTATTTAGATTCAGAAGTCGCATTTTTCCTAAAAAGACAAGTGCGGTTCGATACAAAGAATGAGAGATATGATGCTGTTTTTTCTTTACAAGAGACTCTCTATGCTTCACGTATTCAAAAAATATAATGCTCCGGTTCAAAATACGCGAAATTTGAGAAAGTTTGTAGTTGCTTGATAATCAGAATGTTTTAAAATCGAGCGTTTGTGCATCCAGTCTCGTCATCAGCGATTGAATATCAAACGGCAAGGCGGCGGAGCCCTAACCGCACTGCGAAAGGGCTCTCTTCGTGGGGCCGTTGAGGCTTAACCGTGGCGCCGTTAAGGCTCCGCCATCATATGGCGAAATACAAAACCTAACAAACTGGCGTTTTTTACGTTGTGCGAGTTTGGGGTGCGGGCAAAAACATAGCCCTTTTTGCGCTAAATGCCCTCGAAAAAAGGTGCTGAGAAATAGTTATTAAATTTTACACAAAGGGAATTATAAAAGAGCGGAGGCGGATATAAACTGCATCTTTCAAATTGCTGAAAGCGTATGAAAGGACGATGGTTTGTGGGAGCGAGAGCTGTTTTGTTTTTCTGCCTACACTCCGAATTTGTCCAGCTCTTGGAATTTTTGTTTGATGATTTGCCTACCTCTATAGATGTTGATTTTCACCTGCCCTTCAGTCATCTGAAGTACGCGGGCGATATCTTTGTATGACTTTCCTTCAAAATCTCTTAGTTGGATGCAGCTGCGTTGTTTTTCCGGCAAACCATCAACGATTTGTTTTACAAGCGAAATCTCATTTCGCCTGATGGTTTTTTCAGAAGGACTCAGATTGCTGTCGGGATGCTCAATTTGCGAATTATCCAGCGATTTGTTCTGGTTATCATGCTTTTTGATACTGTCCAATGACAGGTTTCGACAAATGGTCAGGCAGAAGGCCTCCATGTTGTCTATCTCATGCCATGTATCTCTGAGATTCCATATCTTAATCAAAGTTTCTTGTACGATATCCTCTGCTTCGGCACTGTCGAGCGTGATGCGCTGTGCGAGGCGGTAAAGCTGATTCTTCAGCGGTAGAATATCGTTTCGGAAACTGATTTTCTTCATTATTTAATTACGGTACCGTGCTTACCGTCGATAGCAGTTGCCAGGGTGATAATAACGCGTGACACACCGGCTTCTACAGCTTTAAGGGCATTTTCTATTTTGGGTATCATTCCTCCGGAAATCGTGCCATCGGATACATAGCGTGCGAAGTCATCGCGTGTAATGGTCTTGATGAGACTGCTGTCATCGTCCGGATTGGCAAGTACACCGGGCTTCTCAAAACTGTAGATGAGTGTCACGTCATAGAGTGGGGCAAGGGCTTTGGCCGTCTCGGCAGCGATGGTGTCAGCATTGGTGTTGAGGAGTTGTCCGTGTCCGTCATGGGTCAGTGGTGCCATGACGGGTGTGATGCCCTTGTCGATCACCGTTTTGAGCATATTGCCGTCGGCATGATCTACGTCGCCAACAAATCCAAAGTCAACGTATCGTTCTCTGTCGTTTTCCGTTTGCTGGATTGTAGGGGGCCGCTTATGGCTCAAGATGACATTCATGTCGGCCCCGGTAAGTCCGAGTGCATTCACGCCAATGGATTGCAGACGTGCAACGATGTTTTTGTTCACCAGACCGCCATACACCATCGTCACCACCTCGAGCATATTGGCATCGGTGATGCGTCGGCCGTTTACCATTTTGCTTTCAAGGCCTAAGGCCGAAGCAATCTTCGTGGCGCGTCGCCCGCCGCCGTGTACAAGGAGTTTGTATCCTTCGACAGCTGCAAAGTTGGTGAGCAATGAGGCCAGCGCACTTTCGTCTTCAACGATGGCACCGCCTATTTTAACGATGGTGAGTTTTTCTTTCATGACAATGATGATAAGTAGACCGTATGTTGTTTCTTATTCTAGATAGGTGTAGCCATAGAGCCCTGACCGATAGTTGTTCAGGAATTCCTTTCCTTCTTCAATGGATATTTTTCCCAGTTTTACACTTTTGGTCACCCATTGCTCAAGCTGTCTGACCAGTTTTTTGGGATTATATTGCACATATTCCAGTACTTCAGCAACGGTTTCGCCATCGAATATCTGGTCAATGTGGTATTTGCCGTTTTTCACGCTGATGTGGGCGGCACTGGTGTCGCCAAATAGGTTGTGCATATCGCCTAAGATCTCCTGATAGGCGCCCACGAGGAATACTCCTAAATAATAGGGCTCGTTCTTCTTGAGCGTGTGAAGCGAGATTACGTTTGAGATGTGCCCGTCGGACACGAAATTCGCGATTTTTCCGTCGGAATCGCAAGTGATATCCTGTAGTGTTGCCTTGCGCATGGGTCTCTCGTTGAGGCGTTGAATGGGCATGATAGGGAACAACTGGTCTATTGCCCAGGAGTCGGGCAGGCTTTGGAATAGGGAGAAGTTGCAGAAGTATTTGTCTGCCAATAGCTTGTCGAACATGCGCAGCTCATCGGGGATGTGCTTCATACCTTTGGCTATGAGGTTTACTTCATGACACACGCTCCAATACATGGCTTCTATCTCCGCCCGTGTCTGCAAGTCTACGATGCCATGAGAGAATAGTTCCAGAGCTTCTTCGCGTATCTGCTCGGCATCGTGCCAATCCTCAAGCATCCCCTTGGGACTTAGGTTGCACCATATGTCGTACAAATCCTTGACCAACTGGTGGTCGCTTTCCTTAGCCTCGAACTCTTCGGGCATTTCGGGCAATGATGCCGTTTCCAATACATTGATGACCAGCACAGAGTGGTGAGCCGTAAGGCTGCGTCCGCTCTCTGTGATGATATTTGGATGTTCAATATTATTTTTATTGGCAGCTTCTACGAATGTGGCAACGCAGTCGTTCACATATTCCTGGATGGAATAGTTGACAGAGCTTTCGCTGCTGGAGCTTCGCGTGCCGTCATAGTCTACGCCGAGTCCGCCACCGCAGTCAACGAAGTCTACGTCATACCCCATCTTGTGCAGATTGATGTAATACTGTGCGGCCTCCCGCAATGCGGTCTGGATGCGTCGTATTTTTGTTATCTGGCTTCCGATATGAAAATGTATGAGTTTAAGACAGTCGTGCATACCGATCTCTTCCAGCTTTCTCAGGGCGTGGAGCAGTTCGGAAGAAGTCAGTCCGAATTTGGAAGCGTCTCCTCCGCTTTCCTCCCATTTGCCAGAGCCGGAAGAGGCAAGTTTGATTCGGATGCCAAGGTTGGGCATCACTTTCAGGCGCTTGGCCACGCGAGCAATGATATCCAGCTCGTTGAGCTTCTCTACAACAATGAATATGCGCTTCCCCATCTTTTGGGCAAGAAGTGCAAGCTCGATATAGCTTTCGTCCTTATATCCGTTACAGATGATGATGGCATCGCTCTGGCATTGCACGGAAATCACGGCATGGAGTTCGGGCTTGGAGCCAGCCTCAAGGCCGAGGTTGAATTTGCGACCATGAGAGATGATTTCTTCCACAACCGGCTGCATTTGATTCACTTTGATGGGATAGATAACAAAGTTCTCGCCGTGGAAGTCGTATTCCTCCTTTGCCTTTGCAAAGCATGACGCCGTTTTTTCAATTCGATTATCAAGAATGTCGGGAAAACGCAGAAGTACGGGCGGGGTGACGTCCCGAAGGGCGAGTTCGTCCATCACGTCGCGGAGGTCAACCTCCGTATTGTCCTTACAGGGAGTCACGTAGACGTCACCTTTCTCGTTGATACCAAAGTAGGAAGTGCCCCAACCGTTGATATTGTAGAGTTCCTCCGAGTCCTCAATAGTCCACTTCTTCATAAAGTTAATTCAAAAAGTAAAAGGGTGAAAAAAGTAAATCTTATGTTGTTTTGCTGTTGCCGTGAGGTTATCGGTATAGTCCGATGGTTTCTTGCAATTTGGCAACCGTAATGTTTATTTTGTCATAGCTGTCCATCAGCGTTACATCTACCGTGTGCTTGGCCTGCGTGTAGTATATTTCGCGCTGTTTGAGCTGTTCGTTGATGAGTCGCTTTACCTCCTCGGGTGTCTTGTTGTGCAGCAGGGGCCTTACGGTCTTGCCCATCTTCAGATGCTTATAGAGTATTTCGGGGGTGGATTTGAGATATACGGTCTCTGCCTGTTGGTTGATATAGTCAATATTGTCGAAGAAACAGGGCGTTCCTCCCCCACAGCTTATGATTACATTCTCAAATTCTCCAACCTCGTGCAGCATATTTCTTTCGATGATGCGAAACCCTTGTTCCCCTTTCTCGTCGAACAGCTGCTTCACGGTTTTGTGCATCCTACTTTCTATGTACCAGTCGAGATCGTAGAAAGGGATGTTTGTCTTTCTCGCCAAAGCCTTGCCCACAGTGGTCTTTCCCGACCCCATATAGCCGATAAGAATGATGCGAAACGGCGACTTTAAGCCACCCAAATTTCTGCCCGTTTCTCCGGGCGAGGAGCTACCCAACTGGGTAGATGGTGTCTTTGCCGTGTGTGCTGTTTCTGCTTTCATAACTTCTCCGCGTCTGTTCTTGATGGACTTTGGGTAGTCCGCATTATTGACTGATGGACATTTCCCTTTCTACGTTTTCCTTCTTTGGGAGGAGATGGGACTATCGTCTGCCTCGCTTTTTCGGCTCCGGGGCGTTTTTCACAATATCCATGCATTCCTCGAAGCTCAGGTCGCCGGCCAACGCGCGTTCATGCAGTTTTTTATCGATGCGATAGTTCTTGCCGTCGTAGGCTACGTAAGGACCGTAGCGACCTTTCAGCAATTCCATCTTATCATCTTGTTCGAAAGTCTTGATGTGGCGTTCTTTTTCTTGCTTGCGCTTGGCTTCTATCAGTTCAATGGCCGTTTCGAGCGTCACAGTCATGGGATCCTCAGTCTTGGGCAGCGACACGTATTTCTTATTATGGCGCACATAAGGGCCGAAACGTCCGGCTCCTATGGTGACATCGGATCCTTCATATTCTCCTACCTTACGTGGGAGTTTGAACAACTCCATTGCCTCGTCAAAAGTGATGGTCTCGATACTCATGTTTTTGGGCACCTGTGCAAAGCGTGGTTTCTCGTCGTCGCTGGCAGAGCCAATCTGCACCACTGGGCCGTAGCGTCCAATTTTTACGAATACGGGTTTGCCGGTAGCAGCTTCCTTGCCCAACTCCCGTTCACCTACTTTGTGCTCGGAGCGAGATTTCATCACCGTTTCTACGACAGGACTGAAGTTTTTGTCGAACTTCTTCATCATGTCTTTCCATTCTTCCTTGCCCTCGGCAATCCGGTCGAATTGTTGCTCTACTTTGGCGGTGAAGTTGTAATCCATAATCTCCGGAAAGTTTTCCAACAGAAAATCGTTCACTACAATACCAATGTCGGTAGGCAGAAGTTTTCCTTTCTCCGACCCGGCCATCTCCTTTTTCTTCTTAGGCTTGATGAGGTTTCCCTGCAGAG
>JBMNUU010000005.1:0-101325 GCA_050946435.1 Prevotella sp.
TGTTCCGAATCTGAGGATAAAGCGGTGCAGGAAAATCGGAAATAGCTTATGTATGCCTCGGTGCATAGGTGAAATTTAGAGGATAAGGTGTCGGTTGGTGGTCCAGGTCTTGCCGTCACACGAAAATCGAAGGCTGGAATAAACGTGTAGAAAGCGTATGATTTCCCTGTTTGGACGCGGGTTCGACTCCCGCCAGCTCCACAAAAGAATAAGGCGAGGATGGAAATTGAATCCATCCTCGCTTTGTCTTTTTGTATTTGATAGAGTTTGGGGGAACAGCCATGGTTGCACGCTCTTTCCGGCTCAGTAGAAATTTAATGGGCTCAGTAGAAAATCAATGGGGATAAGCATATAATTTTGAAACTCTAAACAAGAAGAATTTCTTGTCAGCTACTCCTCTGAAATTAGCCCTGAAGAGTTTGATCTTGGCATTGAACGATTCAGCCATGGCATTGGATGATCTGTTGTTATAGAAGTTCAAAATCTCATCATAATGCTCGTAGAATGTGGCAGCAATGACATTAAATGAATGGAAGCCTGCTTCTTCGACTTTGTTGTACCACCGTGCCATGGAGAGTCTTGCTGCATCCTTGATGGTATTCTTGGCAAAGATCATGCGCAGTGAGTGGCACAGCCCGTATGCCTTTTGGATATCCGGATATTGTTCGAAGAGAATGGCAGCCCGCAGTTTCTGACGCTCGGTCCATTTGTCAGCAGACTTGAAGAGCAGGTATCTGGACCTGGCAAGAAGTTCTTTCCTCGTGTCTCCGTTGGCGTATCTAAATGGCCTGTATGGTTTGTCGCAGAGCTTTGCCTCCTCCATCTCGTCGTTTGCCTGTTGTATGGCATCCCAGCGGTGCTTAATGCGCAACTCCTGCACGGCATCACAGGCCAACTTTTGCACATGAAACCTGTCGATGACACGCATGGCATTGGGAAACGACCTCCTCACGATTTTACGCATGGAGTCGGACAGGTCCAGGGTGACTTCTTCAACGGAGGCGCGCTTATCCTCATCAATCCTATCCAGCACCGCTATGACATCTTCCGACTTTGTTCCCGCCACTACTGCCACGAGACTCCTTTCCCGTGTCCGTGCCGCACGGTTGGTTACGAATGTGTACAGTTCGCCGTTGGACAGCGAAGTCTCGTCGATGGCCAAGGAAGGACCGATGTTGTCGGGAAAGAGCAGCCACTCCTCGGCATGTTCTAACAGATCCCCTTGACGGATGTCGCTCAGGACTTCTTTATATTGCTTCTCAAATGTGTGTCCGTCAATATGATAGAAATCCTCAAGCGTAAGGCAGGTCACCGGGGATGTCTCCATACGTTTCTTTTAAAAAAGCTCCAAATTCCTTGGAGTAACGAGTGCCTTTGGCTACCATGTCCAAAGCAATGGGAAGGGAAAAGCTCTTACCGGTGCGCAAGTCCGTCCATCGCCTGCGGCGAATCTTTAATATCACCTTGTGGTCTCGGATCGGGAAGTCGGTTATGTTGACAGCTTCCATGAATCCCTTGGATTCGAAGTTGGTGTCATCGGACAAAGTCTTGTCCATACGTTCGTCCAAACTAATATGAAACTCCGTTCCAACTTCCTGAACAGAAACGATAGTAAAATAATCTAATATTTGAGCGGGCAAAACAAGAGTTGCCAAGGTACATAACATATTATCTTCCATGATGCGAAGGTCGAAATTATTGAGATAAATAACAAATTATTCCCCATTAAATTTCTACTGAGCCAATATTGCTCTCTGTCTAAAACAATAGAATTAAAATAAAACAAACCACGCAAGATTATCCAAAATTTATCATTTAAGGGATGAATAACTCATAAATTACTGCCACATGAAAAAAGTATTCTTTTGGAGCATCTTGATTTTATCTTTATGTTTTTACGCTTGCAGTGATGATGATTTCGTCCAGAGCGAACTGATTGGAACCTGGGACGAGTCGTACAACGATCCTAATTTTATAATGGACGGTTCCGTGATGTACACATTCAATAGCAACAACACCTACACATGGGTCGTTAACCAGTATCTTTCAGACAACACTACTCAGACCGGCACTGATAACTATGCGTTCGACATAGACAATCGCAAACTCATTATCTATCATTTCACGAATAACAAGACAAGCTCTGTCACCTACAATGTGGTCAAGCTTAATTCCAAGGAACTATCTTTGCAAAAAGAGGGAACAACCTTTTCGCGTGGGACATTGGGATCTGACTATAGGCATTTTGTAAAAAGATAGCTCCCGAAGGTCTGCATAAAAAGAAGTAACCACATTAAATTCAAAGTGGCAATGGTTTGAAGTGGTATCCGAAGGATTGAGAAAAAGAGCTAAATAGATATCGCATATGCGGCATCGTCTCACCACAGCTCCAGAATATGTAAAGTTTGATCACCATTTTCCGATCATTATTTTCTTCACATCCAGAGCAAAAAGGACTATGTTTTTGCCCGCATCATCACCTCATCCAACGTAAAAATTCCCCGTTTATTAGGTTATGTTCTTCGCCATAATAGGACGAAGCCTTAATCACGGTATGGCTACGCCTTAACCGCAAGATGGCTACGGCCCTTTCGCCATGCGGTTGGGGCTCAACCGCTATGCCGTTTGATACTTAACCGCAGACCTTTAAAATGAAGCGCAAAGGCGTATTTGTGGAACACACTGATTGTCAACAAATTATAAACCTTTCGCATAAATCGAATATTTCAAACAAAAGCAAAACGATTTTCAAATAAGCGAAGCATACAAGGGCCTTTGTAAAGAAAAATACCATAGCACACCTTGTAAGAATCTATTGTTTAGTTATGAATCCTTACCTTATTATATGGGACGCCGGCTTGTTCTGTCATGGCGATGAGAACAGGTAGGGACAATAAGAATGGCTATAGATACGGACTGCGCTGGACTACATGAAATCCTTTCAGCAAGCTGCCATCCATAGGGGACATTCCCATCCCCCAAGCTCAGAATAGAGACTGCAGCACTTCCAACGACTTTAATTCCGGGAAACTGGGAATATGAAGCCGATAATAATAGAGAATGATTTCCACACATCGGTTACGTTGCGCCTGCGACATACGAAAAAGGTGCATATTGTCGTAATCCATACGCATGAGCACACCTATCACAGAAGCCTCTGAAGGCTGCAAACAGTCAGAATGAGACGGCCGCAACAAAGAGAAGCTGCCGTTGCGAAGGTCAAACCATGCTCCCCGCACATTGTCTGACAGGTTAGGAAAGAATCCTATGAAACGCGAGAGGTGCATCATGAACACCAAATGGAAGTTGGCAAAAGATTTCGACACATTATCAAGCCACACCATGCTACTCTCTATATAGTCGAACAGGGGTTTGTTTTGCTGCTCATCGCGTGTGGCATAGGTTATGAATTCGGAAACAAACAGTGAGATGGATAGTTTATAGGCATCGAAAGGAATAGAGCCATAGGGCATGGCCAGGCGAACATCAACAAACCTTTGCAAATTGTGATTAGGTCTATAATTATAAACAAGGTCAAGCAAGGTGAGTGGCTGAAAGAATTGCTTCTTCACCTTACCCTTACTGGTTTTGGGCAAATAGCAAATAAACGACATTCGCCCTTGTTCGCGGGTAAGCAAATCAATGATCATCTGCGACTCCCCATATTTGAGTGCGTGAAGCACCAATGCCCTGCTTTTTACTTCCATACAGAAGCAAAATTACGAAAAGTCAGGCATTTAGAGAAAAATTATTGAGAAAAGTTTGGCGAGATAAATAAAAAGCCTTAACTTTGCACCCGCTTAATCAAACCCAATGGTCGGTTCATCTAGAGGTTAGGATTCAAGATTTTCATTCTTGCCACACGGGTTCGAGTCCCGTACCGACTACATCAGAAATAAAAAGTAGAATTTAAGATGGCAAATCACAAATCATCAGAAAAAAGAATTCGTCAGACGAAGGTAAGGACTTTGCACAACAAATACTATGCAAAGACCATGCGTAACGCCGTGCGTAAGCTCCGCGATACAACAGACAAGGACGAAGCAGCAAAGTTATTCCCTGTAGTACAGAAAATGCTTGATAAGTTGGCAAAGAACAACATCATTCATGCCAACAAGGCTGCTAACCTCAAGTCCGGTTTGGCCCTTCACGTCAACAAGCTCGGATAATAGCCGACGTTTTTGTTGAGAAACCCTATATAAGGTCGTTTATCCTTTGGATATGCGACCTTAGTTGCGTTGTGCACATTCAATTCCCACGTATGGATTTAACAAGATCCGGTATAAATTTACCGGGAAGTGTGTGTTATATACCCGTTTAATCTCCCCATCGCTTTCCTGCTAAGCCTTCACAATTTCTATCTTCTTATCATGAAAATTAACGGAGATATCCATTCCGTGACATGCTAAAAAGCAACCGATAATGGCAAGAATGAATCCACGATTTTATTCATAGACAACAATGCAAAACAAGCCCCGTTTTGCACCCGTAAAAATGCGGTTTTTTCAGCGCCAAAGATTTCGGTATGTCATGTTTTTTTAGTATCTTTGCAACACAACTATTGAAAAAAAACAAATGGCAGAAAATCTTAATCAGAAAGATAATTATTCAGCCTCCAACATCCAAGTATTGGAGGGCTTGGAAGCCGTGCGCAAACGCCCGGCCATGTATATTGGCGACATCAGCGAGAAGGGGCTTCACCACCTCATCAACGAGACGGTGGACAACTCTATCGACGAGGCGATGGCAGGCTTCTGCCAGAATATAGAGGTAACACTCAACGAAGACAATTCGTGTACGGTGGAAGACGATGGGCGCGGTATTCCTGTTGACCAGCATGAGAAGCTGCATAAGAGCGCCCTCGAGGTTGTCATGACCGTACTCCATGCCGGCGGTAAATTCGACAAGGGCTCCTACAAGGTCAGCGGTGGTCTGCACGGAGTGGGTGTGAGCTGTGTGAACGCCCTATCTTCCCACATGCGCTCACAGGTGTTTCGTGACGGGAAGATTTACCAGCAAGAGTATGAGAAGGGTAAGCCCCTCTATCCTGTAAAATTCATCGGCGAAACCAAAAAGCGCGGTACCCGTCAGCAGTTTTGGCCCGACCCGACAATATTCACCACCACTGTATTCCAGTGGGACATCGTGGCACGTCGTATGCGCGAGTTGGCCTACCTCAATGCCGGCATTAAGATTACCCTGACTGATCGCCGACCCAACGAAGATGGCAAGATACGTCAGGAGGTTTTCCACGCCGAGGACGGGCTCAAGGAATTCGTGCGCTACGTGGACCGTCATCGCACCCATCTCTTTGATGACGTCATCTATCTGAAGACGGAAAAGCAAGGCGTTCCCATCGAGGTTGCCGTTATGTACAACACTGACTATTCTGAAAACCTCCATTCATACGTCAACAACATCAACACCATTGAAGGGGGAACACACGTTACCGGTTTCCGTCAGGCACTCACTCGTGTACTGAAAAGCTATGCCGACAACGATCCGCAGATTGCCAAACAGATTGAAAAGGCAAAGATAGAGATTGCCGGTGAGGACTTCCGCGAAGGACTTACGGCTGTGCTTTCCATCAAAGTAGCGGAGCCTCAGTTTGAGGGACAGACCAAAACCAAGCTGGGCAACAGTGAGGTGACAGGCGCCGTGAATCAGGCCGTAGGTGAGGCGCTGACCAATTATCTGGAAGAACATCCGTCAGAAGCCAAGCAAATATGCGAGAAAGTGATTCTTGCCGCAACTGCACGTATTGCAGCCCGTAAAGCTCGCGAAAGCGTACAGCGCAAGAGCGTGATGACAGGAGGAGGACTGCCGGGTAAACTGGCCGACTGCTCCAACAGAGACCCCAAACAGTGTGAGATATTCCTTGTTGAGGGTGACTCGGCCGGTGGATCGGCCAAGCAGGGACGCGACCGCTATACTCAAGCCATCCTCCCGCTACGCGGTAAGATTCTGAACGTAGAAAAAGTGCAATGGCACCGTGTGTTTGAAGCCGAATCGGTGATGAATATCATCCAGAGTATCGGTGTACGCTTTGGCGTAGATGGTGAGGACGACCGTGAGGCCAATATCGACAAGCTGCGCTACGACAAGATTATCATCATGACCGATGCCGATGTCGATGGTTCCCATATCGACACATTGATCATGACATTATTCTACCGTTTCATGCCGAAAATTATCGAAGAGGGGCATCTTTACATTGCTACCCCCCCACTCTATAAGTGTACCTACAAAGGCAAGAACAGCGAGTATTGCTACAACGAAGCACAGCGACTGGCCTTCTTCCAAAAATATGCCAATGGCGATGAAGACAGCAAGAGCATCCATACCCAGCGATATAAAGGTTTGGGAGAGATGAATCCCGAACAACTTTGGGAAACCACAATGGATCCGGCCAATCGTCTGTTGAAGCAGGTAACCATCGAAAACGCTGCCGTTGCCGACGAAATATTCTCAATGCTCATGGGCGATGACGTAGAGCCACGCCGTGAATTCATCGAGAGCAACGCTGCTTATGCCAACATCGACGCATAGCAACACAAAACGGCAGGAATCTTCCCCAAGGGTAAAAATATTTCATCCATAAATACATTACCCCCCGGGGAAGATTTTTTGTTTACGGGTAGTCGTTGCAAAAACGCAGAGAGCATCTATTTACATTACTCTATGATAAACAAATTCTTTCTTTCCCTTTCGCTTCTGGCCATCGCCTTATTATCACATGCTCAGCAACTGCCCATGCGGTTATGGTACAACGAGCCTGCCGAAAGGTTTGAAGAAGCCTTGCCCATCGGTAACGGGAAGCTCGGAGCACTGGTCTACGGCAATCCCGATACCAACATTATTCATCTCAACGACATTACTTTTTGGAGCGGAAAACCGGTGGACCTTTCCACCGATGAGAATGCTCACCAGTGGATTCCGGAAATTAGGAAAGCACTGTTCAACGAAGATTATCAAACGGCCGACTCCCTGCAACACTATGTTCAAGGCCCAAACTCTCAATATTATCAACCCTTAGGTACAATCCGAATTACAGATTTAAACTCGGGTAAGGTAAGTGGCTATTATCGGCAACTCAGTTTAGACAGTGCGTTATGCCTCGACCAATACACCCGAAACAACGTTACCTATACACGCGAATACTTCGCGTCTCACCCCGACAAGATGATTGCTATACGCCTGAGCGCTTCACAGCCGGGCACAATTCATTGCGACATCTCGCTGAATTCACAAGTCAAATATGGCGTGAAAGTTTCAGACCGACAAATAACCATGATGGGAAACGCTGAGGGAGACCCCAACGAGGCCATTCACTTCTGCTCCGTATTACGCATAGAAAATAAAGGCGGAAACATCGAACGTACCGACACCAGTCTCATTGTCGACGGAGCCACCGAAACAATACTATATTTCGTAAACGAAACCAGCTTCAATGGCTACGATAAACATCCCGTACGTGAAGGCGCTCCATACATTGAAAACGCGATGGATGACGCCTGGCATCTCGTCAACTACGACTTCGCAACGCTCTATAACAGACATCTTAAAGACTTCCAGAACATCTTTGGCAGAGTAGCTTTCAGTCTTGGAGGAGCAGCGTTCAACTCTCAAATGCCAACCGACCAAATGTTGCAGAGCTATGGCAACGCAACTGCCCTCGGCAAAAAGAACACTTCCTACGATAAATATCTTGAGACGCTCTACTTCCAATACGGTCGCTATCTGCTCATTTCCAGCTCTCGAACTCTCGGCGTACCGGCCAATCTTCAAGGGCTTTGGAACGAAAAAAAGTGGGCACCCTGGCGAGGAAATTATACCCTGAACATCAATCTTGAAGAAAACTATTGGCCTTGCGATGTAGCTAATATGCCGGAAATGTTTGTCCCCTTGGCTTCCTTCACACAAAATCTGGCTGCGACGGGCACGCGAAACGCATGGAATTATTATGGCATAAGACGCGGATGGTGCTGCAGCCACAACTCCGACATCTGGGCGATGAGTAATCCCGTAGGCGAGAAAAAGGAAAGTCCCACATGGAGCAACTGGAATATGGGAGGAGCATGGCTCATGCAAAACATCTACGACCATTACCTATACACCCAGGACAAAGACTATCTTCGTCTCACGGCCTACCCCTTGATGAAAGGCGCGAGCGACTTTATGCTCGATTGGCTCGTTCCCAATCCCAATAACCCCAAAGAGCTTATCACCGCCCCCAGCACCTCGCCCGAGGCCTTTTACGTAACCCCTGACGGCTACAAGGGAGCCACAATATATGGTGGAACGGCAGATTTGGCCATCATTAGGGAGCTTTTCACCAATACTTTGGAAGCCGCAAGCATCTTGAAAAAGGACAAGACCTATCAAGACACACTGCAAAACGCCCTCGACGCCCTTCGTCCCTACACTATCGGGAAGCAAGGCGACATCAACGAATGGTATTACGATTGGGACGACGAAGACTTCCATCATCGTCACCAAAGCCACCTCATCGGAGCATATCCCGGTCACCAAATCACTCCCGATGACACTCCGGAACTCGCCCATGCTGCTGCCCGCAGCCTCGAAATCAAAGGCGACCGCACCACCGGATGGAGCACGGGATGGCGCATCAACCTATGGGCCCGCCTACACAACAGCCGCAAAGCCTACAGCACCTATCGCCATTTGCTGAATTACGTAGACCCTTCGGGCCAGGGAAACGGAGGTGGAGGCACCTATCCCAACCTGTTTGACGCTCATCCTCCCTTCCAAATCGACGGAAACTTCGGCGGTACAGCAGGCGTATGCGAGATGCTCATGCAAAGCCACAACGACACCATCGAACTGCTTCCCGCCCTTCCCGCAGAGTGGGAGTCGGGCGAAATGAGAGGGCTAAAGGCACGCGGCGGATACGAAGTAAGCTTTTGCTGGACCAACGGAAAGCTAAAACGAGCAGAAATCTATGCTACGAAACGTGGGAAATTAACCGTGAAATACAACGGCAAAAGTCAAGTGTTTAAAGTTAAGAAGGGCAAGCGCCTGATTATCCAATGAAACATTTTCTCCTCCTTTGCTACGTACTGACATGGGCTCTGGGCGCCTCTGCCCAGGAATTCAACACTCATTGGATTTCCGTTCCACAGCCCGACAGCACATCACATATCTGGTTCAGGAAGACCTATCTGCAGCAAGGATATCCGCAGGAAGGACACATCACCATAGCCTCTACCGGTTACTACAAGCTCTATGTTAACGAATACAATGTTGGAACAGCGGCATTCTATCCCTCAAGAGAGCCAAATTCCAACAACGTGGTGACCATGAATTTCGACGTTACGCCTTATCTCAGGAACGACACCAATGTCATTGCAGTTATCTATTCGCCCACCTATCCCCACGTCAATCCAAGGCAGATTTCCCTGATCTACAGTGGAAAAGAAAGCAATGGGCGTCCTTTCTCATACCATAGCGACGCCAACTGGCTGTGTCGACGCGCCAATTCATCCCTCAATCCTCAAGGAGGAGAGAATATCGACGGCCGATACCACAACACCGATTGGAACACCACCAACTTTGAACAGGCCCTTTGGCTCAATGCCAAGGAACAACACATACGCCGGACAGTGCCCATAACGGTATGCAGCTGCTTCAATCCACCATTGAAAATTACCCGGCGAAGAAGCTATCAATATTTTGATTTGATAAAGGATGGCGTGGAATATGAATTCGGCGAAGGGTTTTACGGTTGGATAAGACTCACGTTGAGAGATACCCGCAAAGGTCAAAGCATCCGCTTCGGCAACACAGAATACATTTGTAGCGGCAAACTCGACGAGCAGGCCTGTCCCGTATTCACCACATCCGATTATCGACGGGTACACATCAGCGGCGACAGTTTCTTTCAAAGAGACCAGATTACCGACATTGAAGCCATAAGCATCGCACCCGCTACAACAGCTCCACATTAATCTACTAAGGTTAATGCACCCAACGCATGTAGGCAATTAAAAACGTGCTGTCGGTCATGCCGCAACCTCCAAGGTCCCGGTAGCCACCATGTAAAAAATAAAAATCAAGGTATTCCGTACTCAGACAACAGCAAGACTACAACAAGCCTTTCTTCTTGAGTTGCTCCGCAATGCCACACAACTCATCATACCATTTCTCCCCAAACCGCCTTATGAGGGGCTCTTTCAAAAACACATAAACCGGCAAATCAAGCTTTTTGCCCTTGGCCACGGCAGCCTTGCATATTTCCCAACGGTCATAATTTATACCCACCGTGCCGTCAGCAAACCGCTTCTCGCGTATGGGATACAACGCACACGAGATAGGTTTGCACCATTTTGTTTTGTTCCGGCGGTAGGCACGCTCAAAGGTGCAAAGGCAACAGTTGCTTATCGTGTGCCCGTCGCCCATATCCTCAAGGTCATGATAGCAGGTAAACACACAGTCCTTACCATTTACAATACTCGTCACCAGGTCGCCCTCATCGTCGCTGTAGGCCACTCCCTGCTTGTCGATGACGCTCTGTGCCGATGCCGATAACTCATCCCACACCTCGTCAAGGTTCGATTCTATCGAGGCTATCTCGTCGAGCGTGACCGGTGCGCCGGCATCACCCTCCACACAACATACGCCCTTGCACGCGTCAAGGTCGCAACAAAATTTCTCGGTGAATATATCGGGAGAAACCAATACGTTTCCAACCTGGATGATATGAAGCATGGCTTTTTCTGGATTTACGGATATGAGGATGGTCAGCGCCTAAGCACTACCATGCTATAGGCTCCTGCCCTTTAGTTGCCAAATACTCGTTGCATCTCGAGAACTGATGCTGGCCAAACCATCCGCCACGATTTGCCGACAGCGGAGAGGGATGCACCGACTCCAACACCAGATTGTGTTGCTGGTCTATGAGATAGCGCTTACTGCGAGCATAGCCTCCCCAGAGCATATACACCAGTCCCTGCCGATGATGGCTCAAGGCTTTGATGGCAGCATCGGTGAAAAGGTCCCACCCCAATTTCTGATGACTGTTGGCCTGATGGGCACGCACCGTGAGGGTGGCATTGAGCAGCAACACCCCTTGTTCGGCCCATCGCGTCAGATCGCCATGCTGTGGTATAGGCTTTCCCAAATCATTCTCTATCTCCTTGAAAATGTTGAGCAACGATGGTGGCATGGCAATGCCTTCGGGCACCGAGAAGCTCAGCCCCATAGCCTGGCCCGGCTCATGATAAGGGTCTTGGCCTATAATCACCACTTTCACCTTATCAAACGGACAGAGGTTGAAAGCGTTGAATATCAATCTTCCGGGAGGATAGCACGGACCATGATGATATTCCGCACGTACCTTGTCCGTGAGGTTGGCAAAATACGGTTTGTCAAACTCCGGCGCTAAATGTTGTTTCCAAGATTCCTCTATCTTTACCATAAAAAGAAAGTTCAACGCCCCCTCCAAAGGAGCAGATATTAAAAATATGATTGACCTTAAACTTCAACACACAGCCCTTCCGAAAGACACGGCAGCTGCAGTTCGGCGAGGCATCTCCGCCTTGTCTTGCACCATCAACCACCATTCTCTTCCTTCGGAAGGGCTGCAGTCTGTTTAATCTTGTATCAAGTTCTCACCCGTCATATCCGCAGGCTGTTCCAAGCCCATGATATGCAGGATTGAAGGAGCCACGTCAGCCAGTCGGCCGTCCTTCACCGTAGCCGAATTGTTGTTGGTCACATAGACGAACGGCACAGGGTTGAGCGAGTGGGCCGTGTTGGGCGTACCGTCTTCGTTGATGGCGTTGTCGGCATTGCCATGATCGGCTATGATAATGGCCTCGTAGTCGTTGGCCTTGGCTGTCTCTATCACCTCCTTCACACAGTGGTCTACGGCCCATACGGCCTTGGCAATGGCATTGTAAACACCGGTATGTCCCACCATGTCGCCATTGGCAAAGTTCACCACAATGAAATCATACTTCTGTGTGTTGATGGCGTCCACCAGTTTGTCTTTCACCTCGTAGGCACTCATCTCCGGCTGCAGGTCGTAAGTAGCCACCTTGGGCGACGGCACCAAGATGCGGTCCTCGCCTTCGAAAGGTGCTTCACGACCTCCATTGAAGAAGAAGGTTACGTGTGCATACTTCTCGGTCTCTGCCGTATGCAGCTGCTTCAAGTTCTTAGAAGACAGGTATTCGGCAAGTGTGTTCTCCACATTCTCCTTGGGGAACAACACCGTGACATTCTTGAAGTTAGCATCATAGGGGGTCATCGTGAAATAATGCAGGTCTTTCACGGTGTGCATCCCCTCTTCGGGCATATCCTGCTGGGTCAGCACCTGCGTCAGCTCTTTGGCGCGGTCGTTGCGGAAGTTAATGAAGATAACCACGTCTCCCTCTTCGATGGTTCCGTCTACACTGCTGTTGTGGATGGCCTTGATAAACTCGTCGGTCACGCCGTCGGCATAGCTCTCCTCTATGGCTTTCACCATGTCGGTCGACTGCTTGCCCTTGCCTTCAACAATCAGGTCATAGGCTTCCTTCACTCTGTTCCATCGCTTGTCACGGTCCATCGCATAGAAACGGCCAATCACGCTGGCAATGGCTGCCCCGTTGGCATCACAACATTTCTGAAGGTCACGCACAAAGCCGACACCGCTTTTGGGGTCGGTGTCGCGGCCGTCCATGAAACAGTGTACAAACACCTTGTCCAATCCGTATTCCTTGCCTATCTCGATGAACTTCGTCATGTGATCGATGCTCGAATGTACACCGCCATCGGAAGTAAGCCCCATCAGGTGGAGTTTCGTGCCGTTTTCCTTAGCATAGGTATAAGCCTCGACAATACCCTTGTTTTTCAGAATGTCGCCGCTCTGGCAAGCCTTGTTAATCTTCACCAGGTCCTGATAAACCACACGGCCCGCACCGATGTTGAGGTGACCTACCTCAGAGTTACCCATCTGTCCGTCGGGCAGCCCCACGTCCTCACCGCTGGCCTTGAGCTGTGAGTGTGCACTGACCGCATTGAGATAATCAAGATAAGGCGTAGGAGTGTTGAATATCACGTCGCCCTTTCCATGCTTGCCGATTCCCCATCCATCGAGAATCATCAATAAAGCTTTCTTTGCCATAATTTTTATCTTTAATCTTTTTTTATATAATGTCGTTATCTGTTAACTTTACAAAGTTACCATCTTTTCGGCTTTTGACAAAATATGAAGTCATAAATTGACTTAAACTCAACCGATTTCTCCAAACATCAATTATTCTTGGAGACTATTTCCGCAAGTCATATAGCAGCCGAACTGAAGAGCTGTTTATCAAACCATCCGGCTATCTTTTGAGTTTAGATGATGCTATCCTATGGTGTAGTCGCCCCATGTGGCTACTTGACTATCACACCACAATCCTATTCATGCCCCATCATCTTTCCGCTTGATGTAAAATTTAATAACCATTTTCTGGTGATTATTTTTAGCGCATTTAGCGTAAAAAGGACTATGTTTCTTACTCCAAAACTGCACCGCAAAACGTAAAAATCGCTCGCATGTTAGGTTTTGTAACCCGCCATAACATGATGGGGCTTTAACGGCGGTATGACAAGACCCCAACCGCCCTGCGGTGGAACCCCTTTCGCAGTGCCGTTACGGCCCTTCCGCACAGCCGTTTGATACTCACGAAACAGGGGGCATTATGGCCGATTTACAGAAAACACTGATTATCAGCCAACTACAAATTATCGCAAATTTAACGAATTTAGAACGGAGGCAAAGTTGTTTTCAAATACGCGACGTATAAAAGGGCTTTTGTCAATAAAAATCGTAACAACAAGACTTCCTCAAAGTTTTATCGGGTGGCAGCATTGGAAGAGCGGACAAGTCGGACTGATCAGACTTGTCGGACAGGTCTGACCAGTCCGACCGGTCCATATAATCAATCCAACCGCTATTTCACAACCTTCCGGCCATCTACGATATATACGCCCCGTGGCAGCGCGTCAAAATCGGTGCCTACGCATTTGCCATCGATGTTGTAGATACGCCCAGTGCTGGCTTCCCGAACGTGACTTTCATGCGCTACGATGCCCGACGTTACCTGAGAGGCAATCTTCACGTCGTCGAGGAAGAAGCGGTTGCTCGGTGTAAAGGTGATACGCGTGTCTCCCTCGCCCACAATCCGCAGCGTGTATGTGCTCCATGCCCCCTTGATCATCGTGAGGCTCATGTCCGTATTTTCACTTTCCACAAATGTTGCGTCTCCTCCCGACAGCGACAACAGCAACTTGTCTCCATCGGCCGTGGCAGCCCATCCGGCCGCTCTGAAGACGAGAGTAACGGTGTCGCCGCTCAACCTGAACGGGGGCGATGTAACCATTCCCGTGCCGGCATACGACTTGCCGAAGCGTGCACACCGGTCGGCCCCATAGGCATTGTCATACTCCCAACCCGGCAAGTCAGCATAGAAAGCAGCCTGAGCGATATTGCCCTTAAACTTGCCGTCGTTGCCCCCGGAGCCCATACAGCCGTCAAAAGTCTCGTAAAGCAGCACTCGCTCGTCGTTCTCCGGCAGGATGGGACAGCTGGAACTCCCCGCCGTGCCTTTCCCAAAACAGAACGCCATCGTCCCATCGCCATGCTCCCTAATGTTGAATAGGCCAAAATCGGGGTGCGTTTCTCCCTCACTGTTGCCATTATACCATTTGATGGCCGGCTGCGAACTGACCGTCAAGCTGTCGTTGTCACCATACGGATAGGCATCGCCGCCCTCCGTGTTGTTGTCGGCATCGTTGTCGGCAGGACAAATGGTGGCTCGCCGATGACTGTTGGTGAGGCCCGAGTTGGAGTCGTAACCGGTGGAATTAATAATATTGTTGTCCCATATCTCAGCATCATAGTCTACATGGGTGATAATCATGCCGTGACCCGGCAAAGCCGCATCGAATCCTCGCAGCTGTCGATTATCCAACACATAGAATTCTTGTCTGTTGTTCGGATTATAGACGATGTAGCTCCTGCCCATGCTACTTGCAGGCTGCATGGCCGTCACTGCGACAGGAGTTTTCAGCTCAAGGGGAGTGCTCCATCCCAACATCATTTTCTCATAGCCGGTATATCCCGATGGGGTATATCCGTTGTCGTTGTAGCACCCGTAGTCCATCAAGTCCCAAGAGCCCATGCCGAAATTGGTGTCGGACACAGTGTCGTACATATCGGGCAACCCCAGACAATGCGAAAACTCATGGCAAATCGTGCCGATACCTACGAGTCTGTTGTCGAATCCCATTTCGTTGGAGCACGCATAGGTGTCTATCACGGTGCCGTCAAGCTTGAGCGTCTCGTTCTCATAATATGGATAATAGCTCAGCCTGTACATGTGCGGCCAAATGTAGCTTTCGTTCCCAGTATGGTCCGCCTCCCCATAGCCGGCATAGAGTATATACACCATGTCGGCCTCGCCGTCGCCCTCCCAGTCGTATTTAGAGAAATCCACCTCGTCGTTCACGGCCAGACAGGCATCGTGTACCATCTCGCCGACCTTGTCGTCGTCGTTACGACCGTAGTGAGCAAAGGAATAAGGCATGGTGACGGGGCCGACAACATCAAACGCGAGGTCGAATTTCCCATGACTCTGCGCATAGAAATAATCGTGCAGACTGCCATTAAAACCGTTCTCGTGATAGTCTGTTGCACTGAACATTCCTTTATACAGCTCGACCGGATTCGCCATGCTGAAAGTTTTTCCGCTGAAGTCGACCAAAATTACAAGGGCGTGCTTTTTGCCCGTCAACCGATTATTCTGCGTCAGATTTTCCCGAAGCGACCGCGCCCTCAGCTTCTTCACGCCGGACGCGCGTGTAACAGATGAAACCACGTTTTGCTTCAGCGACTCCTGCAACACCTCACGGTAGATGTGCGTATCGCCAACCCTCACATAGCAATTGCCGTCAGCCGACTGCCAATAGTGCATATTTTCATCACCCCGGGCCTCTACCCTCACCGTGCTCCCATCGGCGAGCGTCACAGTCTGCCATTGTCCGCGGCGCACCGGCAAAGCCATCACAACAGACACCGCACAGGCTAAGGCAGCCATGCTGAAAAGTCTTTTCATAAATCGAAATTATAGTTTTAAGTTTAGCAACAGTATTGCAATGACAAAATTAGCGCCTTTTCACGATTTCCACAAGTTATAAAACATCTTTTTCATACACCAGCATTCCCTTATCCATCAACTTGCCTGATATTTTGTCTATTCCCCAGACCTGATGCCACCTCTGCCTTTACTATGTGGATTTGAAAACTAATTCTATGCAATTCTTTGCTTATCTATATTAAAAAAACGTCAATTGCACTTCATATAATATGAAGCGTATAATATGAAGTCACTGAACAACCAAGCCATATTGCTGCATGCCATCGCAAAAGAAAGCTGCGTGAAAAAGCCTCTGGCTCAAACATTCATGAACAAAACACAATTTGCCGGCCCCAAGCAGTACCCGGCAAGGCCTCAACGCTTTGGAAAACAAACTGTTTATCTATAAAACCGATGAAGGATACATTGTGTACAACCGTTTTCTTGGCTTGTGGCTGAGAAACCGTATATAAGGATACGTTCAAACTATAACGACCTGCAATAAAAACAAACTGGTCTGCTTGGTTAGAAAAGTTACATCGATGTAAGTTACTATCAAATAGAACTATAATCCGCACTTCATGAATCTCCCAAGCGCCACATACGTTGTTTCCTGTTACAACGATATTCTAAAACGGTGCATCTTACAAACAAAAGGATATGCCATTGCTGACACATCCTTTTTGTTTCTATCTGATTTATTTACCGTATTTTGGATTTTGCTCTATCTCTTTATTAGCATTGCACTCCGACTGCGGTATGGCGGAAATCGCCTTGTAGTAATCACGGTTGAACGACTGAGCATCTTTAGCCAGCGTTTTATGCCAACCCTTATCCTCCTCGCTTGTATAGCGAGTTATTGTTTCGTTGTTACGCAAGGCATCAAAATAGCGCTGTCCCTCTCCAATCAGCTCTTTGCGGCGTTCGATTAGGATGCGCTCCAATGTCACGTTGGATGCGTCCACAAGAGCATCAGCCTTTGTCGTTCTGTTCTTTACCAGAGCATTAAGATATTTGGCGGCCTTGGCCTTGTCATTCGTCTTGAACGCACACTCCGCTGCTGTCAGATAAACTTCCGAAAGACGGATAATGGGAATGACTGGAACAATACGGTTGTTTCCATTTAAACCACGAAGCTTATTCAAATAAACTTTATTTGTGCCGAACACGGCAACTTCTTTTTCCCTTTCACCATCAGTAGCCTCGAAAATATCATTACGGACATCACTCGTATCAGAAGAAAGCATTTCTACAAAATTCTTTGTCGCCACGAACTCACGATACCCCCCCTGTTGCTGGAGGTTGCCAATACCATCCAAATCATTAGCATCATTAGATGACGTAGCGTTCAATCGGAACAAGAACTCACTCTCATTCGGCTTTTCAGCACTCCAAGCATCAACGTATTGATCACGGGTCCAAAGTGAAGTACCGGAATTGGCAATCACATCCTCTGCCGTCTTCAACGCTTTGGCATAGTCGCCCATGTGCAAGTACACACGTGAGAGAATCGCTTTCGCACCCCACAAATTGACGTAACCCGGAGTTTGTTTCTTGGAAAGGGCATTTGAGCCTATGGCATCATTAAGATCCTTAATGGCCTGCTCGTAAACTTCCTTCACCGTACTTCTCTTCGGCTTGACCCCGGATGCCAAAACCTCTGTCACCAAAGGCACGCCTAAAGAAGCTCCGTTATCAGCAGTAAAAGGCATTCCGTACACGCGCACAAGGTCGAAATGAGCCAAAGCCCGCAGCACTTTCGCCTCAGCACAGTACTGAAGCTCAACAGCCTTTGCACCCTCATCATCCTTGTCTGCCAACGTGCCATCCTCAACGGCAGCTATGATACGGTTGGCACGACCAATGGTAATGTAAGGCGACTGCCACGGAGTGACACCTATGCCGAAATCAGAAGCCGTGGCATAGAGCATATCATAGTAGAAGTTTCCACGATTAGAACCACTGATGTAATTATACTGATAATCATCTCCTGCGTGAATATCGCCGTAAACGAAAAACTGACAGCCATAGTAATCGCTGAAATTCCTATCGCCTTTCAACGCCTTATACATACCCGTACGAGCAGCTTCAAGGTCCGTAATGCTATTCAGGGCACTTTCCGCGTCGGTGCCGTCAGAAGGCTCTACGTCCAGCCACTCATTGCCACAAGAAGACACGGCAGCAGTCAAGGCGAAGAAGCCTAAAAAACTATATATTGATTTAATTATTGTTTTCATCGCAAAGTCATTTTTAAATTTAGAAACTAACCTCAATACCAAATGTATAAGTTCTCAGAGCTGGCATCTCAAATGTGCAGAGCCCATTCACTGGTGTCTCCGGATCCACGTACAAGTCCTTGGATTTCCATGTTAGGAGATTGTTTGCTGAGAAATACACACGTGCTTTGTTGATGCCAAGAGGTCGGATCCACTCTCCCGGGGCCGACACACCCAACGTCAGGTTCTTCAAGCGCAGGTAATCGTTGGGCATCATCCATCGTGAGGACACAACACGCTTACCATATCCGGGCTGGAACTTGGGAAGCTCGGCTGTCTGACCTTTCTTCTGCCACATCTTGGAAAGATCATAGTAATCGGGTATCGCACCATTTAAGGCAAAGGAGCCCCCGTTATCGTGCAGCCATGTAGCATAGTCATAAGAGTCGCCACCAAGCTTATAGGTAAGGGTGAAATTGAAGTCTATGTATTTCCATTTCATAAAATTGGAGAGTCCTCCCTCAATAGCTGCATCGTGCTTGCCGACAATCACCTTGTTAGCCTCTGCAACATCAGTCGTGGTCTTGCGGGCATTCTCGGTACCATCATTGATGTAATAGCTCTCAAGTCCGGTCTCCGGATCCACGCCAGCATACTCATACATATAATATGAATAATAAGGCTCATCTACCCGATGAATAAGCACACCACTGATAATTTCATCATCGTCTCCTGTCAGCTTGGTAATCTTATTCTTATTATGTCCAAGATTCAAGGTGGTCGTCCACGTAAAGTCCTTTGTCTGGAAGTTGGTCGAACTGAGCGACAGCTCTATACCGGTATTCCTCATCGAGCCTACGTTTTGGGCTACTGAGGCGCTCTGAGTAGACCCATCGTAATAGCCGGGAACGTAAGATATAGGACGATCCATGATCAGGTCTGAAGTGTTACGGACATAAAAATCCAAAGTCAGGGAGATACGGTCTATAAATGTCAAGTCCAAGCCCACATTGAAAGCTTTGTTCTTCTCCCACTTCAAATCTTGGTTGGCAACACCAATGATACCGATACCGTTACCACCGTTATAATACTCACCAAACTTATAGAGATTCATATACCCATACAAGTTTGACGGAAGCGTGCCGTTGACACCGTAAGAAAGACGCAACTTACCATCAGACAAGATACTCTTGACAGGCTGTACAAAATCTTCGCTGCCAAAGCGCCATGCACCAGAAACCGACCAGAAAGATCCCCACCGAGAATCTCTTGACATACGGGAGCTGCCGTCACGGCGATAGCTTGCGCCGAAATAATAGATATCATTGTAGTTATAGTTGGCACGGCCAAGAATAGAAGTTAACTTCGAATCGTAGAAATAAGTCTCCACACTCTTTTCGCCGGCATTACTGAATTCATATAAATCACCCGGGAATTCTGACCCGTTTGCATACATAAGATTTTCGTGCCAGTTCTCTGTCTCGAAACCTATCAAAGCATCAATATTATGCAATCCGAAAGCCTTGACATAGCTCAGCTGGGTCTGGGTGTTCATGGTTGTCACCTCTGTATTGGTCCTCTGCATCACACCGCCGGATCCCTTTCCGTTATTACTCATCTTATCCCACAGTACACTTTCCGTTGAACTGATATAATCGTAAGCAATTTTCTCACGGAGTTTCAGGGCATCCCATATATTCCATTCAAGGGCTACAGTGCTGTAGCTACGCTTAGTCTTGGTGATATCATATTGATGCTGGTTTTCATAAATAGGATTTAAGCCTATATTGTATGGAGAACCGGTATTGGTATTCAGACTACCGTCCTCTTTATATACAGGGTTTGAAGGACCAACGAACCACACTGCATTTACCAGGGCACCGGCAAAAGATGCGCCGCCATCCATTGTTGAATGCTGGTTCATGGACGAGAACAAAGTTGTGACGTCAAGCTTGAACTTCCCGAAAGTGTGCGACAAGTTAGCATTACCAGTCATTCGCTCAAGGTTAGAACCGTCCACCACGCCGTTCTGCTTTCCGTAGGAGAGAGAGCTATAGAACTTCGTCTTCTCATTGCCACCGGACACACTGGCCTGGTAGTTTTGATTAGAACCATTTTTGAATATCGCATCACGCCAGTCGGCCCATCCATTGGCAGGTTTAGCAGCATAATCATCTATATGAGCATCTGCGAACGCCTTAGCTGCGGCATCGCTTGTGTCATCACCATTATTGCCATCGAACACATAGTTCTTCAGTCCCTGATAGATAAGTGCGCGTCGCTCATCACCACCAAGTGTGGGACGATAGTTAATTGCCATATTGGAAAATCCCCAGTCACTACGGAAGTCTACTGTTGTTTTACCCACGCTACCACTCTTGGTCGTAATAACAATAACACCGTTGGATGCACGTGAACCATAGAGGGAAGCTGCCGCAGCATCCTTGATAACGGTTATCGACTCGATGTCGTTGCTGTTGATCGTGGACAGAACATTCGTACCTGATGTGTTATATCCATCACCAGAAGCGGGATCGTTAAAGCCACTGATGTTACCAGAGTTCACAGGAGTTCCATCAACTACGATAAGAGGATCGTTGCCTGCATTAATAGAGCCCATACCACGGACACGTATGAAGTTCACGGCACCAGGCTGCCCCGAGGAACTTGTTATCGACACTCCGGGTATATTTCCAGACAGTTTGTCCTCTACCGACATAGACGGCACATCCTTTAATTTATCTGTAGACATGGATGCCGCAGATCCAGTAAAAGACGACTTCTTGAAGTTTCCGTAACCCGTGACAATCACCTCATCAAGAGCTTCCGACGCCGACACCAGTTTTATCAACATTTTATCATGTGCTGTAACTGTTTGTGTCTTCATACCAATATATCGTACTGTCAACTTGGCTCCTGCTGGAACACTCAACGTAAATTTTCCATCTATATCGGTTGTGGTCCCACTTTTTGTACCTTCAACCAAAATACCGGCTCCAATCACTGGCTCCCCGTTCTCATCCGTGACGGTACCAGAGACCTGAGACTGTGCCAGCGCTACTCCTATTGTAAGGAAAAGGCCGGCCAAAATCATTGTAAGTCTTTTAACCATAGGTTCTCTCTTAAAAAATAATGAATAATATATTAAAATTTGGTTGCAAAGTTAAAAAACATTTAGGTAACATCCAAAGAATAGTTGCAAAAACTTTCGTTTTTTATTGACAAACGTGCAATTTGACGGGCATTTTTCATCATTATGCACAAAAATATCGCAAAACTAAAAACATTTCGTTGTTTTGAACACACTATACGCAATCGTTAATATTATGGGATATTAACATAAAGTACGCTAAAGCAACGAATACTCATCCCATAAAACATACACCCATCAGGGATGCGAAATATCACATTCTCGCCCCATTCCAGACAATATCATGGCTTTTCCCAGTTAGGAAATCATACAGATACATAAGAAATTTAATAGAAAGCCAAGTGAAAATTAAATCTTTGATACGCCTAAATGCAGATTCATCAATAACTTTCTTTATTTTTGCATAAAGCTTTAAACCAACGTATGCAACGAATGAAGAAACTGTTATTTGTACTTGCTTTTCTGTCGATGTCCTTGTGGATGGCAGAAGCAAAAGAGAATTTTTCCATCACTACTGACAACACACAACTTGTGCTTCAGGTAGGTGATGACGGACGACTTTACCAAACCTATCTAGGGCAGCGGCTAAACTCCACCGTAGACCTCAATATGCTGAAAATGCCCCGTGTCAATGTGTCGTCCGACACGCACGAGAGCAATGAGGTT
Source organism: Prevotella sp. (assembly GCA_050946435.1). GTDB lineage: Bacteria > Bacteroidota > Bacteroidia > Bacteroidales > Bacteroidaceae > Prevotella. Next base: position 22,161 of record JBMNUU010000005.1, read on the forward strand.
TACCCCGTATTGGGTACAGAAGATTATTATGAACAAGCCTTGGAAATCACCCATGCCGACGGCAATCCCACCTCCGTATTGAAGTATGTATCGCATACTTCCCGAGCCGTTCCAGGGGGTAACGAGACCATCATCACCTTGAAGGACGACCTCTATCCCGTGACGGTGGTGCTGCACTATATTGCCTATCCCAAGGAAAACATTATCAAGCAGTATGCCGAGATCTCCCACCGCGAGAAAGGTCCCGTGTATCTGGGACGTTATGCCTCAGCCATGCTCTACTTTGAAGCACCCCGATATTATCTGACCGAGTTTGCCAGCGACTGGGCCAAGGAAATGCAAATGAGCGAACAACAACTGCAGTTTGGCAAGAAAGTGATAGATACCCGGCTCGGTGCACGCGCCTCGATGCTCACTCCTTCGTTCTTCGAAGTGGGAATTGGAGACAGGGTCAGAGAGAATGAAGGCACTGTTCTTATGGGTACCATTGGCTGGACGGGTAATTTCCGCTTCACCTTCGAGATAGACCACAACAACGAGCTTCGTGTCTTGGGAGGCATCAACCCTGATGCTTCGCGCTATCTGCTGAAAAAAGATGAGGTGTTCAAGACGCCGGAATTTATCTACACCTTGAGTTACCACGGAACGGGAGAGGGCAGCCGCAACTTCCAGCGTTGGGCCTTGAACTATCAGCTCCACAAAGGTGCAGAAGACCGATATACTTTGTTGAACAACTGGGAGAACACCTACTTTGACTTTGACCAAAATAAGCTAACCGAACTATTTGGCGAGGCTAAACAGTTGGGCGTAGACCTCTTCCTGCTCGACGACGGATGGTTTGGCAACAAATATCCCCGCAAGGACGATCATCAAGGGCTGGGCGACTGGCAAGTCACCAAAAGCAAGCTGCCCGACGGTGTACCCTATCTCGTCAGGAAAGCCAACGAAAAAGGAGTGGAGTTTGGTATCTGGATTGAGCCGGAGATGGTGAATCCCAAAAGCGAATTGGCCGAGAAGCATCCCGATTGGGTCATCATGTTGCCCAATCGCACCCCTTATTATTTCCGCAACCAGCTTGTGCTCGACCTCGCTAACCCGAAAGTACAAGATCATGTGTTTGGCGTGGTAGACCATCTGATGAAGGAAAATCCCAAAATCAAATTCATGAAATGGGACTGCAATTCGCCCATCACCAACATCTATTCTCCTTATCTGAAGAAGAATCAGAGCAACCTCTACGTTGACTATGTGCGTGGACTCTACAAAGTGCTCGACCGCATCCAAGCCACCTATCCCGACCTCGACATGATGCTTTGCAGTGGTGGCGGTGGTCGATGCGACTATGAGGCTCTGAAATATTTCACCGAATTCTGGTGCTCGGACAACACCGACCCCGTAGAGCGACTTTTCATCCAGTGGGGCTATTCCCAATTCATGCCGGCCAAGTCTATGTGTGCCCATGTCACCAACTGGAACAGCCGGGCGAGCATCAAGTTTAGGGTGGACGTAGCCTTCCCCTACAAGCTGGGCTTTGACATCAACCTCAAGAGCCTTTCTCAGGAAGATATGGAGTATTGCCAGAATGCCTTGAAGGAATACAACCGGCTCAAAGACATCATCTGGTCTCCCAATCTCTATCGACTTGTGTCGCCCTATGAGACAAACCATTGCGTCTTCCAGAGAGTCAACGATGCCAAGGATCACGCCCTGGTCTTTGCCTACGATATTCATCCCCGCTACGACGAATCGCTGCTCCCCACCCGCCTGGAAGGTCTCGATGCCAATGCCATGTATCGTGTGAAAGAGATAAGCCTCATGCCGGGCCGTCAGTCATGGCTCGACTGCAACGATAAAGTCTATTCTGGCGACTATCTCATGAAGATTGGAATCAAGGTGATATCGAGCAACGACATGGCCAGCCATATTATCGAGCTTACCAAGGAGTGAGCTTAGATTACACTGGTTAACGTGAAAAGTATTGCAATTTTATGTAATTTAACACCATAAACTTGCAATACTTTTTGCTGCTTACTACATTTACCGACTATTATCAAACTCTCGTTAAAATCATGAAAACAAAAAACAAAAGTAGATTTGTCCTGATACTTGGTCTTCTGCTGACGGTTATCGGAGCAAATGCAAAAATTAAGCTCCAGCCGCTCTTTTCGAGCAACATGGTACTTCAGCAGCAGTTTATGGCTCCTTTGTGGGGCGAAGCCAAGAGTGGCAAAGTGGTGACCGTGCTCACCTCATGGGATAACAAGACCTATTCCACCAAAGCAGATAGCAACGGGCACTGGTCTCTCAAAGTGGCCACACCCAAGGCCGGCGGCCCCTACAACATCACTATCAGCGACAGCTCTCCCGTAGTGCTGCGCAATGTGCTGATCGGCGAGGTATGGCTGTGCACCGGGCAGAGCAACATGGAGATGCCCATGCAGGGATGGGATATCAAGATGAATGAGGAAGAGATAGCCCGGAGCGGCAAATACACAGGCATACGTCTGCTGCAGCTTGATGAGGTGACGAGCCCTTCAGAGGAGACCGGCTTCACAGCCCGTAACGATGGCTGGATGACCTGTTCGCCCGATGTCGTGAAAGATTTCTCTGCAACGGGTTTTTTCTTCGGAAAGAATATCAACGAGCATCAGCAAGTCCCGGTAGGACTCATTATGACCTGCTGGGGCGGAACTCCCGTAGAATCGTGGATGAGCGGTGACAAACTGAAGGAGTTTACCGAATATCGCAATCAGATTATTGATCTGCAGAAGCAGCCCAAGGACAAAGCTGCCCGCGAAAACAAGTACAAACAGGAATACCAGACTTGGTTAATCAATGCACGCAAAAAGGAGGGCAGTCTCGATGCTGCCGGCCGTGACGTGTTTGCTGCCGCAGACTACGACGATTCCAACTGGTCGGTCATGAATCTTCCGACCCAGATAGAGAAGGCCGGGCAGCCTGACTTTGACGGTATCATGTGGTTCCGGAAAACCATCGAACTGCCTGCAAAGTGGGCTGGAAAAAATCTCGAACTCGATTTAGCAGCCATAGACGACAACGATATTACCTATTTCAACGGCAAAGAAATTGGACGCACCGAGGGATTTAATGTGCATCGTCACTATGTCGTTCCGGGGAAACTGGTGAAAAAAGGAAAGAATGTCATCACCGTGTTTGCGCTCGATACCGGGGGCGAAGGTGGCATCTGGGGTGAAGCAAAAGAGATGAGCATCGCTCTGAAGGGCAAAGCCCAGACCATGAGCCTGGCCGGCGACTGGCGCTTCAATCCCTCAACCGATTTACGCACTGCCCCCGCCATGCCCAAGAACTTTGCCGGCAATCCCGGCATACCGTCTGTACTCTTCAATCAGATGATCCATCCGCTTATTCCCTTTGCCGTTCGTGGCGCCATATGGTATCAGGGCGAAGCCAACGAAAACCGAGCCTATCAGTATCGTGAATTGCTGCCGGCCATGATTCATGACTGGCGTGAGCGCTGGGGATATACATTCCCATTCTACATTATGCAGCTCGCCAATTTCAGAGAGCGTCATGCCCAGCCCGTGGAGTGCCAGTGGGCCGAACTGCGCGAGGCCCAGTTGCTGACAGCCCTCCACACCGACAATTGTGCTATGGCCGTAAATATCGACATCGGCAATCCCGCAAACATTCACCCGACGACCAAAGACGAGGTGGGACGTCGTCTGTCGTTGCTGGCCCGGGCCCTTACCTATAAGGAGAACATTGCCTACAGTGGACCTATCTACGACTCTTATCAGCTGGAGTCGGGCCAGGTGAGACTTTCTTTCCGCCACACCGAGGGCGGTCTGAAGACGACAGACGGGAAGGCACTGAGAGGATTTGCCATTGCCGGCCCCGACCATCAGTTCCACTGGGCCAATGCAACAATAGATGATAATACCATCGTCGTGTCAAGTCCTGACGTGAAAGAGCCTGTAGCCGTAAGATATGCCTGGGACGACAATCCCGACTGCAATCTCACCAATTCCTCTGATCTCCCCGCCTCGCCTTTCCGCACGGATGATTGGCCCGGCATCACTTTTGGAGTAAAATAACAAAAACGCTCGCCTGCTTTTCTATGATTTAGTTTCCCGATAACCATATCGGAAACTCAATTTAGTAAAGCAGGCGATTTTGTATACTTAGTGCACCGTTCGAAACTATTGCTGCCGTATACTTTTCTTTACAAACACCTCTCTGTGCTTCGTCTATCTTGAAACAACAATCTCCTCGTTTGAAATAAGCCAAAATTACGAAAAATTGTAGAAGACTGATAATCAGACACTTTTGAAATAGCAACTTAGCGTTCACAATTTTAACACTCGCGAAAGAATATCAAACGGCAGGATGAAAGGGGCTCAACCGTCCTATGAAAGGGCTTCTTTCGTGTCACCGTTAGGGCTTAGCCATACTGCCGTTAGTGCTCCACCATAATATGGCGGAAAATAAATGCTGAATTGTTGCTATTTTGTGCCTTGAGACATAGCTCTTTTTGCTCCAGATGTCTCAAAAACAATCACCCTAAAAATGGTCATCAAATTTTACACTTGATGCCTTGAGAAAAATTGAAATTATGTTTTAGTGAAGTTTCATGCGTTCGATTTTGGAACGCAGGAAACGACGCAAATCCGAATTTTCAAGGATTTCTATTTCCTCGAAAAGGCCGAGAATAAAACGAGAAATGCCCACATAGTTCACCACATCGGTCTCGAAAATCCAGTGTTCAGTATCTTCCCGAGTCATCAATATTCCGGAATGAGGATACTCCTCGAGCATAAGATGATGTGCCAGAAGGCTGAATCGCAATTTGATGTGGAACTTTTGTTCACCGCTAAACATAAACATATCGGTAAACACTTCGCGATGTTTATGCGCATTAAACCAAGGTGTATCTACGATTTCCACACTTCCTATGCGTGCAATCTTAAAAGTTTTATTCTGCCTGGATTTGAGTTCATAGGCACGTATATCCGCCCGATCGCCATAAAACAGGAAAGGCTCCACCACCCGGTCGCTCACCGTATGGCTGTGGGGAGACGAATAGTCATGGAGAATCACCACTCGCTTACTGTTCAGGGCCTGCTCCAACAGATTGGTGTTCTCATAGAGACGCTGCCGAAAATGCACGTCACCATAGGTCGTGAGATTATAAAAACGCTCGAGTTTGCGCTTGATGATTCCTGCCATCGGACTGTCGTGAGCCTCGCCCAACAGCTTTTCGTGCAAAAAGACGACCTCGTCCTCCGTGAAGTCGATGGCCGATGCTATGCGTCTGAGAAAGGGTGACTGGATGTCGATATGGTAGAGTGTGCGCTCATGTACCACGTTAAAACCCATACTGCGGAGTCGGCCAAGAACATAATAAAGATTGCGAAGCGACGTACCGAGCACCTCGGCCAGTTCCTTCGCCGTGTGTCCCTGCCCATCGATCATTGTCAATATCAGTGCAAACCACCGTTCAAAGCGTGCCGAACTATTCTTCATCAAAACAGAGTTCTAACTGGCGATTGCCCAAAAGATTATAACTTTTGCGATGGTACGGGGTGATGCCATACTGTGCTATAGCCTCACGATGTTTTCGAGTGGGGTATCCCTTGTTGTTGTTCCAGTCATACATGGGGTACTGCATGTGCAGCTCGTCCATATAGTCGTCGCGAAACGTTTTGGCCAGTATGCTGGCCGCAGCGATGCTCTGATATTTGCCATCGCCTTTGACAATGCATTGGAAGGGCAGGATATTGGGATCGTTGGGCATGGCTACTACCCTTTTTTCTCTGCCAGCAAAAGGTTTTTCCGATACCGGTTTGTAGGGGTCGAAACGGTTGCCGTCGATGATGAGGGCCTCGGGGCGAACGGCGAGTTGGTCGATGGCCCGGTGCATGGCCAGAAAGCTGGCATGGAGAATATTGATACTATCTATTTCTTCGGGCGTCACGATACCCACAGCCCAGGCTGTGGCCTCTCTGATGATTTGTTCACGGAGGGCATAGCGTTTTTTCTTCGATAATTGTTTGGAATCGTTGAGTTCAGGGTTGTCATAGTCTTTTGGCAAGATGACAGCAGCGGCATACACACTGCCCGCCAGGCATCCCCGCCCGGCCTCATCACAACCGGCCTCAATACAATCGGGAAAATAATGATTTTTAAGCATCGATTAAAAGAAGAATTAAGGAATTGGAGATGTCTTCGGTCGTTTCTGACGCTGAAATATTGAGACTATTGCTTGGCTCATCGAGCCTGAAAGCAATGTCTTAACTCCACTATTTCTTCAAGAACTATAGAATACGGCAGGAATTCGCATCCTTTGCTGCAACGATTCAAAACATCTTCACCACCCGCTCCAATCCGGTCACGAGGGCATCGACTTCTTCCTTGGTGTTGTACAATCCGAACGAGGCACGGACAGTGCCAAGCACGCCCAGCCGATTCATCAAAGGCTGTGCGCAATGATGTCCCGTGCGCACGGCAATACCAAGACGGTCGAGCAATGTGCCGATGTCCATAGGATGGATGTCGCCTACATTGAAACTGATCACACCCTCGCCAAGTGCTTCCGAGGACGAGGAAGGCTGATGCCCGTATATCTTGATATGCTCTATATTTCTGAGTTTCTCCAAGGCATAAGCGGTCAGCTCTTTTTCATGTTCTGCGATATTGTCCAGCCCCAGTTCCATCACGTAGTCGAGCGCTTTGGCCAGGCCGTGCGTAGCAATATAGTCGGGCGTTCCGGCCTCGAACTTCAGAGGTGGCCGCTCAAACGTGGTCTTCTCGAAGCTCACGTTGGCGATCATCTCTCCTCCACCCTGATAGGGCGGCAGCTTGTCGAGCCATTCCTCCTTGCCATAGAGCACCCCGATACCGGTTGGTCCATAGACCTTATGACCGCTGAAGACAAAGAAATCGCAATCCAACGCCTGCACATCGACCCTGAAATGAGGAGCGCTCTGCGCACCATCGATCAGCACGGGGACTTTGTGTTCGTGTGCGATGCGAACGAGGTCGGAAACGGGATTCACCGTGCCCAACACATTGCTCACATGGGCAATGCTCACGATGCGTGTACGCTCGGTGAACAGCTGAGCATACGCCTCCATGTCGAGCACGCCGTCGTCGGTCATCGGAATGACTTTTATCGTTAATCCTTTTCGCTCTGCCTGCAACTGCCAGGGGACGATATTGGAATGGTGTTCCATCGTGGAAACAATGATTTCATCGCCCTCGTGCATGAATTCCTCACAGAAGCTGCTCGCCACAAGGTTGATGCCTTCGGTCGTTCCCCGGGTGAAGACAATCTCGCCGGTGCTCCCAGCATTGAGAAACCGACGCACGGTCTCGCGTGCCTGCTCATGCAATTCGGTAGCCTGTTGACTCATCCAGTGGACTCCACGATGCACATTGGCATTCACATTGAGATACTCCTCACGCATGGCATCGAGCACCACGAGCGGCTTTTGCGTGGTCGCTGCATTGTCTAAGTATACCAATGGCCGTCCGTAAACGGTACGGGAAAGGATAGGAAAGTCCTTTCGGATTAATTCATAATTCATAATCCCTTGTAATTCACTATTCACAATTTTCAATTAACAATTTGGCTCACACATTGATTAATTCTTAATTCACAATTCAAAATTCATAATTCATAATTCATAATTGGCTACACAAATAATGCGTTGTGGTGATAAGAATAAAGATTAATTCAAAAATCACAATTCAAAATTGGAGCCAGCCAATACTTCGTCTCTCTATCGCGTTAGCCAATTTTGAATTGTGAATTATGAATTTTGAATTAAGAACACAGTCTGCACCCTTCGCATTTGTTCAGTTCGCCACGGAAACGCATTTCCACCAAATGGTGGAGACGGTCGCGGAGCGGCTCAAGCCCGATTTGGTCGATGACCTCACCCACAAAGGCAAACTCGAGGAGCAACTTCGCCTCACGCTTGTCGATGCCTCGCTGCTGCATATAAAACATAGCCGCATCGTTAAGTTGCCCTACGGTGGACCCGTGAGCGCACTTCACATCGTCGGCGTAAATCTCAAGCATAGGCTGTGTGAACATACGCGCCGTCTTCGTGGTGCAAAGATTCTGGTTGGTCATCTGCGACTCGGTCTTCTGGCTATCGTGACGGACGTGCACCAACCCGGCAAAAGCGCCAACGGCTTTGTCGTCCAACACATATTTATAAAGCTCGTTTGACGTGCAGTGTCCCACTTGATGGTCTATCAAAGTGTTGTTGTCGACGTGCTGTTCTCCGTCTGCAATGACACAGCCATTGCAGCTACATTCGGCTCCCTCGCCCTTGAAGACAAGCTCCAGATGATTGCGCGTAATGCCATTATGGAGCGTTATGACAGTGTGATTCACACGACTGTTAGCCTGCTGATCAATATAGACGTTGGAGATGCGCACATTTTTTTTGTGGGTCGCCTCAAGACAATACAAATCCAATGAGGCATTCTCACCCACGTATGCCTCAATAACCTGGGTGCCGAGGAAGTTCCGGTCGTCGGCCGAGTCATCACAGAATAAGAATTTGGCCTCAGCACCTTCCTCCATGATGATGAGTACACGGCGGTTAACCATGAGGTCGACATCAGAACGAAGAATGTTCACCACTTGTATGGCACGCTCTATCCTGACGTTTCGGGGCACATAGACAAACAGCCCATCCTGCGCCAACATGGTATTAAGTGCCGTCAACGAATCGCCGCTGGTCTTTGCTATCTTGGCATAATATTTTGCGATGAACTCCGGATTGCGCTCAGCCTGGTCTTTCAAGCTGCCCACAACAACGCCCTCGGGCAGCTTCGCTCTGGGCTGGACTTTGTTGTAGAATTGGTCATTGACAACGAAATAGAGCGATGTGCTTAGGTTTGGAACGCCACAACTGAACGATTTATAGGGATTTATCGGAAATTCGATACGCTTGAAATTTAAGCCATAATCAGGCTCTAACAGCTTCTGCATATCGGTGTACTTGTAGTTCTCGACCTTTCTGTTGGGCAATCCCTTGGCCTTGAAATCCTCGAATGCCTGGTCGCGCACGGCATTGAGCGGTGCGGCCGAGTAATCGAATATCATCTGCCGGGCTTGTTCGTATAGGTCGATATATTGCTTTTCACTGTTCATGAAACTATCTTTTTTAACGTTAGAAGTTTTGAGTCGTTGACATTCGGAAGTCAGGACTCCATGCATTCTTTGTCAATGCAAAGGCGTTTCCCGATGCTTCCCAATCCACGACCAGTCAACTTCACTGCTATTTATTCTCAAAAGCGGCATCGGCTTCTTCCTTGATCCAGTCGTAACCGCGTTTTTCTATTTCCTTAGCGAGTTCCGGTCCCTCGGTCTTTACAATTCGTCCATTGTACAAGACATGGATGACATCGGGCTTAATCATTTCCAACAAGCGCTCATAGTGGGTGATGACGATGATGGATTTCTGCGGAGTGAAAAGCTTGTTTACTCCTTCTGCCACAACGCGCATAGCATCCACGTCGAGTCCTGAATCAGTCTCGTCGAGTATGCTTAGCTTCGGGTCGAGCATCGCCATCTGGAAAATCTCGTTACGTTTCTTCTCTCCTCCAGAAAAGCCCTCATTGACAGAGCGACGCGAAAGCTTGGCATCGAGCCCTACTATTTCGCGTTTCTCCTTCATCAACCGCATAAATTCGGACACATTCATCGGTTCCAGACCATTGTATTTACGACGTGCATTGATAGCCGTCTTCATGAAATTGGTCATCGATACTCCGGGAATTTCCACGGGATACTGGAACGAAAGAAACAGCCCTTCACAGGCTCGGTCCTCCGGAGACATCTCCAACAGGTTCTTGCCATTAAATACTGCCGTGCCCTCAGTGACAGTATAGAGTGGATTGCCGGTCAGTACGGCACTCAAAGTTGATTTTCCCGACCCGTTGGGTCCCATGATGGCGTGTACCTCTCCGTCTTTTATGGAGATGTCTATGCCCTTTAATATTTCTTTGCCTGCAATGGTAGCATGCAGATTTTTGACTTCTAACATCTTATTATTTATATTTATTTTGAAAAGAAAATTTCGATAAAGTCTCTTGGTATGAGATATTTTCTACAGAACTCAACCTACAGTTCCTTCCAATGAAACACTCAATAGTTTCTGCGCTTCGACCGCAAACTCCATCGGAAGCTTGTTGAGCACTTCTTTGGCATAACCGTTGACGATAAGTCCAACGGCATCTTCCATACCAATGCCACGCTGGTTGCAATAGAACAACTGGTCTTCGGAAATCTTTGAAGTAGTTGCCTCGTGCTCCACAATTGCTGTTTCGTTATGGATGTCCATATATGGGAAGGTGTGGGCCCCGCAGTTGGAGCCAAGCAATAGTGAGTCGCAACTACTGTAGTTTCGGGCGTTCTCGGCATTAGCCGTCACCCTGACCAAACCGCGATAGGAGTTCTGGCTTCTGCCGGCAGAGATTCCCTTGGAGATGATGGTCGACTTGGTGTTCTTGCCCATGTGTATCATCTTCGTGCCTGTGTCGGCCTCCTGGAAATTGTTGGTCACTGCGACGCTGTAGAATTCTGCCTGGGAATTGTCACCCCGAAGAATACAACTGGGGTATTTCCACGTGATGGCCGAGCCTGTCTCTACCTGTGTCCACGACAGTTTGGAGTTCACACCACGACAATCGCCGCGCTTGGTCACAAGATTCAAGACCCCTCCTTTGCCATTCTCATCGCCCGGATACCAGTTCTGAACAGTGGAGTATTTCACCTCTGCATTGTTCATCACCACGATTTCAACAACGGCCGTGTGCAACTGATTCTCGTCACGCATAGGAGCCGTGCAGCCTTCGAGATAGGACACATAAGCATCGTCGTCAGCGACTATCAATGTTCGTTCGAACTGTCCCGTGTTTCTTGCATTGATACGGAAGTAGCTGCTGAGTTCCATCGGGCAACGGACACCTTTTGGGATATACACAAAGCTGCCGTCGCTAAATACTGCTGAATTGAGCGCCGATGTGAAGTTGTCGCGAATAGGCACCACACTTCCAAGATATTGGCGCACCAAGTCAGGGTGCTTGCGCACCGCTTCGCTAATCGAGCAGAAGATAATTCCCTTCTCGGCCAACTGCTTTTTGAAAGTGGTTTTCACCGACACGGAATCCATCACAGCATCTACGGCCGTACCGCTCAACGCCAACCGTTCCTCCAACGGGATGCCCAGCTTATCGAAAGTCTTCTCCAACTCCGGGTCGATCTCCTTGTTAGCCGGCTTCTTAGCCAAAGGATCGGCATAATAAGAGATGCCTTGAAAATCTATCTTCGGTAAATGGAGATGCCCCCAAGTAGGCACTTTCAGCGTTTTCCAATAGCGGAAAGCCTCCAGGCGGAAATCCAAAAGCCACTCTGGCTCTTGCTTTTTGCGGGAGATGAGCCTTACCACATCTTCGTTGAGTCCTACAGGAATTATCTCCGTTTCAACGTCTGTCGTAAAGCCGAATTCATACTTCTGCTCCGCCACCTGCCTGACAAATTTATTCTTTTCTTGTTCGTTCTGTTCTATTTTCATATCTATTCATAACCCAACAAGGATTATGCCATATTTAATAATAACAATTATTATAAAATAAAATAGTGACATCCCGGACAGGAATGTCACTACACATATATGGTCAGATGACCGAGGGCGAAAACCACTCAGGTCTTCATAACTATTTATGAAAGTTCCACAGCATCTTTCAATGCTGTTCCTTCCGTCAGTTTTCCATCAAAGTTTCTGCTCAACCTCAATTTCGGTATAGGTCTCAAGAATATCGCCCACCTCTATATTGTTAAAGTTGACGAGCGAAATACCACACTCCAATCCTGTCGCTACCTCTTTCACGTCGTCCTTATAACGTTTCAAGGCTGCGATAGCAGTAGTGTGAATCACGATACCATCGCGCACCACACGGGCCTTGTCCTTGCTGTGCACCTTGCCTTCGGTAACCAAACCTCCGGCCACGGCACCCACATTGGATATCTTGTAGACTTGTTTCACCTCCACCTGGGCGGTGACAATCTCCTTCTTCACCTTGTCGAGCATACCCACCATTGCAGCCTTTACATCGTCGATGGCATCATAGATTACCGAGTAGGTATTGATATCCACACCTACGGTGTCAGCCAATTTGCGTGCAGCTGCCGACGGACGTACCTGGAAGCCCACGATGATGGCATCGGAAGCATCAGCCAACGTCACGTCGCTCTCAGAGATTTGCCCCACTGCCTTGAAGATTACGTTCACCTGTACCTTTTCAGTAGACAGCTTAATAAACGAATCACTCAAAGCCTCGATAGATCCGTCAGTATCACCTTTGACAATGATATTCAACTCGTGGAACTCACCACGTGCAATACGATGGGAGATATCGCTCAGCGTCAAGCGCGTCTGTGTGCGCAAGCTCTGCTCACGCTGCAATTGTTCACGCTTATTGGCGATGTCGCGAACTTCCTGCTCAGTTTCCAGAACATGGAACTGATCACCGGCTGTCGGCGCTCCGTTCAGACCAAGTATAATACACGGCTCAGACGGTTTTGCTTCTTCAATACGCTGGTTACGTTCGTTGAACATAGCCTTGATACGTCCCCAACTGATTCCGGCAATAACAAAATCGCCCACTTTGAGCGTACCATTGCTCACCAGCACAGTACTAATATATCCGCGCCCCTTGTCCAAAGAACTCTCAATCACAGTTCCCGTAGCCATACGGTTAGGATTGGATTTCAAGTCGAGCATATCGGCTTCGAGCAGCACTTTATCGAGCAACGCATCTACACCAATGCCTTTCTTGGCACTGATTTCCTGACACTGATACTTTCCGCCCCACTCTTCTACCAACAGATTCATCTGTGCGAGGTCCTCGCGAATCTTATCTGGGTTAGCCCCCGGCTTATCAATCTTATTGATGGCAAACACCATCGGGACACCGGCAGCCTGTGCATGGGCGATGGCCTCCTTGGTAGTAGGCATCACCGAGTCGTCAGCAGCAATGATGATGATGGCAATATCGGTGACCTGAGCACCGCGAGCACGCATGGCCGTGAAGGCCTCATGACCCGGGGTGTCAAGCAAGGTGATGCGGCGACCGTTGCTCAACGTCACATGGTAAGCACCAATGTGCTGCGTAATACCGCCTGCCTCGCCGGCAATCACATTGGTGTTACGGATATGGTCGAGTAGCGAAGTCTTACCATGATCCACGTGTCCCATTACCGTTACAATAGGCGCACGGCCCACGAGATCGCTCTCATCGTCTTCCTCCACCTTAACAGCTTCCTGAACTTCTGCACTCACATATTCGGTCTCAAAGCCAAACTCATCGGCTACAAGGTTAATGGTTTCCGCATCCAAACGCTGGTTGATGGAAGCCATCACACCAATGCTCATCAGCGTGGAGATAACCTGATTGACACCTACGCCCATCATCGTTGCCAATTCCGACACCGTTACGAACTCGGTAATCTTCAGTACCTTGCTCTCCTTACGTTCTGCTTTTGCCTCAGCACTCATTCGTTCCTGAGCTGCATCACGTTTTTCCTTGCGATATCTAGCACCCTTCTTGGTCTGGCTCTGCTTGCTCGTCAGACGTGCAAGCGTCTCCTTTACCTGACGTGCTACATCCTCCTCGCTGACCTCCTGTACTTTCTGGCCGCGTCTGCGGTTTTTATTGCGGTTGCCCGAATTATTATTCTTGCCCCGGTTACCGCCATAATTTCTACCACCCTGCTGGTTGGCAGCGGCGTTGATGTCCACACGGTCCTTGTTGATACGCTGGCGCTTTCTGCGTCTTCCCTGTTGTCTGGCCTTGTCTTCACGCTCTTTGCGGCGCTCTTCCTTAGTCTTCTTCTTTGGGCGAGTGCTTTGGTTTATGGCATCGAGGTCTATCTTGCCTACCACATTCACCTTCGGCGCTTTCAGCATCTGCTTCTCGCTCTTCAACTGGAACAACTCGGGGCCTTCCTTGTCCTCTTTCGCAGTTTCGGTTTCATCCTCGTGTTCTGTTAAAGTCTTTGCCTCAGACTTAGGTGTTTCTGCAGCAGTCTTTGTTGCTTCTGCCACAGTCTTGACTTCTTTCGGCTTCTCCTTCTTGGGCTCTGCCGATTTTGCCTCGGTCGTCGGCTGGGCCTCAGCAGGCTTCTCCTCCTTGACAGCAGGATTTTCTTTCACGGTCTCTACCGTTTTCTTTTCCATCGTATCAGACTTTTCGGTCATTGTTTCTTCTTTATGCTCGGGTTTCGGACCGACGGCAGCAGCCTTCACCTCAGGAGCACTTGTAGACTTAGGAGCATCAGATGTTGTAGCCGCAGGTTTATGACCGACATTGTCCAGGTCAATCTTCCCCAACGGCTTATACTGCTGGCGACGACTCGACTCCAGCAGGCTTTCAGCACGACGGCTTTCCTTCTTCTGTTCCGAAGAGCGCTTCTTTTCCTTAGATTTCTTGAAGAGCTTATCGGCTTTGTCGCGAACGGCAGCATCTTGTTTGAACGCCTCTACCAAGGCTTCATACTGCTTATCGTTGAGCTTGAAGGTAGGTTCCGCCTTCACTTCGCCCAACTCACTCTTCTTTTCCAGGAATTCAACTGCCGTTTGAAGTCCTATATTCAACTCACGTAACGCTTTGTTTAATCTAATGCTCATATATTTTACTTTGAAGGTAAACAAGCTGAAAGGTAAAAAGGTACAACCTTTGCTCCTTCACCTTATATGTTTTATGTCTCTATATATTTTAAGTTCTACCTTTTCTTTATATTATACTCTTTTACATATCTCAATGGGGATTATAGGGATGCTCCCATTCAACCATTTGTAACGGTTTAGTTCTCAAACTCCCTGCGGAGCACATCCAACACGTGGTCTACGGTTTCCTCTTCAAGATCGGCCTTTTCTACCAACATTTCGCGGGGTGCATTCAGCACGGTCTTAGCCGTATCCAAACCGATCGCCTTGATGGCGTCGATAATCCACTGGTCTATTTCATCGTTGAACTGATCCAAGTAGACGTCGTCCTCCTCCTCGCTCATCTCGTTTTCATTCACTACACGGTAAACGTCGATGGTATATTCGGTAAGCATAGAGGCCAGTTTGATGTTCAGTCCGCCACGCCCAATGGCAAGGCTCACCTCTTCCGGCTGCAAATAAACGTCGGCTTTCCTGTTCTCCTCATCGAGGTTGATGCTCGTAATCTTAGCCGGACTGAGTGCACGCTGGATAAACAGTTTGGTGTTGGCCGTCCAGTTGATGACGTCAATATTTTCATTGCACAATTCACGCACGATGCCATGTACACGGCTACCGCGCACGCCCACACAAGCGCCTACCGGATCAATACGATCATCGAAACTCTCCACGGCAACCTTGGCACGTTCACCCGGCATACGGGCTATCTTCTTGATGGCAATCAGACCATCGGCTATCTCGGGCACTTCCTGCTCCAGCAGGCGCTCCATAAAGACTGGGCTCGTGCGCGACAAGATAATTTTCGGATTGTTGTTCTCATTGTCCACACGCTCGATCACGGCACGAATGGTTTCACCCTTGCGGTATTGGTCAGCAGGAATCTGCTCCGACTTCGGCAGAATCAGCTCGTTATTATCGTCGTCCACCAACAGCACCTCACGCTTCCATACCTGATAGACCTCACCGGATATCAGCTGTCCCACGCGGTCTTTATACTTGTTATAGAGCGCATCATGCTCCAACTCGAGGATTTTGCTGGCCAGCGTTTGGCGTAGGGTGAGAATGGCACGACGTCCGAACTTGGCAAAGTCCACGGGCTCCGACACGTCTTCGCCCACCTCATAGTCGGGTTCGATCTTCTGGGCATCTGCCAAACTAATCTGCTTGTTTTCGTCTTCCACCTCGCCATTGTTCACAACCACACGGTTGCGGTAAATCTCGAAGTCACCCTTGTCGGGATTGACGATAACGTCAAAGTTTTCATCGCTGCCGTATTTCTTTGCAAGCACGTTGCGAAAACTCTCCTCAAGCACACTCACAAGTGTGGTGCGATCGATGTCCTTATCGGTCTTGAACTCGCGGAAAGAGTCTATCATACTCATCTGCTCGTCTTCTTTTTTTCTTGCTGCCATAGCTTATTTGAAACTTATTAAGTATTTAGTATATTTTACATTATCCATATTGTATTGGTGGTCTACGTCCATCATCACGGGGCGCTTCTTGCCCTCCAGCTTAACCTTTTCTCTCACAGACACCACGAAATCGCGTCCGTCGACACTCTTCAGCACGCCTTTCACTTTCTTTCCATCGCCGTCCAACACTTCCACCGGCTCGCCGATATAGTTCTGATATTGCTGTGCCACCTTGAAAGGCTGTCCTAAGCCGGCCGAGCCTACCTCCAACTCATAGTCTTCCTGATCTCGGTCGAGATGGTCTTCAATAAATTTACTAAGCTCCACACAGTCGTTGATGTAAACACCATCGGCATGGTCGATTTCAACAGTGATCTTGTCATCGGTACTGACCATAATGTCTACCAAGAAATACTCCTTGTTTACCAACCACTCATCCACCAAGTTTTTTACGACGTTTTTGTCTATCATATTATGTGATTATAAAAAAATGAGGAGCTCTCTCGGAGCCCCTCATTCCACTGAACACTGCAAAGTTACAAAAAAAAATGTATCCATGCAAACAAATGCGCATGTTTTTCATGCTTTTAAGTCAATCAAGACATCTGTAGAGGCCAAACCTCTGATCGGTCTGACCAATCCAACCTGTCTGACACCATCACCTTTATGGTAAGCAGACATAACGAGCCGTACGTTCCTACCTGTCGCACGCCCCAATTATGTAAGACTAAAGTCACAAAAAGAAAGCCTTCCGAAACTTGCATTATAGAAAATTTCAAGCTCGGAGAGGGATGGTTTCGGGGAGCCCGAAACGTGTTAAAAAAGGAATTTGGATGCGATTGGGCCTTATGCCACTGCCATCTCGCCTTAACGGCAAGGCCACAAAGCTGCAACCGCAAAGCAAGGAAGCCCTAACCGCAGTGCCATAAAGGCTTAAACGGAAGGGCTATTAGAAAACTTTTTCGCACGAACTGTGACAAAAGGCGTATAACCTGCTATGGCTAAACAACTTAAAGGAAACGCTCGTTTTGAGCGTATTTACGGCCATAGTGTTTCGTTTTTGCTACACGCGAATTATGCGAAGGCTTTTGTCAGATCTTTTCCTCACCAATATATGCAAGTACTTGCTGAGACAAGCAGCATCCACAATCATGATCCTAAGCCGTGGGATTGAACTATATTTGCCATGAAAGCGGTTGGGCTCCTACTTTTTCATCGGCAGCGTATAGAGTATCTTTCCCTCTTTGTTGATGGCATAGAGCGTGAGCTGCTGCTTGTCGGCACTAATCACCGTGAAACCCGTTGACGCATCGCACCAGCGCGTGCCTTTTATGGGCTCTACATGACGTGAGAGGGCAGCAGCAGAGTTCACCCAGTAGTTGATGTTATCACCGGGCATCTTAATGTGCTGGAAATTATGAATATGTCCACAGCCATATACCGACACATTGGGGTGACGGCGAAACACCGGCAATAGATATTTCTGCATATCTTTGCGCTCTGTATTTGTCTTTTTAGTCTGTGCATAGACGGGATGATGGCCCACGCAGATGACCCAATCCTCCTGCGCTGCAGTCAAAGTGCTGTCAAGCCATGCAAGTTCTTTGTCACGGTCTTGTTGATATGCATCGGGATAGGTCTCCGTATTTTTACGATATTTGTCTATCAAAGGGGTAGTATCGAGAAAGACGATACGTACGGAGCAGCCTTTACCCTTAAACACTTTAGAGTAGTAGCGTGCCGGTATTGCCCAACGGCGACTCACGTTGGCATAGTCGAGCACAGCCTGCGTGTTGCCTCGGTATTCGTGGTTGCCCATTACAGGATACCAAAAGCACATCAGCTCCGGGTGAGAATAGATGAGTTCGTAATTAGTCTTCCATAACGGGTCCGAGACACTCTCAACACCGTTAAAATGATGGATATCACCTACTGCGATGACAGCTTCAGGACCAACGGTCTCTGCCATAGTACCCATCAGCTCGGCAATGGTTTTCTGGTCGTAATATCCGTTGCGACCCATATCGTTCACCCAATAAAGGTTGACATCGGCCTTCATCTGCTTCCATTCTGCAGGCGTCTGAGCCTGAGCAGGAACGAAAGCTGAGAATAGAAGAACTGTAAATAATATATGTCTAAACAGTTTGTTCATTGTCGAAAGGATTTATTTTGTGCTGAAAGCTCCAAAGAAACCACCTAAAACAGGTGATGTGAAGTAATAGTTCTGGTCATCGGTGTCACTACTCCACTTTACTTTCTTCATACCAAAGAAGGCAAGTCCACCGGGGAAGTTGCGTGTCACGACAGAAGTTGCGCCGGAGAGTGCTGTCGCACCCGACTTCAAATGGAAATCCCAAGTGTCATTCCATTTCAAAGGTGCACCTTTGGCCGTGTCGTCACTTTGGCAGTTAATGTTCATCTTGTCGCTTTGGGCAAAATTAACAAACAGATTTGTCAGATTCTCCGGAGTCGAGCTTGTGATGTTGCGATCGTCCCAAACGATCATCTTAAAGTCTTTCGATTGCTGCTCGACACCCGTTTCCGTAGATGCAAAGAAATAGTTGGGATAGAGCACGCTATTCTCAATGTCTGCGCCATTTTTATCAGGCTGTCGCATACCATAACGGTTATCAACCAGCAAGTTGTTGACAAAGACAGGCGCAATACCTTTCTCTATCCACACGTTGCCACCCTTCTTGTTTTTCGCACGACGCCATCCGCAGTCCACGGCGGTGTTGTTGTAGATGACGAGTTTCGACGCAAAGTTTTTCTCCACACCCGACCCGGAAAGTTTGAAAGCATTGGTGCAGGCATTGTATATCACGTTGTAGGAGATATCGAGAATACATCCCGACTTCACGTTGATAGCCTCGCCGCCATCGCTCTCGTTACCACTGTCGGCAAACACAGAGCCATAGATGACTCCATTACCGCCGGTGAAATAGGTCTGGTCGTTATAATTGTCGTGGAAGAAGCAGTTGGCAATGGTAAAACGTCCTTTCGTATTACAGAAATGGAATGCGGGCACACCGCCATCGATGGTTGTCTTGAACAGCTTGTTTTGGAAAGACAATGAACTTTCGGTAGGTGTAGCACCGGCATGAGCGATTTCTGCATGGCTCAGCACAACCTCGCTACAGTCGTATCCGCAGATGATGCCACCCCAGTCATTGGGCTTACGCGTATCCGAATTGATAACGACAGGCTTCTCCTTGGTACCCATGACATAGAGGTTTCCCAAAGCAACAATCTCGACAGGATGATCTTCCGTAGGTTTGGAACTGATTGTCACCTTCACGCCCGGCTCAATATAGAGCGATGCACCCAAAGGGATTTTGAACGACGAGGTGAGCGTGGTATCGTGCGCCCATACGATGGAGCCTGTAGGATATGAGGCTATAGCTGTCTTTACGGTGTTTTCGTCACCGGTGTTAATAGTTATCGTGTCGGTCTTGGCAGCATAGTCATAAGGGTTGATATTCTCATTCTCGCATGAACTCATGCCTGCGGCAAATGCCAAAACTATTATGCCTGCGAACAAATTAAATCTCTTCATATTGATTTTTACAAATTACTGATTACAAATTTACTCTGACTCCCACCAGGAAAGTGCGTCCGTACTTATAGGTTCCCACGATGGTACGATCGTCGCGTTGTCCGGGAATCTTTGTGTTGAACTCGTTAACGGTCTTCAGATATCGTTCACGCTTGCTGTTGAGCAGGTTGTTTGCCTTGATAAATACCGAAATGCCGTTGTCGAAACGCTTCTCACCGCTAAGGTCGAGAGAGAAGATATGTCTCTCCCATTCATCTGAATCATAATAAGGCGAAACCAAAACGAGGCGTGACCCGGTATAGGCAGCGGCAAGCTGTCCGTTCCATCCATGGTTGGTGTCTTTATAGAGCAAAGAGACATTCGCCGTGTGAGGTGCCTGATTGATCAGTGGACGCGTCTGGTCTATATTCTCAATCTGGTTCTTGGCCACATAGTGTTTCTTTGTCGTCGTTATCGAAGAGTGTGTATAAGTATAGTTTGCCTTCACACCGAAATGACGGATATACTTCACGACATCCAGCTCCACACCGAAGTTTTTGGCGTTACCCAGATTTTGAGGCATATAGTAGCTGGCGTTACCCTGACGCTGATCTACATCGAATGTCGTCTCAATCGGGTCTTTCAGATACTTATAGAACAAGCCGAATAGCACCTGCTCATCCTGTGAAGGCAACCATTCCCAACGCAGATCGAGGTTATCTATACGTGCACGCTTCAGCAGCGGATTACCCTTCTCGGTATAGTCTTCACCATCAATCTGATAAGGGACCAGTTCATAGAATCCCGGACGATTGATGCTCTTATAGTAGCTGAAGCGAACATTCATCTTATTGTTCACAATCCAACGCAGTGATGCGGAAGGCAGGTAGTCCCAATAGGATTGTTCACCGATAGAGCCGGTCGTCTCGAAACGCTGCAGCATGGTGTAAATCTGATTGGTGTGTTCTGCCCGGAATCCGGCTACCAACTCTCCGATTTTTGAAGTGAGTCTTACCATACCATAGACAGCGCCAATGCGTTCCTTAGAGTCATAGTTGAGCTGCGAAGCTTGAGAGCGCGGCGTCTTGAGCGTCCAGTCGATGCCATCAAACGCATCGATATCATTTGAGGACAGTACGGCACCATTGTCTGTGGGCGAAAATATATAAGAGTAAAAACGATTGTTACGCTTCTTGTTGCGATACATGGCACCCGTTTTCCACAAAGCCTTCAACCCGTTCTCAAAAGGCGTCTCCCAGGAGAGGTTGATATAGCCCGTCCAGTCTTTGTCATCATTGTGCTGAAAGCGACGCTCCTGCGAGAACGGGAATATCTTTGTCACCTCGCCCCCTGACACCGTGTTTTTGATAGTTGTATACATACGGTCGGGATCCTTTTCTCGCGCGTCGGCAAAGAGTCCGGCCCAGTCCACGGTAAAGTTGGGAGTCAAATGATGTGTGCCCTTGAGATTTGACGCGAAGATGTCTTGCGTTTGTGTCATGGTGCGCATCTCGTCATCACGAGTCCAGCTGCCATTCTCAAGGTCGAAGTCGTAGTCGGTTGTGATACTCATGTTGTAACGGGTATTGTCCGTACGACGATGTACAAGCATGTTGTACCATTCCAATTTGTGATCACCAAGCGTGAAGTCTATTTTGCCATGCACGCCCAAGTTAAGGTCGTGTATGGAGTACAGTCTTTTTTTGATAGAACTGATATATTCGGTCTCTTCACCGTTGGCCATCACTTCTTTGTTAAGATCACGCTCTGTACCGCGATAAGTGTTCTGCAAGTTTGCCGCGAGAATCACACCAAGCTTTTTTTCCAGAAAGCGGTCGCCCACGGAAATACCAGCATGAATGTTTGGCATCGGGATGTTATGGCGCGAAATCTGTGCACCTCCGTTCTTGAAGTCTGCGGTGGTAGCATCGTATGTACTTCCATAGCGTTCATATGGCGCCTTGGAGGTTGTATTTCCACGTTTGGCGCTTAGATAGTCGTAGCTGATATTTCCGAATGGCGTTTGTGTCTTGTCGCCCTGCCAGAAAAAATCGCTTGCACCCGTTGCCACATTGGCTTGGAGTCGGAAGCTACCGGGAGCATCTTTCATATTCATGTCGACCACTCCGCCTGCGGCGTCACCTTCCATATCGGCGGTGAGCGACTTGGATACAATGATTCTATCCATCAAGTCTGACGGGAAAAGGTTAAGCGGGATATAACGGTTCTTATCGTCGGGACTCGGTATTTTCACGCCATTGACCAAGGTGTAGTTGTAACGTTTGTCCATACCTCGCAAAATAGCATAGGAGGCTTCGCCCGACGCATCCTTTTGCATCGTCACACCGGAGACACGTTGCAACACCGCTGCCACATTGACATCAGGAGAAACCTGGATGGCCTGCGCACTCATGACATTGAGCACCTGCGATGAATTTTTCACCATGGCATAAGCGTTCATGTCAGTGTATTTAGCGTGAAATCCGCTTACAACGACCTCGCCCAACTCCTGAGCCTCAGATTCCAAATCCAATTCGAGCGGCTTACGGGAGGGGAGCTCCACCTGAACCTCAATGGGTTTGTAGCCAAGATAGTTAACTACAAGCGTGACGGTGCCCTGATCTGGCAAGCCCTTCAACGAGAAAGAGCCGTCCAAGCCAGTCGTGGTTGAGCGCTGCTTTTCACCTTTCACTTGGACTACGGAGCCAATGAGCGCTTCACCTGTCGCCTTGTCTTTCACCACGCCATTCAAAGGACCAGCAAGACAGGCTGAAATTGTGAAAAAACTCAACGCTACCGTTAGAACAATTTTCTTCATAAAATCAAGCTAATACTTATTTCGGCTGCAAAATAAGAAAATAAATATTGCAAAATCATAAAGCCAATATTACAAAGGTGTGAAGAAGCCAGAACGCTATCGTAATTTGTCCTATAATTTTACAAACAACACAAAGACCGGAATAAATATGCTCACAAAAAAAACGGACAACATTGTTGATTTCAATGTTGTCCGAAATAATTTATTCTGCAGTCAGATAGCGGAAGGTGTCGTTGACGATGGAAAATCCATCTTTATTTTGTCTCAGTTGCACGACAGCCGTCTTGCGCGGCGATACTTCCTGAGTGCTTCGGTGCGTATGGAAAACATATTGCCAGTTGCCCTTTTGGTCTTTGAATAGGTCACCATGCCCTGTTCCGTTAGCTCCAATGAGCTGTCGGCTGATGATGGGAGCATCCGGCTTGCGGAACGGACCTAAAGGATTGTCTGCGGTGGCAACTCCTACGGCATAGTCTATATTTCGGTAATCGTTGCACGAGTAAAACAGATAGTAGGTGCCGTCTAATTTCACTACCGTAGGCCCTTCGCTCACACCATATTGAGCACCGGGCGTATTTTCCCAACCGTTGGGCTCAACGTGTATGATTTCCCGGGCCGTCTTTTCCTTCACGGCATCCAAACGCTTATTGAGTTCGGCAACATATAGACGGTTGCCATTGATGAGTCTGACATGATAGAGATAAGCTTTGCCGTTGTCATCGAAAAAGACAAAGGGGTCTATCTCCTTGGTCTTTGAAGGTATCATGGCCTTCTTCTTTTGCTTAAAAGGCCCCATAGGGCTGTCGGCCTGTGCAATGGCGATTTGCTCGTTTGCCGTATAGGCCATATAATATTTTCCCTGATGCTTGAAGACTTGTGGTGCCCAGAAACCCTTAGTGCCGAAACTGTTGTCGCGGTGGAGCGCATATCCTCCCGGTTTCCACGATTTCAAATCTTGTGAGGTGTAGACCAGAATACCGTCGACAGCCGATGTGCCATAGAGATAATAGGTACCGTTCTCGTGGAAGATGGTGGGGTCGGCGAGGGTTATGGTGTTAAACACCGGGGCCTGCGAGGCAGCCGATGGAGTTTTGTTGGCAATGTGAGGCCAGCCGTCAATCCATTCTACCTGGTCCATAAACACCAATCGACCGGCATCGGGGTCGCTTCGTAGGAAGCCATGATAGGGCATCCAGTCGTGGTCGTTGTCATCGGTGATAATCTCGGCATTATGTCCGGGACCTGCCACCTTTTCGTTGCCTTCCAGCAGTGTTTCGTAGTGTCCGTCCATGAGCTTGCGTCCCTGCTTGTCAACATAGGGGCCAAACAGATTTTTTGACCGGCCATACACCACATGATAAGTGCTCTTGTTTCCCTCGCAGCACGACCCTGCCGAGCCAAACAGGTAATAGTAGCCTCCGTGTTTATGGATATAAGTGGCTTCCATGTAGGTGTCGGCCACTTGTATTTTTTGAGCGCCCTCTTTGACGTGCAGGCCGTCTTCGGTAAGTTCGATGCCGTAGATGCCACGGAAACTCCCCCAAAACAGATAGTTATGTCCATGCTCACGAATAAAGAAACCATCGATGGAATTTTGCACCCCGATATCTTTGCTGATAAACAGGGCACCATGGTCGGTGAAGGGGCCTTGGGGATGGTCGGCGGTGGCTACACCGATGCCGCATGTCCATTCGCCGCCCCATTCTGATTTGGCGTAATAAAGTACATATTTGCCGTTGAAGAAGTTGATGTCCGGCGCCCACATATTGCCTTTCGGATTCCATTTCGGACGACTTTCGTCGGTGAAAGCCGTACCGATGAAAGTCCAGTCCACCATATTCGGGGAGCGGTAGATGGGTAAATTGCGTATATCTTCAGTGGCATAGAGGTAGAAGTTGCCATCCTGACCCCTAATGATGGTTGGGTCTGGGGCACTTTGGTTGATCACGGGATTCCGGAATACGCCTCCTTCCTCAGCATTCATCTGGATGGGAAGAATGGTGAATGTGGCAAGCAGAGCCGTATAAAGAAATTTGCAGTGCATATAAAAAATATTTTTAAAGTTTTGATATGTTAATCTCCAGAAGGTTTGACAAGAAAGTGGTTTATCGCTCATTAATCTCGTAATAGAAGGCATCGCGTACCAACGCCTCACCTTTGGCAAACAGCCCCACCTGGGTTGACCCCATCCATCGCGTGTCTATGGCCTCCACCTCCGTTTCGTTGAGGAATAGATGCAGCATGCCGTTTCTACGGTCTACCCTGAGCTGATAGCTGGTTTGGCTGTCTATATCAGCTTTGACGCGATAGAGATGTCTTTGCCCATCTTCCGGGTCGCTGTTTATAAATCTCACGGCCTGAGTCTGAATGGGAGCAAAGGTTATTTTCTGCCATCCGGGATGCTTACTCTCTCCAGTTTGGAACGCAAGGGGCTTCCAGGTGTCGTGGTCCAGATATTCAACCTGCTGTGTGGCAACGATGTTTTCCGTATAGCTATCGGCATCGTCGGGATCGGTCTTGGGCAAAAGAATCGCGGACAGGGTGGAGAGCGATGGCAGGCGATATTGCTTTTCGAAGTTATCGCTGTATTTGATATCGGGATACCAATCCTGACGACGTGTCAAGGGATAGGTCGACGATTTTAGCTTTCCTTTTTTCATCTTTTCGATAGTCAGCGTCCGCTTTGTATTGTCGATGACCATCCTCACAAAGTTCTTCTCATCCTGATAGGCTGCATATAAACCGGCAGGTGCTGTGGGTGCCATCTGTACGGAGAACGCAAAGGCCTTGGCTTTATTGCCCTTGAAGATAGAACTTTTCTGCAGTTTTAATCCTTCATCGGACGGACTGGCTCCCTCCCAGCCGGAGAAATGACGGCCATACTCATCATAGCCGGGTGTGAAAGACAGATAGTCCGGACGGAAATTGGCCGGCCGCAACAGTGTGGGGGAGGAAACGGGAGTAGTGCCAAGCTGCAAATGGTTTGCAACAAGCACCTGGTCAATCCATACGGACAGCAATTGATGGTTTTTCTCTATACGCCATTCGTGTGGGACGTTGAGTGCGAACGAATCGGGCAACGTGATGTCGACATTACCGAATCGAAAGCCTTCATGATGATCCTGACAGGCGAATGTGGCTTCCAGCAAGTAGCTGTCGGTGAAGTTGATGCTGTCGATGCTCTTGCCCGAGTATAGGGGCGATGCCGGTGCCGGATGGTAGCCCTGCGACAAGGCGCTCGTGATGCCGTCTACCGTGAGTCGGTCACACGAGAAATGCACCCTATCGATGTATTGGTCTCTATTCCATCCGTTTTTATTGACCATATAGACCAACCACCATTCCCAACCGTTAGGCCCGCGCACGATGTTGGGTTGGCCCGGGGTGAGCAAGATGTCTTCAACAGGTTCATCCTTGCGGTAGGATAGCAGTTCCACACCATAAACGGCGGACCTCTCACCACGTTCAAACCTCAGCACATTGGTACCCGCCTTGACGAAGTTGACGGGTACGGGCAGCAATCCATAGTTGTGGCCGTGGTTGGCGTTGATGAGATGGTCGTTGATATAGATTTTAGTTCCACGTTGTCTGACAAACATCATGAGTTTTCCGGTGGGTCGAGACGACAACTCGAAGGAAATAGTGTCTTTAGACAGGTCGAGCGGCCGGTAGTGTGCGCTTCCGTATCGGAGCAGGTCGACATGGTCGTCTAACAGTTTTACTATGTTCGGCTCCACCACCGGGTGACTGTATTTCCCACCGGGATTGAAGGTTAGAGGTGATGGCGCTTCGCAGACGCCAAGCCTGTAGTTTCCATATTCTATACCTGTGTGGTTGGCATTGTACATCATGTAATACCGACCTCTATACTTGATGACAAATGGTCCTTCGGCTACGCGATTATCCATTCGCTCCCACGATGCAGGTTGAGACGAGAACTGCTGTACGGGTTCTCCCGCAAAGGAGAAGTCTTTGTTCAGTTTGCGACCCCATATTGTGTTTCCGTCCGTAAACTTGACCATATACAGGTAGAGCTGTCCGTCCTCGTCACAAAACACCATAGGGTCTATGCGGTTTTCGTACCATTGGTCAGACCTTACTTCCTTATAGGGTCCCTCGACCGTTGGCGAAGTGGCATGGGTGATGTGGACAATATGCTTGTCTTTGCCCCACCAGTTTACGGAGAACAGAAGATGGAACAGTCCGCCGTGATACAACATATCGTTGGCATGAATCTGATTGTTTTTGGCACCGGTGCCTGCGGTCCAGTCGTTATTCAAGTCGAAAGCATGAATTTTATTTCCCCAGTGAACAAGGTCGGTGCTTTGGTAGAAGTCACCATAAGTGGCTACTCCTCCTAAATAGTATTTTCCGGCATAGCGTATGCAGCCGGCATCGGCGACACCCCTGATGACGGGATTCTCGTAGGTTTGTGCGTAGGCTGCTGCCGATAGCAGGAATAACGCTGCAACTGCGAAATGTTTTGTTTTCATAAGCGGGCTTAAGTTGGTATATAATGGTTTAATGTTCGGTGGTGAATTCGGAAGGACTCTTCCCGAAAAACTTCTTAAAGACTTTGGAGAAATAGTTAGGATCTGAAAATCCACATCGGTACGCGGTCTCGGCAACGGTGAAGCCTTTCATGAGCAACTCGGAGGCCAGCGTCAGCCTTTTGTGACGGATGTATTCTCCGATGGACATATTTAACAAGCTCTTCATCTTGGTGTGCAACAGACTCCGGCTGATGGCCATCTCTCGTGTAATGTCGGCCACAGAAAAATCGTTGTTGTCGATATTCTTGTCTATCAGTTGGTTGATGTGCAAGATGAAGTCCTTGTCGATGGCATTGAGCGAGCTGGCTTCGATATCCTCTGTCTTGGTGTTTTGAATTTCGGTCTGGCGCGTCTTAACCAGTTGGATAATGTTGTTGACCTGCAGGTCGAGTACCTGTGGGTCGAAAGGCTTGGAAACATAGGCCTCAGCTCCGCTCTTGTAGCCCATCACCACATCTTCCTGTTCGTTTTTGGCGGTGAGGAGAATGACCGGTATGTGAGACGTGCTGACGTCCGATTTGAGCTTGGTGCAGAATGTAACACCATCCATGACGGGCATCATCACATCGCTGATGACAAGTTGTATCGATTCGTTTTGGGCTACTTCTATTCCTTCCTTGCCGTTGGTAGCAGTGTAAACGTTGTATTTGGGCGAGAAGTAATCAGCAAGGAAAGTCAGCATATCAGAGTTGTCTTCAACTATCAGGATAGACATCTTGCTGTCTTCTTCCACGATATCTTGTGAGGCATTGTTGATATCGGTCATCGAAGGTGAAAAATGATAGTCTTTCAGCGGAACGATGACTTTGTCGTCGGTAATAAGCGATTGCTGCTCGAAAGCCCTAGCGTCAACATTTAGCAGCACTCGGAAGGTGGAGCCGTGCCGAAGTTCGCTCTTCAGCTTTATGCTTCCCTTGTGTATTGTAACGAGTCGCTGGACGAGGGAGAGCCCTATGCCCCACCCCTTGCTGTTGGCATTGTATCCTCGTTTAGTTTGGTAGAACTTCTGGAAAATCCTATCTTGCTCTTCCGGGGCGATGCCGATGCCCGTGTCAGAAACCCTTACGTCGAGATAGGTATAGTCATCGTCTTGTCCCGTGATGATAGATGCTTTTACCTTAACCTCGCCGTTTTCGGGAGTGAACTTGATGGCATTGGACAACAAGTTGTTCATGATGCGTTCCAGATAGGATGGCGAAAACCATACGATTTCATCGTTGTTTTCGCAGTCCACACTGAGGTTGAGGTGCTTCTCGGCAGCACTTCGGCGGAACAGGTTGGCGAGAATCGTTATGAACTCCAAGGGGTTGCCTTGCTGAATATAGAATGGAAACTTGTCCGATTCAACCTTATTGAACGTCACCAGTTCGTTGATAAGTTCCTCCATCTTATTAGTGTTCTCCAAAGCTGTTTCCAGATGGTGTTGATCGCTGTTGTTCAGCTCATCTTTATGGATACTTTTAAGTGGCGCAATGATGAGCGACAACGGTGTTTTCAACTCGTGGGACACGATTGTGAAGAAGTCAAATTTGGCACGGTCTATTTCCTCTATTTTGTTCTTCTCCATCATGGCCATCTTTACCTTGTTTCTTTCGTTCAGCCTTATTTTATAGGCATGCTGTATGTAGTAGATGATGATGGCGACTATTATGAGATAGAACAAATAGGCCCATAGAGAACGGTAAAAAGGCGGCGCAACGATAATTTTTATAGCTTTTTCAGGGCAGCTCTCCCATCCTGTATTGGAATTGTTGGCCCGTATTCTCAGCACATAGGTGCCTGGCTCCATGTTGTAGCTGACAAAAGTATGGGCATCTGCCATCTCGCGCCATTGTTTGTCTATGCCGTCTACCTTGGTTTGGTAAATAATGGACTCCGTGCGTCCGGGAGAAATGACACCATAGTCAATCATTACAGAACGTGCCTGACGATACGTAAGTCTGATTTCGCTTGTGGCATCCAATTCTTTTGTAAGAGGAGAGTTTTCTGACGCTGCGTTGATTTCCTCACCGTTGATTTTCAAAGATTTAAGATGGACGCTTAGATTCATGCTCTTGGAAACCATATCTTCGGAACGAAATGCTACCAGTCCGTTTACTGTTCCAAAGTACATCCTGCCGTCTTGTGTCAGCAGAGTTGACGAGAAGTTGAACTGGTTGGTGGGCAAACCGTCATCGGTTGTATACCGGTTGATAGTCCGAGATTTTGGAATGTACTGGAACAATCCCTGGCTTGTGCTTATCCAGATATGACCCATAGGATCGGCATTGATGCTGCAGATAGTGCTTTTTGATAAGGCTTTTTCGTTTTCTATTTCAGAAAACTTTCCGTCATGGGAATTGAGAACTTGCAATCCGTTGTTATTGGTCCCAACCCAAACCTTACCGTCCTCGGCGGGATAAATGTATGTGATATAATTGTCTTTCAGGCCTTGTGGCTGTCGGCTGGCCGGCCAATGGATGATCTTATTTGTTGATTTATCTATTTTATAAATTCCCCTCGTTACTGTTCCTACCCAAAGATTGTCCGACTGGTCGATGGCTAGCGAATAGATGAAAATATGACTGAGAAGGGGATGATTAAACTTTTTGAATCTCTTGCTTTGTCGGTCATACCAATAGAGGCCTTGTGTAGTGGCCACCCAAAGTTTACCGGAACGCTGCTTGGCAAAGTCGAAGATGGATATAGCCGATAGATTCTTTGACAAATCGAATCGTTCGGCACTTCCGGATTTCATATCATATCGGAACAGTCCTTTTCTGAAAGTTCCAATCCAAATGATATCGGCAGACTTGTCATAAAACAGGCAATGCACGTTGGAGCCGAGCGTGGGAATAGCTTTGAACGGAGAGAATTTTCCCTGGATGGGATTATAAATGTTTACCCCACCATCTTCGGTTGCTATCCAGAGCTCATGAGGATTTCTTTCAATGATTTGCCGCACAACCTTCCCCTGGAGTTTTGTTGAGGCGTAACTTGGCTCCTCCCATGAAAACGGACTGCTGTTTTTCACCATATCGACTCCACCAAAATAGGATCCAATCCAAATGTTATGGTTGGCGTCTGCCAGGATAGAGTAAATGGCATTGTCCGACAATAGATTGACGTTGCCAAATTGCTGTTTTAATATTTTGATGTTTCCATCTGGTCCCAGGATAGTCACCCCTTGCTCGGTACCTAACCATATATTGTGCTTGTGATCTTCGGTGATGACTCTCACCGTTCCATTGGAAAGGCGATTTGCTTCATACACTTGAGTCTTGCCGGTTTTCACGTCCAGTGCCATCACTCCCTTTCCGTTCCGACCTATCCACAGTCTACCGCTGTGGTCGAAAGTCATGGGGATGATACCGTCTGCTCCCGTAATAAAGTCACGGTAGATGCTGGAGTCCAGCCTGGTGATTTGGGTGAGTTTGGAATTATAGGAATAGATGGATGAGTTAGTCGCTACGTAGAGTTGGTTGTCTTTGTCTACGGCAAGGGAAATAATGAATCCCTCGCCCAACGAGGGGAGTGCCGTGAACTTTTTGGCTTTCTCGTCGAATACAGACAACTCCGAGCCACCACAGATAATTTTCCCGTCGTAGGTCTCGATGATCGACCCTATAATATTTCCCGGTAGCTTGAAGTTTTCAAAGTCGTCTGTAGCCGGTCTGTACAGGCTAACGCCTTTCGAATGTGCCACCCATACTCTGTGTTTATGGTCGAGAAACAGTACTTTGATAAAATTGTGGCCCAGCGAGGAAGGATTGTTAGAATCATTAAAATAGTTTTTAATGGAGTAGCCGTCGTATCGGGCAAGTCCATTGCGCGTTCCCAACCATATGTTTCCCTGATAATCCTGAATCATCGTCTCTACCTGCTGATGCGGAAGTCCCTGCTGACTGGAGATGTGGAAGAACCTGTAATTGTTCGCCACTCCGGAAAGCAGAATGAGAAACGAGAAAATGAAACTAAGGATAAGTCTTGCCATATTTAGGTTGGGAGAATTATAAAGCCATCGTGTGGTATGCAGGAAAACATACCCACGATGGCCTGATGTTTACATCATTATTTTCTTTGAAAACGTTTTACCATCTTTCATGACAATGCGTGCTATTACAAGTCCTTGCGCATCTTGCAATGTAATGTTACGGCTGTAGTAACTTCCCAGCTGCACGCCGGTAGCATTGTAAAGAGCAACACTTGCCACGTTTGAGTTATGAATCGTGATATTGTTTCCTTGAACGGTTATCTTGACATGCTCACGGTCATCAATCGATGGGATACTGCCGATGCCACTGGGCGTGGCTGTACCAATGTGCAGCTTCATCCACGACCATGATTCGTCTCGTTTTGAATCCGGCAGCATTTCGTAAACCGGAACGCTTTGTCCATCGGCAAGGTTTTGAAGCCTTAGGTTGGCACGCATATCCTGTTCAGCGGGTGCTTGAGAGAAGCCTAAGGAATTCCATGGGATTGCAGCCTCAACGATGTAATAACGGTTATTAGACGATACTTTGTAGTTTATATTCAACGTATCTCCGTCATCAAGGCGTTGCCAGGAACTGCTTCCTGACTTCCCATATTGTACCTGCATCGTTCCGTTTCTTCTGAAAAATATCCTGTATACGCCATCGCTTGGCGCATCGGCCGATACATTCTTGGTGTCGAGAAGAAGCGTAATGCCGTCCCCGTAGGACCCACCTTGGGGCATGGGCGTCCTGTCGCTGATTCTTGAGGTGAAATACAGATTGTTTTCGTCAAAGGCAAAGTCGCCCGTAAACCGCGTACCTTTTTCTCTCCCAAGAATCATCTGCGTGGCAGTTCGTTTATAATATCCCTCGTTACTGGTTTGCTTGCCGTCTACGGTTGGAGTGCCGTAAGGGGCTTGCAGCAGGTTGACGGGATAGCCTTTCATCATTTCCACACGTCCGTTGATTGGAGCAACGGCAACAACGATACCCGTGTCGATTACCGCTAAGGAGTTCCACATAGCGCTTTCACTCTCGCCAATGCTGAATGGTGCACTCATAGCTTTGAAATCCTTAGCCTCTTCATTACCTACATATACATACATCTGGTGTCCGCCAGGGCCATAGGGAGACTGATGGGACAGGACCGTTTCGCCCCAGGGAAGCACACGCAGATAGGGCGCTCCGCCTTTCACCTCGGAGGGAACATAGTTGTAGTTGCAGGCTTTCCAGCGTTTGTTGCTGTTACCGTAAATCCAGTAGTTGTTCCAGTTGGTATCGATTGAACTTACACCAATGGTTGGGATAAAGTCCCATACGCCAGGCCAGCCGTTATCTTCAAATGCGGTGGCAATAGTCTTTCCGTCTTTCAGAATTACTGCACTGGGCATACCATCACGGCTTCCCATCCTATAAGTTATTTTGATGGGCTCCGACCAACTGACGCCTCCATCGAACGAACGGCACATGGATATTTGCTGGTCGTTATTGGTGGTGTAGGGAGTTTCATCGGCAAAATACATTCTAACTTCTCCGGATGGAAGTTGCAGGAACGAGGGCTCCCAGCAGCCGTTGCTAAAATGCCATTCTCCTTCAAAGATGTTTATCTCCTCGCTCCATGTCTTGCCATTGTCGGTGCTCCGCTTGCATTTGATGCCAAAGCGGCGATCCGGACTATAAGGCTTTGTAGGACGTGGATTGTAACCTACGATGATGGTACCATCAGCCAGTTGTATCAAATCGGGTACACATTGTGGAACGTTGGGCCGATTGTAGACAATTTTGGTAGGAGCCGACCAGCTTCCACCTAAATTAGAGCTGAAAGCAATATCTATACCATTGTGTTCGGTTACAGCCAATAGTCTACCGTCGGCAAGCTGAATCATTCTTGCATATCCTCCATTGTTGAAAACAGTCTTTCGTGTGGCTGTATCCCAAAAAATCCTTGAGCCTGAATAAGGAGTTACACTCCCAGCAACAGCTGAGAGCGTAACAGTTATAATAAATAATAGAAATGTGTTAAGCCTTTTGTTCATTACGAATAAACTAAATGATTTCAAACTTCACGATAGTCGTTGCCTTGATAGAAGAATCTTCCGGATGCGCTCGGACTATAGTGTAAACATTGTCTGCGGAGATGTCAATCGCGTCACCGCTCTTAACAGCCTTGCCGTTAACAAAGAAAGTTCCCTCGCCGTCTATGGTGAACTCCGCAATCAAACCGTTCGGGCTTGTATTCTCCGGTAACGCGAATTGGTAGATCTGTACATCCTGATCGAATGGCTCGCGTTGTAATTTACCTGAGATATTGTTCAGTTTGATACTGGTAAACTCAGGATAGATAAGGCTGTAAAGTTTGTAGTTCCTTTCAGACCCAAAATCAGAGGTAACTTTAATGTTGTGTGTCTGGGTAAGGTCGTAAAAGCTTTTAGAATCCCACAGCTCATCATCAATGTATATTTTAGACGAGTCGGAGGCGATGTCGAAGCTCAGTCGCTGCCGTTTGGCATTGAGTCTTATCTCCCTGGATTTGTAGACTTGCTTGGTAGGAAGTCGCAACACCCAGTTGTCGTTATTCACGTTCTCCGCATAATACACATTAGGAGTAATCTTCGAATAAACCTTATCGATAGTTGTCACATCATCTTTCACATTGACGGTAAAGGTCATCGTGTCTGTGCGAAGTCCGTTTCCCATATAGGTATCGTAGGTGGAGGCTAAGACTACAACCTTGAACGTGCCAGGTACACGATACGAATAGGTGAACAATCCCTTGCTCACGGCAAGACCGGTATTGTTTTCTTCTTCTTTCAGTTCGTAATTATGACCTTCGTCGCCCGTGTACACCACAACTTGGTCTGCCACTCCGGTGAATTTTATCTCCATAGACTGGTTGATTTCCAAATTGGTTTCGCTGATAGTAGCTGATGCTATGGGTGTCCTCGCCTCTTCGTTTTCGTCGGAGCAGGAAACCCATGCGCCTGCTATTAAAATAAGCAGGAGGCTTACTCCAAGTTTCCTAAGCGGGGATAGGGATATATCCTTATTGCTATAATATTTCATGATCTTATGTTCTTATATATATATTAATGCTATGTATCTTTAGAACTCACAAAATACAAGAAAATTGTCTTTGAAGTCCTTGATAAGATAGATTTAGTATCCCGGGTTTTGTTCTACGACCCCATGAGACACGTCAATTTCGGTCTGCGGGATAGGCATCAACTCGTTCACGCCTTCGCGGAAGAACGCTCCTCGCCTATTGGCACGGTATGCAGAGAAAGCATGCAGAATTTTAGCAGCTTGTCCTTGACGTATGATGTCAAAATAGCGATCCCATTCAAAGGCAAACTCCATTCGTCTTTCTTCCCATATCTGGTCTCTGATGTAACCGTATCCTCCTGCTACATAGAGCTTGGTGGAGTTGTTGATGGTATTGACCTGGGCCTTACATCTGTTCAGGTTTTCCAAGGCTTTTTCCGATGCGCCCGTTTCGTTTAGTGCTTCAGCATACATCAGCACTACATCGGCATATCTCAACACTCTTCTGTTTTTACCGTTATCTCCTGCATATTTGGGTTTGTCAACCTTGGGCGTATACCATTTCATGGAGACATAATTGCCCTCGCCGCCTTGCCATATTTCACCATCAAAGGTTTGTCCCTGGTGATGAATGGTGAAGTCTTTACGAACGTCGCTGCCGAAGATGTTGTTGAGCAGTTTGTCAGTGGAATACAGCTTAACTTGGCCCACATCAAAGAATTCCAATCCTTGTCCTTCGTTCGTGTCACCATTCGTGCCGTCTCCGCTTTCCTTAAAGTTTACTTCCCAGATGGACCCGTTACAATATTCTCCGTCACTGTAGAATTGGAACAGATAGGCTAACTTGTCGCCACCATGGAGTGCATTGCCGTAGTAATCAATATATCTTAACGAATAGGCATTGCTCAGTTGGCTGAGATTGTCATTGGGGTTCTCGTGCTCTGTGGTGTTTGCCTCTCCTCCCTCAATCTCTTCCACAGGTTTAAACCATAGCCGTTTGCGTAGCTGTTCCCAGTCTTCTTGCCCGTCATACTTAAGCATTTGGGCATAAGTCATGTTCTCGCCGTCAACAAAGTATCGACCCAACTCAACCATCTGCTCCCATTTGTCAGAGTGCACACCCGGCTTAGCCTCATACATCAGCACCTTCATGAGCAGTGCTACAGCCGCACCACGTGTTGCCTTTCCCAGCTCGGCGGAGCTTCGGTAAACAACGGGAAGCATCACAGCGGCCTCTCTAAGGTCTTTTTCTATGAGCGCGTAACATTCTTCTTTGGTCGACCTGGGTATCACGAGTTTTTCTACACCCTCGCTCTCCGGGCGAATGGGCACACCGCCAAATGTTTTGACGAGATTGAAATAATAATAGGCACGCAAGAACTTTGCTTGACCGTAAATCCATCGAACCTTGTCGTACGCAGTCTTGGCGTTTGTAGAGATTCTAACCCGATCGATATTGTGAATCACTTGGTTTGCCCGATGTATACCTTTATAGTTTACACTCCATCGCTGCAATATCCAGGTGTTGGAAGTATTGAATCGGAAGTTTACAAGCTGTCCCATTTGAGAAGCTGTCCCTTCATCGGTACCAAATACATTGTCCCCCATTGCTTCTCCAAATCTCCATTCCTGGTCGTTGTAAGCGTCAGACTGGAGTAAATCGTAGACAGCATCGAGCGCTGATTGCATCTTGTATTGCGTATCGTAATAGTTTTCATCTGTAGAATTGCCCTTCACTTCCTTGTCCAAGAAGTCGCTACAACTTGAGAATGTCAAGGCAAATGCTATAGCTGAAACAATATGAAATATCTTGTTCATAATATATATCCTTTACTGAGATTATAAGCCAAGTTTAACTCCAAAAGTGAATGCTCGTGCCTGCGGATAGTTTCCTTGATCGACACCCATACTTAGGTTGTTGCCCTCCGAGCCGACAACTTTTCCCACTTCCGGGTCGAAGCCGTCATAGTTTGTAAATGTCACCAAATTGTATGCGGTCAGTGACAGGGCAAGCGTATTGATACGCCATTTGCTAAGAAGGGCTTGTGAGAAATTGTAGACAAGCTGCACTTGCTTCAGGCGCAGATAAGACCCGTCTTTGACAAAGAAATCACTTGCCCGGAAGTTTCGAGGAGCATCGTTGTTAGCAAGGTCCGGTATATTGGTATTGGTGTTGAGCGGGAAGAATGTCCTGGCCTGTTCTTCAAGCTGGCCGGACCAGTGTTTGCTCCTGATGTCTGCATAAACATTACCTACTGCACCATTGTAGAGATAATAGTCCATCACGTTGAATACCTTGTTTCCCGTCTGACCTTGGAAGAAGATGTTGAGGTCGAAATCCTTGTAGCCCAGGGCCATCGGAATACCGAAGACGAATTTAGGAAGCGGACTGCCCAGATAGGTACGGTCTTCTGCCGTAATCTTATTGTCGCCATTCAAATCCTTGAAGCGGAAGTCTCCCGGCATGAAGGTCTGTTCAAAATCATTTTTTCCAATTTCATATTGAGCACTCTTGCGCACCTCCTCGTAGTTTTGGAAGATGCCGTCTGTCACATAGCCAAAGAAGCTTCCAATAGGCTGCCCTACGGCGGTCTTAGTCACAAAATCGACGATGCTTCCTTCCGAGAGATACGACCCATAGACGGGCTCGTTTCCAGTTCCAAGTCCTGTAACTTTATTCTTAATCCACGAAAGGTTGAAACCAACTTCATAACGCCAGTCTTTGCCTATTCTGTCGCGCCATTTAGCATCAAACTCCCAACCGTAGTTTTTAACGGAACCAGCATTGGTCATAGGACTTTGGTCCAGGCCTGCCGATGCAACGGTGGGTACGCGCAGGAGCATATCGGTGGTTTTCCTGTTGAAATATTCGGCGGTGAAGGTAAGTCTGAAATCAAAGAGAGAGAAGTCTGCACCAATGTTCCAGCTTCTGTTTTTCTCCCATTTAATGTTGTCGTTGCCAAGAACGGTGGCTGTAGCACCTTCGTATATGGTAGAGTTGCCCAGTCCAAAGGGGTAGTTGTAGCCGGAGTTGATCACGGTGTATCGCGAAAGTTCGTCTATTCGGTTGTTACCGAGCAATCCCCAGCCCACACGCAGCTTACCGTTGTTCAGCCAGCTTGAAAAGCTCTTCATGAATTTTTCATTAGAGAATTTCCATCCTAAGGAGACGGAGGGGAAGACCCCCCATCGGTTTCCTTTGGCAAACATGGACGATCCGTCGGCACGCACATTGGCTTGGAAAAGGTAGGTGTCATTGTAGCTGTAGTTGATACGTCCAATCAAACCGATCGAAGTCCAATCCCTGTCCAGTCCATAGGCCTTGTCTCCAGTGTAGGCACTGGAAAGATAATGATAGTGGTCCTCGTTGCTGGGCGTACCGGATCGCCTGGAATGATGCCAGGAGTTCTTGTAGCCTTCGGCGGTCTGACCGGCAAGAATAGTTAGGCTATGATGGTCATTCTCCCACATGAATGTGAGCAAATTATTGATTTCCCACTTGCGGATGTGTCTTTGAAATTTGTCTACGGTTGTCAATGATGAGGGCATCACAAAGTCTTCATCAAGCCCCCACACCTCAAAAAAGTTGTCATCTGTTCGGTGTACACTATAATAAGAAACCTTGAATTGGTAGGTCAGAAGCTTACAGATTTGGGCGTCCAGACTGAGATTCATGTCCAAGCGTTCGCGCTCCATCTTCTCATTGTCGCGTTCGAGATTGGCAATGGGGTTGGCGCTGTACCAATAGCCCTTGTTATCATAGAGATATTGCATAGGCGATTCGTACAAAGCCTGTTTTAAAATACTGGATGAGCCTTCCGGCACACCTTTACGTTTTTCGTTAGTATAGGCCATGTTAGTAGTCAGTTTCAACCATGACGCCAGTTCCGTGTTCACGTTGAGACGACCATTGAAACGGTTATAATCGGATGTTTCTACAATACCGTCTTCGTTGTAATAGCTTGCGGAGGCAAGAAACTGCGTCTTGTCAGATCCTCCAGAAACACTCACACCGTGTTGCATTTTGAAACCGGTGCGTGTTATGGCATCCCACCAGTTTCCTGCCGAATTGTTTCTCAGCGTATCGAGAATAGCATATTTGGCAGGATCATAGCTGTAGCTGCCATCCTCGTTTTTTGTCATATAGAGTTGCCCATCAGCAGAGTAGGTGGATGTGCCATTGATGTAATCCTGCATCAAAGCATAGTTTTCGGCATCCATCACCTCAATCTTTTTCCATGGATTCGAGAAGCCCACATAGCCGTCGTAGGTAACGCGGGTCTTACCGCTCTTGCCACTCTTGGTGATGATGGAAACCACGCCGTTGGCAGCACGTGCGCCATAGACGGCACTCGATGCGGCGTCTTTGAAAACCTCCACGTTTTGAATATCGTTGGGATTAAGGTAATCAATGTTGTCAACAATAAATCCATCTACCACATAGAGCGGGTCAGCATCGTTGATGGTACCTGTTCCTCTGATTTTGATGGTTGTGCCACCGCCCGGCGCACCGGAATTCTGGATGATGTTCACACCGGCTGCACGCCCTTGTAAAGCTTGGAGCGTAGATGAAACAGGAGTGTTGTTGATGTCCTTACCGGCAATCGAACTGATAGATCCTGTGATGTCACTCTTTTTCTGAACACCATAACCAATCACGACAAGCTCGTTGAGACCGATGGCATCGGATTGGAGCAAAATGTCAATGTTGCTTCTCCCCTGAACGGCCTGAGTCTGTGCTTTATAGCCCATATAGGAGAAACTCAAAGTGGCGTTTCGGGGAACAGAAATCTTGTAATTTCCATCAAGGTCTGTGGTCGTTCCATTGGAAGAATCCTGCTGCCTGATGGTCACACCAATAAGTGGCTCTTTTGTTTGTTCGTCTGTAACTGTTCCTGATACGGTTATGTTTTGTGCAACGGCATTCATTGTACAAAACCATAACAACAGCAGCAAGGACAAACGACTGATTTTATGTCTCTGTATCATATACTCCGCGATTTTAGGTTTTTAGTTTTGATAAAGATAGCTTGGCAGCAAGTTGCTGCCAAGCTTCATCTATGAGATATTGATGATTAGCGAACAATGCGCTTCTCACCATTGACAATATATATGCCCTTCTCCAAGCCTTCTGTGGCCGTTGCGCTCTTCACATTTTGACGAATGAGCATACCGTTGAGATTATACACATTAACGTTCTCGGATTTCTTGTTCACCGATACGATATTTTCAACACCTGTAGCCTCGGTAGAGCCTTCAAACTTAGGCTCCATGTAGCCCTTGTCTGATTCTCCGTCCCACCCCGGCTTGGTATATACGTCAACATAGAGTCTGTGGTTTGCGCCACACTGGTAGAGAATGGTGCCGTCAAGATTGCGCAGGGTGTTCACTTTGTCGCCTATGGTGGTGATGGTCGGAACAACTACCGGCTCTCCATACACGTCGTCAAGACGATAGAGTCCAGTGCCCAAACCTTGATCAATGTCGTTTGCCTCGTTCATCCAATAGAGAGAGCCGCCGGCAACGATAGGCTCTTTCACCCAGTTGCAAAGGGTTCCCGGGAAGAAAGTCTCGGTCTGGCGCCAAATCTTCTCACCGTCGAAACACAGCATCTCGCCACCGTGCTGTGCGGGCACTGCTTTGGCGTCGAAACCGTCGGCACCGCAGAACATATAAATATTCTGGAAAACGCATCCCGGGTCGGGGAACGAACTATGATCAATGGATGGATTCAGGTCGAAGTAGTCGTAGTATTCGTAGTCGCCTTTCTCGAGGTTTGAACCTGCGAACTCATATCCGCCTTCGGGAGACCAGCCACGGAACCAGATACGGCCTTTGTAGACTTCCCAGCCCTCGCCAAAGACACTGCCTCCTCTTCCGACACCAGTATTGGGATCTACGGTTGGGTTAGCATTATACACCTCATAGGTTCCTTCTTCTGTACCGTCAGAGGCCCACAGCTCGTTGCCAGATTCGATGCTCCATGCCTTGAAGAATAGTTTTTCGTTGTTGAAATTTTCAAAGCAGTCGAGAGCAGAGTCGCGTGTATAGCCTTCTCCCATATCTTTGTTGGGCTCTGTGTTGATATCCTTTACAAGATAAGTCCCATCTTCCGTACCGTCGGTCACCCACAACTCGGTACCCGTGTGTCCGTCAATGTCGTCTGCCTTGAAGAACAAGCGGCGTCCAACGCGCACAAAAGCAGAGTGCTGGTTGGTGTTTTCCTTACCCGGATTGTCAATTTTCACTTCTTTCACACGGTGGGTGCCTTCCGCTGTTCCGTCTGTCACCCAAAGCCACATTTGGGCACCATTTTCCGGGTCGTATTCTGCACTTTCATCATCGATAGCAGCAAACACGGCCTGGGTTTCGTTGATTTGATAGATGGCCTGTGGATTGCCGTCACCAAGCATATAGGTTTCAGCAATAAGTTTGGTGCCTTCCGCTGTTCCGTCGCTCACCCACAGTTCGCGACCAAACTCATCAGTATAGGCAGAAAACAGCACTTTGTTTCCCAATCGACATAGCCAGCTGGGGCTTGATGAGCCGGAGCCCGGCAGGATGTCGGCAACCATCTTTGTTCCTTCCGGTGTGCCGTCGGTCATCCATAACTCTTCACCGTGTTCCTCATCTGTAGCGGCAAAATAGGCCTTATAGTTTCCCGGTGAGCCGGCAATTACGATATTCTTCTCCTTTACGGTTTTCCGTTCCGGATTCACGTTCAAGGTGACTCCTTGGGGGAGCAAGTCGATCACTTGGTCTTGCTGAGCCCATGCACTGCCTGCAGTTAATAATAAAGCAGCGGTAAGTAGTGTCTTAGTTTTTTTCATAATTAAATGGTTTAAGTTAGATAATGTTATTGTTATGCTTTTTAGGCTTTTATTTCTTGTTTAGCATATCCGATACTTCCTTCTTGGCCTGTTCACGGCTCTTGGAGAATATCTTTCTGATGCGGTCCATGTCAAATTTCTTTTCTCGGTCGTAGGTATAGATGCCGTTCTTTTCCAGTTCGACGTCCACAATCTGCGTATAGCAGAAGCCCGTGATGCCATCAATGCTGAGCACCACGTTTACCTGGTCTTCCAGCCGCTGGTAGTACTCCTCCAAGCTCTGCGGGTCCTTTCCATATCCCCAGAAACTGGATTCGGGGGCAACTTCTGCGCTTTGCATCTTTTTCACCCAGCGTATACCGCCAAACTCGTCGATCATATAGGGCTCTCCCTGCCAGGGCCAGCTCTTGTCTGCAAACTGCACGTAGGGCTTACCCTCATCAATGGGTTTCAGCAGGTTGTAGAGCTTGACGGGGTCCTGCTCATAGGTGTGCTCGGTATAGATATCGTCAAAACCGGCATGGTATCCACCCGATGTGGTTACAACGGGGCGGGTGCGGTCCAGACGTTTGGTCATGAAATAAAGGTCTCTTGAAAGCCTTTGGCGCTGACCGTCGACATCGACTTGCCAGGTCTCGTTTAGCGGAGACCATACCACAAGGCTCGTCACGTTGTAGTCGCGCTCGATGCACTCTGCCCATTCGTCAATCATGTTGCGTGCCGCAACGGGATTAGTCCAGTCCAGGGCCCAGCTTGGCGACTCTCCCCAGGTGAGGTAGCCCAATTTGTCTGCCCAATAGAAATAGCGCTGTTCAAAGACTTTCTGGTGCAGTCTAGCACCGTTAAATCCTGCATTTTTTGCAAGCACGATATCGTTTTTCAAAGCCTCGTCAGTGGGCGCTGTCCATTGGCCGTCAGGATAATAGCCTTGATCGAGAACAAGACGTTGGTAGTAGGGCTTGTTGTTCAGATAAAACTGCCTGCCTCGAAGCTCCGCCTTGCGCATGCCCGCATAACTTTTCACTTGGTCAATAATCTTTCCGTCTTTCTTTACAATATATTCTATATCATACAAGAAAGGGCTCTCCGGCGACCATGTCTTCACATTCTTAATTTTTGCAGTGACAAATGCGTTGTCGCTGGCTTGAGTCTTTACAGAGGCAACGGTCTTGTTGCCATCCTTGACGTTGACGGTCAATGTGGTATTGCCGTTTGTTTCGTAAAATTTGGGCTCAAATACAAACTGGCTGTTATCGAGGTCGGGGGTGATGCGACAGTTCTTCAATCCGTTCATGGCAACGGATTCCAACCATACCGTAGACCAAATTCCCGTTACTCGAGTGTAGAAACATTCATAAGAGTTGAGGCGGCGCGATTGCTTACCTCCGGGCTGAATCCTGGAGCGAACGTCGTCGAATACGGAAACCACCAGATCATTTTTCTGTCCGACGTTGACATATTTCGTTATGTCAACCTGGAAAGACGCTGCACCGCCATAATGAACGAAAGCCTCTTTACCATTTATATATATGGTGGATTTGAAGTCCACTCCTCCGAAATGCAAAATAATATGACTGCCGTCCCAGCTTGCGGGGATGTCCAGGCTCCGGTGATACCACATGGCATCAATAAAATCTGTTCGGCCAACTCCCGAGAGAGGGCTCTCCGGGCAAAACGGAACATTGATATGATCTTGAAAACCTTTGGAGTTGAACAAATTGTTTTCCATCCCGCTCTTTCCGAAATCGAACTGATAGGTCCATGCATCACCGTTGAGATTGATCCATTCCGTGCGCTCAAATTGTGGACGCGGATATTCAGGTCTGGGCTGTGTAGCGGCACTTAGGTTTAGTGAAAAGATAAGTGTCAATATTGACAGATACAATTTTACTTTCTTCATAAATTTAGGCTTTTGGTTTATTTGTGTAGTGCAAAGTTAGAGAACAATGCTTCCCGACGGGGGTAACATTGTGTTTTTGTTCTGTAATATTGTTTAGGAAAGGTGATTTTCCAATGATAATCATGCAACAACGACAACCATTGGAACAGGAAAACGGTGGAGAAATTTATTTTTTCCTACTGAGCCGAAAATTCTACTGAGCCTTGAATGTTGCCATAACTATTTCAGTCAATAATCGGTCAACAATATAAGTTTACTTGTAGATTTAAAACCATACTTGTAGGGATACAAATTGATTCTAACAAACGGTCTAAAATGCTTTTGGGAAGATATAAATGCTTGTGTTATAAGAGCAAAAAGACGGAAATCCTTTTTGTTTAAGGACTTCCGTCTGTGCGCTCCAGGATGGGCTTGAACCAACGACCCCCTGATTAACAGTCAGGTGCTCTAACCAACTGAGCTACTGAAGCTTTTTTCTTAATGCGTGTGCAAAGGTAAGTAGTTTCGTGGAAACCTCCAAATATTTTTGAAGAAAAATTTGAAATAAAGAAAAAAAGTTTGTACAACATGATATTTTCCATATCTTTGCAAAAGAGTTTTACGGAAAACGAATAATTAAAAACAGCCGTTTGGCAAAAGGATATGACGAGAAGGATTTTTTTGAACCATAGCCGTCGGGCGCATGGTGTAATGAGATACATTGTGACTTTGACTTTTTTGTTGGTAAGCAGTGTGGTCATGGCCCAAGACAACAATCATAATTTCAAGGTAGCCAAAAACCTGGACGTATTCAATACAATATATAAGAATCTGGACATGATGTATGTTGATACGCTCGATGCCGACGAGGTAGTGGGCAACGCCATCAGCGCCATGTTGAGAAGTCTTGACCCCTACACAGAATACTATTCCGAGGACAAAAACAAAGATGTGAAGATGATGCTGCAAGGCAAGTATGCGGGCATCGGCGCTCTGATACGCTATAATTTCAAACTCGGCCGAGTATGTATCGACGAGCCCTACGAGAATATGCCGGCGGCAGAGGTAGGACTGAAGAAGGGCGACATTATTCTGTCTATTGATGGGGAAGATATGACCGAAAAGGACAATGCCTATGTGAGCGACCATCTGCGGGGCGAAGCTGGCACGACGTTTGAACTGAAAATCCATCGTCCGTCTACCAACAAGGATATGAAGTTCAAGGTGAAACGCAAGGCCATCCAGTTGCCAGCAGTACCCTACTACGGCTTGCAGTCTAACGGCATGGGGTATCTCAATCTCAACAGTTTTACCGAAGGATGTGGCAAAGCCGTGCGTAACGCGGTGATAGAAATGAAGAGACAGGGAATGAAAGGCCTTGTCTTTGACCTTCGCGGCAATGGCGGCGGGTCGGAGATGGAAGCCGTAAATATCGTGAACTGCTTTATTCCAAAAGGAAAATTGGTGGTTTCCAACCGAGGGAAGCTGAAACAAGTAAACCGTGACTATAAGACTCAGGTGGAGCCGGTCGACACAGTGATGCCCGTTGTGGTGCTGGTCAATGGCAATTCGGCATCGGCCTCCGAGATTACAAGCGGTGCTTTGCAAGATTTCGACCGTGCAGTGGTGATGGGTACGAAGACATATGGCAAGGGCTTGGTGCAGACCATGATAGACTTACCCTATAATGGACAGATGAAACTCACCACCAACAAATATTACATCCCCTCCGGGCGATGCATCCAAAAGCTCAATTATAAGCATGCCAACGGAGGCTCTACGGAGGAAACGGCCGACTCGCTCATCCAAACTTTCTATACGGCCAATGGGCGCCCAGTGAGAGACGGGGGTGGCATCGAACCCGATGTGGAGGTAAAGGCCGACTCTCTACCCAACATAGCCTATTATCTCGCAGGCATGAGAGATTCTGCCGAAGTGTTACTAAGTTACGAGGTGGATTATATCGCTAAGCATCCCACGATAGCTCCGGCAGCCGAATTCGAGTTGAGCGATGCCGACTACGAAGCATTCAAACAGTATGTATTGGCGAGCAATTTCAAATATGACGCCATCAGCGAAAAGACGCTCGATGCCTTGGAAAAGGTTGCCAAGTTTGAGGGCTATTATGAGGATGCCAAACCTGAGTTTGAAGCATTGCGCAATAAACTGAAACACAACTTGGCCAAGGACCTCGACTATAA
Source organism: Prevotella sp. (assembly GCA_050946435.1). Classification (GTDB taxonomy): domain Bacteria; phylum Bacteroidota; class Bacteroidia; order Bacteroidales; family Bacteroidaceae; genus Prevotella. The sequence continues at coordinate 67,113 of JBMNUU010000005.1, forward strand.
CAAGGAGGCCATCAAGCAAATTCTCATTAACGATATTGTGGCGGCCTATTATTATCAAGGTGGCGCCATACAGAACACACTGCGCACCGACAAACAGGTCAAGGAGGCTTTCCGGTTGCTGCAAAATCCAGAGGAATATCGCAAACTTCTGCAACCTCGGAAAAAGGAACAACAAGGAGCTCCCGTATAGTATTTGTTATTAAGACTCACGGTAGGGTACACTGCGTGGTCTGCATGAGAACAATGGGAAATATACATATTAGAAATCAATTTATTTTAAATAGTTAGCGTTCAATCCCGGCTTCAGCAATTGTCTGAATCCGGGATTGTTCTTTATATCCGACTTTAAGTCTCCCGAAAGCCTGTAATGCATTTTTGGAACTGAACGAGCGGAAAATGTGATTTACTGTTTATTCGCCAGAGGTTTCGGCAGCTTTCCATGGATTTTAGCAACATTCTTTGAACGATTATTCCACCATCATGTTAGTTAAATAAGGTTAATTAAATAAAGTTTTATAGTACTATGCTTTGCAAGGTACTTATGTTTTACATATCTTTGCCCTATCAACTTGAAATTTGATGATGATGAATGTAGACAATGTTAAATCACAAATGCGCAAGGGAATGTTGGAATACTGCATTTTGTTGCTATTGGAAAAGCAGTCAGCCTACACGTCGGACATCATCCGGCGGCTCAAAGAAGCTGAGTTACTGGTGGTGGAAGGAACGTTGTACCCCCTGCTTACACGACTGAAAAACGAGCGCCTGCTGAGTTATAAATGGCAGGAAAGTACACAGGGACCACCCCGGAAATACTATACGCTTACCGACAAAGGCGCGATTTTTCTTCGGGAATTAGACAAGGCGTGGGGTGAGATTGCCGCCACCGTAAATTATCTGAAACAACCTAATAATCTTCACTAATTATCCAACAGGTCATTATGAAAAAGAATATCACCATTAATATGTTAGGCAGACTTTACGCCATCGATGAAGACGCCTACGAACTGTTGCAACAATATATCGACACTCTGCGTAGCTATTTTGCACATAAGCCCGATGGGAAAGAGATTGCCGATGACATCGAGGCTCGCATCGCCGAACTGTTTGATGACTTGATATCGCAGGGAGTTGAAGCCATCAACATCCAGCATGTGCAAGACATCATCACACGAATCGGCGATCCTAAGGAAATGGATGAGGGAGAGCCGCAAGACAAAGATACGTCCGGACAAACCGGGGAACAAGCGGAAGAAAAGAGTATGCTCATCCGACTGAAAGAGGAGGTTGTGGCCTACTTCGAACGATTGAGAAAATCGGGCAAGCGCCTTTATAGGGACCCCACCGACAAGAAGATAACCGGACTGCTGGCCGGATGTGCCCACTACTTTGGTGGCGACCCGTTGTGGTGGCGATTGATTTGTGTGTTTATTGTACTCATTTCTTTCGAGACGGGACCTTTTAATATGTTTTTCAATTGGAGATTGTTCCCATGGACGCCTTTCTGGTTGGTGCTGATTTATTTCGTTATCTCTGCAATCACCCCAATGGCGGAAAAACCAGAAGACCGCTTAAAAATGAAAGGCAAGGACGTGACGCCGAAAAGCTTAGCAGAGGAAGTGACCGAAGAACATGTACAGGCAGACGCTTCCCTGCCTCGGCGGAGCGGAGCATCAGGATGCGTGGCCGGATTTTTCAAGATCGTATTGCTGCTGGTTAAAGGCTTTTTCGTGCTTCTCTGCATCATCGTCGGACTGGTTTTGGTTGCCATATTGACCACACTCATCATGTTGCTCACTATGCCCGACTTGTTTGGCGATATTGAGTTTGCGAAGCTCTATTCACAAGCAGTAAGTCCGGCATTGAGCGTGGTATGCGTTGCCGGTATGGTAGGCGTACTTTTCGTCCCCCTTTATTGTGGCATACACTCACTGCTCAGCAACGCCAAAAAACTCATGCCGATGGGCACCCCGCAACGTCTGATGTGGGCTGGATTATGGACTGTATGTCTCATTGTGGCCATCGTTACCGGCATCGCCATCGGCGCAAATATTTCCATTGCGGAAGACAAATTGAATAGTGCCAGACATGAGGCCTACGTCAAGGCTAACACCCACAACGGCGTATTTATCAACGAAACCGACTGGGACTTCCTGAATCAGGGCGGATGGTATCTGGTGGCTCCGTCTGACCGTGAGGACCACTACACTTCAAACGGCGAATATTATACCGGCAACCAGGGCATGCGCTATTTAGACAGCTACTCCGAATGGGGTCTAAGTTATCAGGTGGAACGTGAGAAAAGTGATGTCGCTCCCGGCACATACACCTTGAGCGTGGCTGTTCGCACCAATGGTAAGGGAGCCTATGTGTATGCCATTGCCGATGAACGCAAATATCTGGAAGAAATACCAGCAGGAGGCAACACAGGTGGTGGTATTTGGGCGGCTGCAAAGAGTAAGTTGTCTGCTGCAGACTCACTCGCATCAGGCCAGAATAAGAGTTATTACCGGAATATCGCTGAAGCAAACGATGGCAAGGGATACGGATGGAATCGTGTTGAAATCAAAGGAATACGTTGTACAAAAGGCTCCGTGCGCTATGGCGTTTCTACCAAGTCGAGTTTCACCGGCACCACCTTCGCAGGACAATGGGTGTCGGCCTCCGACTTCAACTTGAAATAGACGGTTTAGAGTTTTACAAAGTTTCGCAGACACACGGGCTGCACGTCCTTACGATGCAAACGAAACATTCATGAAAAAAAGAATGAAAATGGTCGCACCGCTCGTGCGACCATTTTTATTTCCCCACCGCTATATGTACTCCGACAAGGACACTAATAGTAAGGTTATCCATCGGTGACAGCCTTAGGATGGTACGGTATTGATGCTTGCCGCTTCTGCTGTCCCGATGCTTTTCACTCGTTCCTCGAACATATCCCGGTCGATGAGTGAAGCGTTCTTCACACGGGCGCGATAGTTGTAAATGGTGTTTACCGAATAGTGGAGAAACTCTGCAATCTTGCTGGAATCGTCGATGCCCAGGCGAATTAGGGCGAAGATGCGCACAGTAGTGTTGAGACGCAGCTTGTCATCGAGAACCACACGTTCCTCCGGCTTCAACAATTCGTTGAACGACTCTACAAAATTGGGGAATAAGTGTAAGAAGGCAGAATCGAAATTGGCATACAATTCGTCCAGTTCTTGGTCCTTGAAGCGGGTCGAATGGGTCAAGATGTGAAGCTCCTCCATCTGCCGATTCTTCAGCATACGTCCCACTTTCCTCCGGAAATCGTCCAACCGGTCCACATAACTGGAGCAGAGTCTCATAAAACGCCCCACGTATTCCTCCTTCACCCGATTGGCATCCTGCAGCTTCCGATTGGACTCCTGCAACCTGTCGTTAAGTCTCGACAAGTTGGCTCCCACCTCGGCCAACCGTTTACGCTGCCTATTCACATAGAGCAGCGAGGCAAGTATCAGCAGCGTCATCACACTGATAATACCCAGCGTCATCTTGAGGCGCTGGTTGTATTCCTCGCTCTCAGCCTTGTATTGGCGGGCAATATCCGAGAGGAGCGGAGAAATCTGTGACAAACGCTGCCGCGAGCCAAATCGTGTGGCACAATCGCTAGCAAAAGCGATATATTTATAGGCACGGTCTACATCCCCCATCACCATGAGCTGATTGGCCATCTCCCACATCGACCCCTGGTCCATCACACCATTGGTGATATCGGTCAGCACCGACTCGGCCAACCACTGCATCATCTGTGTGGTGTCGTTCACGTTCTTGAATTCAAGATAACGATACATCGCCATCAATGCGTAGGGATGCGACCCTTTCTCCACCCGTTTCACCCATTCATTATTGAGGGCCATAGACTGTTTGTATTTCTTGTCTGTCAGCAATGACTGCTCCAACAGCTGAAAGCGATTATTATCGTATTTGGGCAGAGTCTCCAAAGCCAAATCGCGATAGTGTCGGTTCTTCCCGTCATAGACTTTCCGCATATCAGACAGACGCGTGTAATAAGCCAACTCGCCGTAGACATGGGCGCAGGCGTAGTAGTATATGCCACGTCCCCACTCGCTCAAGGCCGTCTCGTCTACTTTGGCGAGCATCGCCTGAGCCTCATCATACATGCCCGTATTGCTGCACCGCAGCGCCAGCCATGCCCGGCATTCATTCACCTTTTGGGCATCATTCATGCGAGAGGCCACTGCTATGCATTGGTTGAGATAGAACACGGCCGAGTCGTTGACAAACGGTTTATACCCTTCATACAGGTTATAAGCTATATCATAGCGACTCCGGTCGGTCGTAGCCGCTGCATATTGCTCCTTCAGCGTTGCTATATGCTGCTCTCTGATAGCAACATAATGCTGGGAATTGTCCATGCTCTGGTCGATAATATTGAGCAAGGAATCGAGCTTTGCATCTTTGGCATAGCCGAACACGGGTATGAGGAAACAAACCAATTGGAAAAGGAAAGTTTTATAAGTCATACACGTAAGATAGATAACATCATAGGCAAAGGTAGCATCTTTTTTGAAATAATCCCAAAGATTCACAAGTTTTTTAGAAACGACTGAGAGGACTCATCATCAAAAATTTGAAACTGAAAATGGACAAAAGGGTGTTACTATATGTAAATTTACATTACCATTTTCAGCTAATTATTTTTGATGCATCCAGAGTAGAAAACGCTATGTTTTTCACGTCAGAACCGGCCCGAAAGACCTCTAAAAAACAAGGACAACGCGTTTTCTATCTTTTCGTATGATGGCAAGGCCTTAACCGCTACGCGAAAGAGGTCGTTTCGCATAGCGGTTAAAGCTCTACCATACTGCCGTTTGATATTCAATCCCGAACCACAAAAATGGAGACATCAAAGCGAATTTTCAAAACTGTCTGATAATCAGCCAACTATAAATTTTCGTAAATTTCGTGTTTTTCAAACGAAAGCAAGATTATTTTTGAATTTGCAAATATAAAGAGGCTTTTGTAAAATAAAATACAGCTCAGTAGAAAAAGATGAGGAGATTTACTTTGCTATACGAAAGCGGACGCACGAGCCGTACCTCCGCTTTCGATGTCATTTTTGGAGCAACATCTAATCTTTTGAGAAGACAGTCATCGACAGTGACAGTCCAGCCAACACTAAGCTGCAGACAACCACCCCACCCCATCCATATAGATTCCAACAGATGCCGGAAAGGAAAGTGCCCAAAGCTCCTCCAAAGAAGAACGTAGTCATAAAAATGGTATTGATTCTATTGGTAGCCTTAGGCATCAGTGCCAACGCACAACTCTGATTGCTCAGTTGCACACACTGCATCCCGGCATCTACAACAATAATGCCCACAATTAGTCCAATATAGCTGTATTGAAAAACGTACATGAGCATCCATGCCAGTATCATCAAGGCACAACCCAACAAATGAAAGCATCTGGTGCCATACCGATGGATATATTTTCCAATGACCGACGCCGTCAACGCTCCGGCAATGCCACAGAGCCCCAACAAACCTATCACGTCGTTATTAGCGTAAAAAGGCGCACCGCTCATCTTGAAGGCCAGCGTGCTCCACAAACAGAACAAACTGCCGAAACACAATGCAGCCCGAATGGACACCACCCGCAAGGTGCGATTGTCGCGCACCAAGGTAAAAACGGTCTTCATCAGCTGCCAATAGGTGCCTTTGAAATTGACCTCCATGTCAGGCAACACTCGCCAAATCAGAAGTATGCAGAGCAACATCAGCACGGCTGCCACACCATACATGACTCGCCATCCGAAGTGTTGGCCCACGATGCCGCTCACCACGCGTGAGGCCAAAATACCTGTCAAGAGTCCGCTAAGCAAGATACCCATGTTTTGTGTCTTTCGCTCGGGTTTTGAATATTGAGAGGCTATGGGTATAAACACGTGAGGCATCACCGAACAGGTGCCCACGATAGCTGCCATAAACAAAATAAGGTGCATCTGCTTCGACAATGATAGCATCAGCAAGGATGCCACGAGCACCGACAGACATATAAAAATAATCTTACGCTTACTGTATAAGTCGCCCAATGGAATAATAAACAGCAGACCAACAGCATAGCCTATCTGTGAAAACATGGGAATGAGGTTGGCCACAAATGGTGACACTTGAAGGTCATCGCTTATCATATTGAGCAGTGGCTGACTGTAATAAAGATTTGCCACGGCCACACCTGACACGATAGCAAACACCCACAACAGGGGACGAGGAATACCCTGATTAGGTACTAATTTCTTCAACATCTTTTCCGTTAAGTTTTTAAATAATTCTCTGCAAACTTATCATTGCATCTACAAAGATAAAAAGAAAATGCAATATCAGATACAGAATCTTCACGAAAACTGCGTAGAAACTCAGCCAGTCTACGATGACACGGAATACAAAATTGCCATTAAATTTGTATAAAATAGGTCGTTTCCCATCTCTCTATGGGATTTTATGGAACAAGCAAGCCATTCCTCTCTAAACAGCTGTCTTTCCGTTATCTCTGGAAAGCTCTCGGTCGCTGTCTCCAGCGGTGCCAAGTATTTTTAAAAAATTGGGCCTTTCCACTGAAGAAAGTGGAAAAGGCCACAGTAAACAATCCCACCGTTTGGTTATCGTGTGATGTTATCTATAGTGGGAAATCATATATTATTTCTGGAAGATACGTACATAGTCTACTTCCATCGTTATAGGCAATACACTTTCGTCTACGCCGTTCATGCCACCCCAATCGCCACCCCATGCGAGGTTGAGGATGGGATAGAAAGGATAGTGGAACGGCCACGCGTCATGGTCCGTGCCAAGTACCGACTTCTTCACGGAAAGTTGCACCTCTCCGTCTACATAAGTCGTTATGGCATCTTCTGTCCATTCCAAGGCATACACATGGAACTCACCCTCAGCATCAGCCAGAGTCATCTTGTGGGTCTTCTGGGTACCTATGGTATGGTTGTATTTCTGAGTATGGATAGATGACGACACCTCATTGGGCACGACACCTACCTCCTCCATGATATCTATCTCGCCGCATTTCGGCCAGGGATTGGTGTTCCAGTCGTTACCGACAGGCATCATCCAGAAAGCAGGCCACGTGCCCTTGCCCTTAGGCAGTTTGATGCGGGCTTCGAAATATCCATATTGCCATCCCTTGTTGACACAGGCATAGACACGTCCGGAATAGACTTTTCCATCATTGCCCTTATAACAGTGGATGTTGAGTTTGCCGTTGGACACATCATTCACGGAAGAGCCCTTAATGTAGTTTTGTCTCTCATTATTGACCCATCCTGAGGGCTTTACTTCCTCTGTCCAGTCCGGTCCGAGCTTGTCGCCATCGAATTCGTCATGCCATACCAGTGTATATCCTTCGGGGATTTTCATGGTGCGGTCTAAGACGGACTCCTGACGTATGGGTAACTCAACCGTCTGCGATGGGGTCTTGACCTTGACCATTCCATCACGCGACTGTTCGGAGTCGTTGGATTCGATGTTCAAGGAGAAAGTCTTGTCGGAAGTTTTCTCCACTGTTATCCACGAAGTTTCACTCTTCACCTCCCAATTTTCTGAAGAGGACACCGTGATTTCTTCTTTGCCTCCTATGGATGCGGAATTAATTTTAGTCTTCGACAGCGTCAGGGCCGCTCCCTGGCCGACCACCACGGTGGCACGGGCCGTCCCAGATTTCACCGTGATTGTAGCCTGCCGGCCTGTCGACCCTTTATTCTCGGCAACACTCACCGTGATAACGCCATGAGCCTCATTGGTATGAGCATTAGACACCGTTACCCAGTCGTCATTGCTAAATGATGTCCATTCGCCACGCGATGCCGTCACCTGAAGGGTATAATCTCCTGCTGCAGCTTTAACGGCCAACTCTGAAGGGGCTACCGTTATGACCGGAGTCTCCACTCCTGAGTCCCCGGTATTGTCATCACTACCACTACATGAAAGGCAGAAGCATGCCAGTGCGGCCGTAGCAAAAAGATTGAATAATCGTTTCATAAACTAATTTAAAAATTGGATTGAAGATGGAGACATAGTGGGGAGAAAGCTCCCTACACTATGCTCCAAGTTCTGCTTTATATATTTATTTAGGATTGTGCGCCTGTATGATGATATTCTTTACTTGAACGTTGAGTCCGGCAGGACATCCACCTAAGTCGACAATGAACTTAACGTTGGACGCCGGAGCATCAGTTCCGTCGCTCTTGGGATAACGCTTGGCATAACGCAGCACGTTCTCTCCCCTCTTCAGACTGATGGGATAGTCGTAGAGCAGTTCAGGCTTGTCTCCCTCCACGTCATCACAAATCTTGATGGTAGCGCTTTCGAAAGCCTCGCTGGCTACAAGTGTCACCTGAATATCATAGGCTTTTCCTGCTTCGAGAGCCACGTTACCGTCATGGATGGAGCATTGTGCCTGCCATTGCTGTACCGTTGCATAAGGTGCAGTGATGCTGTAAATACCATTCTCGTAAGAGAAGGTTGGGTCGGGCTGCTGACCCCAGTTACCGTCAGCCCACCAGAACACCATTGTTCCAACCGTATTCAAGCCCTTGGCTAAGTTGAGATCAGAATTGACATCAGCCCAATTCACCATATCCGGATCGAAGTCTGTCGTTGGGGCAGGATCATCGCCATTGATAAAGGTGAAGTGCCATACGATTCCTTCGAGGTCAAGTGCCAGTTCCATGTATTTGGAGTCGATGGAAAGGATTCTCATCGTATAGTTCTTGTCTATTTGCTCCTGAGAGGCAATATAGGGGAACAGCGTGTGAGCAGGCAGCGTGATGGTCTCTGTTTCTGTGGCATCGTCATAGCCAAGGGTATACTTAGCTTCTGCCTGCATACCGAAATTGCCTACCAAAGGAATACTGTAGTCTCCGCCGGCATCTACATCGAATGACTTCACACCTGCATTGATAAAGGTATTTCCATCATCTCCCGCATTGTATTTATAATCGTAATTATTGGAGAATACCACACGGTCATCGTAAATACCCTGGTCAGCCTTCTCATTGGGACCGGCTGACCACCAGTCGGTGCCGTCGCCACCCGGTTGTCCACAGGCGATATGGGCTTTCTTCGAAGCGAAGATGCGCCACTCCTTAGAGCCGTCTCCCGTAAGGGCTGTCATGGTCTTGGAGAAGTCATAACGCGTGGTCTCCACGTCGAATGTGCCTTCAACCTTGCCATCGCTGATGCCGTTACGGTTACCCACCTTGAGGCTATACTTATAAGTGCCCTTAAAGATATAATACTTCTGCAAGCCGTTCGTCGTTCCCTTGTATGTCGGTGATCCTTCGATTTCCCAGATAGGATAATAGCCCGGAGTATTCAAGGTAAACGTGACAATATTGGTATTCTGGTCGACGCTGACCGTATAGTCTACATCTTTTATGTTGGGCAAGCCGTTTTGATTGACTCCATCAAACTTCTCGTCGGAGCAGGATGCCAGTGTCAATCCTGCAAGCAAAACGAGGCCCAATGTTTTGATTATATTCTTCATACGTTTATGATTTATTTGAGATTGAAAGAGGATGGGGTAAGCCTACCGATTGGCCGGGATTCCCCTCTCCTTCATTTCTTGTCTTTAATAATTGTTTTGAACTAAATCCGGGTCAGCAGACATTTCCGTGTAGGGAATCGGCAAGTATTTTTTATTCTCGGTCCACGCCTTGTTTCTCCATGCTCCATTAATTTCATCGGATGCAACCAGCACAGAAGCAGCCTTGCCTGTACGAACAAGGTCCCAATAGCGCTTGCCTTCACCAACAAACTCAAGATGGCGCTCGTTCAGGATGGCGTCAAGGTCGACCGTCGACAATTCGCTAACTCCGGCACGCTTGCGCACCTGATTGACATATTCCGCAGCCTTGGTGGCGTTGTTGTTGACCTTCAGTTCTAGCTCGGCAGCATTGAGCAATGTCTCGGAATAGCGATAAATACGCAGGTTGTTGTTATAGTTGAGCTGTTTGTCACCCAATGCATTCTCTACATTCTTGGAATAAGCGTAATACTTAGCGTTCCAAAAGCCGGTATTCTCATAACGGGGCTTGAAATCAGCACCCATAGCATCGGTGAGTTTACGCACATCCATGATCGAAGCGTCACGGCGTGTGTCGTTTTCGGTGAACATTTTCCAAGTAACCTCACGAACAGGCGAGAAGCCCCATCCCTCGTCAGAGCCCAGCTCGTTAAAGGCCTGCGGACAGCCACAGAGACGCGGGAACACCGTTCCTCCGGCAAAGATGGCATCGCCGGCGCCCCAACCACGATTGGTCTGATTATCAGAATACATCACATCGAAGATGGTTTCACTGTTCCATTCGTTCTCCGACGTCCAAAGATCTGCAAAATTAGGAAGCAGGCTGTAGCTGCCATCGCCGATAATCTCGTTCATAAATGCCAGAGCCTTGCCGTAACGCGATTCGTCGTTCTGATACATTACCATTTCAGCATACAGCATATAGCCTGTGTATTTATTGACACGTCCGAGATTGTCATCGTCCCACCGAGTGGGGATAGCATTCATGGCCAAGGCACCCTCAAGATCCGTAATCACATTCTCATATATCTCGTCGGCCTTCAGCTGAGGAGCTTTGAAAGGAGCCTCCAGATTCTCAAAGTAGAAAGGAATATTGCCCCAGAACTTCCAAAGCAGGTTGTAATAATAGGCACGAAGGATGCGAGCCTGTTCCGTCCAACTCTTATAATTCTCTTCAGAGATGACGTCCTTGCTTTCCTCTGCATATTTCAGCAGGTCATTGCATCGCTTGACACCCGAATACATATTGCTCCACATTCCCGACATACAGTTTGTTGGGATAGCCGAATAATTGGCCATAAGATGATAGAACTCATTGTCTGACGGGCCGCTTCCTCCTGGATAGACATCGTCGGCCATGAGGTCGCTCATAAGATTTTGCGGATTGTATTGGCTTCCGTTCCAGTCGTTCCATTGCATCGGACTATAGGCAGCGACCAAAGACTGTCCGATGTGTTCCTCTGTGGTGTAATAGGTGTCTACAAAATCCTGTGTGAAGGATTCCACGTCCAGGAACGATTCGCTACAGCTTGTCATTATAGCAGCAGCTGAAAAGAGGCCCAGTGTGAATATATTGATTTTTTTCATTGTGATTCTTATTTTGCGTTATCGTAAAAGATTATCTCCATGACTTAGAATGACAGGTTGAAACCTACCGTCCATGTACGAGCCTGAGGATAGATACCATAGTCTACTCCGAGGGAAGTTCCACCTGAGGAGATTTCCGGATCCATTCCGGCATACTTGGTAAAGGTGAGCAGATTTTCAGCAGCAACATAGAAACGCAGTTTCTCGACGAAAATATTTCTGGTAATGCTCTGCGGCAAGGTATAGCCCAGCTGAATGTTCTTCAAGCGGAGATAACTTCCATCGGTGAGATAGAGGTCGCTCGAGCGCCAGTTCATACCGTCGTTACTGGTGTTTCCGATGCGATAGGCAGGATATTTGTTGGAAGTACCTTCGCCTGTCCAGCGTCCCAACATCCACGAAGGAAGGTTGGTAGATTCGATATCGGTACGACGAGTAGCATCGAAAATCTCATTGCCGATAACGCCCTGAAGCATCATGCTGAAGTCGATTCCTCTCCATGCAGCCGTTAAGTTAAGACCGAAAGTCCAATCGGGCATACCCTTACCAATCTTGGTTTGGTCATCATCGTCGATAACACCATTACCATTAACGTCTACAAAACGAACGTCACCGGGCTGTGCATTGGGCTGCATCAAGTTTCCATCAGCCCCTACATAACTTTTCACCTCATCCATATTCTGGAAGATGCCATTGGTCTTGAAACCATAGAAATAAGGGAAGGGAAGGCCGTTCTCGGCACGTGTAATGGTACCTATGCCCTGGAATGAGTCGTAGTTGGCATAACCGGTCTCGTTGCCATAGTTTACAAGTTCGTTCTTCAGATAAGACATATTACCGCTTACACGGAACCTGGCATCTGAGATGTTCCACTTATAGGATGCTTCGAACTCAACACCCGAGTTCTTCATTTCACCCACATTGCCCCAAGGTTTGGACTCGCCTACATAGGTAGGGATGGGCTGCTGAAGGAGCATACCATTGGTTTTCTTCACATAATAGTCTACAGAGAACGTGAGGGCCTGGTTGAAGAATCCCAAATCAAGACCGATATCGGTCTGCTCACTCTCTTCCCACTTCAAGTCAGCATTGGGTAGTCCGGATGCCTTGGAACCGGTTTGCTGATGCTCATCGCGTCCCATAATATAGTTATTGTTGTTGCCTGTGGCAGCCGTAACGGTATATAGGAAGTTAGGAATATTCTCATTACCGTTCTTACCCCAGCTGAAACGCAGCTTCATATTGGACAACCAGTTATTGGTTTCTTGCATGAATGTCTCGTTGTGGATATTCCATCCTGCGGAGAATGACGGGAATGTAGCATAGTGATTGTTTGGACCGAAGCGTGAAGAACCGTCACGACGAACGGTAACCTCAGCCATGTAACGCTCTGCATAGTTGTAGCTTGCACGTCCAAAGAGTGAAGAAAGCGTGTGCCAATCGAAGGGGGCACCTCCTGCGTACATACGGCCCTCAGACTGTTCACCGGTAGAAGCGTTGATATAAGGACGACTATAGCTGATGATATCATAACGACCACCGTTCAATCCACTTCCCGTAGACTTTTTGGCAGACTGTCCAAGTACCACATTGATGCTGTGTTCGCCAAAAGTCTTGTCATAGGTCAGTGTGTTTTCCAGCTGCCAAACGCAACCATCACTCTTGGAGCTATAGGCAACGCTCTTGTCAGAGGAATAGCCTTTGCGCACATAATATATAGGTGTATAGCCATCGTCGCCCCAGAAGCTCTTGTCGACACCATAACTGATGCGATATTTCAAGCCATCCCATAATTGAAGATTGGCAGAGAAATTGGCCACAAACTTATGGCTCCAACCCTGAGCACCCGGCAAAGCCAACATGGCCAGTGGGTTACCCATCTCGTTGTAGTCGCTTCCCGGCTGTGTGTAAACTTCCTTATATCCGTTTTCATCCACACGTCCTGTATAGAAAGGCACATAGTCGCTGAAAAGGCTTTTGTTTTCCGCAACATGCTTATCAGCAGCTTCGCCACTGATGGTCGGCGTGAGAATAGGAGACAAATCGAGCGCAGAGCCCAACACTGAGCCGGTCCACGAGTTGGCATCGATACCCTTTGACTTAATGCGTGCGTATGAAACATTGACACCGATATCAAGCTTGTTCAGCCAGTCACGCGTCTTCGTCTCGTCAAACATATTATATGTCGTATTGCTGCGCAAGGTGAGACGCTGATAGTTGGAACGGCCATAGTTTCCACCAATGATACCTTCTTGAGTGTAGAAACCCATGGATAAATAATAGTTCACCTTATCTGTAGCTCCACTGACACTTACCTCATGGTTTTGAACGGGTGCATTGTCATTGAACACCAAGTCCTGCCAATCGGTGCCTTCCCCATATTTGTATGGGTCGGCATACTTAGGAGCACGACCGGAATTTACCAATCCCTCATTCATCATGACAGCATATTCCGTTGCATTGAGTACATCGCGATGTTTCCACGCACTGGCCCATCCCTGAGAGAAATTATAGTTCACCTGCACCTTGCCCATATTACCTTTCTTAGTAGTTACAAGTACCACACCATTAGCAGCACGAGAACCGTAGATAGCACCGGAAGCAGCATCCTTGAGCACTTCAATGCTGGCAATATCAGTAGGATTCAGATAGTCGAGTCCACCTTCAATAGGCATTCCGTCCACAATATAAAGAGGATCGGCGGCGTTGATGGTACCAATACCACGAATACGAATCTGTGCGGCAGCACCCGGCTGACCGGAGGAACTTGTGACGGTAACACCGGATGCAAGTCCCTTCAAAGCGTTATCCATACGAAGCGGTGCAGTGGTCTCCAAATCCTCCGTATTCACTTTGGCAATAGAAGCGGTCACTACGCTCTTCTTCTGAACACCGTAGCCCACAACCACAACCTCATTCAAGGTTTCCTGGTCTTCCTTCAGGGTAATTCTTAGATTCTGACCTGCAGGAACTTGTTGGGTAGCATAGCCCACATAAGAAATAACGAGAGTAGCGCCCTGAGTTCCCTTGAACGCAAAATTGCCGTCAAGGTCGGTCACAGTGCCTCGCGTGCTTCCCTTCTCAAGAACAGAAGCACCAACAATCGGCTCACCTGTAGCATCGACGATTGACCCGGAAATCTGATCATTCTGAGCTCGCATCATCGTTGCAAACAAGAGAGTCAACAATAAGCTTATAAATCTTATTTGTTTCATAGGTTACAATAAATTATGAGTTGTATTGATTAAAAATAAAATCGTAATATAGTGTTATAGGGTGTTAGATACCGGCAAGGCAGAATATTGTTTTTTTGTAAACCTGTCAGCCGTGGGGCAGCCGTCCGGTCACTAAGCCATTTGTCCAAAAGTGCCCTGCAAACCTCCTTATATTATTATAGATTTAAATGGTAGCATTGCAATAGGTCCAGTTGGTTGGATAGGCCGTGTGGCTTTAAGACAATGCAAATATAGAGAATTAACCCATGCAAAAAAAACAGAAAAATAAAAAAGTGGATGTAAAACAGATTGAAATATATATAACTAACTGATTACAAATAATATACATAATTAACACAAGCGGCAAAAAGTGTAAAACAACAAGTGTATTTTCGATAATCAAAGGGGGATAACATTAAGGTTACAGTTGTCCCAAGCTTCCACTTTATGAACATGAAAAATAAAACATATATAATTGTATATCAACGATTTAAGTATTTCTCTACGACAATTTATACCACTTCCTATCAACATCACCTTATTATATGCGATACATTTTACTATATTTGTGACAAATATAATGGTAAGAAGCATTATCACTGCCATTTATAATGAGGCTGAATCCTATATCTAAATCAACTATAAACCATAACAATATGAAAAAAACTACCCTTAAAAGTGCAGTAACTGCATTAGCATTTCTATCGACTCTTTCAATGAATGCCCAAAGCAGTTACATCGTACAAAAAACTTTCGACTTCAAAAATGCAAAGGATTTCGTAGTGCTCTATGCCCCCACAGCCGCTGTAGAGGCTATGGGAGACAAAATCATCAGCAACAACAATCTCGACCCCGAGATGGAGAAAAACCAATTCTATTATTGGACTACAGATTGGGACAAAACAGAGCTTGTGTTGTCGAATGTGGAGGAAGAAAACGGGAAAAACAGCCTTAACGGCACCGATTATCTCAACATGACACCGCTTTGGTGGTGGGGAGGCGGGCACTTCGCATCAAAAGGCAGCAACACCTACGACCTTAGTAAAGTGGATGACGATATGATTATGCACATCGGCATCCGTAGTTTCGGAAACATCAATTCCACGTTTACGGTCATGGTGGGGCCCGGATCCAAAATCAAAACAAACGGCTTCCAGTTGGAGGTGAATTATGAAGAGGGCAAAGGTGATGGCGATATTGTCGGATTAGGCACACTGCCCAATGACAAAAAATGGTATTCCATAGACATTCCTATTAAAACCCTTATCGATGAAGACGGCGATTTCGGCTTCACCTATGATTTTTCCAAACCTATTCCCGCTGACGAGCCCATCGTTCAGATTGCATTCAACAAAGAAGATCCCAATGTATGCTCTAAGGCCACGGGGGTACTGGAGCCGGGCAACACCGTAAAAACTTATACCATCACAAAGCTCGGTGCTGCCATCAGCTTGGACGGCATCTGGTTTTATCACAAAGAGACTACCGGCATTAAGAATATAGAAGGTAACGGAACAAAGTCCGGAGCAAATTCTGCCATCTACAATCTGGCTGGCCAGAAGGTTAATGCCGATTACAAGGGAATTGTGATTAAAGACGGCAAGAAATACATGGTTAAATAACTATCAGATACAAACTATACAATGAAATTACATCATTTTATACTCTCGTCCTTTCTATTGACAGCATTTCCATGCCTTCAAGCCAATGCTCAAAGCACCGAAGATGTGCCGGAAGGCTACAAGCTGGTATGGAGCGATGAGTTCAATGGAACCGAACTGGATACTAAGATATGGAACGTAGAAATCAACGGTGACGGTGGTGGAAACCAAGAGCTGCAATTCTACAAAGCAGACAATGTGGCTGTGAAAGACGGTAATTTAGTACTTACCGCCAAACGTGAGAACTACAGCAACCGCAGTTTCACCTCCGGACGCGTCAATAGCCGCAACAAGGCCTATTTCAAACACGGCATATTGCAGGCACGCATCAAGATGCCTAAAACAGCCAATGGGCTGTGGCCGGCTTTCTGGATGATGGGCAACGATTACAACCAAAACGGATGGCCCAGATGCGGAGAGATGGATATTGTGGAAATGGGACATTCCAAAGGCATTAGCAACGGCACCCAAGACCGTTATTTCTCCGGCACGCTGCATTATGGCAAGAGCACCTCCAACGAAGACCATCAAATGATAAGCCAGGACTTCGATGCCCCGGAAACGACCCCGGTGGGAAACGATGAGTATCATATCTTCACCGTCATCTGGGACAACGGCAACCTCGATATGTATTATGATTTGGAGGGATACAAAGCCGCACAGAAACGAAGGGCTCGCTACTTCACCACACAGGTGAATCCCTCTACAGAGGTAAACAGTCCCGGAACCTATTTCCAAAAACCCTTCTTCTTTATCTTCAACCTTGCCGTAGGTGGGAGCTTTACCAACATCTTCAATCCTGCCGGCATCACGGCTCTCCCAAATGTTGGAGACCAAAAAGAAATGTTGGTGGACTGGGTGCGCGTATATCAGGCCGAAGACGATGAAGACGCCGTTTTTTACAGTCCATATGGCACTAATATTGAAGATCAAGAACCGGACCCGGAACTTCCGGAAGACACCTTGACTGAGTTTGGCTATTATGGCAGTGCAGCCCTCGACGCTGACGGCAACAGTACCTTCGACTTTAAAAATTCTACGGATGCTGTGCTTATCGGCACCAGTGGCGGTGTGACCGACGCTTTCTCGGGCACTACAACAGCAGACTATAATGTAGACGAGGTAAAGAACTTCCTCTATGTATGGGACGATACCTATTCGGATCTTCCCTCCTCCGGCGTCAACTCTTTCGGCTTTGAGGAGACATTCAATCACTATCAAGTCAACAGTGTAGGCTGGTCAGGACTGGGTTATGCTTCACCGGAAGGTAATGGCAAGGACCTGTCCATGATAGATGATGATTATGTGTTGCACTTTGCCATGCGAGGCATCGACAACCAGGCCCATGCCAGCCATCAAATCATCGTTGGGGCAGCCAAGTTCACCTTAGGGCAGGCTGCTTTGGAAAATGCGCCCGTTTTAGGAGACTTCAAGCGTGACGGCAGTTGGACCGCCTTCGACATTCCCGTCAAGGTGCTCAAACAATTGGCTGGCGGCGACCTTTTCGCCACTGACGGAGGTCCTACCAACTATGTTGGCAACGTCTTCGCTATTCTTAGTGGCGGAAAGGGAGGTACAGACCTTCAGTTCGACAACATCTTCTTCTATAAGAATCCCAACGTTAACAAAAACGCTCCCGTTACGGACAATACGACCGAAATAGGACAATATGCCACGAAGGCTGTTATAGACGGGCAATACACTTTCGATCTCGACAATGTCGAAGACGCTGTGCTCATTGGCACAAGTGCAGGCATCACAGAAGCCTTAAGCACCGTGACGCTGAAAAACTATAACGTAGACGAAATCAGCAATTTCTTCTGGGTATGGGATGGCGGCGACTATGTCGGATTGCCCAGCGACGGTAACAACTCTTTCGGATGGCAGGAATCCTGGACACGCCTGCAAGTGGCCGGCACCTCCACATGGAACGGAGCCGGATATGCATCAGAAGGTACGGGCAAAGACCTGTCGATGATAGACAATTCCTATTATCTCCACTTCGCCATGAAAGGCAACGACCTGCTCACCCATCCATCACAAACCATAACCGTAGGTAATGCCATATTTGTCATAGGCAACGCCACTTCGGGCGCACCAATCATAGGCGACTACAAGCGCGACGGAGAATGGTACAACTTTGATATTCCCGTTGCCAAGTTACAGCAACTGGCTGGCGGAAGCCTATTTACAGGTGCCGAAAATTTCATTGGTAATGTATTTGCCGTCTCTACAAGTCCCAGCAAGGGAGCCGAAGTAAACTTCGACAATGTATTCTTCTATAAGAAAAAGGCAGGAGGTGATGAGCCTATAGAAACACCTAAGTTTGTAACACCGGCTTTAGACAATGAAGGGAACACGACATTCGACATCGACGGCGCACAGGACGTAGTACTCATCGGCACCAGCAGCGGTGTGACCGACGGATTCAATGGAAAGATCAAGGCCGACTACAATGTAGACGACGTAAACAACTTTCTCTATGTCTGGGAAAACACCTACAGTAACGAGGGATTCGAGGGGAAAAACTCGTTTGGCTATGACGAAGGTTATACGGTCTACACCGTAGGCGGAGCCGGATGGTCCGGTCTGGGCTATGCCTCACAAGGAATCGGCAAAGACCTTTCCATGCTCGACGACACCTATACCCTGCATTTCGCTATGGCCGGAACTGGCAACGAGACTCATCTCATCACCATTGGGGATTCGAAATTCGCCATCGGTCCAACGGGATATAACGACAACGGCACCATCACACCGGCCTTGGCCGACTATCCCCGCGATGGCAAATGGTATAACATCGACATCCCCTATTCCGAAATCAGAAGCCGTGCCACAGCCGTATTCGATAATCCCAAATCTTATCTCGGTAATGTCTTTGCCGTGCTCAGCGGTGGCCAGGCAGGCACCAAGCTCCAGTTTGACAACGTATTCTTCTATCGCACCACTGCAACGGGTATCAACAAGGTCACTCCTTCCGTCAAGAACAATATGCCTTACGGAATCTATGATCTCAGCGGGCGACGCGTACCCAACATGAACAAGAAGGGTATTTATATTGTCAGGACAGCTGAAGGCGTGAAGAAAGTTCAAAAATAAAAAACACGTCCACCCATGCATAAACTTTTATATTTATTGCTTATGATCTTGCTCCCTCTCCCACTCTCTGCTCAGCAGAAGAGTGGGAAGCGAGGAGTTTGTTGGGACGAGAAAACCCTAAGCTTCACCGAGGCTTCCATGCAGCGTCTGGCTCCGGGAGTGAGCTGGATGTATAACTGGGGGGTAACTCCCAGGAATCCATCAGTTGTGGGGCCCGGACGCGAAGTTGAGTTTGCTCCGATGTGCTGGAATGGCAATTTCAATGAGACCGCTTTGAGGAATTACCTCTCCGCCCATCCCGGCGTAAAGTATCTTTTGACCTACAACGAGCCGAATATTTCGGGAAACTCCGGAGGCAGCAGCATGACACCGACACAGGCCGCCAACGCATGGCCTCGCTTGGAGAAGATTGCCGACGACTTCAATTTGAAAATTGTGGCCCCGGCACTGAATTTCAGTGGCGACAACATTGGCGGCAGGGTCTACAGCACCCCGTACGATTGGCTTGAAGCTTTCATCGCCCTGCGTCCCGACGCTCGTTTCGATTATCTGTGCCTGCACTGCTATATGGACTATGCCAGTGCCGTCAAATGGTTTGC
The DNA here is from genome assembly GCA_050946435.1 of Prevotella sp. GTDB lineage: Bacteria > Bacteroidota > Bacteroidia > Bacteroidales > Bacteroidaceae > Prevotella. The sequence goes on from JBMNUU010000005.1 coordinate 86,856, forward strand.
CACCGAATATTTCTACAAGGACATCTATTCCGCAGAAAACCAAAGGAAATATCCCCACCTCGTGAATTATCTTCGCAATCACGAGGAGTTACCGTTGTTTCTCACCGAGTTTTGCGCCATGGGCAACGACTTCCGATCAAATGGACTGGCTCCCAGTGTCGACCTGCAGATAGACCACATGACACAAAAGCTACAATATCTCGAACAGAGCGACAAGGTGGCTGCTTATGCCTGGTTTATGGCCAACGGCAATGCCGGTTATTCCCCCTATTGGAGTTTGCTGCAGACCAACAGGTCGACGAGCGATCTTTCTGAAGTGGGTAAGGTCTATGTATATATGTCGGCCTTTGACAAGGAAAAATATTACAAGCCCGGCGAAACGATCATGGCCAAAGACTATATTGATGCAAGCACCGATAACCAGCAGGTGAAGCTACGCCCCAATTCGGAAGTCGCCTCCGCTGCAGAGGTTCCCTTGCAGGTAGAGTTTCAATCCAGTTCATGGGCAAGCTATCAGCTCGACATCCCCTCCGGCGGCGAATATAGCATAACTATGAACTGCAAATCGACTGCCGACAACAATATTTGGCTCTACGTAGACGGCAAAAAAGTGAAGACCACATCAGTGGAAGCCACTGCCCACGCATGGACAGAACGCGAATTAAAGATTACACTGGCTGCCGGACAACACAAACTGATGGTGTTCAATGCCTCGCAGTCTCCTATTTTTATTAACCGCTTGACGCTCCATGTAACCAACGGTATTGGCTCCGTATCTATAGCCGACTGTGAGCCCATCGGCGAGCCTACCTATTATTCGCTCAACGGAGCAGAAGTTTCGACACCAACCCATGGTGTCTTCATAGCAAAGACAACCTATAACAACGGAGAAGTCCGTACAAAGAAAATCATTAAATAATTCATCAACAATTTATTAATCCTATTTTTTATGAAAAAAACATTATTACTACTTGTAGCCCTCATCAGCATGCTAACTGTAAAGGCCCAGCCTACCGACGTACCTGCGGTGAGTGCAGATGACGCAATTTTGCTCTATTCCAATGGAGGGCAAAATGGATTCAACTTTTATGATTGGGGAGGTGGAAGAGGTATAGCCGTAGATATTAATGGCACCCAAGTTTACCAAATCAGCAATTTCGCATATTTCGGTTGTGGCTTTAGCAAAATGGACGTATCAAACAAAAAGTTCTACCACATCGATGTCTACCCCATGCAAGACATAGAACTTGGCGTAGTGATGATTAATCACAATGAAGCCGGTACTGCAAATGATGGTGAGAAAGGCGTCAATCTTGGCACCTTGACTGCAAACCAGTGGAACTCGTTTGACATTCCCGTTCAGGATTATCTCGATAAGGACGCTGCCATGACACGACTGTACCAAATCAAGTTGGTGAAAAAAGTGGTAGCCAACAGCACAGGAATTGCTGCCGGCGATGGCTTTGAGAATGCAGACCGCAGCGAAACGTTCTACATCGGCAACGAATACTTTTATGGAACACGGGTGGAAGATACTGAAAATCCCGTGCTCGTCTCTGCTGAAGCGACTGATGTGAAAGGCGAAGAAGTAACCATCACGATGAACGCCACAGACAACAACGATAAGATTACCTACATCATCACCGATGCTGCACACAATAAAAGCTATACCAAAGAGGCCACCAGCGGCAACGACGCCACCATCACTATCAAAGGCTTGAGTGGTCTGACTGAATACACGTTTACCGTCCAGGCTAAAGACATAGCAGGCAACCTCTCTGAAACCCAAACAGTTACCTTTACAACAGGAGAAGGATTTAAATTAACCGCTGCCCCTACTCCAACAGTAGATGCAGCTGTGGTGAAGTCCATTTTCTCTGATGTCTACACTCCTGCTACCACCTACAACATCGGTGGATGGGAACAGTCTACACAGTATGAGACTATGACCGTAGGCAGTGATAACCTGATTCATTTGCAGAATTACAACTATCTTGGTTTCGAGTTTGCATCCGACGTTGATTTGAGCGACATGAACTACGTACATATCGACATTCTTCCCCGTCAGGATATGGTCTTTGGCATCACTCCCATCATGCGTGGTGGATCGCCTACTGAGAATTCACAATCGGTAGGCACACTTGTTGCCAATCAGTGGAATTCCATTGATATTCCATTGCCCAAGTTCGGGCTCGATTTTACCAATTTCAAAGCTTTCCAATTGAAACTTGACAAAGGTAATGGAAGCGACATCGTCTATGTTGACAACATCTATTTCTACAACAATGGACAAGGAGATTTCTTCATAGAGACAGCCAACGGTGTAGCCACTGTTGGCGGAACGGTTACCCCGGAAAACGTTGCCCAGATCAATGAGGCTGACGCTATGGCCATCGACCTCAAGGGCGTTACCGCTATTGAGGAGGGCGTCAAGATTGAGCCCATGCACAAGAACACTCTTATCATCGTCACCGGTACAACTGGCGAAACTAATGTGGCTGATAATAAATACGCTGCCATTACTGGAACACCCAATATGGTTATTCTGAGACATGATGGTTATCTTTTCCCCGTTACGCAGTTGCAAATCACTGACGACCCCACCGAGCCACAATGGATGGGTGAAAGGAATGAATTTAAAAATATCAAATTCCTCAGCACAGGCTCTACGGGCTACAAGGTTACCCGCTCCCTGCCTGCCAAGAGATTCGGCACCATCTATACCACGAGCGTTGTCAACGCAGAAGACATCCCTGCAGGCGTGACGATTTGGGAGGCCACCGGCTACGACGGCACCACCATCACCTTCAGCAAGGCAAATGATGCAGCTGCTTTCTTCCCATACGTGATCTACAACGCCAACGATGAGGCCACAGACTTCAGCTTCAGCGGCACCGGCGATTTCAATCTCTTAGACTGGTCCATCGGCAATGTTGCTTCTCACGCTGTGGGAGACGAGGCTTTAGGCGTTGCTTTCCAAGGCAACTTCGCTACAGCTACCACCGATGGCACACAATGGATTATTCAGAATGCCGAGGGACAGGGTACGTCCGATGAGAGCGTAGTATTCAAGAGAGGAAATGGCGCAAAGATTACAGCCTTCCGTTCCTATTTCACAGGTCTCGATGCCGGAGTCAAAGCTAAGTTCAACAATTTTAATGAGGTGACCGGAATCAACAGCCTCAACATGAACACAACAAATAATGGTAAGGTTTACAACCTCAACGGCATGGAAGCGAAAAATACAGGCGACCTGCAGAAGGGTGTGTATATTGTCAATGGTAAAAAAGTAATTATTAAATAAGTAAATAAGATAGAAAATGGAAAAGAAAATTTATTTAGCCCCTGCTATACGCATGAAGTCTATGGAAAGTGAAACCATCATGGCCGCGAGCGGTCCGACAAGTGTTACCGGTGAAGCTTCTACAGAATCCGTCACAGACGGATATGCAGATAGCAAGCAAGGATTCTACGATCTTTGGGAAGATGATTATGAATAACATCATGGCGCTACACACTTAAAAGAGCGTCTAAACTTTTGGAGGAATCAATGGGTGGCAGGAAAGCCTGTTGATTCCTCCTTTTTAAAAAAACATTTCAAATCAACACATACTGTGCCATACTTCAAGACTATATACCTATCCATACTACTTGCTTTGCTGTTGCCGTCCGCCACACTGCAGGCGCAGGATGTTGTACACATCGGACAAGGCAGTTATGCTTCCTATACCCCGCTTATCAAAAGCAAAAGCACGATACACACCCCCGATGCCTACGGCAACACCGGAGACCAAAGCCAGTTCATGCAATATCGCAAGTTATATGTGCACGAACGGGAGGGACAGCCCATTCCCACCAACGACTGGTGGACCAACCTAATTACTGAACAATACAGCGGTCATCTATGGAGCTACCCGCAGTTTATCCAAGCTCAGCGCAACGGACTGGACATTCAACACCCCACGTTCTGGATCGACAATGGCACGGAAATGAAATCCAATACCATCCTCCATATTGGTGGCGTAGATTTCAAACCGGAATCGGCTATAGCCACACAATGGCACGATTGGGATGTGGAATTTTCGATGACCGATGGCAACCAAAGCATGGACATCACTATGGCTCACGGCATGCCATTTACATGGATTGAACTTCAAAACCTATCACCCCGCATCACACTGACCAACAGCAATTGGACTTCCGCCAACCACAATAAAAAAGCAGACGTCGAGATCCTCAACGCTCACGGTGCACCTATCACAGGCAACACCAACATGTCGGCTTTCATCATGAAGAAGGACCAAGATGCGTATGGTCTGTTTCTCCCAGAGGGCACTTCGCTCTCCATCGACAACCGAGAAGTGAGGCTCCACTTCTCCGGGACCCAACAATATATCATCGTCGCCTGTCTCAATACCATCGATGAGATGACCGCGCTCGCCCCCTATGCCTACAGCATTCCTCGCAACACCCGTGTAGATTGGAGATACGACACCACTGCCGGAAAGATTCATACGCAATGGACGATTGAGGCGGAAAGCCTTAACGGCTGTCAGATTAATGTGCTGCAGGGATTCCTGCCTCATCAATACCGTGACACGGGCAACCCGACTACCTTATCTTTCAACGGCTTAACCTACGACACTCCACACGGAAAGCTCCGCATGGCCACTGGCAATCAATTCAACATAGACTACAACTTCTATGGAATGCTTCCCTATTACGCCATGCCCAGCAACACCGACGGCGACCATCCTTTCATCATGGATAGGATGTTGAAAATGCTGAAGGATTATGCCGACAAAGCCACCTTCGGCTCTGACACCTACTGGGGTGGAAAGGGCTTGACCCAAATGGCATTATACATGATGTTTGCACGCGAAATGGGAGACACCGCCCGCTTTATACAATGCCACGACCGCCTGAAAGAAGCCCTCATCGACTGGTACACGTTCACCCCCGGAGAGAACGACCGTTTCTTCGCCCGTTTCGACCGCTGGGGCGGCCTGGTGGGCTACAACACTTCCTACGATAGCGAGACTTTCAACGACCATCATTTCCATTATGGCTATTTCTCGCTCGCCAGTGCCTTGCTGGCTCTTGTAGACCGAGATTTCCGCAACAACTACGGCGAAATGGCTCGACTTGTCGTGAAAGACTATGCCAACTGGGACCGACAAGACACCCGCTTCCCCTTCTTCCGAACCTTTGACCCCTGGGCCGGGCATTCGTTTGCCGGAGGAATGGGCGATGGAAACGGCAACGGACAAGAATCGTCGTCCGAAGCCATGCAGGCTTGGGGCGGCATGTATCTTCTTGGCGTAGCTTTAGGAGACCGAGAGATGCGCGATGCCGGCCTCTTCGGCTGGGTGAGCGAAGCACGCGGTGTAGCGGAATACTGGTTCGACCGCCATAACGACCTGTCGGCGGACTATTCCATCGCCAACTATCATCAACAAACCACCGAAGGCTATAACATCCCCTACTCACTCTTTTCAAGTACCTACAGCCGGGACGGCGTGGAACAAACCATGACACCACCCTACAACAGCAACCTCACGTGTCACGGCGTAGGATGGTGGACCTATTTTGGATGGGATGCCATTTTCATGCAAGGCATACAATGGATGCCCATCTCTCCCGCGCTCGACTATCTCTCCGAAGACAAGAAGTTTGCGGCATGGGACTATCAGCGTCTCATGCAGGATAAACTTATTGGCGGATGGCACGTCGACAGTAAAACATCGGCCGGCTATCTGGGCGACTCGGGAGGATGGGGGAACGTGGCTCTTTCCTACTTGCAACGGTCTGACCCCGAAGAAGCTGCCAAAATCTTCGATGAGTGCTGGGAACAGGGGGATAAAGAGTTCACGGAATTCAACACCAACGGCATCACCTATTTCATCACCCATTCACATCTGTCGCACGGCGACCTGGACTGGACGGTGACGGCCGACTATCCTACGGCACGCACCTTTAATAAGAACGGAACGAGGACCTATCAGATATTCAATCCCGAAGACCACGACCTGACCGTGCGTTTCAGTGACGGATACAGTCACACGGTGGCCCCACACGAACTGTATATCAGCGATTTCCCCACTCGCAAAGCCGTAGGAAACATTCCGCCCACCATCGTCGAACATAGTGTTCTCGATTCTATTGGCATGGCTAACCTGGCCTTACACAAGCCCTGTACGGCCAGTGGATATGAAAATGCGGGGACCCTTATCGCTTATGCCACCGATGGAGACGACAATACCCGATGGGGAAGCCGTCATCAGGATGGAGAATGGATTACCGTCGACTTGGAGGAAAAGGTAAAACTCCATAAACTGCGCCTCCACTGGGAAGCAGCCTATGCCAGCAACTACACGGTGCTGCTTTCGGACGACGGCAACAACTGGGTCGAGGCACAGACCGTCATTGGAGACGGCCAATGGGATGAGCTGAAAATGAACGAGGCTGAGGCCCGCTATATCAAGATTAAAGGAAACAAGCGGGCCACCCCCTACGGCATCTCACTCTATGAGATAGAAGCCTACGGTCAGCCCCTGTCTATGAGTGGCAGCGACCTACTGGGCATTAGGATAACGGCCGACCGCGACGTGCTCAAACAGCATCAGCCCTCGCAACTCAAAGCGATGGGCTATACCGTTGACGGACAATGGACCAGCGTAGACGTGAACTGGCAGTCACAAGACGGGACAATTACGCCCGATGGAGTATTCACACCCAACACATTTGGCATGGTCAAAATCAAGGCCGCAACGGGCAATATTAACATCACTCAAACGTTTGCAGTAGAAGAGGCGATAGTGATGAATTCTTTCAAGGCCTATCCCGCCATGACCGATATCGCGATAGGCGAAGACGGTGTGGTCTATACCTTTGTCGCGACCAATCAATTTGGCGGCCCTATGAATACTGCGGAGATGGAATGCACTGCCAGTTTGTACGCCGTTGCATCAGACAACAGCCTGACACCGACAAGCAACGGCAGCTATCATCCCAACACGTGCAGATTCACCGCCGACCAGCCCGGGAACTATGCCATCGTGTTTGATACTGGTCTGCTGAAGGACACGGTCTACATCCATGCCAAAACCTTTACGGATTTCAACCTTGCCCTCCACAAAACAGTAGAAGCCACTTCCGAAAATGGAAACAGTGTAGCTGCGAAGACGACGGATGGAAACACCGAAACACGGTGGGAATCACTCTGGGGCAACACGACCGATGAACTGACCATAGATTTATACGACACTTATCGCATCAACAAGGTCAAGATATTGTGGGAGAGTGCCTGTGCCAAAAACTATGAAATATTGGTTTCTACCGATGGCAAGACCTACACGTCCATTGCCACAAGTGCGGCAACCAAGGCCGGATGGCACACCACCCCCCTCGCCATGAGTGATGACGGCAAACTGCCGCAAGCCAGATTCGTCCGCCTCCGATGCCTGGAAAAGCAAATGCCAGCCTACGGCTATAGCATATTTGAAGTGGAAGTATATGGAACGGAAAAGACGAAGAGCAACACCACAACAGCCATACCTGCGCTGCCCGAATCCCATGCTTTCGAACAAGGCGGCTCCTACCCCATTTACGACCTTACAGGAAGGAAGGTAGGCAACACTGCCTATCACAAGGGAAGACTCCCCAAAGGGGTATATATTGTTACGGGAAAGAAACTCATGATAAAATAAATAACATTAAAACCATAAACAATGAACAGTATCTTTAAAAACATTCTGGTATCTGGCCTGTTGATGGCAGGAGGATTTTCCGCCTACGGTGCAGTCCCAATGACTGCATCTCTCAACAGCTCGGGCAACACGCCCATCTATCTGGACGCAACCCAGCCCATTGAGCAGCGCATAGAAGATGCGCTCTCACGCATGACACTCGATGAGAAAATTGCCGTCATCCATGCACAAAGCAAGTTTTCCGCCGCAGGCGTGAAGCGGCTGGGGCTCCCCGATTTCTGGACCGATGACGGTCCTCACGGCGTACGTCCCGATGTATTGTGGGACGAATGGGAACAAGCCGGACAGACCAACGACTCTTGCGTGGCTTTCCCCGCCCTTACCTGTCTCACTGCAACTTGGAATCCTTCTCTGTCCCTGCTCTACGGAAAGAGCTTGGGAGAGGAGGCGCTCTATCGGGGCAAGGATATGATATTAGGTCCGGGCGTTAACATCTATCGCACCCCACTCAACGGTCGAAACTTTGAATACATGGGCGAAGATCCATGGCTGGCCTCAACCATGGTAGTGCCCTATATCATCGGACTGCAAAGCAACGGTGTTGCCGCCTGTGTGAAACACTACGCCCTGAACAACGACGAGGAATATCGACATCAGGTGAATGTCAAAGTGTCCGACCGCGCCCTGCACGAAATCTATCTGCCGGCTTTCAAGGCTGCTGTCCAAAAGGGACACACATGGGGCATCATGGGGGCCTACAACCTCTACAACAATCAACACAACTGTCATAATGAGATTCTGTTGAATCGGATTCTCAAACAAGACTGGAAATATGACGGCGTGGTGGTCAGCGACTGGGGAGGGGCCCACGACACCGAACAAGCCATCACCAACGGCCTGGACATGGAATTCGGTACAGGAACCGATGGTTTGAAAACAGGAACTGCCAATGCATACGACTACTATCATTTGGCCAATCCCTACAAAAAACTTATTCTTGAAGGGAAATACACTCAAAAGGAATTAAACGATAAAGTGCGCCGCGTGCTTCGGCTCTACTTCCGCACCACGATGGCTCCCAAAGCCAATCACGGATTCCTCTGTTCGGAAAGCCACTACGAAGCAGCCCGCAAAATAGCGACAGAGGGCATCGTATTGTTGCAAAACAAGAACAACGTTTTGCCAATTTCTCCCATTTCATCGAAGAATAGCACTCCCAAATTGCTGGTCGTAGGCGAGAATGCCATCAAGATGATGACCGTAGGCGGCGGCTCTTCCTCACTAAAGGTACAACGTGAAATTTCACCGCTCGATGGTCTCAAGGAGCGTCTCGGAAACTCCATGCAGATTAGTTATGAGCGTGGCTACGTAGGCGACACCACAGGAGCATACAATGGCGTGACCACCGGACAAGATCTCAGCGAAAGTCGATCGGAGCAACAACTCATCGACGATGCAGTGGCCAAAGCCAAGGAGGCCGACTATGTGGTAGTGTTTGGCGGTCTCAACAAGAGCGACTATCAGGACTGCGAGGGACACGACCGCAAAAGTTACGAATTGCCATACGCACAAGACCGACTCGTGGAGGCTTTAGCAAAAGTAAACCGAAACCTCGTATTCGTCAACATCTCCGGAAATGCTGTCGCTATGCCCTGGAAAGACAAAGTTCCTGCCATTGTACAGGGTTGGTTTATCGGCTCCGAAGCCGGTCACGCTTTGGCCGATGTGCTCACAGGAGACGCCAATCCTTCGGGAAAACTGCCTTTCACCTGGCCTGCTAAGCTCGAGGATGTAGGGGCTCACGCCCTAAACACTTATCCCGGCACATGGCGAGAAGGGAAGCAGATTATAGACGAGGAATACAAGGAAGGCATCTATGTGGGCTACCGATGGGTGGACAAGGCCAAAACCAAGCCTTTGTTTGCCTTCGGTCACGGATTGAGCTACACCTCTTTCAAAATGTCAAACCTGCGTCTCGACAAGAACGAGATGACGGCCAGCGACAGTCTGCACGTCACTGTCACCGTGAAAAACACGGGTAAGCGCGCCGGACAAGAAACCGTACAGCTTTATGTCAACGACAACAAAGCCTCGGTAGACCGCCCCATGAAGGAATTGAAGGGATTTGCCAAAGTGTCGCTGCAACCCGGACAGGAGCAGGACGTCACCATCATCATTGGCAAGGATGCTTTGAGTTTCTACGATGAAACCGCACAAAAATGGACCTGCGAGCCTGGAAAGTTCACCGTCCTCGTGGGCAATAGTTCTGATAACTTGAACCTGAAAAAGAACTTTAATCTCAGATAAACAAGTGCTCCGAAGTCATTCGGGGGAATGACAAACATCCTGCTTGAGACAAAATAGTTTTTATTTAGTCTCAAGCAGGATTTTTTATGCACGTATTACAAATTATTCGTGCCATATCGTTGAGTTGCATGCATTGCCCGCGCTGTATGGTCTTTCGCTCATGATGATGCCCCCAGGGCGAAAGAAAGAGCATTTGCCCGCGACTGCACGCATCGAAACGGGCACTACCCTTAGGTTTCTCACAATCGGTGAAACCATTTTCTTCCAATATAATTTCAGGAAATCTTCGCTCAAAAGCTGCTCTCATGATGGTCTTTTCGCCGGGAGAAATGCTGGGCGACACAAGTACAGCCCCTTGTTCAGCCTCTGTGAAGATGGCTTTTTGGCATTTCTCTATCTCTACCGCCGTGAGCCTGCGAGAACACTGCACCTGAATCTTCACTGGCCATTGCAACAAAAAGATGTTTCCAATAGCCGAAAAGGTGAGGCCAGCAACCTGCACATTCCGTCGTACCCGAAAGTAATCGGGGTGTTGGCGTTTGACCAGGGCACGCCGAGGATTATCGTCAAGATAGGCTATCCACCGCTCCAGTTGCGTATTGTCTTTCAAGATGCCGTCATGATAACCGGGCGAAAAGAGCTGTCCACGCTCACGATTGGGATGTTCGGGGTCCCATTGATCATAGCGAGATGCGTGCTTTCTTCGATAAAATGGCGGAAAATCGGCTTTTACGCCCTCCGCCCCCGCATCTTTAAAAGAGGAGATGCCTGCCAAAGTGCGATAGGCCTTATTACAGCCAAGCTTCGCTCCTCGTATCACCTCACCCAGTGGCTTCTGCATACTGGTCGATACGAAAAGGATGAGGTGGAGGTGGTCGGGCATCATTTGGAGCTTTATGACAGACACTCTGGGATGAAATCGGGGAATAGACAGCATCACCGCCTCTACCGCCTTTCCCAATTCCGAAAGTACGATATGTGGCGCATGGGGGTGGCCCGTAGGTAGCGTTACGTCTCCTGCGAGGTGACCAAACAGTGGGCGCCTTCTCTCGGTGGTGAGCGTGACCATATACATCTGTCGGCCACTGTAGTCGTGATACACACTGCGTCGAAGCATGGAGGGATGCTTACCAATGGCGTAGCCCTCTGCCTTTAGCCGATCTTTTTCAGGGTCATGGCGCATGATAGATGGGGATAATGGTGAAAATAGCGAATGGTTATATTCCGCCATAATATGGCGGAGAACAGGAGGAAGCACATACCGAGAACAGGAGGAAGCACATACCGAGAACAGGAGAAAGCACATACCGAGAACAGGAGGAGGGCGGAGGAAGTGCAGACAGCGCTCCTGCTACCCTTTCATGTGCAACAAGTCGATGAAGCGCTGGATAACCTCGGGCTTGCCGGTGTGCTTGCCGGTGTCTTCCGAGAGTTTACATGTGTCATTATAGAATGGCCAGACCTCCGTTATTTTAACGGCCACCAGCTTGATAACCGTGTTCATGGGGGTAACGCCTTCAAAATCATTGGTGAAATGGGTGCCTATGCCATAGGAGGGCTTGCACAATTTCTTGGCATAACTCTGAATCTCAATCGCATCATCAGTGGTGAGTCCATTAGAGAATATCACCTGTTTGGTACGCGAATCAATTCCTAAAGAGGCGTATTTGTCGACTATCTTCTGCAGTTCCTTGCGATTGTCACCGCTATCCACCCGAAGCCCTTTAAACAAATTGGCAAAATCTTCCGAAAAGTTCAATGAAAAGATGCTCCAGCCAAAACTGTCGTAGAGGTATGTGCCCAAGGCCCCGTGAAAGGTGTTTCTCCAAGCGTTCATCGCCAAATGGTTGGCCATCTGCGGACCAAACATTCCGCCGATGGCACAGACAAACTCGTGCGCCATCGTGCCTACGGGAGTAATGCCGTATTTCATGGCCAGATACACATTGCTCGTACCTACAAACCGCCCTTCGGAATGGCGCTTGGCCGCAGCACAGTCGCAAAACGCCCTAATCACCGTATCCTCAGCTTGGAGCGACGCCCGGCGACGCGTTCCGAAATCTGAGAAGACGCAACCCGCATCGAGCAGCCGTTCGGCTTTATGATAAGCTTTCTTATAGTAAGCGTCATAATCGAACTTATCGTCCTGTTTCGTTACAATATAGTAGAGCTCAGAAATGATAGCCAGCACCTTTACCTCCAACAGAATGGTGTCCGACCAGTTGCCCTCAAAGGTGATCTGAAGGTGTCCCTCCTCGTCTTGCGACACATCGACCCAGTCGGCATTGTATCGAAAACCCTTCATGTAAGTATAAAACCAGTTGGGAATATAACAGCACTTGCTGCGCATGAAGGCTACCTCCTCATCGGTGATCACCACATTTTCGAGCATTTTGACCTGCTCACGCACCAGGTCGGCGAATCCCTTGGGATAAACAGTATTATTGCGGTCAACAAACTGATAGCATACTTGAGCACGAGGATAATTGTCGATGACGGCGCAACACATGGTAAACTTATATAGGTCGTCATCCGTGAAACGAGTAATAATCTGTTTCATAATTCATTCTATATATAGTTGGAAATTACAAACTTACATAAAAGTTATGAATTTGTGGCAATTTCAACCAAGAATATTCGAATTAGAGGTATGTAGATCTTTGTAATTGTCGGTCGATAAGATCTCGGAGGGGTAATCGTCTGTATTTTTATTGACAAAACGCCACTTGAAATTCGATTATTCAAAAACATCTTTGCTCTCGCCCGAAATACGAGAAATTTACAAAGCACCATAAGCACCTGACTATCAGTACTTTTTAGAACAAAGCACTTTCCACTCAAACCATGTCACTTGCGGTTGATTATGAAACGGCAGGGCGACTACGGCCCAACGGCACTGCGAAACGGCCCTTTTCGTACGACGGTTGTTATCTTATCGTAGAATGACAAGATAACAACCGCATTGTCACATGCTTTTTCCATGCCGATCAGGCGAATTAGGACGACCAAAACATAGCCTCTTTTTCTCCAGAAGGTCTGAAGGAAAGCCACCGAAAAACAGGCATGAAATTTGACAAACGACCTCTGTTGATAGGTCGAACAACGGCAATCTTCAAGTCAAACTATGAAATAACAGTAACTTGCAACCATACTTACCGAATAATGTTTACCTTTGCCTCCGTTATGGAAAGAACAAAGATTCAAGGCCACTCCGCTGTACTACTGGCCAACATCATTTTCGGGCTCGGCGTCCCCGTCACCAAACTTCTGTTGGACCACTGGGTATCTCCTATGGCCTATATGGCTTCACGATGCATCGGTGCCGCCGTCATATTCTGGGTCATTTCACTGTTTCTCCCCAAAGAGCCTGTGGAACGCAAAGATCTCATCGTCATCATGTCTGGCGGTTTGTTGGGATTTGTCATTTCCCAAACCCTCACGGCATGGGCGCTCAACTTCACCAGTCCCGTATATTTTAGCCTCATCGCCACACTCACACCTGTAGCTACGATGGTCTGCGCCGCACTCTTCATTGGTGAAAAAATGACGGCGAGAGGTGTTGCGGGCGTTGCCATCGGCATCATCGGAGCCATGCTCATGGTATTTATGGGATGGAAAGGTGGCAGTGGTAGCAACGATTTACTGGGCATAGGTCTCGCCATACTCAGTCTGCTCACATGGGCCTTGTATCTGATCATCACGCGCAAGGTTTCGGTTAAATATACGGCTGTGACGCAGATGAAGTGGATTTTCCTGGTGTCGACCATTGCCGTGCTACCCTTCTCGTGGAGCGATTTGCAATCGGCCCCACTCTACGGCTCTTCCTGGGCATGGAGCGGCCTATTGGAGATGGCGTTCATCGTGGTTTTCGCCACAGTGGCCGGTTATTTCGCCATACCCTTTGCCATGCGATACTTAGAAGCCACAACGGTCAGCGTCTACACCAATCTCCAACCCATCGTAGCCTCGCTGGTTGCCATTGCGATAGGACAGGACGTTCTCACGTGGGATAAGCCTGTGGCCTTGGTATTGGTGTTGCTGAGCGCCTGGCTCGTCAGTCGGAAATAGGCATCAGGCTTTCCTGATGCGCTCATCTAACCACATACGCAGCAGCAAGCAATCCGCCCCTTTCTTCAATACCATTAAAAAAAGGCCCCACAACGTCTTTCGACATTGCGGGGCCTTAATAGGTCATTTGACAATATATTATTTTATGTGGTTATTTTCCTAAAATAATTATTGGTTGTCGTCATGCTCAAAGCGACGATGGTCACCACCATTATTACGGTCACGACGTGAACGACCGCCATTGTCACGACGTGGGCGACGCTCACGCTCTACATAGCCCTCGGGCTTTTCGATCAACACACGGTGAGACAGTTTGTACTTACCGGTCTTGGCGTCGATGTCGAGAAGTTTAACCTGAATCTTGTCGCCTTCCTTGATACCGGCAT